>NZ_MCZK01000129.1 GCF_002875945.1 Vibrio lentus
AGTTTTACTTGACCACTTCACGTGGTGACCTATACTGTTACGTCCATTTTCATTGGGATCGCTACTACAAATCCTAATCCTCCCCGAAACATTTGATGCCTTTATTGACAACACCTCCGTTAATTTACTCATAGATGCTATCGAAATATTGCCATTGCTGAAGCGGCCCCTGACACCCTCGATCGATATTGAATTTTGATTGAAAAAATTAAAGGACACTTCTATATCCTGATACGGAGAACCATCCAACCACATAAGAATATTTGTAGGGTCATAAGATGCAGAACTACTTAAAACCAAATCCCAATCGCCATCGGAGTTATTAACAGCCCCTGAGTTGCCGGACACTAAAAAGAACAAATAAATATCTTGATTCCGAGTTATGGCCTCTGACCTCGCTGCAATTAAGAAGCCATGAACCTCAGGTGCAAGCCTCTTGATTTTCGTTGAAGCTAGCACAGAACTAAAACTCGGGGCAGCCGTGGCTATCAGTATCGATAACACCGATACCGTTATTAACAGCTCTAATAAAGTAAACCCGCGAGTCATTTCCCAATTTCCTATGTAATCTGATGCGTAACCGTATTTAATCTTGCGCCGATGCTACCACCGGAGAAAAATAGGCAGAGATATGAAAGGAAACTACTCGCGATGATTCGAAGAAATATATGCAACAACAACAACTTAAACATTGGAGGGATGACATTGATCGAATTATTGATCGCTGTCGCCATCGTGGGGATACTCGGCGCCATTGCGTACCCAAGTTATACGAGCCATGTAATTAAAGCGCATCGAGTCACAGCAATGGCCGACATGACCAAGATTCAACTGGAGATGGAGACCCTGTATACGGGAAACTATGCGTCGGCCGCTGATAGTATTGTTTCTGGAGGGACATGTTTGTTTTGCGATACCGACACCAGCCGATACACGTTAACGATTTCAGCCAGTAGCACCACCTATTCAATTCAAGCGGAACCGCTTTCGCAGCAAGTAAATGATGAATGTTTAGACTCGAATACCGATAAGTTGGAATTGCACCACTCGGGTGTTTCGGATCCCGAAGCGTGTTGGAAGTGATAAGAGCAACGCCCAAAGGGCTCGATAATTTATCTGAGAAATCTCGACTCTTTCTTCTCTGAGCTTCTTTTCTCTGATCTACAGATACAAAAAAGCCTGCACACTGGCAGGCTTTAGAATTTTCAAATCACTATCAATTACTTAGTTAGGTCATCGAAGAAGTTTTTAACGCCGCTGAAGAAACCTTCAGACTTTGGCTTATGCTTGCTCGCTGCTTCGCCACAACATGTCTCTTCGAAATCACGAAGAAGTTGTTTTTGACGAGAGCTTAGCTTAACTGGTGTTTCAACCACTAGCTTAACGATTAGGTCACCAACACCGCCGCCACGAACACCTTTCACGCCTTTGCCACGCATACGGAACATACGGCCCGTTTGTGTCTCTTCAGGCACTTTAAGGTTTACACGGCCATCCAGTGTAGGAACTTCAACTTCACCGCCTAGCGCTGCCATTGTGAAGCTAACTGGCACTTCGCAGTAAAGGTTGTTGCCGTCACGCTCAAAGATGTTGTGCTCTTTTACGTGTACTTGTACGTAAAGGTCACCAGCCGGAGCGCCTTGCTCTCCCGCTTCACCTTCGCCAGATAGACGAATGCGATCACCAGTATCAACACCTGCAGGAATCTTAACGTTAAGCGTCTTAGTCTTCTGCTTACGGCCTTGACCATGACATGAGTTACATGGGTCTTTGATGATCTTGCCTTTACCGTTACAAGTAGGACAAGTTTGTTGAACGGCAAAGAAGCCTTGGCGCATTTGTACTTGGCCGTGACCATGACAAGTGCCACACGTTTGTGCAGAAGAACCCGCTTTAGCGCCGCTACCGTCACACGTATCACACTCAACAAGAGTCGGTACTTCGATTTCTTTAGAAACACCACGAACGGCTTCTTCTAGAGAAAGCTCCATGTTGTAACGTAAATCAGAACCACGTTGTGCACGCGCTTGACCGCCGCCACGACGACCGCCGCCAAAGATATCGCCAAACACATCACCGAAGATATCGCCGAAGTCACCTTGGCCACCGCCGCCGTAACCGCCGCCGCCACCCATGCCACCTTGTTCAAAAGCTGCGTGGCCGTATTGGTCGTAAGCTGCTTTCTTTTGAGCATCGGTTAGGATCTCGTACGCTACTTTTACTTCTTTAAATTTGTCTGCTGCGCTGTCATCACCCTGATTACGGTCCGGGTGGAATTTCATCGCTAAGCG
This sequence comes from Vibrio lentus, assembly GCF_002875945.1. Taxonomy (GTDB): domain Bacteria; phylum Pseudomonadota; class Gammaproteobacteria; order Enterobacterales; family Vibrionaceae; genus Vibrio; species Vibrio apostichopi. Next base: position 2,292 of record NZ_MCZK01000129.1, read on the forward strand.
TTTGTACGCTTTTTTAATATCGCGCTCTGATGCATCGCGGCTTACGCCTAATACTTCGTAAAAATCACGTTTTGACATGTTCTAGGTCACCAAATAATTGCTACTACCGAATGATCACTTCAGTAGTCTGTGTATCAATCTAGATAAAAGTTCTGCCGGCTGAAACGCCGAATAAAGCTATTATCTAGATCGACAAGTCTAAATACAAATTTACGGGCGTGAGAGTTACCTCTGACGCCCGTATATTTAGAAATCGAAAAACGACTTTTTCTAAGCTAAAACACGTTAGTTCAAGGAGAAGGCACGGAGCTTACAAGTGTAAGTGAGTACCTTCGACGCAGAAATCACGTGTTATAGCGACGAAAAATTATTTTTTGTCGTCTTTAACTTCTTCAAACTCCGCGTCTACCACGTCGTCGTCTTGCTTAGGTTGCTCACCAGCGTCAGCACCAGCTTGTTCAGCTTGAGCTTTCTGTTGAGCAATTTCCATTAGCTTTTGAGCTGCTTGCATAAGTTCTTGAACTTTAGCGTCGATAGCTTCTTTGTCGTCACCAGACTTAACTGATTCTAGAGCTTCGATAGCTGCTTCGATTTTAGCTTTCTCGTCTGCAGGTAGAGCTTCACCAGCTTCTTCTACTTGCTTCTTAGTGCCGTGAATCATTTGGTCAGCTTGGTTACGTGCAGTTACTAGCTCTTCGAACTTCTTGTCAGCTTCTTTGTTAGCTTCTGCTTCTTGAACCATTGCTTCGATCTCTTCCTCAGACAAACCGCCTGATGCTTGGATAGTGATCTTCTGCTCTTTACCTGTCGCTTTATCTTTAGCAGATACGTTCAGGATACCATCAGCATCTAGGTCGAATGTTACTTCAACTTGTGGCATGCCACGTGGTGCTGGTTGGATGCCTTCTAGGTTGAACTGACCAAGAGACTTGTTGTAAGTCGCTTGCTTACGCTCACCTTGAAGAACGTGGATAGTTACTGCGCTTTGGTTGTCTTCAGCTGTAGAGAACACTTGATCCGCTTTAGTAGGGATAGTTGTGTTTTTCTCGATAAGCTTAGTCATTACGCCGCCCATCGTTTCGATACCGAAAGATAGAGGAGTAACGTCTAGAAGAAGAACGTCTTTAACTTCACCAGCTAGTACACCACCTTGAACAGCAGCACCCATTGCAACAGCTTCGTCAGGGTTCACGTCTTTACGTGGCTCTTTACCGAAGAATTCAGTTACTTTAGCTTGAACCATAGGCATACGAGTCTGACCACCAACTAGGATAACGTCAGTGATTTCGCCTACAGATAGGTCAGCATCTGCTAGAGCAACTTTTAGTGGCTCAAGAGAACGTTGAACTAGGTCTTCAACTAGAGACTCAAGCTTCGCACGAGTCACTTTGATGTTCATGTGCTTAGGGCCAGTCGCATCAGCAGTAACGTAAGGTAGGTTTACGTCAGTTTGAGTAGTAGAAGAAAGCTCGATTTTCGCTTTTTCTGCTGCTTCTTTAACACGCTGCATTGCTAGTGGATCAGCTTTAAGGTCGATACCTTGCTCTTTCTTGAACTCATCTACTAGGTAGTTGATCATGCGGTTATCGAAATCTTCACCACCAAGGTGAGTATCACCGTTAGTTGAAAGAACTTCGAAAGTCTTCTCGCCTTCTACTTCATCGATTTCGATGATAGAGATATCGAATGTACCACCACCAAGGTCGTATACAGCGATAGTGCGATCACCACCTTGCTTGTCTAGGCCGTAAGCCAGAGCAGCTGCAGTAGGTTCGTTGATGATACGTTTAACATCTAGACCAGCAATACGGCCAGCATCTTTCGTTGCTTGACGTTGAGCATCGTTGAAGTAAGCAGGAACAGTTACTACTGCGCCAGTTACTTCTTCGCCTAGGAAGTCTTCAGCTGTTTTCTTCATTTTCTTAAGAACTTCAGCAGATACTTGAGGAGCAGCCATTTTTTGGCCTTGCGCTTCAACCCATGCATCACCGTTATCAGCTTTAACAATGTTAAAAGGCATGATTTCGATATCGCGTTGAACTTCTTCATCTTCAAAACGACGACCGATTAGACGCTTAATTGCGTATAGCGTGTTTTGAGGGTTAGTAACTGCTTGACGTTTCGCAGGTTGACCAACTAGCGTCTCGCCTTCAGTGTATGCGATTACCGATGCTGTTGTGCGTTCGCCTTCAGCATTTTCTAATACGCGTGGTTTGTCACCGTCAAGAACAGCAACACAAGAGTTAGTAGTACCTAAATCAATACCAATGATTCGACCCATCAGGCTTTCTCCGAATAAATTCTATTTAGTTTTTTGCTATACCCACTATGTGGGGGGTAGTAATCAGGGATTCAACCCTAATACACAAAATTTAAATGCAAATGTATTTTGCTTTCGTATGCACCATAGATAAGGGCTGCAAACTAGTTTTCAAGGGAAATAGGTAAAAAAAATCTATTTTTCCCCCTATCTTTCAACTTAAAGGTAAAAAGTGGCTTACCCCTTACTACTTAAGGCTCGAAAGTTGACATATTCACGCGTGAATCTTCATAAATAAAATGTCTCCCCTATTCTATCTCGCATAAAAAAAGACCTTCATATGGAAGGTCTTTTTCAAATAACAACGAGTTGAACCGTTATTGATTCCGCACTATTTGTGATTCGGCAATATTATTGATTAAGAACTAACTGGTAGAAGCTTGCTTGGGTGTAATCACCCGCTTCCATACCACGCCACTCACAGGCAGAGCTCGACTTCTTAGTATTACACTGGTTATACGCACCCGCTTTGAAGTACATCCAATCTTGACCATAGCCAAGATCGATATCATGACCCTGATATTTGCCCTTTGCCAAGTCAACATCATAGGTCTTCACAATAGGATCGGCTGAGTTTGGATTCTTCGTAAAGGTTAAGTGCATGATGTTATCTTTGATATTCACATCGTATGAGAATACTTCACCTAGCTTGATACCATCAGTAGGATCCGAGCTGCCTTTTTTCAGATTGTATTGGCCAAATACATCATGGCGAATGTCTTTACGAAGCTTCTTACCATTTTCATCCTTCGCATTCTTCATCTCTGTCGGCGGATTTAATTCATAGTTCCACGTTAACGAACCATGCTCATGTTCTGGCAGTTTACGGTAAACAATTTTCAGAGGTTCATTATCCGAGCCGTGGATTTGACCGATTACGACTGAGAATGCGCCTGTTTTTTTATAGTTACCGCTGGTGCTTACCTGATCAACAGAAAGTGTCGCCGTCATCTGCCCACCGATAGAACCAAACTCTTCAGCGTTCTCATGGCTTGAAATAGCGAAATTGTTACTCGGAGCAGAGTAGCTATCCGCTAGCATTGCTCTTAGTTCACTGCGAGTATTCTTACTGTTTGGCGTTGTAGGTGCCGTATTAGGAGCCACAAACACCATCGCCCCAGAGTCCGAATCCGTGTAGAACCATTTAGGGTGAACGTAAGGTGTGTCTACATTCGACAATTCTTTCTTACCTATCTCTAACGTTTTGCCTTTTCTAGACCCTTCAGTCGTCAGCTCCGGTAAGTTAATTTTCCATTTAGATAAATCGAAGTTTTGGGCAGGCGCTTTTGCAGGATCAAGGTCAAACTGTTGACCAACATCGTGATTAGAAGCAAGAGCCGGAGCCGCTAAAAGACTTGCCGTTAGTAAGCTAAGGTAAGACAACTTCATTATTTGGTTTCCTTTATGTCGTCAGAATGTAGGTTGCCAAAACAATAAAATAATATTGTATTATTATATGTGATCGAGGTTAAATATTGAAAATTGATGATCGATACGATTCGAATAAAGATAGAAAATGAGACTTAACGCCAGCTCCCTGCTCTTTGACTCACTCCTCTTTAACCAACTCATCCAATAGCACCAAAGCACCGATCAGCAGACACAAAAAAGCCCCGCTCCAATTGGGCGAGGCTTCTGATTATCGAATTCTTAATTAAGAATTATGCTTCAGCTTTCTTTAGCTCAGCTTCTTCGTTAGCTTCAACGCCGATTTCGTTTTCAGATTTCGCTACGATAGTGTTAACCGCAGTATCACCAACAACGTTAGAAGAAGTACAGAACATGTCACAGATACGGTCAACAGCAGCAACAATCGCTAGACCTTCTGGTGGCAAACCTAGTTGGTGCAATAGAACACCGACCATAACCACACCGCCACCAGGAACACCACCAGCACCGATAGACAGTAGCAAGATAGTTAGACCTAGAGTAAAGATGTCAGCAGTGTTGATAGGCTGACCAAATGCGTTTGCTACGAACATAGTTGCTAGTGCGATGTAGATAGATACACCAGACATGTTCATTGTTGCACCCAGTGGTACACCGAAACCTGCTACTGACTTAGATACGTTCAGTTTGTCCGTTAGAGTGCGCATTGTTACTGGAATTGTCGCGTTCGAACTTGCTGTAGATAGTGAGAATAGAACTTGCTCACGAGTTGCACGTAGGAACTGCTTTGGAGAAATACCAGTGAATGAACCAACCATCATTGGATAGAAGAAGAAAATCCAGAACACGAGCATTGCTACAACAAGCGCTACATAGCCAGCAACTGACATTAGCGTGTTTGCATCAAGTGTTGCACCCAGTTGAATCATCAGAGCAAATACACCGTATGGCGCAAGGCTCATTACTAGGCCGATAAGCTTCATCATGATTTCGTTAGCCATCTTGAACGTCTTGATAGCTGGGCCACCACGAGAATCAAGAGCTTGGATAGCAAGACCAGTCAGAATAGCCATGAAGATGATTTGTAGCATGTCGCCACTTGCAAATGCTTCTACAGGGTTGCTAGGAACGATGTTAACAACAAGAGAGAAGATATCTGGCGTTTCAGTTGTTGTAAGCGCAATTGTCTCAGACACTGTACCCGCTAGATTCGCACCAGCACCCGGTTGGAAAATAAGACCAATCGTTAGAGCTGCTGAAATCGCAATGATGGTGTTAATAATGTAAAGACCAAAGGTTTTACCACCAAGACGACCAAATGAACGAATATCTTTTAGCTCAACGATACCGCAAACAATAGATACGTATACAAGAGGTACTACAAGCAACTTGATCAGTGATACGAACATACCACCAGCACCTTCAGCTGCGCCGAGTAGGTACGTATCAAAAATAGCAATGCCGCTGAATAGGTACTGAATAGGTACTGAATAGCAGTACCAATAATTAGGCCAGCAAACAAGCCTACAAAAATCTTACTTGAGAGCGATTTATCCATCGTTCTTCTCCAGTTTGTTGTGTTTAAAATTTGTACTTTTATAGTTATATATGCGACTAAAATCGCTATATCGCAGTGGATTTTACATACAAAAATAACAATTAAAAGCATTTATTTACAAAAACATTACAAGTGTGACATCAAAACATTTCTCAATTAACAACCAGTTTCATAATATAAAACTCTAAATCGTTGATCTGGATAAAATAAAAAGAACGACATTCTTAATGCGATTTTGATGACTATTTACGTGGACTCTCAAGTTACAGGCATAAAAAAAGAGAGGCATATGCCTCTCTTTTCATTTCACGTTAACCAGTGAATTATTTTGTCGCCGCTATTTTCTTACTTCACAATTGCAACAATCAACTGCTTGGTAAACGGCCACTCAATTACTTAGCAACCATTACCATTGCAGGGCGAATAACACGGCCGTTAAGCTCGTAGCCTTTCTGCATAACAAACATCACAGTGTTTGACGCGTGGTCTGGGCTTTCTTGAATAGACATTGCTTGGTGGTATTCAGGGTTGAATGCTTCACCTTCAGGGTTGATCTCTGTAAGACCAAATTTAGCCACTGTGTCTACGAACGTTTTGTGCGTTAGCTCAACGCCTTCAAGAATTGGCTTAACCGCTTCATTCTCAGCATCTGCAGCTTGTACTGCACGCTCTAGGTTATCGATAACAGGCAGTAGGCCTTCAGCGAATTTGTTTAGCGCGTATTTACGTGCTTTATCCACTTCTTGCTCAGTACGACGACGCATATTCTCAACTTCAGCTTTAGCGCGTAGTACAGAATCTTGCTGCTCTTTCACTTTAGATTCGCTAGAAAGCAGTGCAGCTTCTAGTTGAGCGATTTTTGCTTCTTGCTCATCAACAGACTCTTCATTCAGCTCAGCTTCTTCAACTTTCTCAGCTTCAGCAATGATTTGATCTAGCTCTTCTTCCGTTACTTTGTTTTCTTCGTTGCTCATGATCTCTCCAGAATTCGTTTTCAATGCAAGTGACAGGTGTGTTTGCACCCCAAATTGATATAAAACACTCGCATAGACGTTCAACTTGCCTTTATTATGGGGATGAAGAATTTTGATTCAAGCCTAATTCGTTTGGAAACGTTATGAAAAAGCCATTTGAAGTCATCGCCATTATTGGTAAACCTCGAGATCAGCAAGCAATTCAGACTCATAGAGAGCTCTATCAGTGGTTAAGTGCTGAGGGTTATCAAGTGTTTGTTGATGACAGACTCGCCACTATTTTAGACGATATCCCCAAAGAACATTTTTCTAGCCTAATTGAACTAGGAAAACGTGCAGATCTCGCGATTGTTGTCGGTGGCGACGGCAATATGTTGGGTGCCGCTCGTATTTTGTCGCGTTTCGATATTTCAGTCATCGGTGTTAACCGAGGCAATTTAGGTTTTCTGACAGACCTGAACCCTGAAAACTTCCAAACCTCACTCACCGATGTACTTAAAGGTGAGTTTATGGAAGAAGAGCGATTCCTACTCGAAACAGAGATACATCGCCACGGCCAAATAAAAAGCCACAACGCCGCACTCAATGAAGCCGTACTTCACCCAGGTCAAGTTGCGCACATGATCGAGTTTGAAGTGTATATCGATGACAGCTTCGCCTTTTCACAGCGTTCTGATGGCTTAATCGTATCAACTCCAACGGGTTCAACGGCCTACTCGCTTTCTGGCGGTGGTCCTATTCTGTCATCAAGCCTAAATGCCATTTCATTAGTGCCAATGTTCCCGCACACACTTTCAAGCCGACCATTAGTAGTTGATGGAAAGCGTCGAATCAAGCTGATCGTCTCGCCTGATAACCGCGGAACTCAAGAGGTCAGCTGCGATGGTCAAATCTCGCTGCCTGTTTCTCCTGGCGATGAGATCCACATTTACCAAAGCCCTAATGTACTTAAGCTTATCCACCCTAAAGACTACAACTACTACCATGTCTTGCGTAACAAACTAGGCTGGTCGAGTAAGCTGTTCTAAAAGAACAAAAGCTCCAGTAATAACCGAAAACTTGAAAGGCTGACGTATTCGTCAGCCTTTTTTATTTCCTAACAAAAGCCCGCCACCTCTATCTTCCCGCCAATCCATCACACCGTCATTCCCAAAAGGGAGGAACGACTGTATTGGGAATCTATAGCAGTTTCAGTGATCTACAGCCAACCTCAATTCTGAGAGCTATCACAAAAAAATTTCACCTGTCGACTTTACTGTATAAAGAAACAGTATATACTGAGCTTATATACAGTATTGTTCAGTTATACAGGTAAATAAAAATGCTGGCTCATTTAAGTGTTAATAATTTCGCTATTGTTAAGTCTTTACAGCTAGAACTCTCTAAAGGCATGACAACAATCACCGGTGAAACGGGTGCAGGTAAATCTATCGCGATCGATGCTTTAGGCTTATGTCTTGGAGGAAGATCAGATGCAGGAATGGTTAGGCAAGGTGAAGAAAAAACCGAAGTCAGTGCCGCTTTTTTACTTGAGAACAATCTGCATGCGACCCGCTGGTTAGAAGACAATGAACTGCTTGATGGCGGTGAATGCATATTACGTAGAACCATCTCAAAAGAAGGTCGCTCTCGCGCATTCATCAACGGCAGCCCTGTCCCTCTTTCACAATTGAAATCTCTAGGCCAACTGCTGATCAACATTCATGGTCAACACGCGCACCATCAGTTGATGAAAAGTGACTATCAAATGGCGATGCTTGATCAATACGCTGGCCATTTGAATCTATTGAAATCGACTCGTAACGCTTACCAAACATGGCGACAAGCGGATAACCACTTAAAAGAGTTACGTGAAAACAGCCAGCAAAACCAAGCTCAAAAACAACTTCTTGAATACCAAATCAAAGAGTTAAATGAGCTATCTATTGGGGAGGAAGAATATGAAGACCTCGAACAAGAGCATAAGCGCCTCTCCAATAGCGGAGAATTGGCCTCAACCTGCCAACAGGCTATCGAGCTTATTTACGAAGGCGAAGAAGTTAATGCGCTTAGTATTCTGCAATCGGCCAATCACTCCCTAATCCAGTTAGCAGACCTAGACGAAAGACTGTCTGAGCTGCCAAATCTACTCTCTGAAGCAATCATTCAGATTGAAGAGACCAACAACGAGCTAAGAACTTACCTAGACAGCATTGATGTCGACCCGGGCCGTATGGCTTACGTTGAAGAACGCTTTTCAAAAGTAATGTCGATGTCGCGTAAGCACCATGTGTTGCCAGAAGAGTTGTATAAACATCACCAAGACTTACTGCAACAAGTCGAAGCGCTGGATTGCTCTGATGAAAAGCTAGATGAATTGGCCAATGATGTCGAGAACCAATACCAGTCGTTCGTGGCCAAATCAGAGAAACTTCATAAGTCTCGTACTCGTTATGCAAAAGAGATCAACAAGCTGATCACGCAAAGCATGCACGAACTGAGCATGGAAAAAGCGCAGTTTGCGATTGAAGTGAACAATACCAACATGCATCCATCGCCATTAGGTATGGATAACGTGACCTTTATTGTGTCCACCAACCCAGGTCAACCGATGCAGCCAATTGCTAAAGTGGCCTCTGGTGGTGAACTGTCGCGTATATCATTAGCGATTCAAGTGATCACGGCTCAAAAAGTGGATACACCAAGCCTGATTTTCGATGAAGTCGATGTGGGTATCAGTGGACCAACGGCCGCGGTTGTCGGAAAAATGCTGCGTACACTCGGTGAATCGACTCAAGTCATGTGTGTGACTCACTTACCTCAAGTGGCAGGTTGCGGGCACCAACAGTTGTTCGTGGCTAAAAACACCAAGTCGGGTAAAACAGAAACTCAAATGCATACCTTGGATGAGCAACAACGCATTTCAGAACTTGCTCGCTTGCTTGGTGGAAGCCAGATTACCGAGTCGACACTGGCCAACGCAAAAGAATTATTAATCGCAGCTTAGGTTACATATTCGGCAACTTTCTGATAATTTACCGAAAATTCTTGGCAATTTTGCAACTTAATTCAAAATTGCCAGTCATAACAAGCTCAAAGCGCAAGGAGCTTTTTACTTCTTGCTGGAGCTTGTTTATTATCAGGCAGTATTTTAGCGAAGAAAGATCTCAAACTATGCGAATTAAAAAGTGGTTAGTTGCAGTTCCACTTGCACTAACAATGTTGACCGGTTGCTCTCTACTAGAGAAGTTGGTTTATCGAATTGACATCAATCAGGGTAACTATGTTGAGCAAGAAGCTGTCGATCAGCTCAAGTTTGGCATGACAAAAACACAAGTTCGTTACGTTATGGGCTCACCAATGCTTATCGAAAACGGCTACCCAGACACGTGGTACTACATTTATCACCACACTAAAGGCCATGAAGACCCGATTCAGAAAAACCTAGTCGTTAACTTTGATGCTACTGGCACCCTAGTCACGATCAATGGTGATTTTGAAGCCAGTGACGAGTTCTTCGAAAGCCTTCGCTAGCTTTCAATCAACAAAGCTCTAAGCCGGTAAAGCTGTCAGTCGACAGAACTCTCAGTCGACAAAGCTCTCAGCCGACAAAGTATGAATCGCAAAAGCCTGCTCACATGAGCAGGCTTTTTAATATCCTGTAACAAATTAATCTTCATTCTCAGGCTAACGGACACAAAAAAGCTCGCCAATATAGCGAGCTCTCTTCTTACTCAAATTTGTTTAGCATTACGATTTAGCTGCGGCCGCTTTTGCTTGTTCAGCACGCTTACGGCGAATCTCTTTGGGATCAGCTAACAATGCTCGATAGATTTCGATACGATCTTTATCGCGTACCGTCGCATCTAACTTAACGTTACGGCTGAATACGCCAACCTTGTTTTTCGTTAAGTCGATTTCTGGATACAGCTCCAAAACGCCAGACTGTGCGATGATCTCTTCCACGGTCGCGTTCTTGTTCACTACCAAGGTAAACACACGCTGTTCGTGCGGAAGTGCAAACACAACCTCTACGTGGATCATATCTGATTCAATAGTCATGGCTTAGTAAACCTGTTTCGCTCGTTGAGTAAAAGCACTGACCATATTGCTCGTCAGCTCGTTGAAAACCTTACCAAATGCCATTTCAATCATTCGGCTAGAGAATTCAAACTCTAACTTAAGCTCAACCTTACACGCTTGATCGTCGAGCGGAGTGAAATACCAACCACCCTGCAGTTTCTTAAATGGGCCGTCCACCAGCTCCATCAAGATCTCAGCGCCATCCGCTAAGCGGTTAGACGTAGTAAATGTTTTGCTGATACCGGCTTTAGATACATCAACCGAAGCCACCATAGCTGAATCTGAAGATTCGATCACACGTGAACCAGAACACCCTGGCAAAAACTCGTGATAACGAGCAACATCATTGACCAAGCTGAACATCTGGTCGGCACTAAACGACACTAATGCTGAACGAGTAACCTTTGGCATATAGACTCCTGTTAAAGACAGCGTTACATTAACACAAACTGCAATTTTAATTGTATTGGGCCAGAGCGCAAATAAAAAGGATTCCCCAACTAGGGTGCAATCCGTATAATGAGGCCATTATGGCAAAGAATAAATCAAAATCAAAAGCCGGTAGTAATACCATTGCGCTTAATAAGAAAGCTCGCCACGAATATTTCATCGATGATGAGATAGAAGCGGGGCTTGAGCTACAAGGCTGGGAAGTAAAATCCCTACGTGAAGGCAAAACCAATATCGCAGAAAGCTACGTCTACATCCGAGATGGCGAAGCATTCATCAGTGGTATGACGATCACTCCGCTAACTCAAGCGAGTACTCATATCGTGGCGAACCCAACACGCATCCGTAAACTACTAATGTCGAGAAAAGAACTCGATAACCTTATCGGTCGTATTAACCGTGAAGGCATGACACTTGTCGCAACCGCGCTTTATTGGTCTCGCTCTTGGGCGAAGATTAAAGTTGGCGTAGCGAAAGGTAAAAAGCTGCACGATAAACGTACTGATATGAAAGAAAAAGATTGGGCGAGAGATAAAGCACGAATTATGAAGAGTAATTTGCGTTAATTTTAAGCACTTAAACGCACAGTGCTAGACAGGCAAAGCTTTTCTGGTACTATGCAAATAACACTTGGGGCTGATTTAGGATTCGACAGGAATTTTGAAGTCTGAGGTGCATGCCGTGGGGCGGTTGGCCACGTTAAAAGCCGCAAAAAAATAGTCGCAAACGACGAAAACTACGCACTAGCAGCTTAATAACCTGCTCAGAGCTCTCTTACCCTAGCTTCCGCTCGTAAGACGGGGACCAATAAGAGATCAAACCCAAACTAGCTAGCGCGGATTCTCCCACCTGAGAGGAAAAGCGCGAATAACAATTCAGGTTAGCCTTTAACTAGCGTGTCGGTTCGCAGGTTGCTGGTGAAATTAAAGATCGACTAAGCATGTAGTACCAATGATGAATGATTTTTGGACGCGGGTTCAACTCCCGCCAGCTCCACCAATTATAAGTTCAAAGACGTCCTAGGGCGTCTTTTTTCTTGCCTGCAATATAATAAAATCAACAACTTACAGTCCATTAGCGTCCGTAGCGTTCTCTACCTTCCATACTCTTAGGTATTCCAAGTGGTATTCCAAGCAATAAATGCTAGTATTTGGAATACCATTTATTTGAGGAGTTGAGCCAATGGGAACCAGAGCAACCAGACTAACAAGTAAAGCAATTACCAACGCAAAGCCTAAAGAGAAGGATTATGTACTTTCTGACGGTGACGGTTTACAGCTACGAGTTAGGACAAATGGTTCTCGGTTATGGAACTTCAACTACCGCCACCCTATTACTAAAAAACGCATCAACATGGGCTTAGGTGCTTTCCCTGAGTTATCTCTCGCTAATGCCCGTAAAAAGACAATAGAAGCAAGGGAGCTTGTTGCTGATGGCATTGATCCTAAAGAAGCCAGAGATTCAAAGCTTTCTGAAATGCAAAAAGAACTTGAAGACACATTACTCAATTTAGCTAAAGAGTGGTTTGAAAGAAAAAAAGAAAGTGTCACGCCAAACTATGCCGATGATATCTGGCGTTCTTTAGAACTGCATATATTCCCAGACTTAGGCACCTGCCCTATTTCTAAGATTGATGCTCAAACGGTTATCAAGAAATTAAAACCTCTAGAGGCTAAGGGGAGTCTTGAAACAATTAAACGCTTATGTCAACGCTTAAACGAGATAATGGTATATGCCGTTAATGTCGGCAAGCTCACCTCTAACCCTATTGATAAAATCTATTCTGGATTTCAAAAACCTAAGAAAAAAAATATGGCAGCTCTGAAGCCCAATGAGCTACCAGAACTGATGAACGCAATCGCGAATGCATCTATTAAGAAAGTGACTCGCTTTCTAATTGAGTGGCAACTACACACTATGAGTAGACCAGCAGAAGCCGCAGGTGCTAAATGGGGAGAAATTGATTTAGAGAATAAACTTTGGATTGTCCCCGCAGAGCGAATGAAAAAAAGAAAAGAGCACAAAGTACCGCTAACTGACCAAACTATTGCCTTATTGGAAGAACTTAAACCAATTAGCGGCCATCGAGATTTTCTGTTTCCTTCAGATAGAGATCCTAAGAAACCTTGTAATAGCCAAACAGCTAATATGGCTCTAAAAAGAATGGGATTTGAGAATCGACTAGTAAGCCACGGTTTGAGATCCCTAGCTAGTACAACACTCAATGAACAAGGATTTGTTCCTGATGATATTGAAGCCGCTCTAGCTCATGTAGACAAAAACCAAGTCAGGAGTGCTTACAATCGTACAGATTACCTTGAGCGTAGACGTCCGATGATGAGCTGGTGGAGTGAACATATAACCGCAGCTGCTGAAGGAAATGTCTCATTAGCTAGCAGGAAAGGACTAAAACTAGTCAGTTAAGCCTAGTATAGGTTTGCGATAATCAAACTAAACGGTTTCATCCCAACGTAGAACTAGCAGATAGAAATACTTCATTCTCAATCTTATATTTTTCTTAAAAACTAAGAATGATCGAGGTTAACTTTGAATATAACGGGGAGCTAATATAAGGTGAGCTCCCCTAATTTTGCATTCAACCTATGTAGTGGTTGTTCCCAATGTTAGTGCTGACTGCCCTTCCATTTTTCTGCTAACTTCTTATTCATTTTAAAATCAATGACGTTTGGAGAAGTTTCAATTGCAGACTTTTCAGCATTGCGCTCTTTTTGTTCTTCATGCTTAGCTTTTAGTTTGCTGAATGCCATTTTGGGCAATACAACAAAGCTGGCAAACAGAACACTTTTTGCACCATCGTAGATAACATTTTCGATAAATGGCTTATAGCTTTCATCTCCAGCATATTGAACAGCAACAGCAATGAACTCATCAACTACGCTCCCCTCTCTTGCCTCTTTGAGAGCCCAAACAATACCACTCTGACCTTCTTGATAAAGGGGAAGATCAAGATCTTTTGTCACCAGTTCGAGTTCTAAAAGTGCGGTAAGCGTCGTATCTAAAACATGAGAAGACACCACCCCAAGTTGCTTTAGCTCACTGTAACAGCCTGTTGATAATAACGAAGCGGGATTGTCTTCATACAAGGTATCTGTTTTAAAGGTAACTGAACCCAACTCAACAGCGCTTTTAAGCTCTAGAACTTGGTTTGCTCGATAGAGCTTAATATCACCAAAAACAAGCGGCTTAGGTGAAAATTTTTGACTCTCTTCGTGAGTATCTATTCGACTATCTTCCAGAAGGTCTTCCGCTTGCCCAAAGATAAACTCTTGAAGGTACTTATCAATACGCATGTTCAGTTTGAAAGGGGGGATCGTTGCTCCCTCAATACGCTCAAAGAAGACTTTTGCTTTGGTTCTATCGACCGTTGATTTCAGTGTATCAAAGCGACCAAAACGGTTAATGCTCTGCTCATTCACATCCCCACCCATCAACTGGAGAAGTAAATCCTTATCTAAACCAAGAGCCTCAACAATAGCGGCTATTCGCAACTGTTCCTTCTGATTTTGATAGTCGTTGATGTAGTCTCTAAAAGTATGGCCTTCAATTAACTGCGCATCTCCACGCTGCAAATCGTGTAAAAAGAGCTTGGCATACTTTTGTTCGGTTTGGCTTAGTGACGCAAATGACTTGTGTAACTCATTGAGTGTAGTTTCAACGCTAGTAGAGTCTTGGTGCTGATTAAGCTCTTTTAGATATTTATCAAAGCGACTATTCATGTAGTCAGCGTCGATTTTGCCAGTGTCTATTTCAGTTAGATAACCACTGATATCAAAAGGGACATCACCACCTGAACCTTCACCATTGCCGTCCCCTTTGCCAGCAAGCTCTTTATAACGCTGAACTAAACTCATGTAAGTGAGTTCATCGACAGCCAGAGTGACCTCGCGCTCAACACCGCTCTCGCCTTCTAATGAGTCCGTATAGGTAGACTGCTCCCAATTCAGACCTTGTACTTTGGCAGCTTCTAGGTGCTTGTTAAAGGTATTAAATAATTCGGTAAACTTAGCACAGAGCTCTACATCGTCTGGCAGCGCTTCAAAATTTTCAATACCAGAACTAGCAAACAGCTCAGAGATATCCGCTGACAACCTGTTCATAAGATCGACATTACTTGCCAACCTATCAACAAAAAGCCCAATAGGTTTGTCGCCGGAGTAGAGTTTGACAGCATCATTAATGTGCTGCTCCATGGTATGTGGATAGCGATAATAACGAACAATGCCGTGAGGTTTGTCGGGACCAAACAAACGATTAGTACGTGAGAAAGCCTGAATGATATTCTGGTACTTAATCACTTTATCTAAATACAAGGTATTCAACCACTTGGAATCAAAACCAGTCAGCATTTGATCGACCACGATCAGCAGATCCAACTGCTTTGAAGGCTCTTTGTGAATATTTTTGTACTGTTCTTTATGAGCAAGCCGCGCAGCGATATCTTTTTTAAAAGCCGAATGGCGGCCAAAATCAAACTCTAGGCCATAGCGAGCGTTATAATCGGCCATAACCTCTTGTAGACCATCACCTTTAAACGTTGGACCACGGTCACCACTTCCATCGTTATCGATGTTAGGGTCAAATAGGGCCGATATTTTTAGCTCAGGTTTTACTGCTTTTAAACGGCGATAATAATCAATCGCTTCAGCGATACTATTAGTGGCTAAAATGGCGTGAAATTTATTGCCTTGGCTCAGCACATCCCATTTATCCAAGATGTCAGCGACGACTTTGTCTTGATGAGCCTTCGTTAAGTATTGGCTTTTAGGAATATAGTCTTCAATGCCTTTATGATATTTTCCTGCGGCGTCTTTAAACCCCGCCATCGGCACATCATTCATAAAGTGATTAAACTTTTTCTTTTTGGCAGGCTCTGCCATCGCATCAGTAACCGAGTCGGCCTTAGCTTGTTGTAAAGCAATCTCTTTTCTTAGTTCGCTATCCTTAAAGGTCGGCATTTTGTAAGGGTCAAAGCCCAATACATTTCCATCACGAATACCATCAGCAATGCTATAGCGGTGCAACTCGTTACCAAACACGTCAGTAGTCGTATTACTATTAACTTGGTTTTCTTCATGAATGGGCGTGCCCGTAAAACCAAAGAAGAGGGCTTTAGGGAAGGTTTTTTTCACCCTGACCAACATACCATCTTTATTTTCTTCGCCTGCGCTCATCGTTGAGCGGTGCGCCTCGTCGATAATAAACACCAGCCGCTTAGCTCGAATTTTTTCAATATCAGCCGAGTTTGTTGCTACTCCTTCATCATCCGCTTCTTCAAAGATATTACTCATTTTTTGAATGGAACTGACAATCAAAGTATCAGCAGGTTTAGTGCTCTTTAGTTTGGTCACCAGTACATGGGTATTCTCAGTGGCTTGTACCACTTCTCCATCACTGGCAAACCCTTGATATTCAAGTAGGGACTGAGTACCAAGCTCGATGCGATCCATTAAGAAAATCACTTTATCGGCGTCTTTTGATTGAGCAATCAACTGCGCTGACTTAAAGCTAGTCATTGTTTTACCAGAACCTGTGGTATGCCATACATAACCACCAAGTCTGTCTTTATTGTTTACACCGCCTAACTGCTTCCAGTTGGTTTTAGCTACTCGATCCGATATCGCATTAGCAGCGTAATACTGATAACTGCGCATGACTTTAAGGGCTCTTCTCCGCTTAG
>NZ_MCZK01000130.1 GCF_002875945.1 Vibrio lentus
ATGCTAGAGCCTTTTTGCTTTATGAATCTTATAATACACCATTAGCAGAGCAGCGGATTCCCCGACTTACCAAAACAGCGCATGTTGTGGTCTAAACCTCTATTTCTGCCATATAAAAAGCCTCAGCAGAAATGCTGGGGCTTTTTACGTCCGTTGCTTCTGCGAAGCAATGTTGGGAGAGCTAAGTGTCCTTCTGGCTTGCCAGCTTGGTCTAATCTCCGGAGTACCGGCTCAGCCCACCTCTGCCATATTTAAGACTCTAGACTGCGTGTCCCAGTAGAAAGGCTAGAGCCTTTTGTTTTCTGCCAGTCTTACATCACTCATACTCGTCAATTGCTCAAGTTCTATCTTGCGATATTAGTATGAAATATCTCTATTTAGTTCTCTTCTAAAATTGATTAGAACCAGTACTGTTATTTGGGTTCTCTTCCTTACTGCAGCATCAGTTGTTCTATAGATAAGTTTCGGTTCTAGGACGTTAGTGTACAAAGCTTTGACTCTAATCAGAATGCCTCTTCGATCGCGGTTCTCTTTCTACATTTTGTTATGCTCTCAAGGCTTAATTCGAATAGAAAGTCATGTAGAAATACAGCTATTAAGCCTAATGGGCTAAATATCGCTATGTCTCTTTGTTTATCTTATCTCCATAAATGCTTTGTGTTCCTCATCTCTCGAACGTATTGAAACTAGTGGTTGCTTGCTTGGTTATCTTGAGTGCTTCAGATACGACAAACAGTCATGACTGAAGATAACGATCATGACTAAAGTGGTGGTCAGAGATAAGGGGAGCAACTTGTATGGTAGAGAGAGGTTGCTGTCGATGGAGGCAGGTACAAAAAAGGTCGCTAAACTAAGCGACCTTCGTTTATCTATCTAGGTGTTAATCCAATTCTTTCTCAGCTTGTTTCGCTTTTTCTATCATTGGAGTAATTGTCGAACCTTGAACTAATATTGAGAACACAACAACAGCGTATGTCATGACAAGGATAATCTCTTTAACATCGATTGATTTGTCTTCGATAACCCAAATGCCTGAAGGGATTGAAAGAGCCATCGCTAGAGCTAAGCCACCACGCAAACCGCCCCAAGTCAGGATCTTGATTGACCAAGGGTTGTAAGTTCTAAAGCGTTTGAATCCGATATAAGACAAGAAAACACTTAGGTAGCGTGCGCTTAGCACTAGAGGTACTGCGAACGCCATTAAGATCCAGTCTTCTTGGTGGAATTTGAATAGCAGCATAGACATACCAATCAATAAGAATAGTACGCCATTTAAGAATTCGTCTATCAGTTCCCAGAAATGGTCTAGGTGATCCTCACTTTCCTTAGAGAAGCCGATAAAGCGTGTCCAGTTACCAATCATGATTCCAGATACCACCATTGCTAACGGTCCTGATACATGTAGAACCTCTGCAAAAGCATAACCAGCGGTTGGAATACCGATGGTTAGCAGTAGCTCCATAGAGTGGTCATCGGTGTTGCTGATTAGATAGTGGAATATCAAACCTAAAGCAAAGCCATAGACGATACCGCCAATAGCCTCTTGGACAAATAGCATTGTCACACTACCAACGGTTGGTGCCTCGGTACCAAATGCAATGGTAAATAGTGTTACGAAGATAACTAAGCCAAAACCATCATTGAATAACGACTCACCTTCGATTTGAGTAGATATTCGTTTAGGAGCATCGAGTTTCTTTACTATTGCTAACACGGCAATTGGATCGGTTGGAGATATTAGAGACCCAAACAGTAAGCAATAAATCAGATCAAATTGAATGCCGATGAACTGACAAAATCCATAGAGCACAAATCCAATAAAGAAGGTTGAAAATAGTGTTGCACCTAATGCGAGTACAGTTATTTCCCACTTTTGATCTTTTAAGTTTGGTAGCTTAATCCCCAAGCCGCCCGCGAAGAGTAAGAAACCTAGTATTCCTTTCAGGAGGAAATCTTCAAAGTTGATACTGGCAACGGTCTCTGAGGCGATGTCTGCCAATTGGAACCAATTGTTTTGTCCCGCAATGATAATCAATAGAGATAGCATCATTGAGCCTGCTGTTATGGCGATGGTTGTCTGCATTTTACCAATTTTGGTATTCACGAAAGCAATAAGCATGGCTGCAGCGGACAAGAAGCATAAGGTGTAATAGACCGACATTGGGATTCCAATATGTAACAAAGTATGAAAATTAATTTTCGTTGTCTCATGCTCAAATAGCAAACACTTTTTGTCATAGCTTAGTAATCAATTTCCTTTTTTAGACGTCTAGACTCCTTTTTAATGTGTGATAGGATGGAGGGATAATTAAAGGAATGAGGCTGTACCGTGGGAAGTAATGTAAGGCAAAAGATTGAGGCTCTGTTAAAGCAACGAATTTTACTGATTGATGGTGGCATGGGTACCATGATTCAGGATTATAAATTGGAAGAGCAGGACTATCGTGGTGAGCGCTTTGCTGATTGGCATAGTGACTTAAAAGGTAACAATGACCTTTTGGTACTTACACAGCCTAAGCTTATCAAAGGTATCCACACGGAGTATTTGGAAGCGGGTGCAGATATCCTCGAAACCAATACCTTTAATGCAACAACCATTGCTATGGCCGACTACGATATGGAGAGTCTTAGCGAAGAAATTAACTATGCTGCTGCTAAACTAGCTCGTGAAGCGGCAGATGAATGGACAGCGAAGACCCCTGAGAAACCTCGTTTCGTGGCGGGTGTTTTAGGTCCAACTAACCGAACTTGTTCTCTCTCCCCAGATGTTAATGATCCGGGCTATCGTAATGTGAGTTTTGATGAACTTGTTGTGGCTTATTCTGAGTCGACGCGTGCTCTTATCAAAGGCGGGTCAGACCTAATTCTTATCGAGACTATCTTCGATACACTCAACGCGAAGGCGTGTTCTTTTGCCGTTGAATCAGTCTTTGAAGAAATGGGTATCACTTTACCAGTTATGATTTCGGGTACTATCACCGATGCATCTGGTCGAACGCTTTCCGGACAAACGACGGAAGCATTCTATAACGCCCTTCGTCATGTAAAACCAATCTCATTCGGTTTGAACTGTGCATTAGGCCCCGATGAACTGCGCGAATATGTCGGTGAGATGTCTCGTATCTCCGAGTGTCATGTTTCCGCTCACCCTAACGCGGGTTTACCTAACGCATTTGGTGAGTATGACCTTTCTCCAGAAGATATGGCTGAACACGTTAAGGAATGGGCTGAAAGTGGTTTCTTGAACCTAATTGGTGGTTGTTGTGGTACGACACCAGAACATATACGCCAAATGGCGGAAGCTGTTGAAGGCGTAACACCGCGCCAACTACCAGATTTACCCGTCTCTTGTCGTCTCTCTGGCCTAGAACCATTGACGATTTCTAAGGAATCTCTGTTTGTTAACGTGGGTGAGCGAACTAACGTTACCGGCTCTGCTCGCTTTAAACGCCTTATCAAAGAAGAACTCTATGATGAAGCTTTGAGTGTGGCTCGAGAGCAAGTTGAGAACGGTGCTCAGATCATCGATATCAACATGGATGAAGGGATGCTAGACGCTGAGGCGTGTATGGTTAAATTCCTTAATCTATGCGCATCTGAGCCTGAAATCTCGAAAGTGCCAGTCATGGTCGACTCTTCAAAATGGGAAGTTATTGAAGCGGGTCTGAAATGTATTCAGGGTAAAGGCATCGTTAACTCTATCTCATTGAAGGAAGGGAAAGAGAAGTTTGTCGAACAAGCGAAACTGGTTCGCCGATATGGTGCAGCCGTTATCGTGATGGCGTTCGATGAAGTTGGCCAAGCTGATACTCGAGAGCGTAAGGTTGAGATTTGTACTAATGCCTACAATATTCTTGTTGATGAGGTAGGTTTCCCACCAGAAGATATTATTTTTGACCCGAATATTTTTGCGGTTGCGACGGGTATTGATGAGCATAACAACTATGCGGTCGATTTCATTGAAGCAGTAGGAGATATCAAACGCGATCTCCCTCACGCGATGATCTCTGGTGGTGTATCGAATGTGTCGTTCTCATTCCGAGGTAATAACTACGTTCGTGAGGCTATCCACGCAGTATTCCTATACCACTGTTTTAAAAACGGTATGGATATGGGTATCGTAAATGCCGGGCAATTAGAGATTTACGATAATGTCCCAGAGGACTTGCGTGAAGCCGTTGAAGATGTGGTTCTAAACCGCAGAGACGATTCAACTGAGCGCTTGCTAGATATCGCGACTGAATATCTAGAGCGTGCAGTGGGGAAAGTTGAAGATAAATCTGCTTTAGAGTGGCGTACTTGGCCAGTAGAAAAGCGCTTAGAACACTCTTTAGTGAAAGGTATTACCGACTTTATTGTTGAAGATACCGAAGAAGCTCGTGTTAATGCTTCTCGTCCTATCGAGGTGATTGAAGGTCCATTAATGGATGGCATGAACGTGGTTGGTGACCTCTTTGGTGAAGGTAAGATGTTCCTTCCTCAAGTAGTTAAATCTGCACGTGTTATGAAGCAAGCGGTAGCCCATCTAGAACCATTTATTAATGCAACCAAAGACGTTGGTGCGACTAACGGAAAAATCTTACTTGCGACCGTAAAAGGCGATGTTCACGATATTGGTAAAAACATTGTGGGTGTTGTCTTGCAGTGTAATAACTACGAAATTATTGATTTAGGCGTGATGGTTTCATGTGAGAAAATCCTTAAGGTCGCTAAAGAAGAGAATGTCGACATTATTGGCCTCTCTGGGCTGATTACTCCTTCACTGGATGAGATGGTGCATGTTGCTAAAGAAATGGAAAGACAAGGCTTTAAGCTGCCTCTTCTGATCGGTGGAGCAACCACATCTAAAGCGCATACAGCCGTTAAGATTGAACAGAACTACTCTGAGCCTGTTGTCTACGTCAACAATGCTTCACGTGCGGTGGGTGTGTGTACTTCATTGCTATCTAAAGAATTGAAGCCCGCCTTTGTTGAGAAGTTGGATATTGATTACGACCGCGTGCGAGATCAGCATAATCGTAAAAAACCACGCACTAAGCCTGTTACGCTTGAACGCGCTCGTGCTAATAAAGTAGCGATTGATTGGAGAAGTTATACGCCACCAGTACCCGCTAAGCCGGGAGTGCACATCTTCAATGATTTTGATGTCGCGACGTTACGTCAGTACATCGACTGGACTCCATTCTTTATGACATGGTCGCTAGTCGGAAAGTACCCTGCAATTCTTGATCATGAAGAAGTGGGCGAGGAAGCGAAACGCTTATTCAAAGATGCGAATGATTTATTGGATCGAGTACAGAAAGAGAAGTTACTTGAAGCTCGTGGGATGTGTGCGATGTTCCCTGCCAACAGCGTTGGTGATGATATCGAAGTGTATACAGATGAATCTCGTACTGAAGTGTTAAAGGTTTTACACAACCTTCGTCAGCAAACCGAGAAGCCAAAAGGTTTCAACTACTGTTTGTCTGATTACATTGCGCCGAAAGATAGCGGTAAAGCGGACTGGATTGGTGGCTTTGCGGTGACTGGTGGTATCGGTGAGCGAGAGCTTGCTGATGAATACAAAGCCAACGGTGATGACTACAACGCGATTATGATTCAGGCGGTTGCTGACCGATTGGCTGAAGCGTTCGCTGAATACCTGCATAAAGAAGTGAGAAAGGACATTTGGGGCTACTCGCCAGATGAAGATTTGTCTAACGACGACTTGATTCGCGAGAAGTACCAAGGTATTCGTCCTGCTCCGGGTTACCCTGCCTGTCCTGAACATACCGAAAAAGGTACGTTGTGGGAGTTGATGGACGTTGAAAAAGCGATCGACATGTCACTAACGACGAGCTACGCGATGTGGCCTGGTGCTTCAGTGTCTGGTATGTATTTCTCACATCCTGATGCTAGATACTTTGCAATTGCGCAGATTCAACAAGATCAAGTGGACAGCTATGCTGATCGTAAGGGCTGGGATATGTTGGAAGCTGAGAAGTGGTTAGGTCCAAACATTAACTAGCTTTTAGGCTATGACGAGCTTTGATTCGTAAAGCAAAAAAGAGAAAGGGTTGCTTAATAGCAACCCTTTTTGTATCTGTAGTTTGGTGATTTTAAACTAATCTATCAACCGTCTTTTTATTCAAAGAGCTCCTGGTGAAGCTTTTGAATCGCTAGCTTAGACACAGATTCATCTAGCAAGAAGCACAGGTTATGTGGGCTTGCGCCGTAACAAATCATGCGTAGGTTGAAGTCTTCAAGAGTGCCGAATACTTGTTTCGCATAGCCCTTGCTTTCACTCATGTTATTACCAATAAGAGCAACAAGGCATAGGTCGTGTTCAATATCTACAGAACACAGCTCCTCAAGCTCAATGCGAGCGGCTTCTGGTAACTCAGGGGCACCACCAGAGGTATCCGTTTGATCGAGTGTCAGTGAGACACTGATCTCTGAGGTCGTAATTAGGTCGACCGAGATCTTATGTTTAGCCAGGATCTCGAATACCTTCGCCAAAAAGCCATAAGCATGGAACATGTTGGCGCTGCGAAGTGTAACCATGGTTTGATTGCAGCGCAGGGCAAGCGCTCTGAACAGAGGAGAGCTTTCAACCTGTTGGCGAATCCATGTTCCACCGAGCTCTGGTGCTTTTGATGAGCCGACAAAAACCGGGATTTGATGGCGTAGTGCAGGAACTAGAGTCGAAGGGTGTAATATCTTCGCGCCAAAATTTGCCATCTCAGATGCTTCACTGAAGCTGATCTCTGGGATAGGAGATGCTTTCGGTGCGATGCGTGGATCTGTGGTGTAGATGCCCGGAACATCAGTCCAGATTTCTAAACCAATTGCTTGTACCGACTCAGCAATCAGTGCAGCTGAATAATCACTGCCGCCACGACCTAATGTTGTGGTGTTACCTTCGCTATCGGCACCGATAAAACCTTGGGTAACGACAACTTGTTCTTCGCAAAGTGGAATCAGTTTCTGCTGTGCAAGGGCAGCAATATCTTCCAGTTGTGGTTCTGCTTTACCGAAGTCATCATTGGTGCGCATCACTTCTCGAATATCAAAACGAACCGCTGGTGTGCCACGTTCGCGAATGATTTGAGCGAGGATATGTGTCGACATCAGTTCGCCACATGCGACAAGGTGGTCAGTCAGCTTTGTGCTTACTTGAAATGATGCGGCTTCGGCTGCACTCGCAATATCATCGAGAATACTATGAACTTCTTTCTCGATACTGCTCGGATCGGCTAACTGAGCAAGAATCGTATTATGAATGTCGGTTAATTGTGTGACTAGTTCTTGGCGACGAGTTTTATCTTGAACACCATTTGCGAGTTCAACAAGCAGATTAGTGACGCCTGAGCACGCGCTGCTCACGACCAGTTTAGTATTCGAGTTATTTTCAATAATGGCAGCACAACGGCTCATTGCTTCAAAGTTGGCAACACTTGTTCCACCAAACTTAGCGACATTAAAAGAACCAGCTACATTAGATGCACTCACGATATATCTCCCACGACTTCCTAAAATAAAATTACGGTTGGGTAATCCAACGTCCGATGTTTTTCGAAGAGAGTATTTAGAGCAAAAAGAGAGGAATTATTAGAATAGTAACCTCAGAAGCTCCTCACCATATAGAAATGGCGACAGTTGCCGGGATTCAGCCCGCTCAACCGATAATAAAGGTCCGGCATCCTTTTATTATCTCGGCACTGCTCCCCCTTAATGTTTTGTATTGGAAATGCGGTTCCACAAAACATCTGCCTGGGCAGTGCTCCTCTTCTGCTAGATAGCCATTTCATTGAACGTGTTTGCGGTAACAATGTCAATCCGTAACTGGAGATATTTAAAAAATAATTTTAACAATTATGTGACACTGGTGTGACCTCAATACTTATGGCTAATTGCTGAGGTAATCAATTTGCTTTAGGGTGGATTGTTCACAACATTAACGTAAGGGATGTACATGTCTAATTTAACACTCACTACTGCTATCGATAGCTTTTATCCACCGCACCGAACGTTAATGGGACCGGGGCCTTCAGACATTTCGCCTCAAGTTCTACAGGCCTTGAGCCGTCCAACCATTGGTCACCTCGACCCGTTATTTATCGCGATGATGGATGAACTGAAACAACTTCTTAAGTATGCATTCCAAACAGAGAATGAATTTACGATTGCTGTTTCTGCACCAGGCAGTGCGGGGATGGAAACCTGTTTTGTTAACTTGATTGAGCCTGGCGAGAAGGTGATTGTTTGTCGCAACGGTGTCTTCGGTGAACGTATGCGAGAGAATGTTGTGCGTTGTGGTGGTGAAGCGATCCTTGTTGATGACGAGTGGGGCAAACCCGTTTCTGTTGAAAAGGTAGAAAAGGCATTGGCAGAAACCCCTGATGCTGTTGCTGTCGCATTTGTGCATGCAGAAACGTCTACTGGCGCGTTATCGGATGCTCAAGCTATTTCAGCAGTCGCTCGTCAGTTTGATGCATTATCGATTGTGGATGCGGTGACATCATTAGGCGGTGTACCATTGTTGGTTGATGAATGGCAACTCGATGCGGTTTATTCCGGCAGCCAAAAGTGTCTATCTTGCGTACCTGGACTGTCTCCAGTGACTTTCTCTCAACGTGCGGTTGAGAAGATGAAGGCGCGTCAATCACCAGTACAAAGCTGGTTCTTAGATCAGAGCTTGGTATTAGGTTATTGGAGTGGCGAAGGTAAGCGTAGTTATCACCACACGGCGCCGGTGAACAGCTTATATGCTTTGCATGAGTCGTTGGTTTTATTGAAAAATGAAGGTCTAGACAACGCTTGGTCACGTCACTATGCGATGCACCAAGAACTGAAAGCTGGCGTAGAAGCTTTGGGGTTGGAATTTGTGGTTGATGAAGAGAGTCGCCTACCTCAATTGAATGCGCTTTACTTCCCTGAAGGGATTGACGAAGCCAAAATAAGAACGCAGCTGTTAGAAGAGTATAATCTTGAAATCGGTGCAGGCCTTGGCTCTTTAGCTGGGAAGGCTTGGCGTATTGGTTTAATGGGTTATGGCGCTCGAAAAGAGAATGTCGCTTTGTGCTTAAAAGCGTTGCAAGACGTTTTAAAATAGCGGTAATAAACTCAAGTTCAAAAGAAAAGCGCACGAGAGATCGTGCGCTTTTTTGTGTCTAGACTAAACGTAAATATGGTGAATTAACTCTAGACTCCTTGGCATCATTTAGCTGAAGAGATGTTGTTTTCAGCTTCCGATATTTTCTTATATTGAACCTTGGAAAAGTCTCTATTTGGGAACAAGAAGCTCGCTTCACTACGAATTTGTTCTGCCTTGCTATGATCGCCCAATCCTTGATACGCAAGAATAAGGTTGCTGTAGAAAGCAGGCCTTGGCTTACTCTTTATGATCTCTAACGACCAATCTATATAAGGTTGGATCAGGCTAGGATCAGCTTTGTAGAGTCCGATATTGAGATAGGTACTGTACACGTCCCAATCATAGCGATCTTTCCATACTACAGGGTTCGTTACCTGCTTAAGAATGTCCGGGTTTTTCGGCTTAGACAGTTCAAATTTAGTGAGAACATAATTGGTGTGTAAAGCACTCAGCATGTAAAAACTCACCAAGATAGGAACAACCAAGCTCGACACTCTGAATAGGGTTTTACTGATGATGCTAAACGGCTGCTGATAGTGGCGAGAAGTCCGTTGATCGACCCAGTAAATCAAAATGATAAAGGTTATCCAGTGAATCGCCGAGTGGTAAAAAGGATACTCAAGCTGAGAGTGTAAGAGTATCGGTATGAACAGCGCAAGCAGTGCTAGACGTGTTCCTTTCGCTGAGTTAGCTATGCGTGACATCACCAACACCGCAGCAATCAATATACCGATAATTGGTACAATTCCACCTTCTACTCCCCAAAACAGGAACTCATTGTGTGGGTGATCCATTGAAGGAAGGCCGGGATGATAATTTGAGTTAAGTTGATGCTGGCGAGCCGTGTATAGCGTGTATTCGGATTCGAACTTTCCGTAGCCATAACCGGTAAATGGCTTTTCGATCATCATATCGAGCGCTTGTGGGAAGGTATAGGCTCGTGGGCTTTCTAAGTTTGCTTTTTTACTGGCGAAACTATCAGTTGCATTAAGGCTGATCACCGAAAAAGCGACGACGATACCGACTAGCACTGATGCGCACCATCCGTAAAAGCGTTTCTTAGTCGAGAACTTGTATAGGTAAGGCAGAATGCACACAAACCCGATTACGGCAGCCAACCATCCGGTACGTGATGCGATGATGATCAGTAAAGGTACGGTTAAGGTTGGTGTTAGGTATAGTAAGAATGACTCGCTAATTTTGTGATTATATTTAGCTGGCTGTCTTGCTAAAAGATAAGCTGAAAGCACAAACCCTGTCGCTAAAAAGCTGGCCATAACATTCGGTTGTTGGAATATCCCATAAGGTCGATTGGCCGCAGTGTTGTAACCAAATAGGTTGCCAGGTTCCAGTAAGAAATATTGCACATAACCAAAAAGTGCTTGTAGAACGACAGCAAGAACAATGAACCACAACATGCGTTGTTTGTGTTTGTTACTGAATTTAAATTGCTGAAGCACCACGAATAAAGCGAAGCCCGCCCACAATCCTAGTAGTCGGCCTGATGCGGCTTGAGGAGAGGCGTTGCTGTAAAGAATGGGCAGCGTCAGTATCACGCAGCTTATTAGCAAGCCAACGGTTAACTTGGAATATTTGAGTACTCGGTTAGTGGCAAGCTGGTAGAAGCCAATCGCTAACGTAAAGCTAAGAGCTAACCAAGTGGTTGGATTAAAGGATAAAGCGAGGCCAGAGCCTCCAGGGTTAGGCATGAAAAAATGCATGGCTAATAAGAATACAACAGCTAAAGAGGCAAGGAATGCCTTGTTAAGCGGAAGCTGAGTTCTCTGATTTTCTAGCTGGGTACCGCTAGTATGTATTGTTGCCATAAATCCCTAACCTTATAAAAACAGAGCTTGTTCCTTCTGAAACAAGCTCTGTTACTTTAACATTTTTCTGTCTGCTCGCAGGGAGCTATTTTACACCTACTTCAAATTTAACATAGGCTTAAGGAAGCGAGCAGTGTGCGAACCTTCGACTAACGCCACATCTTCAGGTGTACCTTCTGCAACAATTTCACCGCCTCCTTGACCACCTTCAGGGCCAAGATCTAGGATCCAGTCCGCGGTTTTGACGACGTCTAGGTTATGCTCAATCACGACAACCGTATTACCGTGATCACGTAATCTATGCAGTACCGTTAACAGTTGCTGGATATCGTGGAAATGTAGGCCTGTTGTTGGCTCATCGAGAATGTATAAGGTTTTCCCCGTGTCTCGTTTAGATAACTCTCTTGCTAACTTAACACGTTGTGCTTCACCGCCAGACAAGGTTGTTGCCGCTTGCCCGAGGCGAATGTAGGAAAGGCCAACGTCCATTAGGGTTTGCAGCTTACGAGCAATAACAGGCACTGGGTTGAAGTATTCACGAGCATCTTCCACTGTCATCTCTAGAACTTCGTCAATGGTTTTACCTTTGTAGCGAACCTCTAGAGTTTCACGGTTATAACGCTTACCTTTACACACATCACACGGTACATACACATCTGGTAAGAAGTGCATCTCCACTTTGATGACACCGTCCCCCTGACACGCTTCACAGCGACCACCACGAACGTTAAAGCTGAATCGGCCTGGCTTGTAGCCACGAGAACGTGATTCTTGTGTACCTGCAAATAACTCTCGAATTGGAGTAAAAATACCAGTGTAGGTTGCAGGGTTTGATCTTGGTGTGCGACCGATAGGGCTTTGGTCAATATCGATCACTTTGTCGAAATGCTCTAAGCCTTTTATCTTTTTGTGCTTTGCCGGAACTGCAGTGGTTGCACCGTTCAATTGAGTGTGGGCAACTTTAAAGAAGGTGTCATTGATTAGTGTAGATTTACCTGACCCCGATACACCCGTAATACAGCTGAACAAGCCTACAGGGATCGTCGCGGTGACATTCTTTAGGTTGTTCCCAGTCGCGCCAACGATCTCGACCACCTTTTTCTTGTCGATAGGCGTTCTTTGTTTTGGTATCGCAATTTCTTTGGCGCCGCTCAGGTATTGCCCTGTCAAAGAGTTCGGGTTTTCGATGATATCTTGCATGGTGCCTTCAGCGACCACGTGACCACCATGAACCCCCGCACCTGGGCCGATATCGATAACATGGTCAGCGCAACGAATCGCATCTTCATCATGTTCAACAACAAGCACGGTATTTCCTAAGTCTCTTAGGTGAACCAGAGTTTGCAGTAGACGCTCATTATCACGCTGGTGGAGGCCAATCGATGGCTCATCCAGCACATACATAACACCAACTAAACCAGCACCAATTTGACTTGCTAGACGAATCCTTTGCGCTTCACCACCAGACAGTGTTTCTGCACTGCGTGATAGGTTCAGGTAATTCAAACCAACGTTCACCAAGAAATGCAGACGATCATTGATCTCTTTCATCACTTTATCGGCAATCTGTCCACGCTGGCCGCTGAGCGACAAGTTTTGGAAAAACTCTAGCGCATCAGCAATACTGAGCTGAACGATTTCTGGCAGTGTGGTATCGCCAATGAAGACATTTCGAGCTTCTAATCTTAAACGTGTGCCATCACAGCTAGAGCACGATTTCGTTGATATGTACTTGGCAAGATCTTCACGTACCGCGCTAGATTCAGTATCTCGGTAACGGCGCTCTAGCGTATTTAAAATACCTTCAAATGGGTGACGCTTGACTCGGATATCACCACGATCATTGATGTATTTGAATTCAACTTCAGTTCTACCAGAACCCTTGAGGATGATCTCTTGAGTTTTCTTTGGTAGAGAATTAAATGGCGCATAGAGGTCAAAACCATAATGATCTGACAGCGATGTCAGCATTTGGAAATAGTAATAATTTTTCTGGTCCCAGCCTTTAATCGCACCTTCAGCAATACTTAGGTTCTCATCCAAGATCACTCTGCTTGGGTCAAAATACTGTTGAACGCCAAGACCATCACACGTACCACAAGCACCAGCCGGGTTGTTGAATGAGAATAGGCGAGGCTCAAGCTCTTGCATGCTGTAACCACACTTTGGACAAGCGAAGTTTGCAGAGAATACGATCTCTTCTTGCTCTGTATCATCCATCCAACCGACGACAGCGATACCGCCAGAGAGCTCTAATGTTGTCTCAAACGATTCAGCTAAACGCTGTTGAAGATCTGGGCGGACCTTAAAGCGATCAACGACAACTTCAATGGTGTGCTTCTTGTGCAGTTCCAATGCGGGTGGATCGGATAAATCACAGGTCTCACCATCAATACGGGCACGGATAAAGCCTTGAGCAGCTAAGTTCTCAAGCGTTTTAACATGCTCACCTTTACGTTCTTTGACTATCGGAGCCAACAGCATCATCTTTGAACCAGCCGGCAGTTCTAAGACTTTATCGACCATTTGGCTGATAGTTTGCGCGGCAAGAGGGATATTGTGATCAGGACAGCGCGGTTCGCCGACACGAGCATAAAGGAGTCTTAGGTAATCATAGACTTCAGTGATGGTGCCAACCGTTGAACGAGGGTTATGAGAGGTTGATTTTTGTTCTATGGAGATGGCTGGAGATAAACCTTCAATGTGGTCGACATCAGGCTTTTCCATGAGAGATAGAAATTGACGAGCATAGGCCGACAAAGACTCAACATAACGACGTTGACCTTCTGCGTAGAGGGTATCAAACGCAAGTGACGACTTTCCTGACCCTGATAATCCAGTGATAACTGTCAGCTTATCACGAGGTATGGTTAGGTTAATGTCTTTGAGGTTATGCGTACGAGCGCCTCTAATTTCTATTTTATCCATCTCAACAGACCATGTAATTTTAAGTGGCTAAAGTATTACATAGAGTGAGATTTGTGCAAAGTTTTACTGGATAAAAAAACAGTAATAAAAAAGGGCGACTTTTTCGAGTCACCCTTGGAATCGTTTAATGTGCTGCTAACCAACCGCTCATTGCTATTAGTTAAATAACTAAATAGTTAAACAGCTCAATAGCTAAACAGCGAGTAAGCCAAAATTAGCGATTAAGCTTCTTTTGTTGTTGAGTGTTTACCTAGCTCGATTTGTTGTTGGTCTTTTTTGTATAGGTTTTCAAAGCAGTAGTTTGTTGCTTCGATATAGCCTTCAACACTACCGCAGTCAAAACGTTGGCCTTTAAATTTATAAGCCAACACACAGCCTGCTTTTGCTTGTTTTAGCAATGCATCAGTGATCTGGATTTCACCACCTTTACCTGGTTCAGTCTGCTCGATAAGCTCAAAGATATCTGGAGTCAGAATGTAACGGCCAATGATCGCTAGATTGCTTGGGGCAGTACCTGGTTCTGGCTTTTCTACCATGTCATCGACACGGAAAAGATCGTCTTTGATCATCTCGCCCGAGATAACACCGTATTTGTGTGTTTCGTTTTCAGGCACTTCTTGTACTGCAACGATTGAGCAACGGAACTGTTTGTATAGCGCAACCATTTGAGCCAGAACGCCTTGCTGCTCGTTCACACAAAGGTCATCAGCAAGCACTACTGCAAAAGGTTCATCACCCACAAGCTCGCGACCCGTCAAGATAGCATGACCTAGACCTTTCATTTCGCGTTGACGAATGTAGGTGAAGTTTGCTGCTTCAATCGTCTCACGAATATTGATCAGCAAGTCTTCTTTATTGGTGCCGCTGATCTGGTGCTCGAGCTCGTAGTTCTTATCAAAGTGGTCCATCAATGAATGCTTACCACGGCCAGTTACAATGCACATTCCATCCATGCCGGCTTCAATTGCTTCTTCAACGCCGTATTCAATTAGAGGTTTGTTTACAACGGGCATCATTTCTTTCGGCATTGACTTGGTTGCAGGTAAGAAGCGAGTACCGTAGCCAGCTGCCGGGAAAAGGCACTTTTTGATCATGATAAGACCCTTTATCTATAATAATTATGGATTCAACCTGAGTGGTTGATATTTCTGAGGGCAACTCTAGCATAAGTAATGTCAAAAATTCAGCAACAATCCGTATGGTTCACTAGAGTTTTCCTCAAAATTATCGTCAGTTTAAGAGGCCGATCAATTATGCAAGCAGGTTCTGGTTTGCCCATGCAATAGCTTGGACTCGATTTTTAACGGCCAGCTTACGAAATATTTGATAAAGATGAGATTTGACTGTGAACTCGCTAATAAACAAGTCATCGGCTATCTGGGTGTTTGATGAACCTGATTGAAGACAACGAATCACTTGCAGCTCTCTAATGGTTAAGTCGACATTGGTGGGGGTTGTATTGGTGCTCACGATGTTTCGGTAGTAGAACAACAACTGGCTTGCCACTTTTCTAGGTAGCCAATTGTCTCCATTGATCACCTCTTCAAGTCCCTTAGCTATTTTGGCTTTCTCTTCAGTGTTGTAAAACAGACCTTTTAATACGCCAAACGTAATCAACTCCGATGTAGGGAGTGCCTTGGGAACGTTGAATAGAATGATCTCATGATTTTTCCACATCACGGGTAGATTTGGATGGAGGTTCGTTAATTGAGGTACCTCTTTGTAATCAACGAGCAAAATTCGGTTACTCTGCTTGCGATCAAATAACATCAGATCATCTGGTGTCATCTTGAAAAGGGTTAGAGATAAAAATTTTTCTATCTCTTTAACATGCAAATAGGTGTTACTCGGATCGATACAGATAAAATGCAAAGTGCGAGCATATCGAGACTTTCTCATTGAAACTCCTTGTTGAATTGGGATTAGATTTCACGTTGTCATGCATGCTTTCGCTTCTCTAGAGCGTTTCTTGTGACTTGCGTTGAATATCAACTTGGAAAGTAAATGAGAGGTTTGTAAGTGGAGAAAAAAGCAACATCGATCTGAATATCATGATTTGTTACGTTTTTATTCTTTGTAGTGAGGCGAGAATAGGAATGCGATTTATCACTGCAGAAAAGCATGCTATTCTTGTGCGCTAAAATTTTCTGAGACTATGAATTTAGACGGAGCAAATCATGGCTAGCCGTGGAGTTAACAAAGTTATATTAGTGGGTAACCTAGGTAATGACCCTGAAATTCGTTACATGCCAAATGGCGGCGCAGTAGCGAACATTACCATTGCAACGTCAGAGTCATGGCGTGACAAAGCAACTGGCGAACAGCGTGAAAAAACAGAATGGCACCGTGTTGCTCTGTTTGGCAAGCTGGCGGAAGTTGCTGGTGAGTACCTACGTAAAGGTTCTCAAGTTTACATTGAAGGTCAACTTCAAACTCGTAAATGGCAAGATCAAAGCGGTCAAGACCGTTACACAACAGAAGTGGTTGTTCAAGGCTTCAACGGTGTAATGCAAATGCTTGGTGGCCGTGCTCAAGGTGGTGCTCCTGCTCAAGGTGGTATGGGTAACAACAACCAACAGCAAGGTGGTTGGGGTCAGCCACAGCAGCCACAACAACAGCAGCAACAATACAGTGCTCCAGCTCAACAGCAGCCGAAAGCACCTCAACAACAAGCTCCACAGCAGGCTCAACCTCAATATAATGAGCCACCAATGGATTTTGATGATGACATCCCATTTTAAGCCCTGTTTTTAATATATTATAAAGACAGTATTAAATTGGAAAAAGCCGCGTTTATCGCGGCTTTTTGTTACCTAGAATTCTTAACGCTTTATTTACAACCTCAATTTATAGTATAAGTAGCAATACGGTATAATGTGAGTTGAAAAGGATTTCGTTATTCATGAGATATACCCCCACACTAAAATTGAGCACTCGCTTAGTCGCCTTTGTCACCGTGAGTGTGATCAGCGCGATGTTCATCCTTTTTATCGGCGGGACACTTTCTTTTAAGCGCATCGGGCAAGAATATTTAGACCATTATTTGGTGGGTATTGTCGACGTTGTTGATAAAGAGATGGAAGATCCTGACGCCGCGTATTCAATGCAGCGTTGGATGCCTAAGATGTTGCAGGCGAGCAATATTGTTGAGATGAAACTCTCGAACAAAACCGGCATTGTGTATCGCTTCAAAGATACCTCTCCTCAGATTGATCCTAATCGACTTTATGAAAAAAGCTTTGTCCTTGAGCGCAATGAAGGTTATCGAATCGAGTTTAAAGCGCTTCCTCCTTATATAGGCTATAGCTATTCGCTTGAAGCCATGTGGTCAATTACTCTAGCGGTTGCTCTCATTATTTTCTGTTTAGCCCGTGGTGTTCGATGGCTCAAAGAGCAGTTGATGGGGTCAGAAATGCTGGAGGAGCGAGGAAGAATGCTTCTTGCTGGGCAAGTTGAAGCTCATGCGAAAGGGGATGAGCGAGAATGGCCTTATACCGCAAGTGAAGCGCTCGATGTGTTAATTGAAGAGTTGCAAGATGCTCGTCAAGAAAGAAGCCGTTTTGATACCTTTATTCGTACCCATACCTTCTTAGACAAACTGACTGGTACAGCGAATCGCGTTCTATTTGATAACAAGCTCGAATCGGCATTGCATGAAAGCGGTGCTCGGGGCGGCGTTTTACTGATACGTATTGATGAATGGGATCAGGTTCGTGATGTGAACGATAAGCAAATCACCGATGGCTTTATTATTGAAGTCGGTGAAGTATTGTCGAATATTGTTCAGCGTTATCCCGATGTTATTTTCTCTCGTTATTACGAAGCGGACTTCGCGGTATTTATCCCACATCAGGGAGCAAAGGATATTGCGACGTTGGCGGCTCAATGCTTAAGGCAGTTAGATAAGTTAACCCCGCCGGAACCTCTGGAATCGGATAACTGGTGCCATATTGGTGTGACCATGTACACCGAAGGTGAGCGTCATAGTCAGATCATGGATGAAACGGAAACCGCGCTAAAAAGTGCTCAGTTGGAACGGATCAATAACTGGAGCCGCTACCCTAAATCAAATAAAAATGAGCTTGATCGCGGCAGTGTTCGTTGGAGAACATTACTTGATAAAGCTTTGCTTCCAGAAAATTTAGTAATCTTTGCTCAGCGATGTTACCTTATGCCGGAATCTGGTCAAGCTAATGAATTACATAGAGAAATATTCACTAGAATTCAGGACCCTGAAAAAGGTTTATTGAAATCATCTCGGTTTATGCCGGCTGTCGAGCAAGTCGGTTATCAAGCTCAAATGGATCAATCGGTTCTGAAGGTGATGTTGAAGTTGGTGAAAGAATCCACTCAACCGATACACTATTCGATTAATTTGAATGTGACTCCATTTGCTAATAAGCAGCATTTTAAATGGTTTAGAAGTGAGTTGTTACAGCTCTCTGCCTTGCATCGTTCTCTGCTTGCATTTGAATTTCCTGAAGGGCATTTGATTGCTCATTTAGATTATATGAGACCGGTGGCAAAGATGTTATCGGGGTTAGGGTGTACAGTGATTGTTGGCCAAGCAGGGCGAACCATTGTTAGCACTCACTATATAAAAGATTTAAAGGTCAATTATATTAAGCTTCATCGAAGTCTAATTAAGAAAATAGACCAAAGACATGAGAACCAACTGTTTGTTCGTAGCTTGATTGGGGCTTGTGGTGATTCACCAACCCAAGTGATTGCTGTTGGGGTTGAGACAAAGCAAGAAAAGAACACCTTGATAGAGTTAGGGATCAATGGTTATCAAGGGCGATATTTTGAAGAAGAGCAACAAATCATTCCTTTGCCTCATCAAGGCGAAAAGGCAGTAAAAACCGAATCCGTAGTAAAAGTCGGTCGAAGAAATCGATGGCGTAAGAGTAGTAGTTAAGCATGAATTTCAAAGCGATTTTAGACAAGGTAAGGCCAACGAGTAATAAAGGCAGCGCTCAAGTTGTTATGTTGGGCAATGATGCCATTTACATTTCACCGACAGAGCAATCCCCTCAAATTACTCGTATCTCATTGGTTAATGGGGATTGGGAAAGCGCGCTGAAACAGTCTCTCAATAGTGAGGCGTTTACTAGTAGCAGCCTTCAGCTGATCGTATGTGCCAATTATTACCAAACTTACCAAATAGATAAGCCGGATATTCCAGAGAACGAATGGTCGGTTGCGCTGCCATTCTTATTGAAAGATCTTGTTTCTGAGCGAGTGACGGATATTACCGCGAGCGCGGTGGCATTACCGACCTCGAACAAACTGCAAGTTTATGTTTTGCCTAAGAAGTTATTAGATAAGCTCCTTAATGTGACCAATTCGGTACAGGTTGAGCTCAAAGGTGTTGTCCCTGAAGATGAAATCTGGGGCTACAGTGCGGGTGAACTGTCTAACTTTATTCTTCTTCAACGTAGTCAGAACGCACACTTTAAATTAGGTGCTTTTGTTGAGCATACGGTTTGTTTCCAAAGAACGATTCGAAGTGTGGTTCCACCATTAACTGGAGTGGCTTCAAGTGCCTTACAGCTTGATGGCTTAGCGTTAGAGTTACAGCGTTCAATTGATTACCTTTCCTCTCAAATTAAAGGCACTCAACTTCATCAGCTCAAAATTTGCTGTGATGAAGAGGATGAAGCCGAACTGCAAAGCGTCCTAAACGATACGTTAAGTTCGAGCGTTTCTTTATTAGTGGACAAGGAACGTGAAAATTCAGAAAGTTTGCTGGTTCAACTTGCGGCAGAGAAAAATGATTTTAACGTTAACCTTTACCCCGAACATCTAAAGCCTCAAAAAGAGTATTTTACTCTCGCGAATGTTGTTGCGAGTTGGGCGATCATCAGTGTGCTGCTTCTCAGTAGTTATTTTGTGATGCAATATCAAGCTTCGAACTTGGATGCGGAATTAACCACTTTGCAACATGACTCCAAGCAGCTTAACAAGCAAGTTAACCAATTGAATAGTCAGCTAACTCAACAT
Source organism: Vibrio lentus (assembly GCF_002875945.1). Taxonomy (GTDB): domain Bacteria; phylum Pseudomonadota; class Gammaproteobacteria; order Enterobacterales; family Vibrionaceae; genus Vibrio; species Vibrio apostichopi. The sequence goes on from NZ_MCZK01000130.1 coordinate 19,894, forward strand.
AAACCGTCACCAGAGAAAGTGGCTGCCGTTGCGCGTCTCAAGCGTGAGACACAAGCAAAAAAAGAAGCGTTGAAGGCGGTAGGGCAATACGACGAATCTCAACAAGTCGGGTATTCTGGCGTCATGAATGCCTTAGCTAAGTGGCTCTTCTCCGCTTAGA
>NZ_MCZK01000131.1 GCF_002875945.1 Vibrio lentus
TTAGCTCATGGTATTGGAACTACACCAAAGTAGTTAGCCCCATGCGGTTTGGTCAGCCGAAGAAAATAGACGCTCGATAACTGCGAGGCTCTTTGTAAAAACTTACTAAACGTCACTTTGTAGTAAGTCCCAATTAGAAGAACAGTCACATAGACGCTTGAGGCTTTGACAAGCCAATAGATGAGGTCGCTAAAGCTCCTTATTTATTCTTTCCATGAGCAACGTCTAAGATGACTCTATGGTTAAATTTAAGGATAAACATGACAACATGGAAAATGGCTAAACTCATCGTTTGGGATGGTAGATCAGAAAGCTATCACGTAGAGAACCACTACCGTAGTGAAGCCTCAGTTAAGTTTAAGCGTATATTTGAAATGGACTTAAGCCGAATCCTTGAACAGAAAAAGCCTTACGGTATAACAGCGTTTGAACTCGTAAATGAAGGGCATGTTGTTCTTTACACCGAAATCTAATCATCGCCATAAAATGATGCTTCACCTCTCAAAAACGGGTGTTCATTATTCCTATTATGTTAAACAGGCGAGTTAGCTACCAAAAATACGCCTCAGAGCCCCTCAAGCGCTCTTAGCAAAGATTTTGGGCACTTAATCAAGGCGATACGCTTCCATAACGCCTTGTAAGTTTGTGACGCTTTCAGAGCGATTTACAGCACGAATTAACATCCACTTTGCTTTAGAACAAAATAGCACTGTAATGGTTAAAACTAACGCTCGATCCTTTCTGAGCATTTATCTCTTTCTATTACAGTTGTAAATGCAATTCGGTCGCCATTAAATACAAAGTTAGGGTTAATAAAATAACGCCCTTTCCTTAAGGTTTTTGCGACTATTTGCGCCCTTTCAAGCTCATTAATACCTCTTTTAAATGTGGCTAAACTTAATCTCAAAGGCACTTTATTTTCTTTATGTGATTCTAAAAAGTCATCTAAAACCAAGTTATCAAAGTCAATTTCATCTTTGGATATAGCAGAATTCTGAACTACCCAAATCAACACATTAAATGCTTTAATTCCAGCAGAAGAAAGGTCAAAAGTAAGTGCTATATTTGCACCAAACAACTTAACAAATTGCTCACTATCAACTCTTTTAACCGTTGTTACATGTGTCCCATGAACCTCTCCCGTATTTTGATTGACTAAAACATCACTGTCCTTACCCAATCGAGATAGTTTTACCTGCTTTCCCTTAACTGGAATTTCCATACCCTCCAAAAAGGGGTTGATTTTGTACCTAACAAGACTCATTTGAAGCGCCACATTTGAGCTAATAAGAGCTATTATATATTCGGGATGGCTCAAAAACAACCTCAATTTTGAGCCGTGTTGGTAAGAGGGTTGAGCTAACAAGTGATCGATCCTGAAAATACGGCCTAGGTTTTATGCGGGCTACAGCGATTTCCCTTCTTAGTTCTTATCTCTACCAAATTAATCAGAATCAAGAAGGATATTCTGACGCCTTCACTTCGTTCAGTTGTCTGACACTCAGAATCACAAATTTGTGGACAATTTCCGCAAGCGGAAAACGCTAATCGCTTTGACACACAGATTTGCGCTTCTAAGCGCCATTTTTCATCAAACTTAAGGAAAGGTATTACTCTTGTCGTTAATCACGCTTACAGGTCGTTACGGGCGCAGGAAGTGGGCATGACGAGCTGTGCGAGGAGTCATTAAACGAGCGAAGCGAAAATCTGACTTGAAACGAACGAAAGATTTGGACTGCGTGAGGAGTGCTTTTAGCGAGCAGGGTGTTTAATCGCACCCTACAGAATGCTTTTTTATTTTAAAGGGGACGTTCGGGGTGATTTGAATCGTCCGTAAAACGATTTTCCTAACGTTTTATCGTATTCTTTGGTAAAGGATCGTTGGTATTCAGTTTTGAAGAGCTTAAATAACTGGTAAGCTTGCTTCCTCATTTCAGCAAAACAAGGCATGGTCTGAAGTAAAAAATAACACTGTTCAATTTTCTGAGAGTTTTTACTTCGAATAGCTCTATTAATTTGTTTTTCCCATAACGTGTAATGTTCGGAGTTAATCCGCCATGTCCAACGAGGTTTATTTTCTTTGGTGTATTGTTCTTTTTTTTGTAAGTAATTATCCCCTTTTAATACCGTTTGAGTTTGCCTGACGAGCTCATAACCGGTGATAGTGACACGGGTTCGTTTATCCGTAACACTTTTAAGGTTTTCGGACTGACTAACGACGCCCTCCCCATCGCTAACAAATAACCAAACATCGAAGTAATCACATTTCTTATCACGAAAAAGAATAACGGTGCTGTTCGGCTTCCCTTTTTTTTTGGCATACCAACGTTGCTGTTTTGTCGCATTAATTTGGTACCGATCTTCCCATTTGAATAAAACGGCTTTGAGTTTTATTTCTGGAATTTGTTCGTAGATATAACGGTGACCACCAGATTTAGCAACGGTGCTTTGGATGGTCTTCATCAGATCAGATTTATGATTGTGGATGACGTAATTCATGGTAGTTAATTTTAGGTTATTGAGACCACGTTATATTATAGGGAGGTTGAGAGGACGACAAAAGAGATTCCTATGTACTGCTAGAAAAATGCGAAAATTCACGTATTATTTTCGGTGGAGTGGGGAAACTTGCTTCGCATTAACCAAGTCATTAATGACTTGAAAGGAAAGCTTACTGGACGATGCCAATCGAACAGTGACCCATCAGCTTTAAGCTGACTGACTTAAAAATAGCGACAGCCAATCGCTAGAGTTTGTAGGGCTGCCATCCTACAAACAGTGTTGCCGAAGCCGTATACCCGTAATTGGGTTCGTACGGCTACGACGGGCGCTCGGGGGTGTAATCCCCCTGTTCGACCCAATCCCTTGAGGGTCAAGGAAGATTGGGCGACACGGAAACGGAGACACTGGTGACAGTGTGACTCCTGTTTGTATTGAAACGGTGAAAATCCGTAGTGAGGGCGGCTGGAAATGGTCGAACTCACTCCCAACGGGTGGGCTGCTGAGAGTATCGAGAGATACTAGGGGTGTGAGGTGAAAACTGGAACACTTGGTACTAAGGGGCGCAAGCTCGTTAGATCGCTGTATAGCTCAAGCCTGTCATTGCATCGGTAGACGTTGCATTTGGGTAAGTGGTATCAAGCCATGAGTGAGAGACTCTGGTAATGAACGGTGAATATTTCTTTTGAGTAAGGGAGATGCTTTGGAATCTCGGTCCCCTGAAAACTGTTAAGCAGTGAGCCGTAGGCTAGAAAGAAATAGGAGTTCGGTGGCGTGATACCCCGACAATAGAAACTAACGTGGGAATCGCAGCATTTCAGTGACAGGCTCGTTGGCACGACCTGGAGAAATGAAGCGAGGGAGATTGATTAAGTAGGGGCGAAAAACAAAGGGTGATATTACCGAATGCCTTTGTTGAGTTGGATACAATGTGGCTGGCAGCCATACCAATAAGAACCTGAAAGATCGAGGTAACACACAAGTCAGGCGAGAAATCGCTTTTATCAATCACTGGTCGAGTGGCATCGTCCAGTGAGCTGTCTTTTTAAGTTTTTAGCAGGCAAGTACGAAAATGAGAGAGTGTTACCGATGGTAAGATTCTTTACATGAAATAACAATTGCACTAATTACACACAACGAAAGCTTAAGCTTTTGTTTTAACTAATTAAAATTTCATTAATTATCACTAGCACGAAATCTAATATTCACGAAAATGCCCGATAACATCTTGTTGTCGGGCGAAGTTCGCGCACTTCGCACTAAGTGAACTTACGTTAAATATAATGACACAAGCATACTGTTATAATCCTATTTAGAGTGACCACACATCAACTTCAAAGGAGTTATATTTGAGCAATGAAAGGTTTACCCGTACAGAGGAAGAACAGAAGGAAAGCAAAGAAATATACGACAAATTCCGAGAGGAACTTTCTAAGCGACAACTCTTTAATAATGAAGGCTATGATAAGGCGGTTTTATCCCTATCAGCTTCTGGTCTAGCATTATCTTTAACCGCGATACGTTTCATCACACCATTAGAAAAATCTTCGTATTTGCTTCTTATACAGGCCTCATGGTTTTTATTTTTAATAACCGTAATATCATCAATAATAGCCTATCAGATCAGCAATAAAGCAATAAGTAAGCAACTAGAAATTGCTGAGAGATATTACATTCAAGCTTTAGTAAGCGCAGAAGCCGAAAGCAATCCATACTTAAAATTTAACTCATATCTCAATATAACCACTGGTATCTTTTTTTGCTTCGCAATAACATTTGTAGTTCTTTTTGTAACTCTAAATATCGAGAATCAAACAATGTCTAACAAAAAAACAATCCATAATGTCATAATGACAGATAGCGCAGATATGTTAAGAATGCAAACTGCCCCGAGTGGAAAGCTAGCAACAGCAAGTGCTGACATACCATCAATGCAAATGGCTCCGGGTATAAAAACAACATCGACTGGTCAGTCTTCCGCAGGTAATGGAAAAGAAACTAGCAAGCCCATAAAGAAGTAGTCCTTAACTAAATCTTTACCGAAAGAGTGCCTATCATGGCACTCTTTTTATCTGTAATGTTCTCTAATCAGCTTCTCTTCGATAGCTTCTTTCACAAAAGAGTTAATACCTCTATCCATCGCTGCTTCTACGATTTCACGGTGAAGCCTACCACCCACTCGAACATTAAAAGATCCTTTACATGGTTTTTGTGGCTCTCTTCCTAGCTCCTCACAACTGGCAAGGTATTCATCAACCGATACCTTAAATTCATTCTCTAATTGTGAAAGGGTTGAGGCTTCATACGTTACGGTATCTTTAATGAAAGCCAAATTACCAAACAAGATCCCTGCATCCATATCAGGCTCAATCGTCCCTAGATATCCTTTATATTTCAGATAGCTCATAAGAAACCCTCATTTTTCAAATGTTCTTTGACCGATTTAAGAGCACCACCCTTAATTTCATTTTCAGGGTGAGGCTTATGCAGCAACAAGAGAGCATCTTTTTCTTTGTGATAAAAACGAACTCTTGAACCCGCCATTTCTTTCTTCACATAACCAAGAGAAACTAACAAAGAAGACAGTTCATTCCATGCAAAAACTTTTCTAGCGTTGGCTAGGCTTAACAGCAACTTGTCTTTCTTGCCCATTACATATCTCAACTAAACAATTAACCCAAGCATAACTGCAACTAAATTTAGTTACAAACCCAAAGCAAGGAAGCGGGTTAAAAAGTGACGTGCAACCACTCGATAATCTGGTAGTTATTATTCCTATTATGGTAAATGAACACTTTGTATTACAATGTAAGCAATGTAAGCAATGTAATACAAGGAGACTTACCATGCCATCTATGTCAGTCAGAATCCCCGAAGATATCGAACAAAAACTAACACTACTTGCAAAATCCACGGGGCGAACAAAGTCATGGATTACCAACCAAGCAATTCAAGATTACCTAGTTCGTGAGCTTTGGCAGATTAATGAAATCAAAGACGCTCTGAATGAAGCTGATTCGGGACAGTTTGCCAATAAGGAAGAAGTGCAGGATGTCTTCTCTAAGTGGGGCGTGAATGCAGATTAAGTGGCTGAGAAAAGCCTTAGTCAACCTAGAGCAGTCCGCGGAGTATCTACACGAACACAACCCACGATCATCACGTGAATTTGTTCAAGAGGTCTATGACTTAACAAACCTCTTAAAAACAAATCCAGCTATGGGTCGCACAGGCCGAGTGTTTGGAACAAGAGAGCTTGTCCTAAATAAGTATCCATATCTCATACCTTATCGAGTCAAAGATAACTGTATTGAGATTTTAAGAGTATTCCCGACTCGCATGTCTCAACCTGAGTTTTGGTAGTAATAGTTTGATGCCAATAACGAAAAAAGCCTCCCGTATGGGAGGCTTTTTTGTATCTTAATCTCGGTGCACTAAGTGTCATTACGTTAAATTCAAGCAAAATCTACACACATCAAAAACCTGTTCTATACTCATAAGGCAGCAAAAATTGAGTTTTCATATGCCCTCCTTGCAAAAACACCTCCAGATCGGAGGTGTTTTTGCATCTAAATCTCGGTACGCACTAAGTGCCGTTATGGTAAATCAGCGTAAAGTCCGAGCAGCACTGTATGTTCATTCAGTAGATCTTTTATTTTCTTAGTGTAAGACTCTTCCACTCCCGAATAACTAACCTCAATAGCAGCTAGCTTTTCTTTTTTTTGCCCAATTACCGTCTGGATATCACCACTTAAAGATTGAGATTTAAGCAATTCACGAGTTAAAACCAAATCGGTTTCTAAAAAGAAAATTAGTGATAGCACAGCCTCTTCAACTTTGTTTTCTGGAGAAAACCCCTCGATATGAACTAAGTCGTGAGCAATAACAAGACAATTAGAACAACTTCGACCAGAACCAAGTAAAATCAGCTCAACATCACCACGATAACAAAAAACACATTTATTCTGATTCATTATTTGTCTACCTTGAAAAAACTCAATTCAGAACTCAACTCTTTCGTCACCTCTACAACCGAGTCGCAGGCTTTAACTGTACTTTCAATCCCCTCGATATTCTGCTGAACCAATATGCTCATATTTTCCAGCTGACTTGAAATATCGGCAGTTACGGCACTTTGCTCTTCCGAAGCAGTCGCAACGATAGAGTTCACCTCTGAAATACTCGATACCTTCTCTGATATGGTATGAAACGATTGAGCGAGTTCACCGGTTGTCGATTTAGTGACAATCATTAACTCTACATTGCGCCCCATAGATTCATCCGCTTTCCTTGATTGCTCTTGAAGCTGTGCAATGATTTCTTGAATATCAATCGTAGATTGTTGAGTCTTACCAGCTAACGCTCTAACTTCATCCGCAACAACAGCGAAGCCTCGCCCCTGTTCCCCAGCTCTAGCAGCCTCTATAGCGGCATTTAGAGCCAATAAGTTCGTTTGCTCTGAGATGTTATTAATGACATCTACCACGCTGCTAATGCGCTCCGAGTGCTCTCGAAGTAAATTAACTATCGTCTGAGTTTCAGATATTGATTGAGATATCTCCTCAGTTGTATCGGTAGAGTTCTTAAGGGTGCTCTGACTCTGTTGGATTATCTCATTCGCTTCCATGGCCGATTGTTCCGCCCTTTGAGCGTTATCGGCAACATCCCTCGCTGTTGAAGATAACTCAGTAGATGCGGTTGCAATTTGCTCTACAGAAGATTGCTCATTTAGAGAATTACTTCGGCTAATTTCAACAAGCTCAATAGACTCATCTTGTTTTTGATTAATAGAGTCCATACTGGTGTGAACTTGGTACAAAGTAGCACTAAGTTTCAAAGACAGTCGAGACAACGACTCTGAAATAGAATCTAATTCATTATTCCCTTGTTTAATATTAACTTGAGATAAATCCCCCCCCTCTAACGCTCGGATCCAAGTAACGAGAGAAGGCAAACTTCGTAATTCACGCTTCACCAAAAATAAAGAGAAGCCAGTGGCAATAGCAGTAGAAAAAGCAACCAAAAACCATGAGAAAACAGAGCTTGAGTGTAGATTTTCCTCTGATTTCAACAAAACCTCTTTAGTGACATTTAGCTGCAATTCAATCAAAGACCCAACATCTTCTCCCATATCATCAATCAGTACATACAGCTTAGTAATCATTTCCTCATTACTCATAACCAAAGACCTATTTTCATCAAGTATCCTTGGTACTAATTTTTCTACCTTATTGACTTTCTCCACCAAGCTTTGAGCAAGAAGATTTTCTTCTTGAGTTAATGATGTCAGGAGATATTTAGATAAAACCTGATCAGCACTTTCCATTGCAGAAATAACCCCCTCTTCAAAAACATCACGCTCCAAAAGTCCAACATTGAATTTATTCGCAGCATCAATGACATCCACGGCATATAAATCAGAAATTAGTTTCAAATCTGACAATGGTACAACTCTATCGTCATACACAGAATGAAAGTCTCTCATGACCTCATCAGAGGTTTGGTTTGCGATAAAATTTCCTATAATAAGAAAAATAGAAAAAATAAAAGGAACAACTAGTAACTTTGTAGATATGCTTTTCATTAATAACTCCAGACTTTTCTGTGATTCTAGTCACACCATTGGGAGAGGTAAAGTTATACTTATTTTGATGTTTATTATTCCTATTATGTTCAATTGCCCTTAAATAACAGGCACAAAAAAGCCGGTGACCTTGCGATCTCCGGCTCTTAGGAAGTATTCTAGTATTCGCTTAGAAGCTGTACTAGCAATGCTTAGTGACATAATCATTCTAGTACAGGTGGGCTAGCCTTGTCACTACCCACTGAATACCATCCAACGACAGAAATCACTTCTAAGCCAGCGCAGCACTTCCAGACGGTGTATTGATGACTCACTTGACCGACATACTTTAAAGCGAAGCTGATAGCCTCCTCTTAAAGTAATCACGAACTGGTGACGAGATGAAACGAGTT
>NZ_MCZK01000132.1 GCF_002875945.1 Vibrio lentus
GTTTTACTTGACCACTTCAATAGGAATGAATCAGTTTGATTAGTGGATGAAGGAGCGTTATTTCAGATAACCCTGAGTGTTAAATGAGCCTATCACCTTTGTTTGTATTCAGTTGTCATCATGTAACTTGAAAGCGAAGGAGTATTTCATTCCTATAAAATTCACCATCAGTTGTTGATTGTTTGTATGCTTGTTGTTGATTTGAATGGTGTGGAAACCTAATTGAAACGCTTTAAACCTTGAGGGGTAAAGAAGGATATGTCTGTCTGGTTAGTATTATTACGTTAATAACTAGACATCTACCATACCTAGTACACGACTACATCATCACATATCCCTGAGTCACACCAAGTGACTCACAGTACACCATTATAAATAACGGCATCGACCTATCTATGAACCTCAACATAGGAATAGATAGCAATGAATGTACGTTCTAGAAAAAACAAAAACCTTAGACTCACCATTAAGAAAACCTTTCTTGGTCATCCTATCCAGACGGCACACGGTCCACTGTACCTCGATTACTTAGAAAAAATGCACGCCACCATTGAACGAGCATTAGATGACTATCCTCGCCTCATGGCTATCCGTGTAGATTTGAGATTTCCAAAGCTAAGGTCCAATGAAGAGTGTGGCAATGTCATCACTGACTTTATCCGCTCGTTGCAGTCACAGATAGCTTACTCTGGCAAGCGAAAAAAAAGACAAGAGGGTGGTAGGGTTCATCCCTGTAAGGTTCGAAATGTGTGGGTTAGAGAGCGCTCTACCTCAATGAATGACCACTATCATTTATTACTCATGTTCAATAAGGACAGATTTAACTGGTTGGGACAAACTCAAACGCCAAATGATAATTTAGGCTCCTTTATCGTGGAGGCATGGGCGAGAGTCGTCGGTGTTGATTATGAAGAAGCAAATGGGTTAGTGCATTTCTCAAAGAGAAAGAACAGTGACAGCGTGGTTATTCATCGCTTGAACCGTAACTCTGATGACTTTGACGATGCGTTTGATGAGCTGTTTAAGCATGTGAGTTATTTAGCTAAAGAAGATACGAAGCATTTTGGTGATCGTAGAAGGAGTTTCGGGGGGAGTCAGCGTTAATTCAGGTTAGGGCTGCTGCATTTTTTTACAGCGGTGGCTCATCTCATGGGTATATACAAACAGGAGGCTATTCCCAATGAGATTCTTAAGACTGAAAGAAGTAATAGCGTTAACGGGATTGGGTCGTTCAAGCATCTATAAGTTTATGGAAGAGAATACCTTTCCTAAAACGGTGTCACTGGGTGGGCGCGCTGTCGCATGGGTAGAGAGTGAAATCGAAGAATGGATGGAACAGCGTCTAGCAATGCGAGAAAGCCAAAGCTAACCACAAGCAACAACGAACATAGTTATCACATCAACAGGGAGCCATTGAGGGCTCCTTTTTCAATTAGAGAGAGAAATAAAATGAGTTTTTCAATTTACGTAGACGGTGCGGCACCAAACAATCAACACGGATGCACACAGGGTGGAATTGGTATTGCAGCCTTTAATGAGCACGGTGAAGTAGAGTATCAAGATAGCATCACTATCAGACGCAGTACCACCAATGCAGAATTAGAGCTAATGGCCTTAATCGAAGGTCTAGAGTATGCACAGGATGGCGATGTCATCTACTCAGACAGTGATTCCTGTGTAAAGGGCTACAACGGTTGGTTAGATAACTGGAAGGACAAAGGTTGGCGTAAGTCAGATAAGAAGCCAGTAAAGAACCGTCATCTATGGCAACAAATCGACGAACTGCGTTCACAGAAATACGTAGAGGTGAGAAAGGTCAAAGCTCATTCAGGTGATAAGGGTAATGACATGGCAGACTTGTTAGCCGTTGAAGCGGCAGAAGCCGAGTAAGAAGATAGAGCACAGCTTGTTGGCAAACCGCTAGCAGGCTGTGCCCTGTTTTGTTTGTTGGGATAAACCTGCTGCATTACAGAGTAGTATATTAATTTAATGATGAAGTGGTTATTAAGGTGGGTGGGTTCAGTGAATGAAAATCACAATTTCTGTAATTGATAGACCTAACCCATGG
>NZ_MCZK01000133.1 GCF_002875945.1 Vibrio lentus
GTTTTACTTGACCACTTCACAATGAACTCAGCATCCGGCAGCGAGTCAAGACAAGCCTGTAGGTTGAGAGGGTGTAAAGGTTGTGGTGTTAATGCGTTATCCAAAATGAACTGCTTAGTCGCTTCATCAAAAACATAAGCCTCACTGCCTGCATCTTCAACTTCCTTGTAGGTAATACGTACAAAGCCTTCGACTACAGACAAGTAAGCGGAGTTATCTTCTTTTTGGTAGTTAGACCATGTAGCTTGCGAGTGGATAGATTCAGGAATGGTAACTTTACGTAATACCTCGCCATTTACTGATTCATCTTTCCACGAACCGAGTTCTGACAATTTGGAGAATGTAGAATCTAAATTCCATGCTCTTGTATAATAAACTACGGTGCCGTTAGAAAGCAGCTGTGCAAATATCTCAGCACTTTCCATGCCTGCCATTGGAATTAAATCTGCATGGTTGTTATATGCAGTGTTATGACGATCCGATTCATCTTCAGCAATGGTCGATACCAAAGTGGCAAGCCATGTATCGCTGCCATTCTTAAAGGCGCTAATGCCGTTACACATGTTATTGAGCGCTTCATAGCGATCCGGAGCGTGCTCGGCACACCAATCACCTTTGTAAAAGGTATAAATGTTGTCGTTGATGTCTTCTACAGACAATTTATATGCGGTTGTGTTGTCAGGGAATTTTAAACCTGCTGGCATAATGTTAGACCAAACGTTCTCATCATCCGTTTGATCCATGATGGAACGAACATTGAGCCCACTGATATCTAATTGCTTGGCGCTAGCAACTTCACTAAAAATCGAGCTTCTAGATTCTAGAGTTAAGCTGCCGTCTTTGTTCGGCTTAATGCTGGTTAAGGTATCATCGCTCGCTTCCCAACCGTTTTGACCCAATACCATATTATTTGTGTCAGGGGTATATTCAAACTCAACAAATTGCTCAGCAAAGTAATCATAAATATAACTGGTTTCGGTCACTGAGTTATCTGAATCAGACTTCAATGTTCCATAGGCAACCACTAAATCTTTGCCAGTGTCATTATCGCCGCCAAACCAATTGATACCGTCTGTTTTGATGAGCTTCGCGAGGTCGGCTTGCTTAGAGCCTTTATTTGCCACATTTTCTTTAATTTTATCTTCGAGATTAGAGTCATCAATGGCGATGTGATCGCGATTAATACTGCCAGCAATATCGCTTGGGTTGAAGTTATCTCCAGCTGCTTCAATATTTTTTACGACTTCCTCGAGGACTCGAGTGACTTCTTCATTAATCAAGGCCGTGAGCGCTTCTACAGAGATCCCAGCACCCGCTGCGGTTTCTGATAGTGCGTCAGTATTCTCTGCCATGACTGAAGCGGTAACTTGAGCAACGCGGTGTAGGTTTTCAAAAGCCGCTTTTTGTGAATCGGCTAAGTCATTATTGTTTTTGGCTTCGATATAATCTTGTGTTAAATCGAGTGTTGTCCCCAACTTCTCTTGAATAGCTGTTTTAGCTTCTTCTAACGAAGAACCACTCTCGATTTCATTTTGAATCAGAGTCGTTAATGGGCTAATAAATGCGGATTTTGGTGGCGCAGTTAAGCGATAGCTCTTGTTTAGAACGACACCTGGGTTATCGGTATCGATGGTTTGTCCAGCAACCACTTCGATCAACAGAGTACCTTGTTCAAGTTGTTCTTGAGTTAGGTTATCAATCGTAAACGAACCATCGTCACCCGTTACGGCACTTGGCTCATCCTTATCACAAACTTTATTACTGTTTAGATCCAAACAGGCATTGGCTCCTACCAAATAGCCATCAGCGGCCTTTGCTGTTAAAGACGCTGAAGTTGCTGTTGAACCGCCAGTATCAGTTGTGGAGCTATCTGAACTGTCGCTACCACATCCTGCTATCCCTAGGGCTATTGCCACTGCTAACAGTGAACGTTGACCATTCATGTTAGTTCTCCTATTAAGTTATTGATAAAAATTTACTACTCTGGAATCAATTGGGGGAATGTCATTGATAAATATGACTATTTATAAATTGAATGCCATTGATGAGGAATGTATCAAAACGGTATATAGCGGAAATAGCTGGAGTGTTTATTCTAGAGACATATCTAATTAGGTGGGTAACATCTGCGAGTGATATCTATCGTGAATGTTTAGTGCCTGTAATTTATATCATTATCAATTGTTTTTATTATATATCTAATTGTATTTTATAAACTTTTAATGCCAAGGCGATAAAGTGAGCATCGCTGTCATCAACAACTTAGTAGCCAAGTGCCTGATAAAAACTGATGGCGCGGGTGTTACTTCTAAAGCTCGACAGAGTGACTTGGTTTCGTTGTTCTTGATGGGCTTTCTCGTGGATGCGTGACATGACTTTTTTACCAAGAGACTGATCTTGGTATTGAGGGAAAATGATCAGAAGATGCACATGGTATGCGTTGCCGTAAGGCTTGAAGCAGACGAGTCCGACTCTTTCGTTTTTATGGTATATCCAATGAAACCAAGAGGGATGATAATCTTTGATTAGGCGTTGACGTTGAAAGTCATCATCCCAGCCGAAAGTCTTATCAACATGTGTGAAAATGCCCTGTTTAACGCAATTAAATAGAGCTTCAAATTCAGAGCTTGGAACGAGTTTGAATTGTATGTTTCCGTCTTCAGTTATCACGGTGCTCGCTCCTTATCAATCTATTCGATTAAGCAAACAGTAACATATTTGGTGAAGTAGTTTGTCTATGTGCTTGATTATATTAAACGAAAAAGCCACGCGGTGTGCGTGGCTCTGAAAGTCTTATTTGTAGAGGCTCGCTTAAACGAGCTTAAGTGCATGATGGCGAGTGAGCTGTTTGTGTAGCGAGTCTTTTAGCGCCATACGTTCTACTTTGAGATTGTGCATGCTGTCGTCATCGATAGGGCTGCCAGAGATTTCTAGCTGACGGATGTCGTAGTCGAGTTGGTGGTATTTCTGCATGTCTGCTTTGAATTTTTCGTCGTCGTGGTTGAGCTGAACAATGTCTAATTTAAGATCTGGGAAATCTAAGATAAAGGCATGGTTTTCATTGAGCATTGGCACTTCCTCTCTAGTCGAATTATTAACAGTATAGAAGCAATTTTTCGAAAGAAATGTGGTTCAAAACACAAAGCCGTAAAGCGATCAAAAAAGGGCGCAAACTCGTGGGATAATCCTCGAACTTGCGCCCTTTTGTATGTATATAGCTTAACTATTTATCGTTATATGTTTAGAACTATACGTGTTGAAAGCAGAAAGCTTACTTCGCTTTCTTACCAGAGCGTTGCTGCTCTTTGTGTGCTAGCTTTTCTTTCTTACGTTGATCGATAAGGTGAGCTGCATCGCCGCCTACGTGGGTTTCACCACGAGCATTCGACAGTTGAACTTGCTTTTCACGTTCACGAAAACGGGCTTTTTGCTCGTCGCTGTGCTTATCAACACACTTAGGGCAGCTTACGCCTTTCTCAAAGTGCTCAGACGCTTTGTCTTCGTCTGTGATTGGTAGACGACAAGCGTTACATACATCGTAATCGCTCTTTTCTAGCTGGTGGTTTACCGCAACACGGCCATCAAATACGTAGCAGTCGCCTTCCCACATGCTCTCTTCTTCTGGTACTTCTTCTAAGTACTTAAGAATGCCGCCTTCAAGGTGGTATACCTCATCAAAGCCTTGCTCTTTCATGTAGGCTGTTGATTTTTCACAGCGAATACCACCCGTACAGAACATCGCGACTTTTTTGTGTTTCTTAGGGTCGAGGTTATCTGCCACATATTGAGGGAATTCACGGAAGGTTTCTGTGTTCGGGTTTACTGCGTTTTTGAACGTGCCGATATCGACTTCGTAGTCGTTACGAGTATCAACCAAAATTACATCTGGATCAGAGATGAGGTCGTTCCATTCGTTTGGTTTAACGTAAGTGCCGACAACGTGGCGAGGGTCGATACCTTCAACGCCCATGGTTACGATCTCTTTCTTGAGTTTCACCTTGGTGCGGTTGAATGGCTGTTCTTCGTTGAACGACTCTTTGTAAACAACATCAGCCAGACGTGGGTCTTGCTTGAACCATTGAAGAAGAGCGTCGATAGATTCGCGCTTACCTGCAACAGTGCCGTTGATACCTTCACTTGCAAGCAGCAAAGTACCGCGGATTTGGTTGGCTTCTAAAACGTCAGTTAGTGGCTGGCGAATTTCTTGGTAATCATCAAGTGCTACGAATTTATACAAAGCACATACAACATATTGAGACATGGTTTTTCCTTTCTGCGAGCTGGAACGTAAATCCAGAGCGTTGCCTTTTATGGTACAGACTGAGTTTGATTCACTCAGGTTTGCCCATATTGGCTTATTAAAATCCGCCGCAGTATAACCAAGCCAATGTAGGACAAAAACCAACCAAAAGTAGGGCTATTTATCATTTTGATTTGTGTGGTTTTAGGCTTGCAAAGATACATGCTCATGAAGTGGGATGAATAGGTAAGAGGATTGCGACATGCAGGCCTGCCAAAGCGTAATGATTGGCAGGCGAGTAATGTATTGAGTCACGTAATCTTTTACGGCTCAATTACAGGTGAGTAGGTAGCGTAAACTCTTGAGTTTCAGTTGCTTCATTGAGTCGCTCTCTCGTTAATCGCATCGGCGTTACGGGCATCCCATAGAAGTCGAACTTGTCACCTAAAACCTCTCCACCGAGTCCTTTTACGATATTGACGGTTGTGTCGCGCGCTTCGATATAGATTTCGTTGATGTCTTTCGACGCCTGAACTAATGAGTAACGAGCCAATGCTTTTCCTATGCCAAGGCCGCGGAATCGGTTGTCGACAACAAATCGCCCCCAGTGCCATTCTCCATCGCTCTCCCATGCTGCTACGGCGCCTAAAACATATTCTCCTGAACGTGCTAACCACCATTTCTGAGGAATGTCAGGAGATAATGGAATGAGATGTTGTGGGATACTTTGTTCACCAGAAAAGGTATCTCTGATCAAACTGTCGATCTCAGTGCGGTATACCGAAGTGCAAGCTTCGAGCTGAATTCTGGCTTTGTTGTGCGTGGCGTTTTTCTGAAAAGCGCTGAGTCGTAATGTTCTTAGTCCATCAATCACATTTTGGGTATCTTCTGGGCTCATTAGGTTCAGCAATTGAGACAGTTCATTGTTGGCTGACTCATCGGCTTCTTCTAGTCTTTTCAATCCTTCAGCTTTGAGTGAAAAGTACTTCTGACGTTTATCCGTTTCACTCAAAGATGGTTCGATATATTGCTTTTCAACCAGAGAGTTGAGGGTTCGGCTAAGAGAGGCTTTCTCGACGCTGAGCTGTACGCTGAGCTCAGAAAAGGGCGTGACTCCATTCTTACGCAGGTAGGTAAGAAGGTGGACTTGTGTCAGTGATAAGCCTGAATTAAGGCAGTTCTTATCCAATAGCCCAAGCTCGCGAACGAGATAACGTAACTCGCTTCTGATCTGCATAACCGATGACATACTCACTCCATAGAAATATACGTTGATAGTATCAACAATAATCCCAAAGACCGTTAAATGTCAATAATGTTGATACTATCAATGAATCTATTAACTACTTGTTCACCGGCTCCAACAACACCTTAGTCACGAACAGTCGCACCGTTGGGGCAACCACAGCTAACAATAATAATGCTGATGGAAGCATTTGGCCGACAGCCGTTACCCAAGCATCAAAAAACACGCCGCCTTGCGGTAGGTTTTTAGCAACCATAATGGCAGGCATGCTGAGTAGCATAGTTGGCAGTACCATAGAAACCATAAGTGGGTATTGGAATTTACGTGGAAGTTTTTTCATGATGTGCTCCGATTGACTCATTGATGGCTCTATTCTAATCTCGGTAGTAACAATCAAAAATAGACAGTTTTGAATCTGAATCGTGCATATATGAAAGCTAAAGACATCTCCAATCTATACCTGTTTTGTCAGTCTGTTGAGTGTGGTGGTTTTGCCGCGGCAAGCCTGCAAACCCATGTGTCTGCGCCAACCTTATCTAGAGCCGTGGCTCATCTTGAAGATAAACTCGGTGAAAAGCTGGTGCATCGTAATGCTAAGCAATTCCAACTGACGACGGCGGGTGATGAGTATTATCAACGCTTTGCTTCGCTTTTTTCTCAGCTTGATCATGAGTGGACTCAGCTATCCAATAGCCAGCCAGTATTAACCGGTGAGATTCGTGTGTCATGCCCAGAGCCGTTCGCGGATTACTTTTTACAGAAGCTCGCGATTGAGTTTATGGAGGTACACCCAGAGGTGAATATCTCGATTCATTTCAGTGCTGGCACAGAGCGCTTTTTTGATGAGCAGATCGATTTAGCCTTGGTGACCAGTCCTCCGCATGCCACGCACTTAATCCAACGCCAGTTGTTTGAGTCACCACTAGTGATAGCGGCTTCTCCGAGTTATATCGAAAAGCATGGTATGCCGAGCAGTGCTGAAGAGCTGATTTCACATCGCTTATTGTCTGGAAACAACATGCCTTACTGGGATTTGAAGCAGCAAGGCAAAACCATTCGCGTGCCTTACCAACCTAAGTACTCGATCAGTAGTTTAAGGCTCAATATTGAGGCGACCTTGTTGGGGGCCGGGATATGCTTGATGCCGAAATCGCCATTTGAGCGCTTTGCGGCGCAAGACAAATTGGTTCAGGTGTTGCCAGACGTCGAATGCCCAACAGGCAAAGCTTTTATGCTGTGGGCGGATAGAAAGCTGATAGCAAGCCGGGTGGTGGCGTTTAGGGATATGATCTTTGAGAGGTTTGAGAATTCTGCTGAGTTTTTGGCTTCGATTAATGAAGATAGAAACGAATAACGCCAGACTAAGCTGGCGTTGAGGTTCGAACTATTTAGATAACGGCTATTTGTTCTTGTGGTACAGATAAGCATTAAGCCAAGCTAAACCAAGGATGATCAGCGTCATTACCGGTGGTTTAGATTGCAGTGGCAACACCTCTGCAGGCACGCTTGGTAAAAGGTGAACGTATACCGCAACCACCATGATAGAGGTAGTCAGCAGTGTTGAAGCGAGCATCGCCTTGTTACGTAATTCGGTGTTCAGCTTGCGTCCGCCAATCATAACCACTAACAACAACACACCTGCCGTCATTTCACCTAACTGACCTGCCCAGCGAGAAAGTGTTGGGAAAGGAAGCTCGCTAAACGCAATCTGCTTCGCAAACATGGTCGTGAACGGGTCAAAGAATTTTACTGTGCCTGCCATCAAAAGGAATGCGCCCAGCAAGCCAGTCAGAATTTTTTGTGCTTTCAGAAACAGCGCATCACTTGAGTTGTATGAGCGAAATAGGAAAAAGCCGGTGATTAAAAACATCGATCCGATTAACGTAAGCTCAAGAATCAGTTGCTGTGTACTCATAGTCATAACCTTTCAGTGATAAGTGGTGTCGTCGTTTGATGTGCTTATCTTATGCAGGAACTTAGCATTCAAAAATAGACAATGTTGAACGTGATGAATGCATATTTGAAAGATTGAAAGATTGAAAGATTGAAAGATTGAAAGATTAAAAGATTAAGCTGTGAAGGTGCCAAACAAAAAGGCCCTGCTGTAAAATACAGCAGGGCCTTGGTATTAATCTGTCTGACTTAATCAGCGATTACGCTTGGTTAAGTACTTCCGCTAAGCGTTTCACCGCTTCCGTTAATTCTTCTGGGTTGGCATTGGTGAAGTTTAAGCGCAGTGCAGCTTTTGCTTCATCAGCCTTTGGATAGAATACTGGGCTTGGTACAACCGCCACACCATTAGAGAGTAGAGTTTTAGCCAGTTCAAAGGTGTCACACTCTGGGATTTCAACCCAAATGAACATTCCACCATCTACGGATTTTAATACGCAGTCAGCAGGCAGTTGTTTCTCTAGTTCTGAAAACAGCACTTCATAACGAGACTTGTACAGGGTGCGAATGTTTTCCATATGCACGTTAAAGTCTTCATGTTTCAGAAGGCCAACCAGCAGTGCTTGCATTGGTACACTTGAGTGTAAATCCGCACCTTGCTTCACTTTGATTAGTGGCTCAAGGTAGCTGCGTTTACCGGTTACCGCGCCGATACGTAGACCTGGCGATGCAATCTTAGAGAATGAACGAAGAACGATAGAGTTATCAGGGCAGAACGAAGAAACCATTGGCAGCTCAGTGCCTGTAAAGCGCAGTTCGCGGTAAGGCGCATCTTCAATGAATGCCACGTTGTATTTGATACACAGCTCAGCCACTTTTTGACGAGTTTCTGTTGTCCAGCAAACGCCCGTTGGGTTGTGAAAATCTGGTACGGCATAGAACATTTTTGGCGATTGCTGTTCAAAGCACGTTTCTAGTTCATCAAGGTTCGGGCCAAATTCAGTTTGAGACACAGTCACAATGTTCGCTTGAACCAAACCAAACACTTGCATCGCACCTAGGTAGCTTGGCGCTTCCATCACAACCACATCATTCGGATCAACATACGCACGTGCAATCAAATCCAAACCTTGCTGAGAGCCGGTACAGATCATCGCTGTGTGAGTCTCTGGCAATTGGTAGCTTTGTGTAAGGTGTTCAAGCAACGGTCCGTAACCCGCTGTCGAGCCGTATTGGAAAACTTCAGGCATGTTCGCTAGGTTTTCTAGCGTTGGCTTCATCAAATCGATAGGGAATGTTTTCTCGTCCGGTAAACCGCCGGCCAATGAGATGACATTTGGATCGCTTGCGGCTGCGAGGATCTCTCGAATGTATGAAGATTGAATCTGTTGTAATGACTGTGCGATTTCCATGTGTTGTGTCTCGTCGTTTTTCGTTTTTATTCTATCGCTTGATATTACACGGCAATTGTAAAAATAAGCGTGTCCGTTTATGCTCATAAACATGTCCATTTATGCTATTTGAAAAATGTCACGACAACACATATCCCGAATCAATGATGTTCTGTTCCATATTCACCAAGACATCAGCCAGCCTTTGTCGGCAAAAGCGCTCTCCGAGATTGCGGCTTATTCTGAGCAACACTTCCATCGCACCTTTAAAAGCGTGGTTGGGGAGTCGCTACATCAGTACATTCGACGCACTCGAATGGAGTATGCGGCCAATCAATTGATGTTCGATACCACGTCCTCAGTGGTGGAAATTGCCAGTAAGTGTGGTTTTAGTTCGGTGTCTTCATTTAGCCGAGCGTTTAAAGCGACCTTTAACATGTCACCGGGAGAATGGCGTAAACATGATTTACAAATAGCAGAAAAACCCTACTTGAAAGATCCCGAAGTCGCGGCGGGCTATTTGAACGTGGCGCAACGAGTGTTACCCGAACCTAAGATCGTTGAAACACCTGAGCGCATGGCGGCTTATGTTCGACATACGGGTTATAACCGCTCCATTCGCAACGCGTGGCTGATATTGAAAGCGTGGGCGAACTCAGAACAGCGCGACTTTTCGAGTCAATTTGGTTTGCATCACTCAAACCCTGCTTGGGTTGAAATGGACCAGTGCCGCTACGTGGCGTGTATCGCGATCAATGAACCGATTAAGTATCGCAGTGTGGTTAATCAGATGGTGATTCCCGGTGGCTTACATGCGGTGTTTAGGCTCAATGGCCGTTATGGAGAACTGCTCCCACAGATCAGTATGGCCTTAGAAAAGTGGCTACCTACGTCAGGTTTTAAGCAGCGTTCAACGCCCGCTTATGTGCATTATCATCAGAATCATTTCTTGAATAGCGATGAAGTGTTCGAACTCGATTTCTACCTTCCCGTGAGTTTTTACTAATCGATGGTTGTGCTGTTTTCTTGAACCAGACTTTGATCTTTTGTTTAGACAAATTATCACGACCAATAGCAGCCAATGATTCTATGCAGGTGAACTAAGCTAAATATGCTTTGTTGATAATTTACCCCAGTAAATGATGACAACGTACGGATTAAACGATAGCATTCCGTTTTAATTGCAAATAGTTCTTAATATCACTCGCTAGAATATGACCATTACCCACAAAGATTATCTGAAAATCGCTTTCCCTTTTATCATCTCAACGGTGACTCAGCCTCTGCTTGGCGCTGTCGATACCGCCGTGATTGGTCAGCTTGGCATCGCTGAACTGATTGGTGGTGTGGCGATTGGCACCATCATTATGAACACCATGTACTGGTTGTTTGGCTTTTTCCGCGTCAGTACGACAGGGCAAAGTGCGATGGCATTGGGTAGAGGAAACCGCTCTGAGTTAGCGGGCAGCTTGATGCGCCCATTTGTGTTGTCTGGTTTGGTAGGTTTAATCTTTATCTTGATACAACCGCTCATCTGGCAAGGTGCGATGTGGGTGATAGAGCCTGAAGCGAACGTGGCCGAGCACGCGCACATCTATTTCAGTATTTTGATTTATGGCGCGCCTTTTGTACTGCTCAACTACACCATTATTGGTTGGTTAATGGGACAGGCGAAAGCCAAAGAAGTCCTTTACACACAAGTGTTTGGTAATGTGTTGAACATTGTTTTAGATGCGGTATTCGTGCTCTATTTCGACTTGGGTGTGGCTGGTGTTGCTTACGCAAGTTTGATTGCACAAATCACTACTTTTGCGATTGGTATGACACTGGTGATGAAGAGCAGCAACATCTCGGTCTCTGAGTTCCTGCAAGGCTCAAAGATGACTAAGA
The DNA here is from genome assembly GCF_002875945.1 of Vibrio lentus. Classification (GTDB taxonomy): domain Bacteria; phylum Pseudomonadota; class Gammaproteobacteria; order Enterobacterales; family Vibrionaceae; genus Vibrio; species Vibrio apostichopi. Next base: position 10,658 of record NZ_MCZK01000133.1, read on the forward strand.
AAGACCTGTCGACAATCATCTCTTCGAATACTGACTTACTGTTGCGTACAATTTGTATCTTGGTATTTTTCAATATGATGGCGCGTACAGGCTCAAAGCTGGGTACCGATGTTTTGGCTGCTAATGCGATTTTGATGCAGGTGACCTTCATTGTTAGTTACATGTTTGATGGCATTGCCAACGCATCAAGTGTGTTTGCTGGCAAAGCGGTCGGCCAGAAAAATCCTTCAATGCTTGACCGTGTGTTAAGGCTCAACTTCCAGTGGACGGCCGGTTTTATTGCTGCGCTAACGCTATTGACCTTGGTATTTAAAGACAGCATTGTTTTCTTGTTTACCGATATTCCAACGCTGGTTGCCTTGTATCAAGAGATGGCTCCGTGGCTGATTGTGTTCCCGCTGGTGGCAGGCTTTGGCTTGACGGTTTACGGCATCTTTACCGGAACAGGAACCACACGTCCGGTTCGAGACTCTAGCATCGCGACTTTGTTGGTATTCTTAGCGGTACAGGCGTTCACCATCGATATTTGGGGCAATCATGGTCTGTGGTTGGCGTTTACCTTGTTCTATCTTGGGCGTATTGCATTCCTATATCCGTTCATTTCTCAGGTTAAACAGAAGTGTTTTCCAACAGAGGATACCTCAGCAGCGTGTCATTAATTTAGAACGACCATCGCCATTTCTAAGACTTTATGAAAGCGCTTTACTATTTATGAACAATAAATTTAGTGGGCGCTTTTTTGTTCTTAATGAATTATTCAAAAAGGTTAATTAAACGGCAAATAAAATGCGATACGGTTCAATGTTCTCTTTTCATCATGTCGGCTAAATGATAGGGTTGTTATGTTATAACATCTATCTATGAGTACCTGCGTGAAAGCCCCACTTTTGTCTGTTGACCGATTAACGATCAAAACCTCTTCGAGAACACTTTTCCAAGATATCCACTTCGATGTGTATCGAGGTGAGCTGTTGGCGATCATGGGCCCTTCAGGTATTGGTAAGTCGATGCTTTCACGTGCGATTGCGGGCTTTATGCCAGAAACAGTGGAGGTTGAAGGTCATATTTCCCTGTCTGGTGAAGCGGTGTGTGGTTTGCCTATGTTGCAAAGAACCGCAGCACAACGACCGGCGGTTATCTTCCAAGACGCCCTTCAAGCATTGAACCCTCTCGTTTCCATTGAAGGCCAACTCAGTCTGGCATTCACGGGCACTCGCACTAAGCTTAAATCGCAAGACAAACTCAAGCTCACCGAATTGCTAGTACAACTCGGTTTCCCAAATCCAGAAACCATCTTGCCGTTGTATCCGAGTCAAATCTCTGGAGGACAACGTCAACGAGTGTGCATTGCGATTGGCTTGCTGGGTAACGCCGATATCATCATTGCAGATGAACCAACCAGTGCGTTAGATCCGGTGACAGAGCAAGAGATACTTAAGCTTATTCGCGACAGTGTTAAGCAACGCCAAATTGGTGGTTTGCTTATTACTCATGACCTGCACAGCGCGCTCGCGTGTGACAAGTTATTGGTGATCGATGATGGCGGAGTGGTGGCTTATGGCGCACCAAAACACGCGCTTGAATCAAGCTCTCACGCTTTCTGCTGTTCATTGAGAGACCTAATCGCATGAGTTCGACCTTATCATTAAATTCAGAAGTCTCGCCGTTAATGCCAGTGATAGATTCAGAAACACAAACACCGATTGAGATTAAGTTCGAGAATGTCGGTGTGCATTACTACTCAATACCAAGTTGGTTGGGTGGCAAGGCGTTCAAAGCGCTACAGAACATTGACCTCAATGTTGAAGACAAAAGTTTAGCCATTGTTGGACGCTCTGGTGCCGGTAAATCAACGCTGATTGAACTGCTGTTTGGCCTTAAAGAGCCGACTGTTGGCCAAATCAGCCTGTTTGGTCATTCGCTGCCTATTCGCAATAGCAAAGCACAAGCCGCGGTGTGTCGCTTGATTCAATTGGTGCCTCAAGAACCACACACCAGCCTCAATCCTTACTATACCGTTCGACAGATCTTAGCTGAGCCGCTAAGCAACTTAGATGTTTCTGGCAACCATGAAAGCATTATTGAAGAGACGCTGTTGGACGTTGGCTTACCTGCCACTTTGCTATCTCTGAAACCTAATCAGCTTTCTACTGGCCAAGCTCAACGTGTGGCTATTGCTCGGGCGCTTGTCGTTAGACCTGCGGTGTTGGTGGCCGATGAACCGACTGCCAGCCTTGACCCGGTGAACCGTCAAAGGCTGTTAGATTTACTCAATTCATTGAAAAAGAAGCGCGACATGCGCATCGTTTTGGTGACACACGATTTAGGCGCAGCAAAGGCGCTTTGTGAAGAAATTCTGGTTCTTGACCATGGCGAGATGGTGGAACATGGACCGACACCTCAAGTGATGAGCGTACCTGCTCATCCCGCGACTCAGTTGCTGATTCAATCTCAGCCACTTTCGAAATCTACTTGTTAATACAACCTTATTTATTACGAAATACAGCTTATTAACAAAATACAGTTTATCAACGAAGCACAGCTTACAGAGAAAAATAACTATGCGTTTTAATTCAATCAAACTGGCTTGCGCTCTAGCGCTGGCTCTACCTTTGACGGGCTGTTTTGACTCTCAACCAGAGTCGAGCGAAGCTGCGGTCAAATCTGAAATTCGTGTTGCGATGATGCAGCCACCAAGAACAGGTCTATCGCCACTTTCTGATGACGCTTTCAAACTATCGCGTTGGAGCACGGCTGAAACGCTAGTGAACTTGAGCCCAACTTCAGAAGCTCAACCAATGCTAGCGACGGATTGGAAACACGTTGATCCACTGACTTGGCAATTCACGGTTCGCCAAGGTGTTAAATTTCATGATGGCTCTACATTAACGGCAGAGTCTGTTGTGAACTCACTACAGAAAGCGCTGGAAGCGGCACCTAAGCCACGCATTCTAGATGGTGTAGATCTAGAAGTGAAAGCGATGGACAACTACCGCGTAGAGATCAAAACCAGCTTTGATGACCCTCTTCTACCAAGCCGTTTATCAAGCCCTCAATTAGCGATCCTAGCAGCAAGCGCGTACCAAGAAGATGGTCGAGTTAGTCCAATGGGTGCAGGTACAGGTCCGTTTGAGTTGACTGAAATCAACGGTACAACTAGCGCGAAACTAAAACGTTTCGATGGTTACTGGGGTGAAAAAGCGCAAGTTGAATCTGTAATTGCAGAATACGTTCCTAACGGTTTTGCTCGTGCTGCAGCTCTAAGAACGGGTACGGCTGACATTGTTGAAGCTGTGCCAGTTTCACAAATCGCGACCATTGATCCGAACCTGCTTTACGAAGTAGCAATGCCTCGTACCAACACGCTTTACTTAAACAATAAGTCAGGTGTATTTAGCGATATTGAACTACGCAAAGTCGCGGCTGCTGCGGTAGACCGTGAACAAATCGTAAATACCGTTTATGAAAACCACGCGGACATCGCGCAAGGTCTATTAGGTCCTGCACTTGCTTGGGCTGAGCCGATCCGACCTGAAGGTCAAGCAATCGACAAAACGCTAAAAGCAAACGGTGAAAGCATTGTTATCGGTACCTTTACCGACCGTGCTGAGCTTCCAGAAGTGGCAGCACTACTTAAACAACAACTTGAAGCAGCTGGTTTCAAAGTTGAGCTGGATATTCGTGAATACGCTCAGATTGAAAACGATGCATTGTCAGGCAAGTTTGATGCGTTCATCCTTTCTCGTGCAACGGTTCTAGATTCTGGTGACCCAGTGGCTTACATGATGAGTGACTTTGGCTGTAAGGGTTCATTCAACCTTGGTCAATTCTGTTCTCAAGAGGTAGACCAAGCACTGACTCATGCTGACTTACAACCACTAGGTGCGCAGCGTCAGCAAGCGATCATCGAAGCTGAGCAAAAAATATTGAACGACTTTGCTGCGATTCCACTGCTTCACGAACGTGTGATTCAAGGTGAAAGCGAGCGCGTGAGCAATGTGGTTCGTGACCCAAGTGAACGTCGCTTGGTTGACCAAACTACACAAGTCAAAAAAGCGAAACAGGCTAACTAAATAGATGCTATCTGCTGAGACTCTGCGTCGAACCTTATTTCTCTTGACGCCTTGGCTATCAAGAATCGCCTCACTGATTGTGGTGGTGATTCTTGTTGGCTTGATGCCTGACATTGCAGGCATCGACCCAAGCCAATCCATTCTGCGTGCGCGAGCGGGGCAACAGCACCTGCTTACGCCTGAAGCTTTAGCAGCGGTACGAGCTGATCTTCAGCTTGACCGTTCGGCGAGCGAGCGCCTGATTGACTGGATAGGAAGTGCCTTTTCGGGTGATCTAGGTAAATCATGGATTGATGGCTCTTCGGTTGCATTAGGCATTCAAAAAACAGCGTCTACATCTCTGTTTTTGATGTCTAGCGCGCTTGTGATGACTTTCGTGCTGTGCGGTGCAGGCTTATTGGCTACCTTGCGCAGTTGGAAGAAGGGCAAATTGGGGCAGAGTTACAGCAGTTTAAGCACCGTATTAATATCCTTGTCAGAGTATGTGGTGGCTTCGGTATTAATATTGGTGTTCTCAATCTGGTTAGGTTGGCTACCACCGTATGGTTGGCAAGGCTGGCAAGATATCTGGCTACCGAGTTTAGCACTCGCACTGCCTGCTAGCGGCTTGTTTAGTCGCCTACTCAGAGACAGTTTACAACGCGTTTTAAATGAACCTTGGGTGATCACTTGGCTCAGTGCCAACGTTCACTCCAATCAAATTATTCGCTTTGCGCTGAAAAGAGCGCTGAGCAGTCTGATCCCGCAAATCGCGATGATCGTGATTGGTTTAACCGGTGGCGCGGTTGCGGTTGAGCTTATCTTCTCGATTCCGGGTATCGGGCGCATGATACTTGGTGCTGCGAAGGCGCAAGACTTGCCGATGCTGCAAGGCGGCCTGTTGGTATTGCTGCTGTTTTCAATTGCCGTGAGCAGCATGAGCTTGTTTGTTCAACAGCTGATTCTGGGTCACAGCCTGAAAAGCGGTAAGCTGATTAGTAGTCACTCTTCGTTTCGTTTTACACAAAGCCGCACCAAGCGTGCTGTTGCTTTTTCAATATTTTCATTCTTAATCGCTATCGTGGTTTGGGCTGCATTTCGCGACCCATACACCAGTCAATTTGCTCGCTTAGCGGATCCAAGTTGGCAAGCACCATTGGGTGCGGATGGCATTGGTCGAGATCTGTTAGCGAGAATCGGTTCTGGTATGGTTTCGACCTTCCAAGCCGGTATCTTGGCGACGTTTTTGAGTTTGGTGACAGGCATCATCATGGGTTTCAATACCCGCTTTAGCCAAGGCCTTATCGAGATAACTAAGGGTATCCCTTACATCATTGCAGGCCTGTTGGTTGCGGGCTTAACGGGCATGAATCCGAACAGTGCATTAATCGCGATTGTATTGGTATCTTGGGCGCCATTAGCGGCGCATTGCTCAAGCTTGATAGTGGAAGCGAAGGCTCAGCCTTATACTCATCTCGCACCGTTGTGGGGAACGAGCAAGCTTAGAATTTTCCGTTTTTATCTGCTGCCTTACGTGTTGCCACCGCTACTAAGACACGCAATGTTGAGGCTGCCAGTGATAACACTGAGCCTGACCTCACTGAGCTTCATCGGTTTAGGTGCTAAGCCACCTGAACCTGAGTGGGGTTTGATGATTGCAGAGAACCTGCCTTACATCGAGCGCGCACCATTGGCAGTAATGGGGCCAATCATTGGGCTGATTCTGTTAGGCGCGGCTATTAACATGATGTTTGATGATTAACGAAAAAGAACAGGCTGCGTAAGTTTTCGACGTGCTATTCGATTGAGTGTTCGATTTGCTTTTTATGTTGTAACCTTAAGCCTGTTTTTTAGAATTGGCTTTCGGATCGGTTGTCGATCGGTTTTTAGCCTAGTTAAGTGTTCAGCGTTAAGGATTCAACATGTATCTCGTTTTGTATTGCCACAATATTGGTATGACCGATTTTTCCTTCTTTGAAACAGAAGATTTCGACAAAGAAGATGGCTATATCGTACGAGGTAAATGGCCTAACGAGAAAGCGTTTCGTGACTACTTAACTAAAGAGTTTGGTGACATGAGCGAATTTAAAGTGATCGACTTAATCGCCAAAGGTGCTGAAGCAGAACACTACTCACCAGAAGAGTTGATGAGCTTATCTCTCTAACTGTCAGCTCGTAACAACTAGCTAAATAACGTGTTATCAAACGAATAAAGAAATGGCAGCCTGATTGGGCTGCCATTTTTCGTTTTAAGCTAGAGCGCATCGCTCGGAGTAAGCGTGAAGCTATTGCGCCACCTCGTCAACCAAGTACAAGATTGATTGATACGGAATGCCACTGTGGTGTGATAAACCGATCTCACAGGTTCGGCTGTTGCTGAATCCGCGAGTACAGTTGCTCGGCACTTGTTCTTTGAGTGGGTGTACCGCAGCCTCATTCAGCTCTGGCGTAGTAAAACCTTTATCACCCGCCCAACCACAACATTGAATATGCTCAGGAACGATGACCTCTTCGGTACAGGCTTTAGCAAGGCTCAACATCGCGCCTTCCAAACCCATTCGACGAGAGCTACAAGTCACATGCAGCATCACGGTTTCTTGCAGTGGCTCAAGCGTCAGGTGTTCAAGAAGGTATTGGTTTACAAACCCTGTAGGCTCTAATACCTCTAACGGCTTGGTGAACTGCTCAATACTGCGTTTGGCGCACGGACTGGTGTCCATTAGTACTGGGTATTCACCTTGACGACTGGCTTGCCATAGCACTTCTTCCAACTGCTGAGCCTTCGATTGAGCTAAGTCGGTCATTCCTTTGCTGTCGTAAGGCATACCACAACATTGGTCGTCGAGCTTCTTCGGAAGAATAACCTCAAATCCAGCCTTGTTGAGTAAAGACATGGTTACTTCAGTCAGAGGACGCTGATCGCCTGCATCGCTTTGCTGTCCCATGGTTCGACTAGCACACGAAGGCAGGTAAACCACCTTCTTATGATTGTTTGAATTTTCTGCCGTCATTGGAGAAGAGGTTAGTGTATGGCTGTTGGACTGTGGCATTTCTGGCATCCAAACGGGTGTCGCACCTTTAGTCATCGAGCGCAAGCCATTGGTTAGCTTACCGACTGTGTTTGCGCCTAATACTTTGCTCGCCACTTGATTGGTTTTGAGGCCAGCCTTGGTCAGCTTAGTGGTGGTCGAGAAATGATCCGCTGTCCACTTTGCGATTGGCGTAAATTTCTCGTACTTGGCAACACGAAGCTTCTTAATCAAGTCACCAGTGTTGATGCCTACTGGGCAACGCTCGGCACACAGGCCCGTTGCGGCGCAGGTATCAATACCTTGATATTCAAAAGTCTTCTCTAGCTCGCTTGCTTCTATTTCTTCGCCCGCAGCGCGGCGGCGTTGCAGTTCTCGGTAGAGAACAATGCGTTGGCGTGGTGATAGAGTCAGCGTACGAGACGGACAAACAGGCTCGCAAAATCCACACTCAATGCAGCGGTCGACAAGGTCATCGGCAGCAGGCATTGGCTTCAGGTTTGTTATGTGTGAATTCGGATTGTCGTTAATAATAACGCCGGGGTTGAGCAGTCTTTCTGGGTCAAACAGCGCTTTGATCTGTTGCATCAAGGCGTAGCCATCTTTTCCCCATTCCAACTCCACATAAGGCGCCATGTTACGACCAGTACCATGCTCTGCTTTCAGAGAACCTTGGTATTTCACCGCAACTAGTTCGGCAACGTCATCCATGAAACCGCCGTAGCGATCGATTTCTGTTTGGCTGTCGAAGCCTTGAGTAAATACAAAGTGCAGGTTGCCTTCGAGGGCGTGACCAAAAATGATCGCTTCACTGTATTCGTATTTATCGAACAACTCTTGCAGCTCTCGAATACCATTAGCAAGGCTTTCGACAGGGAAAGCCACGTCTTCAATGATAACGGTCGTACCGACTTCACGAACGGCTCCAACGGCAGGGAACATGCCTTTTCGAATGCCCCATAGAGTCGCGACTGTCTTTGGATCGGAAGTGAAAGGAACCGATTCAACAATCGTGTATTCAGTTAATGCGTCCAAAATTGATTTACATTGTAAATCTAAGTCCAGCTGGGAGCTGGCGTGTGATTCAACCAAAATAGCTGCGGCTTCTAAATCCAAGCTTGGCATAAATGCAGGCATACCTGGTTTATCAGCCACTGAACGCAGTGCTCTGCCATCCATCAATTCAACCGCAGCAACCGGTGTTTTTGATAGCGTAGTCACGGCTTTACTTGCTTGTTCGATGTCGGCAAACACCAGCAGCGCCGAAGCTTTGTTTGGGTGTTCGATAACCGTGTTGTAGGTAATCTCAGCGATGAAGCCTAGCGTGCCTTCAGAGCCAATCATCAGGTGTTTGATGATCTCAATTGGGTCGTGGTAATCGACCAAGGCATTAAGCGCGTAGCCCGTGGTATTTTTGAGGCGGTACTTATGGCGGATTCTGTCTGCCAGTTCTTGATTCGAGCTAGTCTGTCTGTGTAAATCAACAATGCCTTCAAACAGCGCTTTGTGTGATTGCTTGAAAGCCTCAACGTTGGCGTTATCAGCCGTATCAAGTAGGGAGCCATCACTCAATACGATTTTCATGCTCTCGACGGTGCGATACGAGTTTTGTGCAGTACCACAACACATCCCGCTGGCGTTGTTCGCCGCGATACCACCGATTTTACAGGTATTGATAGAGGCTGGGTCTGGGCCGATTTTACGTTGGAAGGGGGCGAGGTATTTGTTGGCATCAGCACCAATCACACCGGGTTGCAGGATGATCTGATTGCCGTTATCGACAATCTCGTGGCCACGCCAGTCGTCGGTTAGAGTGATGAGTACCGAGTCTGAAACCGCTTGCCCTGAAAGGCTGGTGCCAGCGGCGCGAAAGGTAAAATGAATACCCAGTTCACGACAGCTTTGAATGGTGAATATGATTTCGTCTAAGTTCTTAAGCCTTAGAACCATTTTCGGCACCAAGCGATAAAAACTCGCATCGGTGCCGTAAGCCAAGCGCTTTGCCTCTTGAGTGACAATGCGTTCCGTTTCTATTTTTTGAGCCAGTATTGCTTCAAGCTGCTGATAAGCTTGTGCGTCTATTACTCGCTCATGGGATGTGTTTGTCTCCATCTTTGCTTCCTTGTGCTTCTTATTTGGCACTGATTAGGGCGTGTTGATCTTTCGTGGTTAAATTTTGTTCGAATGGGGACGCCTAGTCAAAAGCGTTTTAATCGCGGCGAGGGGGAAGTAGCCTAGTCACTCTAAGCAAATCCCCCTCAACAAAGAGTAAAACGCTTTTAGCCGAACCCTTCGGGCAGCGTTTGCTGGCCATTTCTACTACGTTATCGGCTTCTCATGTAGGCTAGCTACACATCGACGCCTCTGCCTTGTATAAATACCCAGCAACTCGCTGCAAAAATCAGCTCGAAAGATCAACACGCCCTAGCTTTTATTTTATTTTCCAGTGCTTAAACGGTGTCACAACGGCAGTGGAATTGTTGTGACACCGATTGAACTTCAGTCTAAGTAGACCAAAGCATTAGTCCGAATCTGAGCCTGAGTCGTGGCCGATTAATCTAGCCCTACCAGAGATTCACGAGTTAAGTCTTTGATTGTTTTGGCGCCAGTTAATGTCATGGCAACGCGCATCTCTTTGTCGTACAGGTCGAGTAGGTTTTCAACGCCTGCTTGTCCTTGCGCCGCTAACGCGTAGACGAATGAGCGGCCAAGCAAAGTACAGTCTGCGCCCATCGCCATCATGCGAACCACATCTAAGCCAGTACGAATGCCAGAGTCGACCAGAATCTTAGTGTCGCCTTTTACTGCATCTGCAATTGCAGGCAGTGCTTTAGCGCTTGATAGAACACCATCAAGCTGACGACCACCGTGGTTTGAAACTACGATACCGTCTGCACCAAATCTCACGGCGTCTTTTGCATCTTCTTCATCAAGAATGCCTTTGATGACCATTGGGCCATCCCAGAAATCACGGATCCACTCTAGGTCTTTCCATGAAATCGACGGGTCGAAGTTGTCACCCAACCAACCGATGTAGTCTTCCAGTTTAGTTGGAGAACCTCGGTAAGTAGAGATATTGCCAAGGTCGTGCGGTTTACCCAATAGGCCAACATCAACTGCCCAGCTAGGATGACGCATAGATTGGAATACACGACGTATTGCTGCATTTGGACCGCTCATTCCTGAGTGCATGTCACGGTAGCGAGCGCCAGGTACAGGCATGTCTACCGTAAAGACCAGTGTTGTGACGCCAGCCGCTTTTGCTCGTTCCAATACGTTCTTCATGAAGCCACGATCTTTTAGCACGTAAAGTTGGAACCACATTGGGCGCTCAATCTTAGGGGCGACTTCTTCAATCGGGCATACCGATACGGTCGACATCGTAAAAGGGATGCCCTTGTTGTCTGCAGCTTTAGCCGCTTGTACTTCGCCACGTCGTGCGTACATGCCTGTTAGTCCAACCGGAGCTAAGGCAATCGGCATCGCCAGCTTTTCGCCAAACAATTCGGTTTCCAAATTTAGGTCCGACATGTCATTAAGTACACGCTGCTTGAGTGCGATCTCTGCAAGATCGGCCGTGTTGCGGCGTAGGGTATGTTCTCCGTAAGAACCGCCGTCAATGTAGTGAAAAAGAAACGGTGGTAATTTTGCTTTTGCTGCGGCGCGGTAATCAGTCGATGCGGATATGATCATAATTTCAGTCCTAAATTCTTGGGATGTTGCCCTTCTATGAGAGCTTGGCTTGGGCTGCTTTAATTCTTGAAAAGTAAGTGTTCTGTCTTTCTTTCGCTTTGAAACAAATAAGCTGTAAAACTGTAAAACTGTAAAACGGGAAAATGGCGTTAATACCCGAGGGTGTTGATGTGTTTTAGTATCCATTCCGAAACTCATCAACTGTCTTATTAGACGGTGTTGCAGTCGGGGAATTGAGTATTAACGCCAAGTGCTTTTGTAACGACTTATGGTTTACATAAGTGCGTCTGTCATTTTGAAGCCGTAGATAACCACTAGGCCAATGATTCCTGTCATCACCAAGTAGTAGAACGTTGGGATGATTGTCTTACGTAGTGTTGCGCCTTCGCGTCCTAACAAGCCTACGGTTGCCGATGCGGCTACCACGTTGTGAATCGCAATCATGTTACCTGCTGCTGCACCAACGGCTTGCAGAGCAACAACCACAGCACTAGAGATCGACAGTGTTTGTGCTACTTCGAATTGGAATTGGCTGAACATCATGTTTGAAACGGTGTTCGAACCTGCAATGAAGGCACCTAACGCACCAACCGTTGCACTTAACGCTGGGAATGCGCCGCCAACTAGGTCAGCTGCAAAGTTTGCAGTGGTTACTGGCATACTTGCTAAATCAGCGCCGTTAACACCAGAGTTAATGAAGATACGTACCATTGGGATGGTGAACACCAACACAAAGCCAGCACCTATCAGAGTCTTGCTCGATTCCCCAAACGCTTTAGATAGTGGAGCTGCGCTGCGTGATTGCATTAGAACAGCAACCAGTGCGACGAATACCAAGATACCGCCAGGTAGATACAGAGGTTGAATCGCTGTGCTTACGCCTGTCTCGCCAAGGATGTTGCTGAAAGAAAGGCTAACGCTTTTAAGTAGGCCTTTGAATTCAGGGCTCACACGGCTAGCAACTAGAGTGACAGCGAGCAGCACGTAAGGCGCCCATGCCATCGCCATGCTCATTTTCTTATGACCTTGCTTACTGTTTGAATGAGTGTCATCAAGATCGATCTTCAAAGAACCTAGCCATTCTGCTGGCCACTTGTCTTCGCTTTCAAAGTCCCATTTTGATTTTGGTACTAGGAAGCCGCGTTTTGCTGCTGTTACAACAATCGCAAGGCCAACCAAACCACCAATCAGTGATGGGAACTCAGCACCTAGGAAAACACCTGTTAGTGCGTAAGGAATAGTGAAAGCAGCACCTGCGAACAGTGCGAACGGCAGGATATCAAGACCTTCAGTCCAGCTTTTGTTCTTACCGAAGAAGCGAGTCAGCATCATCGCCATCAATACAGGAATCATCACACCAACGCAGGCGTGGATGATCGCAACACTTGATGTGATCTGTTGTAGGTAAGCATCCCATGTTGAACCATTGGCAATCAGGCTTTCACCAATGTTGTGTGTATCTAAACCTTTGTTTACGCCAACAATGATAGGAGTACCAACTGCGCCGAACGATACTGGCGTAGATTGAATCATCATGCCCATCAGTACTGCGGCTAATGCTGGGAAGCCGATAGCAACCAACAATGGAGCGGCGATTGCAGCGGGTGTACCGAAGCCAGATGCACCTTCAATGAATGAACCAAAACACCAAGCGATGATGATCGCTTGTACACGACGGTCTGCTGATATGTCAGTAAAGCCGTTACGGATAGTGGTGATAGCTCCTGTGTGTTTCAAAGTGTTTAATAAGAAGATGGCGCCAAACACAATCCAGAGAACCGACACGGTAATGCCGAAGCCTTGGAATACAGAAGCTAACACGCGAGTGCCAGACATATCCCAAGCAAATAGGGCAATAGCAACGGTTAATGCAAATGCCACTGGCATCGCTTTTTTTGCTGGCCAGTTAAGGCCAACCAGCAGAATCGCTGCAACAACTATTGGCGAAAAGGCCAATAAAGCTAGTAGAGTTTCACTCATGGGTACTTCCTCGTACTGTTTTCAAACGTTCATGTTTGAAGTAAAGATCACGTTATGGTTTGTCGTCATTTGAATCGCTCTGGCCTCTAAACGGACACCTTATTTGGGCGACTCTTGTAATTGGAATGACTGTTTTTGTAATTGTTTTGTTAATTTGGCGTGAATTTACCCCTTTATTTTTTATTGATATAGGGAAATAATGAAAATAATTAATTCCAAAATTGGCATAATCAAATGCGAGCAGACGATTTGATCCTGTTTTCACAGGTAGTAGAACTGGGCAGTTTTAGTAAGGTGGCAGAGCAAAATAACCTTACAAATTCGGTAGTTAGTAAAAGGATTGCGCGATTAGAGGAAGAGATTGGCGTGCAATTATTATATCGAACTACGCGTAAATTGACCCTGACCGAGGCGGGCAAGGCAATGTTACACGGAGCCAAAAATGTGAAGCAGGCAGCCCAAGAGGCTATGGACGCAGTTTCAGGCTTTGGGGAAAATGTTAGTGGTCATATCAAAATGTCAGTGCCTACTATCTCCGGAGATTTGATTCTGGCAGACGCCGTTGCCGAGTTTTGTAATATGCACCCAGGTTTAACGGTCGATATGTCTTTGAACAATCGTTTTGTTGATTTGGTTGAGGATGGGTTGGACTTGGTCATTCGTACCGGTTACTTGGAAGACTCAAGCCTTATTGCTCGTCATATATTGGATTCACAATGGGTGGTGTGTGCCTCGCCCTCTTATATCGCCAAGAATGGTAAGCCGATGCTGCCTAAAGACTTGGTGAAGCACAACTGTTTGCAATACGCCTATCAAACAACGGGTGCCAGCGAGTGGCAGTTCTTGCATAGTAAGGATGGCTGTACCGACAACGACAAATACATCGTGCTCATTTTCTACCGACAACGCGACGGCATTAAGAAAAGCGGCGCTGGGCGGTCATGGGGTCGCGTACGTACCACGTTGTCTGGTTTATCACGATATTCGTAACGGCCAGCTGGTGGACATCTTTCCAGATTTGGTGGGTAAAAAGCTCGGTATTTATGCGGTGTACCCCTTTACTCGCCAGCCGCCAAACAAGATTAAGTTATTGATTGAACACATCAGAACGCGTTACCTGACGATTTCACATTATTTTTAATAAGGATCACGATGAGCTATTTAAAAGAGTATCAATATCCAATCACCAACAAACAGATCGTCAGCGATGACTATTTTGGTCAAAGAATCGAAGACCCATATCGCTGGTTAGAAGACGACAGAAGTGACGAAACCGGGCAGTGGGTGGCGAGCCAGAATGAAGTGACGTTTGATTACCTTGCTCAAATCCCGTATCGCGCAGAACTGCGAGAGCGATTGGCGAAAGCGCAAGACTACAAAAAGAGCTCGCAGCCGTTTGTGCGAGGGGATTACACCTATTTCTATAAGAATGATGGCCTGCAGAATCACAGCATTCTCTATCGTGAGAAAGAAGGCTCGCAGGTTGAAGTATTCCTAGATCCAAATACTTTCTCGGAAGATGGCACGACATCACTAGGTTCTGTGTCATTTTCGAAAGATTACAGCTTGGTGGCGTACAGCATTTCTGAGGGTGGTAGTGATTGGCGCAAGATTTTTGTTATCGATACCGAGACCAAACAACAGCTCGAAGCCGAAATCACTGACGCTAAATTTACCGGCATCTCTTGGTTAGGCAATCGCGGTTTCTATTACTCCAGCTACGACAAGCCTGACGGTAGCCAGCTTTCGGCTCGTACTGAACAACACAAGCTGTACTTCCATGAGTTGGGAACAGAACAAGCCAGCGACAAGGTGATCTTTGGTGAGAACAACGCCGATCAACACCGTTATGTATCGGGTTACACCACCGAAGACGACCGTTACTTGATCATCTTAGGTCAAGAGTCGACATCGGGTAATCGCCTGTTCTATATCGATTTAAACTCAGCAGAACAACAGCTCAATACGCTGATTGATCATGTGGATAGCGATACTTACCTGATCGATAACCAAGACGAAGTCTTCATCTTATACACCAACCTCGATGCGCCAAACGGCAAGGTGGTGAGCTTTGATACTCGCAGTCAACTGTGGCTCGATATCATTCCAGAAAAGCCACAGCCGTTAGATATCAGCACTGGCGGTGGTTACTTGTTTGTTCATTACATGGTGGATGTGGTGTCGAAAATTGAGCAGTTGGATTACCAAGGCAACTTAGTTCGTGAGATCCACTTACCAGGTATCGGAACGGCGAGTGGCTTAGGTGGAAAAAATGAGCAAACTGAGCTTTATTACACCTTTACCAACTATGTAACGCCGCCAACGATTTTCTCTTTCGATGTCGAATCAGGTAATTCTGAAACCTACCAACGCTCTGAAGCGCCGTTTGAGTCGGATCAATTTGAGTCTAAACAGGTCTTCTATACCTCGAAGGATGGCACTCAGGTTCCGATGCTTATCTCTTATAAGAAGGGATTAGTGTTCGATGGTAATAATCCAACCATGTTGTACGCCTATGGTGGTTTCAATGTCAGCCTAACGCCTTCTTTCTCTGGAACGGTTGGCAGTTGGTTAGAGCTAGGTGGTGTCTATGCGGTGCCGAACCTACGTGGTGGTGGCGAATATGGCAAAGCGTGGCATAAAGCGGGTACACAACAACAGAAGCAAAACGTATTTGATGACTTCATTGCCGCAGCCGAGTTCTTAATCGAAGAAAACTACACCAACAGCGATAAGTTAGCGATCCGCGGCGGTTCTAACGGCGGCTTGTTGGTTGGCGCTTGCATGACACAAAGGCCTGAGCTGTTCCAAGTGGCTTTACCTGCGGTTGGGGTGTTGGACATGTTGCGTTACCACACATTCACGTCTGGTGAAGGCTGGGCGTACGACTACGGCACGTCAGCGCAGAATAAAGAGATGTTTGAATACCTGCTTGGTTATTCTCCGGTTCATAATGTGGTGCGAGGCGTCGATTACCCAGCAACACTGGTTACGACAGCTGATCACGACGACCGTGTGGTGCCTGCGCACTCTTATAAGTTCATTGCAGAGCTGCAAGACAAGCATGAAGGTGGCGCGCCTGTGATGATTCGTATTGACGTAAATGCAGGGCATGGTGCTGGAATGCCATTGAGTAAAGCGATCGATCTCACTGCCGATATCTATGCGTTTACCCTGTTCAATATGGGGATAGCCTCTCTAGATTCATTTTAAATAATGGATTGATTCCAGAATATTGATACTTGAAGCTGAATAACTGACCTCAAAATCGCTCTTAGATTTTGAGGTTTTTCATATTTATGAAAACCAGTCAAAATTGCACCATATTTACCTCGCTCCACCACACTCTTTTCCGTGATAGACCCCGCCATTACTGATGAAATGAAAGCGATCTCAAGCCGTATTATTACGAATTTTTACGCCTATCTATCTGATTATAAATAAATAACTATATCTGGTGATAACTCTAAAAGTTTCATGGCTTTGAGGCTGATTTATCAGTGTGAACAGCAACCAACTTTTCAACGCTTTCATTGCTTAATATTTCCCTGTTCGATGAAAACTCAAAAAAATAATAGGGAATTACAATGCAAAAATTTAAGCTTTTGCCAATAACGGTCGCAGTGGCGGCTTCGCTTGCTTCACTCTCTTCTTTTGCTGCAGAAACGGATCTTGCCGCTCTAGAGCAACGAATCTTAGAGTTAGAATCTCAAGTTGGTGACATCAAGTATGTTGATGACCAACAACAGGCGGTTCTAACTGCAGAAACAAATGTGCCAGATGGCATTGTCTTCTCTGGTTACGCTCGTTACGGCGCTCACTACAAAAGTGGTGATGAGCGTTACGTAGACATTGGTACAACAGGTCGCTCTGTCGGTCGTTTAGGTAACGAAGCCAATGGTGGTGAGGTTCAGCTAGCGAAGCTTTTCGAAGCTGACAACGGCGCTATCTGGGACATCGTATTCATGGCTGACCACTGGGAAGCAGACGCTTGGGCTGACGACGGCGGCCTGAGCATGAAGAAAATGTACGCAGGTGTAACTAATGTATTTGAAAGCCAACCAGAACTTTACATGTGGGCTGGTCGCGACTTCCATCAACGTCCGCAACAAGGTTTGAACGATTACTTTTGGATGACACACGATGGTCAAGGCGCGGGCTTTAACAACTTAGATTTCGGCGGCGCGAAGCTAGATATGGGCTTTGTAGGTCAAGTGAAAGGCGGCCTTGTAAATGACAACGGCCGATACGCAATTACTTCTAAGCTTCATTCAATTAACGCGGGTATCGGTCAACTAGACCTATATGCGAACTATGGTTTTGCTTCAGATGAAGCAGACTCAGACGTAGCGGGTGATCCAAAAGTCAGTGATGAAACTGCATACCTTGTGGGTGCGACTCTTGGGCTAGGCGACTCTAACAAGTTGGTTGTTAAATACGGTGACGGTGCGGATTCATCAGTATACGACCTTAAGGGTGACTACCAAACTTTGTACGCAAGTGTTGAAGGTAGTTATGCAGCGACAGACAACTTCATCATCGATTACTTAGTGTCTTACAAAGACAACTCAGGCTCAGATCTAGACCGCGAGAACACGGAATACGCGGGTATCGTTCGTCCACAATACCAATGGGATGATGTTCATTCTACATGGTTAGAAGCGGGCTACGGCATGGTTGATTACGATGACGACGGTGAAGAGAACGCATGGAAAGTAACGCTTTCTCAAAACGTTTCTCTAGGTGGCTTACCTTGGAGCCGTCCAATGCTGCGCTTCTACACAACAGTGGGTGATGTAGAAACGAAAGGCAACACAGTGAAGACAACCAACGTTGATACATTGTCGTTCGGCGCAATGTTTGAAGCTTGGTGGTAATCACAAGATAGAAAGCGCAACGCTTTGAAACCGGCTATTTCAAAGAGCACATGTTGAAACTGGTATATATCCAAAGAACACATGTTGAGATAGCCAGACGTTCAAAGAGTACATGTTGAAATAGTTAGTAAATACTGTCCATTTTAGCCCTAAAGGCAGATTGATTAGGGCACGTTAAATAACTCCATTCTTGGGCACATTTTATGTGCCCTTTTTTTCGCCACTAGATCAAGGAATGACTATGAGACTTTCTTCCATCGTGTCTCGAGTTTATTTAGGTTTCTTCACGCTGATCGTGATCATGCTGGGTAGCGCATGGTTGAGTATTAGCAGCAACAAGAACATAACCTCACACATCGAAACCATAACTCAACAAGCAACCCCTTTAATGCTTCAATCTTCCACGCTTACTATCCGTTTTTTGGACATCAATCGAAGTTCAATTCCTTATTTATCAGCAGACTATGTTGATGAGCTAGAGCCACTAAAACAAGTCGTTGTGAATAACATCGAGCATTATCAGCAGCAATTGAATTGGTTTGAAGACAAAGGGACGGCAGGTTCTCCACTTGAATCCATACTCCAGAATATTGATGAAACGGGCGTTGCCACCATCGATAAGATTGACCAGACCTTAAACTTATACGTTTCTTATTTGGATACGAAAGATATCGGTTCGATGGAGCAGGCACAATTTCAATCGGTAGTGGGTCAACTCAATAATACCTTGGTGAATCAATTGGCGAGTGCGAGCTCAGATGCAACGCAAAAAGCGGTAGAAGCATTATTGGTTCAATTGAGTTTGATTGCTGCAGAAGCGAATGAAGCTTTCTCGCTGCAGACATCATCGGAAGTTCGCGGGGTAGAGCGACGTCTGCAAAGTCGTCACGAGCGATTTGAAGAAGCCATTACCAATTTGGAGGCGCAGGCTCCGGCTTTGGTGAGACGCAGCAAGCAATCTCTGTCGCTACTCGCGGCCCATGCCTTTTCAGCGCAAGGCTCAGTGTCTACGCACATGAAAACCGTTAAGTTGCATGAGTCGATAGCTGAACAGAGAGCTGAGATTGAACAGTCGATTGATGTGCAGTTGGGGTACTTCGACGAACTTTCTATGTACGCTGAAAGTACCGCAACCACTCTGTATCAAGAGTCGATGGCGTCATCCAATCAGGCCCTTGTGATGCAGGCTATCATTTCGGCAGCATCGGTTCTGATTGCGCTTTTGATTGGCGTAAACATCGCGAAAGGCATCCGAAAGCCAAGTCAACTTGTGCAAAGTACGCTAGACCAAGTGGCCAATAAAGACCTGAGTTCAACTGTTCAATATCAAGCCAATAATGAGTTTGGTTCAGTCAGTGCTAAGGTCAATTTGATGATCAGTCATCTCACTCTCATGATTGAAAATATGCGTCAATCATCGCTGCATTTAAAGGAGGCGTCTCTAGAGAATCAAAGCACCAGTGGCTCGTTACGTGAGGCAATGTTGGACCAAACCAATCAAACCGTGATGGTAGCCACAGCGATGGAACAGATCGAATGTTCCGTGACTGAAATAACTCAAGCGGCCAACCAAACTCTGACTCTGGTGACATCGGCTGTCACCAGTTCAAGCGCCGGACAACAAACCATGGGCAAGAATGTGGACCTAATGGGCGTTTTGGAAAGTAAGCTGGCAGAATCGACCACTACAATCGATAAGCTAGAGAAAGAGAGTGCGAGCATTGGGTCTATTCTTGATGTGATCTCCGGTATATCAGAACAAACGAACCTATTGGCATTGAACGCGGCCATTGAAGCTGCTCGCGCAGGTGAGCAAGGCCGAGGGTTCTCTGTGGTTGCTGATGAAGTTCGAGTGTTAGCCGCGAAAACCAATGCATCCACGCAAGAGATCCACCATAAAATTGAGCGGCTGCAAAACAGCTCTAAATTGGCCGTTGAACAAATCAATCAGTGCGTTACTGATATGGCGCAGTGCGTTGAGCAAACGGGCGAGGTTAATCAGTCCATATCGACCGTGTATGGCCTACTCAATGAAGTTGAACAAAGAAGCCATCAGATCGCAACGGCGACCACTGAGCATCAAGTTGTCGCGTCCCAAGTGACGCAAAGTATCAGCCAGATACATGAACTGGCGGAAGAAAACTCCCAGCGTTCACAGGTACTCTTTTCTCATGGTCAGCAATTAGAAATTATGTCGCAACAGCAATTCTCACTGACTCAAGAGTTTAAATTACCGAAGCCACCTGAGAGCAAGAGTTAGACATCTATTTGAGTTTTCACGCCCAGCTTTTTGCTGGGCGTTTTTGTATCGGGTTAATTGTGCACAAATGACAAAATGACAAATGAGAGCGACCATGAGATGAAATGTTCTCATACAATTTAGAAAGGCCATTGAAATAACAAGGTCACTTTCCCCGTGTATATTGCCGTCAGCTACGGGTTCATCATCAAATGACGTTTTCAAACAATGAATTTAGACAGGCTTGTTTGATCTGACAAACAAGTAATCGAGCGCCATCTTGATAACAGACACAATAATCTCATGAAATAGTTTCATGGCGTGAAGTGAATCTGTAAGCGCTTTCAAGATTTCCATATTCAGCATTTTTACCTCCAAGTTTAGTGTGATGACACTCACTCCAACCAAGACGCCTTTCTTTGATAATCGTTTTGTAAGCGGTTACAAGCTAATGAAGTATCGAGGTTTGAGTGGCAACAATTAAACACGTATCAGAACACGCAGGTGTATCTCAGGCGACGGTGTCTAGGGTCATTAATGGCACTAGCCGAGTCAGTCATGACAAGAAGCTAAAAGTAGAAAAAGCGATCAAGGAGTTAGGGTATCGCCCGAATTCGATTGCTCAGGCCTTGGCTTCGAGTCGAACTGGCAGCATTGGGATTGTTGTACCGGAATTGGGTGGCTCGTTTTACTCCGGCATCCTTCATTGTCTAGAAGAGAACCTACGCCGCTTTGGTTATCACGCCGTGGTAACCGCAGGTTCAAATACGGAACAAGGGCAGCGCGAGTCCGTGGAGTTTTTATTAGGTCGTCGAGTCGATGCCTTAATTCTTCATACCCAACTGCTCAGTGATGATTACTTAATTGAATTGGAAGAACAGGGGACCCCTGTGGTTTTGATTAACCGCTTCATCCCAGAAATGGCGATGAGTTGCATTGATATTGATAACGAAGTCGGGGGGCTACTCGCTACTCAATATCTATTGCAAAAGGGACATACAGATATCGCGTGTATTACCGGGCCATTAGATAAAGCAGATGCGAGGGGGCGTTTGCAAGGTTATCGAAAGGCGTTGGAAGAAGCGGGTGTGCCGTACGATGAAGCTTTGGTCTCAGAAGCAGGGTTTACTGAAGAGACTGGAGTGAGTGCCATGAAGAAGCTCATCAACCGTAAGTGTCGATTTACGGCGGTGTTTGCTTCGAACGATCACATGGCATTTGGCGCTTTCGAAGTGTTACACGAAGAAGGGCTCTCTGTACCTAGAGACGTTTCGTTGGTGGGCTTCGATAACACCATCTTCGCGCGTTATCTGACCCCTAGTTTGACCACCATTAATTTCCCAATTGAAGAGATGAGCATTGAAGCAGTGCAGCTCACTCTGCAAAAGCTAAAAAAAATAAAACATGACGTGAACTTTAAATTGCTGCCGACGTTGGTCACTAGAAACTCGGTATCGGATTTACCAGTTACCCTATAAAAATATTAAGGATAGAACATGAAATTTAAGACCTTAGCGCTTTCATGCGCGGTTGCTTTAGGATTAGGTACAACAGCTGCGAACGCAGCCGACAAAGAAATTCGTTTCGACGGTTTCCCTGATTTCGATAGCAGCCTGAAGGTATTACTGCCTGATTTCGAAAAGGAAACGGGTATCAAAGTTGATTACCTTATGAACAACCACGGTGACCACCACACGAAACTGACAACGAACCTTGCAACGGGTTCTGGTGCGGGTGATGTGATTGTTGTGGATGTCGAGAAAATTGGTCCATTCGTGGGTTCTGGTGGCCTAGTTAACCTGTCTGAAAACTACGGTGCAGATAAGTACGAAGAACGATTCGCACCTTATGCATGGGCACAAGGTAAAGGCGCTGATGGCAACATGTACGGTATTCCTGTGGATCTCGGTCCTGGTGTTATGTACTACCGCACTGATGTATTTGAAAAAGCAGGCATTGATGTAGAAGAAGCAATCAAAGATTGGGATTCATACATCGCCGCTGGTGAAAAACTGAAAGAGCAAAACGTCCAACTTATCGCTTCAGCAGCAGACGTTGCACAAGCGATTATCTTCACCACTGTTCCTGAAGGTGAAGGTCTTTATTTCGATAATGATGGCAACCCAGTTGTGACATCAGAGCGTTTTGTTCACGCTTTTGAAGTAGCAAAAGAGATCCGCGACAAAGGCTTAGACGGTCGTATTCTGGCTTGGTCTAACGAATGGTACGAAGGCTTCCGCAACGGCACATTTGCAACTCAACTTTCTGGCGCTTGGCTACTTGGTCACCTAAACAACTGGATTGCTCCTGAAACCAAAGGTAAGTGGGCAGTAGAAAACCTACCTGATGGTATCTACGGCAGCTGGGGCGGTTCATTCCTATCTATCCCAACTCAATCAGACAACCCAGATGAAGCTTGGGCTCTTATTGAATACATGACGACTGATCGTGACGTTCAGCTTAAGCACTTCGAAACGATTGCTGCTTTCCCTGCGAACGTAACAACGTATGACGATGAGTTGTTCCAAGAAGAGATGGAGTTCCTAGGCGGACAGAAAGCCCGTCTTCTCTTTGCAGAAGTTGCGCAAAACATCAAGCCAGTCTCTCCGGCTCAAGGCGACCACGTTGCACGTTCTATTATTCTAGAGAACGCATTGATGGAAGTGCTTGATGAAGGTAAAGACATCAAGACTGCGCTTGAAGAGGCAGAGCGTCTAATCAAGCGTCGTACGCGTAATCTTTAATTTGTTATTACTTTAAGTAAGTGAGGAAGCGTGGACACCGCGCTTCCTTTTTCTAAGAGGTCGTTACTATGAATCATGCAGCGAGCACAACGATAGAACCTTCGGAGCCAAGCCTTTTTTCTCGTCTAAATTTGAAAGCGCTTACACCGTATGGATTTCTTCTACCGTTTCTGATCATTTTCTCTGTATTTGGGGTCTTCCCGCTGTTGTTCTCTGTTTACCTGTCGTTCCATGAGTGGAACCCGGTAAAGGGCATGGATGCAATGCAGTTCGTTGGTTTTGAGAACTATCACATTGCCTTGACTGACCCATGGCTATGGCGTTCGTTGAAGAACACGCTTTGGCTAGCTGTTACATCGGGTGTGGCTCAACACCTAGTCGCTATTCCAGTGGCTTACATGTTGGTATCAATGGGTGACCGTATGCGTCACTGGCTAACATCGGCTTACTTCTTACCGTTTATTACTTCAACGGTCGCAGCGTCACTGATTTTCTTCAATATGTATTCTCCTAACTCAGGAATTATTAACCAAACGCTGATGGCACTGGCTGATAGCACGTTGTTTGGTTGGGCATTCGCTTGGGTAAATGATTTTCAACCAATCCGTTGGTTAGACGATGCCACTATGGTGAAGCCGTCTATCGCAATCATGGTTTTCTGGAAATACACCGGCTTTAACATCGTTCTTTACACCACAGGTTTAATGACGATTCCTAAAGACATTTTAGAAGCTGCACGTATGGATGGTGCCAATGCCTTCCGCCGCTTCTGGAACATTTCACTACCAATGATTCGTCCATTCATCTTCTTTGCTATCACGATGACCATCATCGGTAACCTGCAGATGTTTGAAGAACCGTTTGTACTCACGCGTGGTACTGGTGGTACTGGCCAGTCTGGTTTAACTATCTCGATGTACCTCTACAAAGTGGGCTGGGAATGGCTAGAAATGGGCACAGCATCCGCTATCTCATGGTTACTGTTTGCACTCATCGCGACTTGTACATTGGTTCAATTTTTACTCTTCGGTAAGAAAGGCTTAGGGGAACATTAAGATGTCGACATCAATTAAGACAAATACCTCACCACTAAGTGGACTGATGCCAAGCGAACGCAGCATGTACATTCTGACTAAGATCTTGATGGTCATGCTAGGCATCTTACTGGTTGTTTCAGCGTTAATTACCGTCTTTCCATTTGTATGGTCGGCACTGCTATCAACTCGTGACCGTTCTGAAATTTTCGGTACGGGCATTAGCTTTGCGATTGGTGATAGCTTGGCGATTAACTACGCCAAGTTGCTTGAAATCATGCCGTTTTGGAAAGCGATGTTTAACTCGATTTACGTGGCTTTCTTAGGCACCACCATCTCGCTGCTGTTTTGTAGCATGGGTGGTTACGCGTTTGCTGTGTTTAAGTTCCGCGGTAAGAACGTGTTGTTCGGCATGCTGGTTGGCTCAATGGCGATTCCGCCTGTGCTTAGCTTGATTCCTTACTTCATGATCGTGAAATTCTTAGGCTTGTTGGATAACCACATGGCGGTTTGGCTGCCATTCACTACGACACCATTTGGTATCTTTTTGATGCGTCAGCACGTGATTGCATCGATTCCAAAAGAGCTACTTGAAGCTGCGAAATTGGATGGCGCAGGTGAGTTCAGAACGTACTGGAGCGTGGTACTGCCACTGATGAAACCAGCACTCGCAACACTGGCTATCGTTCAGTTCGTTTTCTTCTGGAACATGTTTATGCAACCTCTCGTGGTGCTAAACAATCCAGATAACTATGTGATTACACAAGCACTACGAAGTGTTCAAGGCATTCCGAATACGCCATGGGGCGCGGTAATGCTAGGTACCACAATTTCTATTTTACCGCTCGTGATTACTTACTTGTTCGCATCGAAACAGATGATCAGTGGTTTAACGTCCGGCGCAGTTAAAGGTTAGGTTTAAGGGTTATAACAATGAATAAATATCAACTTCCAAGTGATTCAAAGTTACGCAGTAAGGAATTTGTATTCGGTGTCGCGACATCTTCATACCAAATTGAAGGCGGCGTTGAAGAGGGCGGTCGTACACCGTCAATCTGGGACACTTTCTGTAAGAAGCCGGGCAAGGTCGATAACGGTGACAATGGTGATGTGGCGTGTGATCACTACCATTTATGGCAACAAGATATCGAGATGATTCAAGGCTTAGGCGTTGATGCTTACCGTCTCTCTATTGCATGGCCACGTATCCTGCCGCAAGACGGCGTGGTGAATCAGCAAGGCCTAGAGTTTTACGGTCAGATCATCGATGAGTGTCATGCTCGTGGAATGAAGGTGTATGTGACGCTATATCACTGGGATCTACCGCAGTACCTTGAAGATAAAGGCGGCTGGCTAAACCGTGAAACGTCTTACAAATTCGCAGAATACGCAGAAGTGGTGAGCAAATACTTTGGTGACAACATCGATGTGTACACCACGCTCAATGAACCGTTTGTGTCTGCATTCCTAGGCTACCGCTGGGGCGAACACGCGCCAGGCATCAAGGGCGAAAAAGAGGGCTACCTAGCGTCTCACCACCTGATGTTGGCACACGGCTTGGCAATGCCGATTCTTCGTAACAATGCGCCTCATGCTAAGCACGGTGTGGTATTTAACGCGACGCCAGCTTACCCGCTGACGCCACAAGACCAAGCGGCAGCAGACTACTGCGAAGCTGAGAACTACCACTGGTTCATCGACCCAGTATTGAAAGGCGAGTACCCACAGCTAGTGGTTGAACGCCAAGCGATGAACATGCCGATGATCCTTGAAGGTGACTTAGACATCATCAGCGCACCAGTTGATTACATCGGTATCAACTACTACACACGCAATGTCGCTCGCTTCAATGAGAACGGCGATATTGAATCGGTGAAGCAAACTGAAGCTGAACACACTTACATCGGCTGGGAGATCAACCCACAAGGTTTAACCGATTTATTGGTAAGACTGGATGCTCGTTACGAAAATATGCCACCTATCTACATCACAGAGAACGGTGCTGCAGGCAACGACGAGCGTGTTAACGGGCAAGTGATGGACGAGCAACGAGTTCGCTATTTCCAAGGTCATATCGAAGCGGTTCACAACGCGGTTGAAGCGGGTGTGAAAGTCGACGGTTACTTCGCTTGGAGCCTGATGGATAACTTTGAGTGGGCATTCGGCTACTGCCAGCGTTTTGGCATTGTCCATGTCGACTACACCACCCAAGAAAGAACATTGAAACAGAGCGCAATTGCGTACCGAAACATGCTTCAAGAGCGCGCTGAGGAGAACAGATAATGGCTAAAGTAGAATTTAAGAACATCAAAAAATCATTCGGTGATGTTGAAGTCGTCAAAGAGTTTGATTTTACGGTTGAAGACGGTGAGTTCGTGGTTTTCCTTGGCCCATCTGGCTGTGGTAAATCGACAACGCTACGTATGCTTGCTGGCCTTGAGAGCATCAGCTCTGGAGACATCGTCGTTGGCGGCAAGCTGATGAATAAAGTCGACGCTAAAGATCGTGACTTGGCGATGGTATTCCAAAGCTACGCACTGTACCCGCACATGACGGTATACGAGAACATCGCCTTTGCGCTAAAACTGAAGGGCATGCCAAAAGCGGAAATCGACGTAGAAGTGCTAAAAGCAGCGAAAATGCTAGAGCTTGACCCTTTACTGAACCGTAAGCCGAAAGAGCTTTCTGGTGGTCAGCGTCAGCGTGTAGCAATGGGCCGTGCGATGGTTCGTACGCCTAAGGTTTTCTTGTTTGATGAGCCGCTGTCTAACCTAGATGCAAAACTTCGTGGCGTGATGCGTGAAGAGATCAAACACCTACACCGTGAACTAAAAACCACCACGATCTACGTAACCCACGATCAGATCGAAGCGATGACGCTGGCAGATCGCATCGTGATCCTGAAAGACGGTTATGTCGCTCAAGTTGGCACGCCAACTGAGGTGTTCCAGCGTCCTGCAAACAAGTTTGTCGCGCAATTCATTGGTAACCCATCAATGAACATGTTGGAAGCAAAACTGATTGAAAAAGAAGGCCAGTACTTCGTTGAAATCGGCGATGTTCATATCCCACTGCCTGAGCGTTTTAAGTCTCTGGCGTCTAAGAACCTAGCGCTGCATTTTGGTGTTCGTCCAACAGACATTCACCTACGTGCCGAGCAAGTTGACCACGACCGCGTACTGCCATTCCCTGTGAAAATCAAAGACAAGGAATTACTGGGCGCAAGCATCCTTCTGAAAACAGAAATTGGCGGTCAACCGCTGATGGTTGAAACCCAAGCGGCTGAAGTGGATGTAAAAGATCTGACGCTTTACTTGGATTTGGATGCTTTCCACCTGTTTGATGCTCTGAGTGAGAACTCGCTAGCGAGCTAGTCAGTCAATGCAAGTCTGCCATTGAGCTGACACCAACCAACTTACGACAAATTGTTTTGGCTCCTCCTGATTTGGGAGGGGCTAGGGATAGTGATGATGAAATTCGGATATTTTGACGATAAAAACAAAGAATACGTAGCAACCACACCGTGCACACCGATCAAATGGTGTAACTACGTGGGCACATTAGAGTTCGGTGGCATTGTAGATAGCAACGGCGGCGTATTGTTGTGTAAGGGTGACCCTGCACTCAACCGCATCACCAAGTATATTGCTCAACTGCCAAACTCAGATTTCAAAGGCTCGACCATGTACCTCAAGGTACGTGATGAAGCGGGCAACGTAGAAATATTCTCACCTTTCTACACACCAACTCTGAAGCCTCTTGATAAGTTTGAAAACCACACGGGCTTGTCTTACACCACCATCATTGCAGAAGCGTTTGGTGTGCGTTGTGAAGCGACTTTCTTCGTGCCAAAAGCTGACCAAGTATTGTTGCAAGACATCAAAGTGACCAACATTTCAGACAAAGCGCTGCACGTTGATGTGGTGCCTGTGTACGAATTCACGCACTTCGTGGGCTCAAACAGCTACTCAATGCTGACTGGGTGCCACAAACCATGACACTTAAAGCGCATCAGCAAGAGTCGGGTCATACCGTGCTTGAGCAGTATGCTTTCATGAAGCGTGACTACGCGGTGAACCTGATGACAGCGGATCGCCCTGCGACGTCTTTTGATGGTGATCGCCAATCGTTCCTAGGTAATTTGGGCTACGGTACATGGGCAGCGCCAGAAGCACTAAACAATGATGAACTAGGCAACACCGAGTGTTTGCGTGGCGACAATATTGGTGCGCTTAACCTGCGTCTAGGTTGGTTATCTCCAGAGCAGACCGAACGTACGATTGTACAAATCGCACAAGAGCAGAGCCTAGAAGCAGCATTGCCTCTATTGGCTAAATACCGTGACCATCAAGTTGTCGATTCGGCTTTCGCTGAACTGGCTGAACACTGGGATGGTTACCTACAAGCGGTTCAGGTTGAAACACCAGATCCAGCAATGAACTCAATGCTTAACGTACATAACCCACGTCAGTGTCACACAACCAAAAACTGGTCTCGTTACCTGTCTTTGTATCAGCTTGGCTATGGCGCACGTGGCATCGGTTTCCGTGATTCTTCGCAAGATACTTTAGGCGTAATTACTCACATGCCAGAAGAAGCGCGAGAGTTCATTGAGCGTCTGTTGTCTGTTCAGAATACCAATGGTTCTGCGATGCATCAGTTCTTCCCATCAACAATGGAAGCGAACGCGGGTGACTCGCGTGAAGAAGAAGATCGCCCTGATTACTACGGTGATGATCACCTGTGGATCATCTACGCGGTGACTCAATATGTGAAAGAAACGGGCAATGCAGACTTCTTGAATAAAGAGATCCCGTTCTATCAAAAAGACAAAGCGGGCAACCCCGTTGAAACTGGAACGGTTTGGAACCACCTGTGCCGCGCGATTGAGTTTACTTACACCAATACCGGTGAGCACGGTCTACCGCTATTAGGTTTTGCTGACTGGAACGACACGGTGAACCTGCCAACGGGTGCTGAGTCGATGATGGTGGCGAACATGTACGGCAAAGCACTGCTCGACATGTTGGACTTGTGTGAGCTGCGTGGTGAAGCGCAACTGACAACTAAGTTTAAAGATCAGTACCAACAGATGCAGAGCACAGTCAATGAATGCGGCTGGGATGGCGAATGGTTTGTTCGTTACTTTGATGAGCAGGGCTTGCCGATTGGTTCTCACAAGAACGAGCAAGGGCAGATCTACACCAACGGTCAAAGCTGGCCTGTAATTTCTGGTTTCGCGACTCAAGAACGTGCAACGCAAGCACTAGATTCGGTTTACAACAAACTAAACACCACCAATGGCATCAAGCTTTCAACACCGGGTTACAACGGTTTTGATCCTCAGCTAGGTGGCGTATCAACATACCCACCAGGTGCGAAAGAGAACGGCGGTATCTTCTTGCATTCAAACCCATGGGTGATGATCGCAGAAGCGAAAATGGGCAACGGCGAGCGTGCTTACGAGTACTACCGTCAAATCAACCCGGCTTCTAAGAACGATGACATTGATACCTTTGAATCTGAACCTTACTGCTACCCACAAAACATTCTGGGTGACGAGCACAAACAGTTCGGTTTAGGGCGTAATGCGTGGCTTTCTGGTACTTCATCTTGGACATATGTGGCGGGTACGCAATGGATTTTGGGTGTTCGCCCTGAAGTGGATGGTTTGCTGGTGGACCCATGTATTCCTGCTGAGTGGCCAGAGTTCAAAGTACGTCGTCAGTTCCGTGGTGCGACTTATCATATCCATGTCACTAACCCGAATAACGTGTGTAAAGGTGTGATTGAAATGAAGGTAAATGGTGACCTAATTTCAGGCAACAAAGCACCGGTATTTACATCAGGTGAGCACACCATCGAGGTGATTTTAGGTTAACAAGAGAAGGGCGCTTTATGCGCCCTTTATTGCTTCTTTTGTTTGGTTCTTTCGTTGTAGTTGTTTCGTTAGCAATGCGTTCTCTGGGGGCTGATTTCGCATTCAGCAGTTGATTTGATTATTTTGGTTGATAGGTGGCTTGGCATTGCCAAGTAAAGGTTTGAGATTGGTTCGGACTAAGCGTCAATAAGCCAATCTGGTTATTGAATGCATCAGCTGGGCAAGTCATTGGTTCTATTGCAATACTTTGCTCGCTAGTCGGCGTGTACAGCTGAACGAATGGATAGCTTTCATCTTGTTGATAGCGAATAGCGGCAGACGAATCTGAGCGCGTAAACGCAAGTTGATTGGTTGTCTTGGAATCAAATTCAAAGCAATGATTTAAGCTTTGATTAGTGAGTGAATCGTCCAAAGACAAGCGGTCAAAAGCGTGCTTTTCACCATTGGGTAGGTCGCTTTCGTGTATGACTTCAGAGCAAGGCGATATAGCGAGTCCACATTGTGCTAGCTCAGTACCGAGTGAAAAATAAGGGTGCCAAGCATCACCGAATGGGAAGGCTGAATCTCCCAGATTAGAAACGGTCGTTGAGGAAGTGAGTCTACCCGTGATATCGATAGTGAAGGTCACTTCAAGATTGAACGCAAACGGGAAAGCAGGGTGCAAAGACGACGTTTGATACTGCAACGTCACACTGGCGGATTCTTCAGTGGCTACGCTGTTTGTGATTGAAAAAGGTTGGTTGTAGAGCAGGCCATGTACGGCGTGATCAGACCAAGGAAAATTAGCTGGGAGTTGATGGTTTTGGTTTTCGAAACTGTAACGACCTAAGTTTAAACGGTTTGGAAAAGGGAATAATTTAGCACTGCGGGAAAAGAACGGATGTTGGTTGATCAGTTCATCATAATTCTGATAGCCACAAATAAAAGAGAATGGACTGTTATTTACGGTATATTTATTAATAACAGCACCAAATCCATTGATTATTTGAAGTTCTATACCATGTTGGTGGTTTATTAATGTGACAGAGTCAATATTTCCAAATTTTTCATTTATAATTTTAAACATGTTGATGTCTCCATTTTAAAAAGATATTAACAAGAAGAAAAAAATATTCAATGGCGGTTTTAAAATGAATAATAAAATTCCATATACGAGCTACTCAGGAAATTCAGAACATCTGTGTAAAAAAGGTGATGCAGTTGAATTTATTCAACCTTGGTACACGCCAATTTCTACTACACCAGAAAATACCGGTATGGCGGTGGGCGGAATTGGCAACACATTTACACTGACGCCAAACGGCAATACACCAAACTTCAGCTTTATTCCGGGAATATTTGTCGATTGCTCAGAGCAAGTTATTAATTTTAATGATTTTTATGCATCTGTGATGAATGTGCCAACTATCGATACGCTGCAAGTTCTTAGCGAACAAGAGTTGAGTGTTCACCTGAACTTTTATCCTGCTTTGTTTGATGGCAACAAGATTGAAAGCAAAAACGTATCGAATGCGATCAACCTGATCCGAGCTGCATTAACAAATGGTCGCTTCTACCAAGAAAATAAAGATAACTTTACAAAATGGAACGTTGAATTTTCAAATAAGACTCAATTGTTGATTGAAGAAGATTCAGGTTCAACTATTTGTCAATTATATGTAGCCTTAGATTTCTTTAATGGTTTATTAATAAATGATACAACGAGATTATTATCACTTACTGCGGGTGATAATAATGATATGGATAGTTTCAATGGCAGTGATATAGACAGTGTTAATGGCAAGGATATAGAATATCAAGCTTTGTATCCATTAGCTGAATATAAATACAGTAGCTTCGAAGATATTAATATAAAGCGTAAGGTCGTCTCTCCGATCGTTAAAGAGAACAAACGCCTTTGCTCTTTACCGATGCACTGGAATCACTTCGAATTAACCAATAATTCATCGCACACACGTGTGATTACGCTTGCTCAACCGCTACAAAACTTGATTGGCTCAACCTACCAAAAAGGGCGCGATGGCATTCAGGATTCGGCTTGTACCTTGTCTCAAAACCCGATCGCCCAGCAGCATGAAGTGGTCAACTTAAAAGGTGAAAGTCACAGTTTTACGGGTGTTCAGCTCTCTAGCCAATCGCCTTATAAAAGTGACATTGAAGGCGAAGTGGTATTTGGTGTTCAAGCGGATAACCATTTGACTGAATCTGGTAAGGTCTCGATTTCTGTCAAGCCAACGCTTTATACCTCTAAGACAGCTCAGCAAACAGAATTCGCACTCAAAACAGGCCGTACCAACACTGAGTTCCAAACCGGTATCTATACAGGACGTGAAGCACTGAGCGCATTGGTTGTGGTTCAGGTTGAATTGGAAGCGGGTGAGTCTGTTGATCTGCGTTTTGCACAGGTGATGGCGCACAGCAAAGTCATGCTTAATGGCTGGCATTCAGATAAAGCGTACACGCAATTCTACCCGCAAACGAAACCGGCTTTGCCGATGTTAGAAGAGGTATTGTCACAGCTAGAAGCGATTGAGCATCAGATCGTGAAGCAACAAACGGCTTTCCTAGAGCAAGCTCAAAGCAAGATATCACAGCCTGATTCTGCATTGCGCTATGCGACGATGGCGATGAATTCATTATCTTTTCTGGCGGAGTCAACGGTATGGGATAAGGAAGATAAGTTCTTGGTGAAAGAGTGTGTCGACTACCCATTCTTTAACTCTCTTGATGTGTACTTCTACGGCTCATTCTCATTGCTTTATTTGCTGCCTGAGCTTGATGGCTGCGTGATGAAAGAGTTCTCGAAAGCCATTTTGGCGGAAGACTTTACTGAGCGCCGATACTGGGAATATGAAGCGACGCCTAATGCCGAATTGATTGATGACAAGTACCAAGGTGTGCGTGCCATTCGAGGTGCGGTAATCCACGACTTGGGTAGCCCATTCGACATCCAGCCCGATGCTTACAGCTGGCACAACGTGAAAGAGTGGAAGGATTTAGCGCCGAAGTACATTCTGATGGTGTACCGCCATTACCAAAACACCCGAGATCTCTCTGTGGTTAAAGAGTGCTGGCAAGCCGTAACTGAAAGCATCGATTTCTTATCGAATTTGATCGCTGAAGGTGACGATTTACCACTAACCCGAGGCACAGACGATACCTTTGATAACCTCGCTTCTCATGGCATCTCAATTTACTGTGCGAGCCTTTGGGTTGCTGGCCTGCAAGCGGCGAGTGAACTTGCACAATTGATGGGTGAAAGCGAGCGAGCTACCGGTTACTTAACGCGTTCTAAAAAGGCGTTGGCAACGGTTGAACAAAGTTTGTGGGATGACAAAGAGGGTTACTACCACTTCTTCGTGACCCCAGTTCAAGCCAAGCATCTAACCGGTTCTGGCTATCAAGCTCTGGAAACCTTAGGCCTGACTTTGACGGGTGATGCGATTGCTGACAAGAACACGCTCAATGCCTATCTAAATGAAACGGATACCTCCATCAACATCAGTAAGGTATCTCAAAGAGTCTCCAAGAAACGCTTGCTGAGTGAGACCGCACCTCAAGCCTTTACACAAGAATACTTAGATTTAGTGCCTGATTCTGATAACAGCTTTGGTGATGCCTTGTTGGCCGACAGCTACCTAAAGCTCATCGGCTTGGAAGGTATTTTCCCACAACAGAACATCCAACGCGCATTGGACTATGTTTATAAGCACAACTTTGAAATTAATAGCCCCGAGTTGGGTGTTGCGAATATGACGTTAGCCGACGGTTCACCACATGAAGCATTCCAGGCTCAAGATGTGTGGATTGGTGTTCAGTTTAGTGTGGCAACGGCGTTGAACTTAGCGGGGAAATCGCAACAAGCAGAAACATTGATGGATACCGTGTATACCGCGCTCTATGACTATTCGAAAATTCCATTTGCAGCGCCAGAGGGATTCAACTGCTCTGTATCTGTCAATGAGAAAGATCTTATAGAAGTATTTAAAGTGTCGCAAAATGATGCGAAAAACTGGCTAAGTGTACTTAAATGTCAAAAGTGTGTGCTGTCTGACGGTCGTATAAACCCAACATTAACGAAAGATGTTGACAATTTTGTTAAAATGATAGGCGGCGAAATTCCGCTAGAAAAGCTGGCAGGCTTACACAAATGGCTATTGAGTACTGGCTTGAAATATACGGCTGGCCGCTACTTTAGACCGGGGATGATCTTCGCCTACTTGTATTAACTTAATGACACGATTTTCAACGAAAGCAGTGGTATGCAAGTTGAAATTGACGGGGAGCTTAAAGCTCCCCGAATGTCACTTGATTAGGGTATCGAGATGCGCACTAAAACAAAAAAAACAACAGTATACGATGTAGCAAGATTGGCTGGTGTTTCTCCCAGTACCGTGTCTCGCTTCCTTAATCGAACCACTTATGTGTCGGACGATAAAAGCCAAAATATTGAGCAAGCTATTAAAGACACGGGCTACAAACCTAACTTCCAAATGCAAGAAAACACCAACCGACGCTCGCTCACTATTGGTGTCTTGGTGCAACACCCTGACAGCCCTTACACCAGTCGTATTCTCAACGACATGGAGAAAACTCTGATCGCTCAAGGTTATTCGTTAGTGATCGCGACAGGGCATTGGCAGAAAAAGTTAGAAATGCACGCGTTGGAGTATCTGGCAAAAAGTAACGTAGATGGCATGATCATCGTGACAGGAAGCATTACTCAGGAAGAGATTGCCAAGTATGCACAAGACATTCCTATCGTGATGGTTGGCTACGATTTTGTTGAGAATAACGTCCGCGCCATCAATATTGATAATGTGTTGGGTGGTTACATGGCAACCTTACATTTACTGCAACAAGGACATGTGAACATTGCTCATATTAAGGGGCTATCAAGCCAACCTGATGCGGGTAATCGCTTTGAGGGCTACAAGAAAGCACTTCAAGAGGCGGGTATTAAAGTGATGCCAAAACTCGTTAAGCAGGGTGATTTCAGTAGTGAATCTGGCTACGAGAAAACGGTCGAGTTGATTGAATCTAAGGTTCACTTCTCTGCTTTGTTTGCTGCTAATGACCAAACCGCTTACGGAGCGATTAAGGCGTTGCATGACCATGGTTATAAAGTGCCAGAAGACGTGTCGGTGATTGGCTTTGATGACTTGCCAACATCTAAGTATTTCACGCCAGCATTAACGACCTTAAGGCAGCCGATTGAAGAGATTGGCGAGGTGTGTGCTCAGTCTATCTTGAATCTTTTAACGGGTGAAAGGCATGAAGCAAGATTGCCTCCGATTGATTTAATTGTGAGAGAGTCGACCAAGTCCCTGTACCGTTAATTTCAAGACAAGCATCAAGGTGATGCGCCCATGATGATTCGTATTGATGTCAATGAGAACCATGGTGCAGGAATGCCGCTGAGTAAAGCTATCGATCTCACTGCCTATATTTGCGCGTTCACATTGTTCAATATGGTGCAGGTAAGCTAAACACTTCTGCCCCGGAATCACTTAGATCAAATGCTCTATACTTTTTACGGGCGTTCGTTTTCCCGACAAAACCTAATATCAAATTCATGGATGATTTACTTACCATCCTTACTCTCTTTTCTGTATATCTACACATTTATTATAAGTTATTGTTTCGTAAGGTGTTCGTTGTTTTTGTATCTTGGATAACACGCATTGTTAAAAAGTGATAAC
This sequence comes from Vibrio lentus, assembly GCF_002875945.1. Lineage (GTDB taxonomy): Bacteria > Pseudomonadota > Gammaproteobacteria > Enterobacterales > Vibrionaceae > Vibrio > Vibrio apostichopi. The sequence goes on from NZ_MCZK01000133.1 coordinate 45,889, forward strand.
ACTCCTGCGCGTTTTCTATGTAAGGATAGAGTACATAACTTGATGTATTCCCTTTAATTTTTAGTGACTTATGATAAATTAATCGAAAGTCGGGCAGTCAGAAAAACGAGATGGCCTGTTATTAAGAATGTTATATGTACAGGGAGTTTTAATGAAGGGTTTCCTTAAAGGGATTTTTGCTTATCTTGTTGTGATTTCGTTAGCTCTGCTAATTTCTCGCAATTATTTTGATTTCCTATCTACAATAGACTTAGTTGACTACATTGCATATAGCGGGGTTTTACTCGTTGTATTGGCAGGCATTACATTTGATGGTAACAATCCAGCTAGTCAAGACTTTTTGTCGTTAATGGTTCATCGTGAACTTGTGTCCCGAACCAATGACTCTCAAGACGAAAATAATAAAGTAAGTTTTTCAGTTAATGTCGGATTGATAGGTATATTTTTACTTATTGTTAGTGCTGTAATGGCTTGGCATATTAGCAAGTAAAACATATAACAAATAGGGCTTAAAGGGGACTAAAAACACTGGATCATTTTTTTGGTTTTTTCTTATTTTGGTGCTTAAGGTGGTTGTTTCGCGTGAATGGTGTGTTTTAGCCCCTTAAGCCGACTTTATGTTGCAATTGAGGTTTGGAGGAAAACTTGCATACTTATCTTGAGGTTATAGATCATACAAAGTTCACGGTGCGGAGAACTTATCATACTTACGTCACATAAGCTTGAACATGCTCCGAGAAGAGCCAACCAATCTAAGCATAGTAGGGAAACAAAAGCGATGTATGATGAATACGTCCATGCTAGATGCAGTATTAAGTACTGGTTTTAGTCAGGTGGTGAAAAACTAGGCACTCATGCAGTAGCCCTGTACTCCAGTGTTAATGATCAAGCTTTTCATATCCCCTCTCTTTCCAATAGTGATAATATTTACAACTAATAAACAAAGTTAAAATCAATGTAGCACCTATCGTGTCCAAACTAGGCATATATGTTGATGAACTGGCAGGGTAATAGTAGAAGTCATTTTGTAAAAAAAACACTACGAGATAGGTTAGGTGGAATGTGTTATATATTACGTGAACACAAATAGAATAAATTAAGCCCATATTCTTATATATGTAGGAAAGTATTATTCCTAGAATAAAGGGAAAGAAGAACTCTTCATGAACGGAAGCAAAGGCTAAGCTAGATAAAATTGAAGATATAAAAAAAGGTAGTTTGTATGTTAGACCTTTTAAAAGAATAGCTCTATAAGTAACTTCCTCTATTATTGGGGCTAAAACACAAATTATTAAGAAAGTTTTAATTACAGAAGACCAAACAATCGAATCATTGTATTCAAATGCTGGAGTTGATTGATATACCAGTTTTTCTAGATGGTCGGAACCTATCACAGAATAAATAACTTCAGTTAGATAACCAACGATGAATGAAACACAGATAAAAAGAAAAGAAACTTTTAAAACACGGTTAATTTTAACAGTACACTTTATATCTTGAGCTATATAATGACGAAGAGTAAACCATCCGACCATAATGACAATAAACTTAATACCCATTTGGTAGGCATCAAATAAGTCTGGTAGAATATCAAATGAAATGTTGAATGTTGTAGGCAGAAAATGCTCAAGTAAAAAGTATAACCCCTCTTCCCTAGAGAGAAAAGGGGTAAATAATAATAGACAAATAAATATGGCTATTTTAAGTATATACAACTATCTACCCCCGCGAGGGCCATGTCGATCGTTTGGTCCATTCATATCACTACGAGAGCGAGATCTGGCTTGTGCGGCTCTATCTCCTGAGCGATCTCGATGTGCTCTATATTCTGCATAGTTTTTCGCATCTTGCGCACCGAACATTTTGTCCGTATTGTCAGCGAGAAACCCTGTAAAACCTGAAAAAGTTCGGCTACCGCCACCGCGACTAACGCCACCAACAATCGAGTCTGCTTGTTGTAGTTCTAATACTTTCATTTTTTTTCCTTAATTTGTATATAGCATCATAATCCATCACGCTTAGGGCGCTTTGGCACGCAATACTTAACATTGTTGTTACCTACCTATCAATCAAATTATGCTATAAATTTATATAACCATGATAAATAACTCAAAATTTATAAATCAAGGTTGCATATGATTTGTGCGTCATTTATCGTGGAGTTAGGGACACATCTAGCAGTAAATTTTGTATGTTTTATAGAAAAGAAGCCATTGAAGCAAAGAAAAACCGCTTGTCTGGGAAAGTAATCTTAACGCAACCACCATCACTTTATTTAATTTCAATAATTACTTTCATTATTGTTTTATTGGTTTCGATATTTTTGGCTAAATATAATTATTCTCGTAAAGAAACTGTAAAGGGTTATTTATTGCCAAAAATGGGAGTTGTAAAGGTTTACTCAGGTAGAAAAGGAGTTTTAGAAGAGCTGTTTGTTAATGAGGGTAATCATATCCTCGCAGGAAATCCAATAGCAAAAATTAGAAACAGCCAAAGCATGGTTAGTGGTATGGAACTGTCAACAGCACTTTCTAAGGAAATTAAAAGTCAAATTAAAGCGATGAGCCACGAGCTTGAAACAAATGAAATTGTTTTTTTTAAGGATAAACAGCGTATTGATCGTCAACTTATTCAATTAGAGAAAAGTTTATTATCTATAAAAAATACACGTTCAACTAGTCAGCAGCGACTAGCCCTTAAAGATCAGAAACTAAAAAATAACCAAAAACTTCATCAAAAAGGCTTTCTTTCATCAACCTTGTTTTCATCAATTCAAGAAGAGTATCTTATAGCACTAGAGGCCGTAGACAAGTTAGAGCAAGATATTTCCGGCTTTGTTGCGTAATTCA
>NZ_MCZK01000134.1 GCF_002875945.1 Vibrio lentus
GAATTACGCAACAAAGCCCTCTTTATTATTAGGAGCGTCAACTTTAGGAATTGACGCTGTCCCGATCGAAGGGTTTGATTCAAAAATCTTAGACGATGAGTTTGCTCTAAAAAATAAAGGCTTCAAGAGTTCAGTTATTGTCTCACTAGGAACTCGGTCGCAAAAAGATTTCAATGCCCTTCTTCCTAAATCTAGACATGCTGAGAGTTACTTGTTTAGCGAAGTATAGACCAAACAATGGCTCTTACTCAGTCAGAGCCTTTTTCTAAAGCTTGATTTACCTTTTCTAATTGACTGCGGCACTTTTCCTGTAAGAAAGAGCGGAAAGCTTTAATGATAGGACGTAATTGCCGCTTGTCCGCATAGACTATATACAATGGTGCAGCCTCTCCTACCCAGTCAGGTAAGACGTTTTTCAGTTTTCCTTCTATGATATCTTGGCTTGCATCTATCAATGACTTGTTTGCAATAGCTCTGCCCTTTAAAGCCATTCTTCTTACGACATCACCATCATTAGCGGAAAGTGTGCCTTTGACTGCAACTATTGAGCTTTCATTACCACGAGTCAGTGACCATTGATTATGAATCACATCAGCGACCATGAAACTAATACAGTTATGCTTTATAAGGTCAGTAGGGTGTGTAATTGTACTATGTGTTGCAATATATTCAGGGGTTGCACACAAGACTCGGACATTGTCTGTGCATAAAGGCACCGCTATCATATTTGAGTCAGGAAGATGTCCATATCGATTGGTTTGCTATAAATATCAACAAGTTGATCGGAAAGTTCAAGTCTGACCGTTGTATTGTCATACAACTGAGTAAATTCATCTATCCACTCCAGTAATAAATTGCGACCAAAATCAGATGGTGCCGAGATATAGATATTACCGGTCAAGTCCCCTCTCGCGTTTGCTATTTCTTCGATACCACCTCTAAGAGTCTCCAACGCAAGATTTACCTTAGCAAGGAACAGCCTACCTTCACCAGTTAAACTTAAGTTTCTAGTCGTGCGAACAAACAAAGAAAATCCTACTTGTCCCTCAAGCCTTTTAATTGAAGCACTAAGCACTAACTGCTGCGGGCGTCATATCCATTTGAATCGCTACTTTAGAGAAGCTACCCAACTTTGCAGTCTCAGCGAACAAGCTTAATTCATTTATCGCTCAACACTTACCAATTTACCTATCATACATACCCCTTTTTATCTCAAAGGATTATGGTTAACTAACTATAGTTAGAACTCTTTACCTGTCTTTGTAGCTGATTCAATAAGCGCTAACGTTGACCTACCCCCAACTATCAGATTTTTTGACAATAATATCGACAATATCCGCAAGTTCTTTCCCTTTCTCTGTCAGGCCATAATATACAGTCACGGGCACTGTCTCTTCTTGCCTTCTCCAAATGAACCCCTCTTTACCAAGCAACTTCAGTCTCTCACTTAGTACTTTACTAGACACGAAAGCCAACTGCTTTTGAATTTGTCCAAAACGTATCTCGTTACTCTGACCTAAGATCCAAACTATGTGGGCAGTCCACTTCGTAGAGATCAAGGCTAGATACTTGTCAGCTCGACAATAACCTTCCGGATGCTTGCCTTGTTCACTCACATTCACCTCCAAAATTATCTATATACACAGCTATAGTTACTTAAAGGTAATTAGTTACTTTTTGGTAGCTAATTTCTTTTAGTAAGTACTGTCTTTATTATGGCTTCAACCAAATACACATACAAGCAGGTGACTCCATGAAGACGTTCTTACTTTTCGTACTAAGCTCAATAACTTTTTATTCTTATGCATCAATGGATTACAAAAAACCGCAGACGCCAGAAGAACTACATCAACTTTTCGCTGAATATTTTTCAGAACAAGATGTGACCGGCCTAGCAACTCTGTTCCATGAAGACGCCATTTTTGTCTTGAATAGTCAGGGGGACTTTGCGAGAGGCCCGAAAGCTATCAAACCTATATTGAAAAGTTACCTTCAAGGTGACGTTAAGATGCTAACCCATAACGTATCAGTCCATGTTAACGAAGATACAGCACTCATAAGATCTGATTGGGAGATAGTTGGCGGTCCCAAAGGAACCGCACTTGAAGTGATGAGGTATATAGATGGAGGTTGGTTATATGTTATTGACAACCCAAATGGATTTTAACTAAGTACAAAACCGTAACTATTTAAGACCATAAAGTATTGACAGTTACAGCTTCGACCTAGAATACGAACATTCTCATTGTTCTAAATTTGATCGCTTTAGATATTAAAGGTCTAAATAATGCAATAGACCTTTATTCCCTCAATAGAACTATCTAAAACTCTCCCATTAAGCGTTTGTACTCCACGTCATCTTCATACATCTTGTGAAATACTTTATATTTCGCGTCATAGAATCGCTTAATCTTTTCAGTTTGTGGCATTACGCTCTTACTGATGCGACTCATGGCATTCATAGCGTCTGGGATATCACTGTAGAAGTCAGCGGCTACAGAGCCGAGCATTGCAGAGCCCAGCAATACGGCTTCGCTTTCTTCAGGCAACAAAATCATACAGCCAGTGGCGTTAGCATGTTCCTGTAAGAAGACACTATTCTTAGTACCACCGCCGCAAGCCATAATGGTATCAATCTCGTATCCCGCTTCGTTCATCACTTCAATGATATGACGTGTACCTAAAGCAATACCTTGTAACGTTGCAAGATATTGCATCGCCATATCATCAATGGTTTTCGACATTTTAAGGCCAGTAATAGTGCCAGTTAAATGAGGATTAGCACGTGGCGAACGGTTACCATGAAAGTAAGGCAACACATGGATATCTTTCGTCAAAAAAGCTATATCTTCTTTGCTACCAGCAAGTTCTAGCAAACGGTTATTAAGCAATTGATAGATGGTTTGACACAATTTATCAGCCTGCTCTTTAGCTCTGTCATAGATTGGATGTGAAGTAATAATGTGGTCAATCAAAGCACCCGTTGCTGACTGCCCACCCTCATTAAGCCAGTAACCAGGTATCATTGCACCGTAGTATGCCCCCCAAACCCCATCGATAAAACGTGCCGTTTTTGATGCCGCCATATGGCAAGAAGAGGTTCCACCAATCAAAGCCAAGCGTTTATTGAAATCCGCTTTTTCACCCGTCATCCCCGCAGCACCTAATACACCTATACCACCAGCGTGTGCATCGATGATTGAGGTACCAACGGCTGTTCCGGCCACCAGGCCCAGATCATCCGCTGCATGAACCGTTAGGCCATCCCCGACAGGCTGACCCATTGGTAAAATACGATCGCCAATTGATTGCGCGTTATCTTCAAGTAAGTCTTCTAAACCTATCAGTTCAAAGAAACTCTTATCCCACTTACTTTCGTGACCAAGGTAAGTCCATTTACATACAGTTGAACAAAGCGATCGACTAGCATCAAAGGTAGCTTTCCAAGTCAGGAAATCTGGTAAGTCAAAGAAATAGCCTGCTTTAGACCATGTATTGGGCATATTTTGTTTTAGCCATAATAACTTTGGTGTTTGCATTTCTGGCGAAATACGGTTGCCAACATATGCCAACACTGGGTGTTCAGTAGTGTTGATGCGGTCTGCTTGCGTGATAGCACGGTGATCCATCCACATCACAATATTTTGTTCACTACGACCTGTTGGGCTAACTGTTAAAGGTTCGCCTTTGTTGTCCAATACAACAAGCGAGCATGTAGCATCAAAACCAATGCCTTTTACTTGAATAGGATCGATATTCGCTTGTGAAACGGCGTCTTTTACTGCCAAACACACACACTGCCAAATGTTTTCTGAAGATTGCTCAACGAAGTCTGCTTGCGGCTTAAACATTTGGGTATCGCGCTTCGCTTCACCGACTTTACGCCCATGAGCATCGAATACACCTGCTCGTGCACTACCACTGCCTACGTCAACACCGATAAAATAAATACTCATATCCTTCCCCGTTAAGCCTTATTTTTTTGTAAGAAGATAAATAGGATCAAGATGCCGCCCCACAGCGCCATAGTGAGATAACTGCTCACTCCCAGTAAATTAAGACCGCTTTCTAACGTTTGCAGTACAATCAGTGCTAAGCCAATACCAATGATACGTCCAAAACCACCATCTGGATTGATGCCACCGAGCACTGAGGCCAAAATCGCAATTAATAGATAAGACTCTCCATAACCAGCTTTCGCTGAGTTGAATTTTGCCATCATTACAATTGCGGCCGCCCAACATAGAATTGAAGAGAGCGCATATACATACAGTGTGGCTTTTTGAGTATTGATGCCTGAGAATCGTGTGGCTTTCTCGTTAGAGCCCATCAAATAAATCGTACGACCAAGACTTGTATGCTCAAGTAAAGCCCACAAACCCATCGCAAAACCGACAAACAAGATAAGTGGCATAGGGATGCCCATTAACGAGCCATTACCTAGAACCAATAGTGCTTCAGGGAATCCTGAAATTACGCTGCCACCTGAGATAAGGACATTAAGGCCATTGATCAACGTCATCATGCCCAAAGTAGCAAGAATTGGAGAGACTCCAACGTAAGCGATTAATGCTCCGTTAAGAAGGCCAATTACTACTGCTGTAATCAGACCACCCGCCAGTGCTAATACCAACATCGCAGAGCTATCTGGTGCTTGGGTTATGATGCTCGCCATAACTAAGCCACATGCATTTGTAGTCGCGATGATCGATAGGTTAATACCACCAGTCAACATACATACGGCCATTGCCAGTGCCAGCAAACCCAATAGCGGCATTTGCGATGACATCGATTGTAAGTTGCCAATTGAGAAAAATGCTTGACCGCTGGTAAAGCCCATCACCACCAAAATACCCACTAAAATAACCAACAAGTAACGAATGTTCTTATCCGTTGGCAGCTTTAAACTATTTAGAACCTGTTCCATTATGCCCCCTGCGCTGCTTGTTTTTTCTCATTAATCGCGGTCATGCTGATACTGCAAACAATAATCAAACCCGTCACAACGGTGTGCCAGTAAGAAGGCACGCTCAATAGCGTTAAGCCGTTTTTCACTACCGCTAGCAAAATCACACCTAAAATCACACCGAATAAGGTTCCTTTGCCTCCCGTCATACTCGTTCCACCAAGTACTACAGCCGCAAGCACAGTAAGCTCAAAACCCATTAAAGAGTTTGGCGCCACCGATTGAGTAATTTGTGTTTGAACTACTGACGCAATACCCGCTAGCGCTCCCATGTAACCATACACAAACAAATTGATGCCAAAGAGGTTTATACCGATACGGCTCGCGGCATCAGCATTTCCACCCACAGCGTATATTTGACGGCCTAAACGCGTTTTCGACATTAAAAACGACGTCAGCGCAATCATGGTAATTAAAGTCAGAATTGGCAGTGACAAGCCATAGTCATAACCATCGCTTCCAGTGAAGCTAAATAACTCAACACCATCCATAAACCAATCAGGGAAACCATATAGCCACTCGCCATTGCTAAAATAAATCAGTAGGCCGAAGAACAGGTTCAACGTGGAAATGGTTATGATGATCGCCGGTACTTTAAGCTTATAAACCAATGTTGCGTTAATCATACCCAATAGCACACCAACCAATGCGGCAATACCAAAGGCAATCATAAAGTTACCACCAATACTTAGAATGTATGTGGCCGCAACATATTGAGCAATCGCTGCCGTGGCGGGAAATGAAATATCAATCCCACCAGCAATAAGTACTACAAATAGACCGCAAGCCATGATGCCAAGTAACGCCGAGCTTACTGACATATCGAAGATATTACCTAACGTAAGAAAATCTTCTGATGTCGCGGTCAGTACCGCTACAATCAGTACGATCATTACGGAGAGATAGAATTCGTGACGCTTACTAAACGAAGCCAATTGGCGCTTAAATTGATTATGCATTGACAGCCTCCATGATTTGTTGCTCTGAGCAATTAGTCGGTTGGAAGTCATGGGTAAAACGTCCCTCTTTCATCACAATCACTCGGTGACTGTTGTAAAACACTTCAGGGATTTCATCACTCACCATAATGATCGCCATACCACTTGCAGCAAGGTCTTTGGCAATGTTGTAGATGGCTTCTTTGTTAGCGACATCAACACCGACTGTCGGTGAGTCAAGAATCAGAACTTCGGGCTCTGCCGCGATCCACTTGGCAATCGATATGCGCTGCGCGTTACCACCAGAAAGGCTAGTGACAGGTAATTTTGGATCTGCAACTTTGATTGATAGTGATGAGATAAGCTTTGCCACTAGCTTATTGGCTTTAAGATGGTCCAGTACACCAGAAGGCTTTTGTAAACGCTTTAATACCGAAGCAGTAATGTTGTCTTGAATCGACTGGTCCATGACTAATCCAGTTGACATGCGGTCTTCTGATACATAACCAATCCCTTGTGCGATCGCATCACGATTGGATCTAAACGACGTCGGTTGACCATTAATTAGGATCTCGCCGCTGTCAGGCTTATTCATTCCAAATAATGCCATGCAAAGCTCGGTACGGCCCGCTCCAAGTAATCCAGTAATGGAGACGATTTCACCAGCACGAACCGACAGCGATACATCATGATATTGACCTTGTTTAGTCAGGTTTTTTACTTCTAGCTTCACATCACCTTGTTGTTGGTATGGCGCTAAAGGCGAAAATTCAAAACGTTGACCTGTCATTAAAAATGCCAACTCGTCGCTATCCACTTCATCGGCTTGATAGGTACCAATGGTACGGCCATCACGGATAACGGTAATGCGATCAGAGATCTCCATCACTTCGTCGAGCTTGTGGCTAACAAATACAACGGTAACACCTTTCGATTTTAGATCCGCAACAACTTCGATCAGGTGATTGACCTCAGTACGAGTTAACGAAGCGGTTGGCTCATCCATGATCATTAACTTGGCGTCAGACGCCATCGCTCGACAAATTGCAACCAATTGACACTCTGCAATCGAAAGTTGCTCTACACGCTTATCCAATGGTAGCTTCACGCCGACTTTCGCCATTGCTTTAATCGCAATCTCTTCGATACGCTTTTGCTGAACTAGTCCCTTTGTCCACTCAACATGATCTTGAATAGCTATGTTTTCTGCGACGGTAAGGTTAGGGAAAAGCGACAAGTCTTGATAAATAACTTGAATGCCATGTTCAATTGATTGTTGCGGATTTAAGCGTGGATATTTTTTACCTTCAAGTAGAATTTCAGCACCTTTTTCCGGCGCATGGACACCCGAAATCACTTTGAACAATGTGCTTTTACCACAGCCATTCTTTCCAGCTAAACAGTGTACTTCGCCTTGGTTGAAGGTTAGGTTAATACCATCCAAGGCTTTCACAGAGCCAAAATGTTTTGACACCTTCTTGAGGGTAATGAAAGGAGTACCAGACATATGAATTTCCATAAATCATGGGGTAGAATTGCACTACCCCGAAGTTATTACTTGTTATCGGTAAACATTAACGAACTAGTCAAAGTTAACGCTTAGAAACCAAGTTGACGTGCGTTTGTTTTATCGACTTCAAGGATCTTATTAAATTTCACTACACGTTTTTCAGTATCGATTTCAGCATCTCCCAAACCTTTAACGTTTACGCCATCTGTTACTGCTTTGCCATCCAGCATTTGTTTTGCAACAGCGACCATCGCGTAGCCAGCGTCGGCAGGGTTCCACAAGTATCCTTTATCAATCTCGCCGCGCATCAAGTAAGGTGCAGCTTGGCTTGGCATTAAGATGCCTACAACACTGATCTTATCTTTAGCTCGTTTCTTCTTAATCGCTTCCCCAGCACCAATGCCACCTAGAGAACCATAAGAAACAATACCTGCCATATCAGGGTGCGCCTTCATCAAGTCGTTGGTCGCTGCGTATGATTGATCGATACTTTCAGCAACAGGCATGCGGCTGGTCACTTCATACATTTCTGGGTAAGTTTGCTTTTGGTAATCTATTGCTAAATTTGCCCAGTTATTATGTAACGGCACAGTAAGTGAACCTACGTAAACAGCATATCCACCTTTCTCACCCATATTTTTTGCAAGCTCATCCATCGTCACTTTCGCATAGGATTGGTTATCAATAGTTTCGATATCCCAATCAGCTCCGTGCCCGTCCGGAGATTCGTGAGTTAAAACGATAATGCCCTTCTCACGTGCCTTCTTGAATACCGGCTCAAGAACCGTTACATCATTTGGCACAACCGTAATTGCATCGACACCTTTAGCAATCAAGTCTTCAATAATTTTTACTTGTTGTGCTGGATCTGGTGTAGAAGGACCAAGTTGGCGTGCGTTAACACCAAAGTCATTTGCTGCTTGTTCAATACCTTTGTTCATTTGGTTAAACCAAGGAATACCAGATACTTTAACGACGTTTACAATTTCATAGTCTTTAGCGTGTACACCTGCAGCAGCAAGAGCAAGAGTTAGTGCAGCAGCTTTTAGTAATACCTTTTTCATGTCCATCAATCCTTTTTATTATGTGTAGGGTTCAATAAAATTGACGAATACATGCTATCTCATAGTTCAATACAAAAATTACCGCTCACAAGTAAACCGTGACACAGGTACAGTAATGTTAATTTTGACGATCGATAATGTTAAATAGTGGTTAAAATCACACATCGAGGTATTTAAGAAACGGAAAAATACGATAATTATAACAACTATGAAACATTGCTATAACCTCGCATTTTCATGTTTTGCCGTGGAGAATGTTAGGTGGAGAGTCAGATTTCAGTGGCTAATATTAATGAGTGTTTTATTGGTAAAAACCAGACAATGGTCACTATGTATGAGGCGGAAATTCAATATTTCTTGTATAGGGACGTAACGATTGCGGGAACAATGTTATTGAGAATTGATAAATACATTTAGGGGGTGTAATTAAATAACGAATAGTAGTTAAGTTCGCATGGCACTCAACATGATTAGAACCTGCGTAACCATTTCTAACTACGTTGAGCGTATTACAAGTTCAAAGTTCGGTAAACTTCTAGTGGAATATAGTTGTCGTTAAAGTGGATTAGTCAGGACGCAATCTGTCACTTTTCAATCAAGGTTTAATCGAATCTGACAGATTACTCTATCTCATTTATGCCCCATTGTTAGTTAGAGTAAATGCTTGTCCAACTGTTGTAGGTCAGTTCATAGCTGGCGATTTATATTCAAAGCTAATTCTTTCTAGGGGTTTCTTTTCCGCACAAACTGTTTCGGCGTCATGCATGCAATCTGCTTACATTCACGCGTCATGTGTGCCTGATCGGCAAAGCCCTGCTCCAGCGCCAGATCCGCCAAAGATATATCTGGTTGCGATCGAAGCTGCTCTAAAGTTTGTTTCACCCGTGCGATACGTTGGTAATGTTTAGGCGTAATCCCTAGCCATTTTTTAAATTTGCGCTCTCTCTGGCGTTGACTGATCGTCCCTATCTGTTGGTGAATAATGTGACCGACATCTTGAGGATCACATTCTGCAATCAGAGCTTGGGTCCAGCGGTATAACGTAGAAATTCTCGCCGTCGGCGAACGTGTTGCTTGCAGAGATGCAAATATCGGCAACGCCGAAGAGGCAAGAGGATGATCGCCCTCAATCCGCAACGACCGCTCTAAGCGTTCACCAAACAACTGATAACCGACTGCCGGATGAAAACGCACACCGGCCATTACTGTGCCAGGCGGTAGACTGACCTGATGCGCCAGCGTGCTGACTGGCAGTAGGATAACCCCTGGTACCTGCCACTCGCCGTCCATATGCACATCATTTGTCAAAATGAACGTCACTCCTGTACCGGCGTCGCTGAGTAATTGCCTACGCACGGTTTGCGCTGTGTCAGGTTCTACGGAAACCGACCAGATTGCCTGAATATGGCCGGCTAACATCCCCTGTGGTTTGAAAATCTCAAAGTCTAAATTCAAACGTATTATCCTATTTAAACTCAACTTAGATAAAAAAATCGTATAAATTTACTTTTCATAGTCTTAAGTAGAAATGTAAGTCGTGAAGTACGGCTTAGGCTAGCCTGAGTTGAGCTATTTAGGCTGGTACACTCCCACCGGTGGCTTAAATGCTTTCACTATTCGGTTCCAACTGTTGATGGCATTAATCGCAATCGTCAGATTGACCATAGCTTTATCTCCAAAGGTATTCAAGGTGAGCTGATAGGTCTCATCATCTACCGGCAGACCAGCCGTCAGTAATTCAGCCCAACCCAACGCAACGTGTTCTGCATCGCTGTAGAACTGCATGTCTTTCCACGCACTAAGCCCCCAGATACGTTCAGGCCTTTCACCCAGTTTAAGTGCATCTTTACTGTGCATGTCGATACAAAAAGCACACTGGTTGATTTGCGAAACACGCAACTTTACGAGTTCCCATATGGTCATATTCATTGTGTCTGACTGGCGAAATTGCTCATGGAAGTACGCTTCCTGAGTATACAGAATGTTTATTGCCTTCGGCGCTATGTCAATGTAGCTGAGTCGTTTTTGCATGGTCTTTCTCCTGGTTTTTTCACATGATAAAAAACGCACTTAGCAATAGATTGAAGATTTTCGACACATGCTTGGCAAAGGTAGCCGTTCGGTTCAGGCTTTTTCTCAGCCACCCTAGGTAAGCAGGCTCAAATTATTATGATAGTGTTACGGAACCCAGTAATAAAAAGCATTTGTCAGAGAGGAATAAAGTCTCATACTGAATAATAAAATCTAATACTGGAAAGGCGGCAATGCCATAAGCTCACTTTCATTCCTAACTCGAAAATGTCCAGTTTTGAGTCACGATGCCAACGGAACGTGTTGTGTACGATTTCATCGTGACTTGTCAGCAAAGTTGTCAGAACAAGTATGAGCTAGTGCAGTTAAAGTGTGTGAGTTATACGTTGCATTTGCACTCCCATGCAACTAAACCACAACCTTAAGGCTCTTTTTACCACTCATCGACAAGCTTCCCTTTGCAGCTTCTTCGATATGGTCACTCCACCACGTCATGAGAACTTTACGACGTTCAAGGTAATCAGTGCGGTTGTATGCGCTTCTTACCTTATCCCTATCCACATGAGAAAGTGCAGCTTCAATAATGTCTGGATCAAAGTTCTGTTCATTTAGAGTGGTACTGGCTAATGCGCGTAAACCATGAGACGTTTGCCTGCCCTTCATGCCCATTCTTACTAATGCCTTATTTGCTGTCTCTTTGTTGATGTGATTTTTGTTACTTTTGTCAGCAGGGAAAAGGTATTCACTATCACCGGTGATGAAATCAATGGTTTCCAATAGATCTAGAGTTTGTTTTGTTAAAGGAACAGTATGCACTCTTCCCTTTTTCATTCGTTCAGCAGGAATGACCCAAAGCATTTTTTCTCTGTCAATTTCATCCCAACGTGCCCCAGCCGTTTCAGCCGGTCTTGTCATGGTATGAAGTTGCCATTCTAGCAAGCAGCGAGTGATGGGTTTAATTGATGCGTAGTTGATTGTTTTGAGAAGCTCTGGAAGCTCATCAGGAGTTAGCGACGCTTGGTTGGTTACCTTAGCAGTCTCAAATGCTTTACCAATGCCAGCAAGCTTGTTATGTTCAATCACACCCGTGTTTACTGCAAAGGTCATTATCTCATTGAGGTTACGACACAAACGCCCTACTGTTTCTAATTTACCTTGATTCGCAATGGGTTTAATTGTTTTTATCGCTTGTGGTGCCGTAATGTCACCAAGGGGGAGCTTACCAAGATCAGGTAGGAGGTACTTCTCAATTCGTTGTTTTAGCTTCTTAGCCGTTTGCTCTTTGACGCTTGTTCTCTTCACTTCAATCCAGTCATCAAATACCGACTGTAACGTATTCGCCAATTCTAACTGTTTTTCTCTGAGAGTCGTATCACGGTGCTCTTTCGGGTCAATACCATCAGCGAGTAGTTCTCTTGCCTCAATCGCTTTGGTTCGAGCTTTAGCAAGCGATACAGATGGGTATTTACCAATACTGAGGTTTGCTCGTTTACGAGTAATTGGACGGTAATAGTTAAAGAGCCACAATTTGGAACCATTGGGCTTTATTCTCAATGCAAGACCATCACCATCGAGCAGGCTATATTCCTTTTCTTTTGGTTTTGCTTGTAAGATCTGAGTCGCTGTTAATGGGGTTGTTTTCCTAGCCATAGTAACATCACCAATCCTTATTTCCTGTAGTGTTACTAACAGTGTTACTTTAAACGGTGGATTTTACAACACATCATGGAATCTCTTAGGACCAATAAATGGCTAAGAGCCTGATAAAACAAGGAATTAAAGGCACAAAAAAGCCCACACTAAGTGGGCTCTTTCGTTTAATGTGGTGCCCGCTACTGGACTCGAACCAGTGACACCTTGCATGTCATGCAAGTACTCTAACCAACTGAGCTAAGCGGGCAATGCTGTGAAACTTATCTAACCGCTTTACTAAGTGGCTAACACTTCAGAACGAGATGGATAATAGCGAGTGAATGGGTAGCGTGCAAGGATAAATTTGCACAAAACTGATCGTTTGCTTTTAAAAACAACAATCAGAATAAATTTTAAACACAAAGCAGATCAATGGCTTGAAGTAGATCACATTTCGCCTCTACTTCAATAGCTACATACATCTGCCTGTTTCGTGTCTTATTTCCCCAGATGAAGCGTTTTGACTCAAGATATTAGTTAGAATCTTCATCCACATCGAACACAACATTGTAGTTCTCGGTGTAAGTACAATTAGGTTGACGACTACATGTAAAGAAGCGTCGGCCTTTATAATCACCTTGGCTTGCCAGCTTGATTATCATCGGGCTACCGCACTTCTTACAGAATCGAACTTCTTTTGATGGTTCAATAAGGTCAATATGAGTCGCCAATAACCTTTTCAAACGACTCACTTGGTAGCTGTGTTTTACCGATGCGCCAATCAAAGGTAACCCTGCTGATTTACACACGTGTATGAGCAGCTTCTCGCGATCTACCTTGCCCTTGTTCAGTTCTTTGCCGTTGTCGAGCTCGATGATGACTCTTGGTTCTAACGTACGCGGGTCACACACCACAAAATCGAAGTAGCTTCGTGCGATTTTATTGTTCGCGATGAACCAGTTTTTCTTGGTATTCGATTTTGCAGGCGTAAGTACGTTTGCCATGTTCACTTTTGCAAACACCACACCATGGTTACCCACTGCGGAGATCAAGGCCGTATAAAAGGTGGCTTGCTGTACGTTGAGCAATGCCCCTTTCTTTTGGTAAGCGTGGTCTTTGGTGTCGTCGTGTTTAAACACATACTTTTGAATAAAGTAAAAAAACACAACAAGAACCACTACAACGATAAAAATATTAGTCATTTTTGAATGCAATCACGTAAATAGGGAGATTAGAAGAGTTTGTAGCCTAAGTAGAAAGCCAGCATGTGGCAAGAAAAAGAAAATCAATTGCTAACAAACATCACGCCCTTTCAAGCCAGCTAGGAAGAAAGTGTCACTTGATGAGTTCGACATAGCTCACCTATTTGATCATTCTAAGAATATTTACACCCTAGATTGATATAGATCAATTTGCATGCATTTGTGATCACTTAGATTGAAAAACGTTAGGCAAATGTTAATAAGGAAATTGATATGACACTAAAACAAGACCCTCGATGCTACACCGACGTTTGTGTTGATGGTAAGTGGTTCCACTACGACCATTGCGGGACGCAAGCCTACATGCTGAAAGGTGGATCTTCTGCAGTGATAGAACTAGCAAAAGAGCCTACAACAGAAGGCGAATTAGTAGAAATGCTGCAAGGCATCGCAAAGTAAGTTAATACGTTCATCTATCACTGATGCCAAAATTACCGCTTAGAAGTCATTCTTATCTAACCACGATCAGAATGGCTTTTTATTCCCTAGTTACCGACTAACTTTCAGCAATGACCACACGGTCTCTACCCGATTCTTTAGCTTGATATAAAGCATCGTCTGCGGCCTTGAGATGCTTCTTATAGGTTCCGCTATTAACTTGCTCTTGAGCTATATTGATAGTGGCACCAATGGAGCAAGTAAGCTTCAACGTTCCAGTATGAGTATCAATAGGATGCTGAGCGATGGCTAGCCTGATGGTTTCCAGTTGTTGTTCCGGATCCTGAAAGCCTGAAAGTAGCAGAACGAACTCTTCCCCACCCCAACGAGCGACGACATCGTTTTTAGACAACTGTTGTTGGATACGCTTAGCCACTTCCACCAGCACTTGGTCACCAACATCATGCCCGTAGGTATCATTCACTTGCTTAAAGAAGTCGAGGTCTAGAATCGCCAAACTCACTCCAAATTGAGTGTGATCGAATGACATAGGTTGAGTGAGTAACTGCTCAAGATAACGTCTATTGAACAAGCCTGTGAGCTCACAAGTCGTTGATTGTGTTAACAAGGCTTTGTTCTTGTATTGAATTGAACGCAGTCGAATCATCAGTAAAAATGCGCTAATACCTACCATGATGATCAGTGCGACAACGATTCGATTCCTAAGCTGCTGCTTTTGCAGTAACAACTCATTTAAATCTTTTTCAGTGTTGAGTAATTCGTTTTCTTTTGCGAGTGTCGCAGTCGCAAAGTCTTGCTCTAAAAGGAAGATGTCACTCTGACGCTTGTCAAAAAGCAGCGCTTTATTGTCTTTATAGTAAAGCTTGTAATAATGTAATGCCTTATCAAGGTCGCCCTTTGACTCGTAATATTGAGCCAACCGCTTTAGACCGAGTACCTTCCAGCTTCGGCTGCCCACCACTTCAAAGCTGTCGAACGCGTGTTGAAAATCTGTCAGGGTATCATCGTCCTGATTCAGTCCAATTTTCGCTAACGCTCGGTTGAGATAGCACTGCCCATGTTGAAGTGTGTATTTCTCAACGCCAGGATAGCGAATGCACTGATTCGTTACATTTAATGCTGATTGAAAGTCCCCTTCCGCGAGTAATACATCGCTGTATGTTCTAAGCAATAAAACCTTGTATCGAGCACTCACTCGCTCACTATTAAGCTGCTGCGCTTTGTTATAGGCAATACGACCTTTATCGAGTTCACCACTGCTTAAATAGGTAAACGCTTCATTAATGTAGAGGATGCCAATGGCTTCATCTTCAAGTAAACCGCTTTGATAATAGAGCTTTTTGGCCTTCTCAATAATCTTGAGTGCTTTTGGCCAATCTTCCAAATAGATGTAAAGCAACGCCATGTTAGACATCAGTTTGCTGTTATAAATATGTTTGGGGTACTTTTTACCAAGTTGTATCCCTTGATGGAAAAAGTACTGAGCATCTTGTAGGTCGTTGCGAACATTATTGATGGCGCCCGCCGTGTTATAGGCTTTGACCAACAGTTCTTCATATCTAATGGATTCTGCAATATCGATTGCGGCGCGAATTTGAACTTCAGAGGCTGCGAGCTCCCCTTCTTTCAAATACTCGATAGATAATTCAACAAGCGACTGGGCTTTCAACCACAACAAATCTTCATGGTCAGCCAGTTCTTCAAGCTGCTGAACGTATTTCATGACGGCTTCGGTATCTTGCTGATGATGGGCGACATTTGACAGAATCATCAAACGGTAAGCTTGGTAAATAGCGGAAGTTTTTGCAGGTGAAGTGTCTGCAAGCTTTTGTTTTGCAAGAAGTGGATCACCGCGAGATAGCTCAAGCAGTTTGATTAACTGGAGCCCATATGCGGACTTAGCCAGTTCGTTTTCTGGAGTGTAAGCAGCAGTGTTCGTTGATTGCGTATGACTTAGGTCGTCGTCCCGCAATGGGTACAACAAATAAAGCCCGAGTACGGCACTCATTGTCACAACGAGTAGAAAGGATCCTAAAACGTTGTTTTTATTCATGTATCAAGGCCGTTCCAAATTGAATTCTCATATCACTGCTGTTTATCTATATTAGAAATGTATTATACCCGAGCCCTAGACAGATTAAAATGTTGCCAGCTCGACGAGGCTTTGTTGCGTAATTC
>NZ_MCZK01000135.1 GCF_002875945.1 Vibrio lentus
GCATTAAGGTGTGAGCAACGCAACCACGAAACTTAAGCATACCACCGTAAACACAGAACCCAACGATGGAATGAAAAATGCCGAGCGTTGGGAATCACTCTTAAATGCTTTGTTAGAATTATTTTCCACTGGACTCAGTTTCCGGCTCAACGCAGTAGTCTAAATAAAAATCGTAACTATCATTTTCAGCATTATATTTTACAACTGACACTTCGGTAGCTGATATAGGTACATACCTAACATCTTTTGGGATATTAGTACAAATCTCTCTATTGTTTTTATGATAATTATCATGTAGGAGAGTTCTAAAAAAATCTTCATTTAACATAGATGATTGTGATATTGATGCAACAAATATAAGAGGCAGCACTAACATAACCACTGACATAAAAACAATTGGTTTATTTTCTATTGTGTTCCCTGTAAGTTTGTTCCCCACAAAAAAAACTATAGGAAATACAATTTCAATCGCTAGTGTTAGAAGAATAGGACCAAATATAGCAACGAGAATAAAAGACATAGCCACAACATAATTATTCAATGCCGACGCAGGAGCTAGAGTTAACTCTTCTAACATCAAGCCTGAATACAAGATAGAACCTGAAACTGTTACTGAAGCTACAATCAAGTATATAACTTTCATAGTAAGCGAGTTTTTTACCACAGAAATTAGATTGTCATACTTATTCCAATAGTACTCAACTAACATCAAGTTTAAGAAGCCAGCAACACCTAAGCTAACTATCGTCGGATATGCACTCCCTAACCATGCATTTAGGGTTGCATATAAATAGTAAGCAAGCACATGGATAAAATAGAGGGTTTCATAGCCTCCTCTAGTCAGGCTATTTCCATCTTTGGTTTTATTTGCATGATATCCAAATAAAATCACGTATAAAAAAAATAAAAAAGCTAAATGTTGCATTCCATACCTACGATAATTCTAACAGCTATATTAGACAGAATAATTCTGCATTTTGTCCCTGAAACATTTCTGTCTAGTAATCTAAACCGTTCAGGTTATATCTAATAACTCATTTAATAACAGAACCTTACCTGATTACTGCTTTATCAAACATGACAAAAAGCAGAAAAATTCCATATAGTCTCCGCAAAATGTAGAAAGTGACTCAATGTGTGAGTTAGTCGTCATCTTCTTCGTTGATTTCTTCGCCACAGCCTAGGCATTTTGGTTAGATGTCTGTAGGTAGCATGATGATTAAGCCACAGTGTGGACACAGGTCGCCTTGGTTATACATAGTCACTCCTAAGCAGCGCTGAATTCGCCAGTGTATGAAATAAGGCCGGTTTTCTTGCCTTTGAGTAGGATAGTTACGCCTTGGTCATTAATTCCTGTGATTTGCCAACCGAGCTTTTCAGCCTTGGCTAATGTAGCAAGGGTTTTGGGCTTATCTTCTAGGCTTTCCATAATCGCGACTACGTCGGTCTCTTCACCAATCGCTTCAATGAGTATCGGGTTGTCGTAGTCAACTTCGGCTAGTGTTTTGCCCTGCTCTTTCACCGTGAGAGATAGGATTCGGAATACGGCCTTGTCGTTGTAATCGACAATGTGAGATTTGCCTGAGTCATCTACGTATCCGTCTATTGCGACAATGTAACCCGGCTTACCTTGAGCAATCGCTTTAACGTGTTTAGCGCGCTCTACGCCGCCCGATCGGGTTCTTCCATCGTTGTCTGTTTCCATACCGCTGTTGGCAATATCGAACTTCTCTCCGATTTTAGTGCGGTTCCAAGCACGTAGGTAAATCCCTTTGGCGTTCTCACTTCCCCAAGACCACACGGTGTTGTGAAGCGGAGCCTCCAGTTTTTGTTCAAAGAATTTAGAAATGGCTAACTTAGACATCAACTTACCTCTACCTGAAAAATTACAGAACGACATACCAATGCGTGGGATGATATGTAAAACTTGTCGTTCAATCAATCGGTATCGCATACTCAAAAATAAAAACGCCGACATGATTGTCGGCGTTTGATTTGAAGGTAAGTGGCAAGTAAAGCAATAAAAACATGCGTACTTAAGCCATCTTTTTGCTGTTTTAAACCTAATGAGATATCTAACGCACGCTTTGCAAAAACTCCCCAAAAGCTACGTTGAAGTGCAATGGTTTCTCAATGTGGGCATTGTGCGCACAATCGTTGATGATACACAGAGAACTGTGCTCAATACCCTTCCACAATACTGATATCTGCTCATTCCATGGATAAGTCTTATCTGAATCCGCCCATATAATTAATACTGGCATTCTGTATTGAGAGACATAGGATTCACCATTCCAACTGTTCATTGCGATGAGTCCGTGTAGATAGGACTGAAACGAAACCTTGTCTGCAAGTTGCATCGATTGCTTGAGTACATGAGGTGCTAATTCATTTTTAAACCAACTAGACACAGCCCTCTGTTTGCTGTCGCCATAGGTAAAAGAGGATGCATTCTTGATACTCTCTTGTAATGCTTCAAACCTACCAGGCAAGTCGCCTTTCGGTCCTGTTCCATACAAGGTCAAACTGACGACTTGTTCAGCCCATTGATGCCCAATCTGCTGGGCGACCATTCCTCCCATTGAGTGCCCTATTAGGTGAAAACGCTTTATTCCAAGCAGTGCAAGTTGTGACATGACATCTTTGGCCATCTCTTGAATCGTTTCAAAAGCTGTCTCATCAGAACGATCACCAAAGCCTTTCAAACAAACAGGGACTACTTGCATGTTTTTCTCTAAAAACGGTACTTGAGCACTCCAATATTCTGGGCCACTTAAAAATCCATGGATCATCACTAGTGGTACATTAACGTTCATTCACATTACCCCATAACATTTGGTAGCCACACGGCAAGCTGAGGAAAGATAACCATCAGTACAATCAAAAATATGAGAGCACCAATGAAAGGCAAGCAGCCTTTAATGACATCGATAATAGTCAGACGATCTTTCTCAATAGATTGAATAACATACAAATTTAGGCCAACAGGAGGAGTCAATACAGCGACTTCCATCGTTATGGTGTAAATGACACCGAACCAAATCAAGTCAAAGCCTGAAGCTTGAATCAGAGGAAACAAGGTTGGCAGAGTTATGAATGTCATCGAAACAGGCTCTAAGAACATGCCTAAAATAATGTAGAATAAAATAATCAGTGCAAGCGTCGTGTATGGCGATAGTTCCAGAGAAGTAAACAAGCTAGTAAACTCTTGTGGCACTTGATAGTAAGTCATCACAAAACCAAAAAGCACACCAGAAGAAAGTAATAAGCCTAAATAACCCATCGTCTTCATGGTCGCTTTGATTGATTCAAAGAACCCTTTGAGATCCATTCCCCCAACAGTCATAGCAAGTAGCAAGGTAATCACACAAGATACACCTGCCGCTTCAGTAGGGGTCGCGATTCCCGCATAGATGGAGACTGTAATAATAAGACCGATAACCATCACTGGAATTATCGCGCTCAATGCTAGCCCCCAAGGAATGCTTTCACTGTCATCAGACCCTGGCACGGATCCTTTTTGTAAGACACTCCACCCTTTAATGATAAGAAAGAAAAAGGAAACCAAAATTAAGCCCGGTACAACGCCCGCAATAAACAGTTGTCCGATAGACTGATCAGTCACTATCCCGTAGAAAAGAAGAATCAAACTTGGCGGGAGCAGAACGCTGAGTGTTCCACCAGCAGCGAGCACCCCACTGGCGAGTTTTTTGTCGTAGCCAAGGTCTAACATTGCTGGAAGCGCGACGCCACCAATGGTCAATGAGCCAACCATACTCGATCCACATACAGCGCCAAAGCCAGCACAAGCACCAACACTCCCGTATGCAGCAGAACCTGTAATTGGCACCTTACTATGCATAAACCAATACAGATTGGGGCCTATGTTGGACCTGCCAATCAATTCCCCTAATAACACAAACAGCGGAACCGATAATAAAACGTAATCTACCCACACCCCCCACATTTTAAGTTCGGCTGTAACAAGTGTTGTAGAAAAAGACTGAATTGAAAGAAGAAACGGAACGGATGCGCCTGCCAGTGCAAATGGGATTGGTAAACCCATCACAATGAATAAAATTAGTAGCCCCATCAAGCCGAGACCAACTTCATACCACTCAAGCATATATTATTCTCCAAGCTTTACTTGAGGCACAGAAGTCGTGCCACGAATTGACTCAAGTTTATGCATTATTGAGTCATAGAGTTTTAAAATAGAAACCAAAGATAAATTGAGTAATGAAACAAAAACTCCGGCCCAAAAATAATACTTAGGCCATAACAATATCTCTGAGGCAGCAAGCGACACATAGGACTTAGATAGCCCTTTAAAGGCGGCCAAAGCGAAAAAAACAGAGATAACCATCATCAGTGAGTTGTTCGCAATTTCCAGATAGTCTCTTTTCCCTTTAGAGAGTTGGTCGATAAAAATCGTTACCTTGGGAAAAGCATCTGCCTTGAGTGCGTATGAGAGGCCAACGAACGCTAATGGTACTAACATCAAAGCCGTTGCTTCTGTAACCATCCCATCAGGACTACCTATTACGTATCTCATGAATACGCCATAGGTAATCCAGAAAGCTTGGACAATAACGATTACACCACCGCAATACAGCAGTACATTCGTTGAAATATCCAATACTTTTCTGAATTTACCTTCCATAGTTTCTGTCCCTAGATTGAGTTCGCAGCAAAGAGGTCTTTCATCTTGACTGAAAGCTCTGTTCCACAATCATTCTTCAGCTCGTTTTCCCAAGATGTGGAAATATCGGAAACTAACTTAAGCTTTTGCTCTGAGGTCAGTTCAAGAACCGTACCGCCTTCTTTTTTGGCTTCTGCAATCCGGGCATCTACCCACTTTTCATATTGAGGTTTCAACCAAGCTTCAGTCTCTTTAGCTGCCTCTAGTAGCGCTTGCTGATCCGTTTCGGAAAGCGAGTCAAATCGCTCTTTATTCATCATGTACATGATGTTGCCGTAAAATATTCCAGCATCCACCATGTGTGGCATCACATTCCAAAGCTTCCATGAACTATAAGTTGCTACGCCCATGTTGATGCCATCGACAACACCACGCTCCGCAGATTGAAACACTTCTTTAGGAGAGATAAAGACTGGCTTGCCGCCCCAACCTTCAATCATCTTGCTCACTAATGGCCCAACAGAACGAACTAGCTTGCCGTTTAAGTTGGAAAACTCTTCAACAGAATTGACCTGCTCGTTGAACCACCACTCTTGGTCATAAGAGTAATTAGAGTTCATGAGAGGAACCAAGCCGTTCTGGTTAGCCTCCGGAGTAATGAGATCACGATATTGAGAATCCATGTCTAACTGCCCGCTCAAATCAACCGCTGACGGATATAATGAAGTTGTTCGATAACATGAAAGTCGATTATCAGCGCTGATCCAGCTGATATCTGCAACCCCGCCTTGTACAGCATCAACCCCTTCACTCCATCCGTGTAGCGTGGAGGATGGATAGATTCTGACTTTCAGATTTCCGTTGGATTTTGCTTCTGCTATTTCCGCAAATTTTTTAAACCCTTCATACCTAATGTCCGATTCATTCACATAGGTAGAAAGCCTAATTACTTCTTTGCTCATTGCATTGAAAGACAGTAATCCACCAATAATTAAGCTGGCTAGTTTGATTGATTTTTTCATGTAATCTCCATTTACAACATTTCATTAAATCTTCTTACTATCAGTATTCAGTACTAACAGTCACGGTTAATAGGTAAGGTCTGATTGAAAAGTCTCACTCCTATACATTACTCGTAATTAGGGAAGTCGAAGCTGTCACGATAGCCAAATAACGCTTGAGCGCCTCCGGTATGCACAAAGACAATGTTCTCGCCCTTCTTAAAGTGACCATTTCGAACTAGGTCGATAAGACCCGCGGCTCCTTTGCCCGAATACACTGGATCAAGCAAAATACCTTCAAAACGTGAGAACATGTTGATCGCTTCGATCGTTGAAGGTGCCGGAATCCCATAGCCTTCGCCAACATAGTCACAATTCGCCACTACATCTTCGCGTTTTACTGCGTCTGCCGCGCCCATGTGCTCAGCAGTACGTTGAGCCAATTTGAAGACATTGCCTTCTTGAGTTGGTTTATCAACGCGCACCCCGATACCAAGTACTGGTATTTGACTGTTGGTCATTGCAAAACCGGTGACCAGCCCTGCTTGGGTACCAGCACTCCCCGTAGCGTGTACTACGTGGTCAACCTTCAGGTTTCGGTCATTGCTTTGTTTTAAGATCTCTAATGCACAATCTACATATCCAAGAGCACCAATATGGTTAGAGCCACCGCCCGGTACGATGTAAGGCTTCTTGCCTTGAGCACGCAGTGTCGCTGCCACATCTTCCATCGCAGCGTTCATATCTGTACCGCCGGGGTACTTAGAGAGTTGAGCATTGAATAGCTGGTCTAACATAACGTTACCGTTAAACTTATAATCAGGGTCATCACTTGCAGTACGATCTTCCAGTAAGACGATGCAATCCATATTCAGCTTGGTCGCTATCGCCGCCGTTTGACGTGCATGGTTCGACTGTGTTGCACCTTGAGTAATGATGGTATCAGCACCTTGTTCAACGGCATCAGCCATCAAAAATTCCAACTTTCGAGTTTTATTTCCGCCACCAGCAAGGCCAGTACAATCATCTCTCTTGATCCAGATGTTCGGGCCTCCTAACGCTTCACTCAGATTTTTCATTAGCTCTAAGGGTGTGTTCAAGTGGGCAAAATTTAAACGAGGATAACGCGATAAATGCATCTCTCTTCTCCAGTCAATGTTTAGTTAGTGGTTTGTTTAACACTGAATTACATTAGCTCGTGATATCGCTCGAAAGATAATGCTTTTTGCTAACAGGGGTGTTAACTTTTGTTTAACAAAAATATCGACATTCATAATTTTGGACAAGGATTCGCCACATGGATTTGAAGTGGATTGAGGACTTTTTACACCTTTCTCAATACGGAAGTTTTGCAAAAGCAGCCAAAGCAAGAAACATCACTCAACCTGCTTTTGGCCGAAGAATCAAACTATTAGAAGAATGGGTGGGGACTGACCTGGTTAATAGGAACACTTACCCAGCGACATTCACTAAAGCGGGATTTCGGTTTCTAAAACATGCGAATGACCTCAAACAACAAATAGACTACGCTCGGCTAGAAACGGTTAGAGAAGTTAACAATAATGAAACAAAAGTCACATTTCATACTCAGCACTCGCTGTCTGAATATGTCGTTAATAAGATGATTAACGAATACACCGATGAGTTTAAAACGACCTTAGTTTATGTCAGCCCAAACAACTTACATGATTCAGTGCAAGCATTTATCGACAACCGATCTGATTTTCTTATCGGCTTATCTTTCAAGGGAAGTCGACTTTATGTACCCAATCCAGAAGTTGAATCCGTCACGATCGGGCATGAGTGCCTAATACCAGTTGTTGCCAGTAAAAGTGATGGTTCAGCACTCTACAAAGACTGCAAAAATTCAAGCGTCCCTCTGCTCAGTTATCCATCGAATACTTTTTTCGCACAAGTATTAGAAAAACATGGCTCAATAGCTCAAAGCCTTTGTAGTTTTGATATTGTGTACGAAAACGCCGTCACACATTCTCTCAAATCAATGGCGCTATCGGGTCATGGGGTGGCGTGGTTACCAGAAGGCTTTGTTCAAGAAGAGCTTGAGCAAGGTTTATTGATGAGGTTTTCAGAAACCATTTCACCAATTAACGCTAAAATAAAACTCTACCGCTTCTCGACTGAAGAAATGACACCTGGAATGGGTAAGTTGTGGCACCACTTCAAAGAGACGAGCGTTGAAACCAAAAGGCAAAAAAAACTGGTTACTGACCTTGCAAAGCCAATACATAGCTAACGTAAACGCAGCTATTCCTCTAAAGGTAAGAAGATAAAAGATAAGCCGATAAATACGGCTTATCTTTTAACAGGGTTGCCTAACTGGCCAAGGCACTCAAAAACTCGGCTTCAAACTCTTCATCAATAGGCTTAGAGAAACAGTCCACCAGCCAATCGATACTGTGTTGTTCCAGCTGAGTGTTGACGACAAAAGCTTGTTTAAGCCCAAACTCATCTAAGGTCGCTGAGCCATGGTTTTTGTAATGCTTATTGCCGTGATAATGCAGTGATTTAAGGTTTTCTGAAGTCTTGATAGGTTGTGATTCAATAGTATTAGAAAGTTGAATAACGAGTTCCATCGGATTTTTAACAGAGCTGATTCGATATAGAAACCCTCCTTCCACACGCTGTCTTACCCAATAATCAAACTCATCACAGTCCACCACACTGTCACTGATCAGTACCGCTTCACTGCGATAGTCACATGGCTCAATCATCACCGGTGTGTGCTTGAATTCTGGCTGTCCTGAGTTGGAATCGGTATTGGGTAAGATAAGGTCGCAAGGCTTGCTATTTTTGGCTGTAGTGCCGTTCCAGTGGATTGGCATGAAGACCTGCTCTTTGCGCATCTCTTGCGTTAATACCAAACGTGCTTGAGATTCACCTTGGGCACTCTTCACTTTAACTACTTGGTTGGTTTGATTGGTGCTGGTTGCAAAGCCGAACTTTTTGGCAGTTTCAGGATGAATGGCTAAAAATGGCTCTGGCGTATGCTCACCAAGCGATGAAGCAAGCCCCGTTCGGCTCATGGTGTGCCATTGGTCGCGCACTCGACCGCTGTTCATGATCAATGGGTAATCTGGAGAAGTGGTCGTTAAAGGCTGTGAGTGTTCAACCGCAATAAACTGGGCTTTCCCTGAAGCGGTAAAAAACTCACCATTGGTAAACATTCGTTGGTTCACGATATCTTGTTGCAGCTCCAATACCGGCCATTGTTGAGGTTTAAGCTCGCTGTAGCCTTTGTCGTCTAGGTTTGTTAAGCCAATCAAACACAAGTCTCGTTGTTTGCCATTTGCATTATCAAGGCTGGTCATCTGGCAATACTCTTCAAAGATCTGCCCTTCGTGGCGATAATCAAAAGCATCTTGGTGTCCCATCTTCTGAGCCACTTCTTTAATCATCCACCAGTCGGGTTTAGCTTCCCCTGGGCTTGGTAATATGCGGCGCTGCCTTGATATACGGCGCTCAGAATTGGTCACAGTACCCGACTTTTCACTCCACCCTTGCGCGGGTAACACCACATCAGCCAAGCGAGTGGTTTCGGTGTCGGCTATGCAATCTGACACAACTACAAATGGGCATTGTTCTAGTGCGGCTTTGACTTTCGCACTGTCTGGAAGGCTTACGACCAGATTCGTCGCCATGATCCATACGGCTTTGATCTTGCCATCCAGCATGCCATCAAATAGGTCAACCGCCTTCAAACCCGGCTTGGTCGCTAAGTTATCGGTTTGCCAAAAATCACTCACAGTTTGGTGTGAATCAGCATCCCCAAATTCAAAGTGCGCGGCTAAGGTATTCGCTAAGCCACCAACCTCACGACCGCCCATAGCGTTCGGTTGCCCTGTCACCGAGAAAGGCCCCATGCCGACTTTACCAATCTTTCCGGTCGCCAAATGGCAATTGATGATGGCATTCACCTTATCGCAGCCTTGGCTAGATTGATTCACACCCTGCGAATAGATGGTGATGACTTTCTTGTTGGATGCGAACGCACGGTAGAAGCGTTCAACCTCTTGTTCCGTTAAGCCAGTCAGTTGGCTGACGCCTTGCTCAAAATTGATGTTTGAATCAGAGTGGTAAACATACTTCTTTGCTGACTCGATCGCTTGTTCAAAGCCTTGTGTATGCTTGCTTATGTATTCTTCATCGAGTGCATCATTGCTGTCGAGATAAGAAAGCAGTCCATTGAACAAGGCAACGTCAGATCCTGATTCAATGGCTAGGTGTTGATCGGCAATTTCACAAGTGTCGGTATAACGAGGGTCGATCACCACAACCGTTAAGTTCGGGTTACTTTGCTTGGCAGCGCGTAATCGTTGAAACAACACAGGGTGACACCAAGCCAAGTTAGAGCCAGTGATCACCGCTAAATCAGTATCTTCTAGATCTTCATAACAGATAGGCACGGTGTCACTGCCAAATGCACGCTTGTGTCCAACAACGCTAGAAGCCATACACAGCCTAGAGTTACTGTCGATGTTGCCGCTGCCGATAAAGCCTTTCATCAGTTTGTTGGCAACGTAGTAGTCTTCCGTTAACAGTTGTCCGGAGACATAAAACGCTACGGAGTCAGGGCCAAACTCTTCTATGGTTTGATTGAATCTATCTGCCACCAACTGGGTTGCTTCGTTCCAGCCAAGTGCTTGCTGTTGTTGGTTTTGAATGTGCTGTTGGTTTTGAATATGCATAGGCTGTTTAAGTCGCCCCAAAGGTGTGACGGTATCGCCCAGTGCTATCCCTTTGGTGCACAGCTTTCCATAATTTGATGGGTGTTCTTTATCACCGCGTACTTCAAGCTTACCTAATGAAGTCGGCCTCGCTTCTATTCCGCAGCCAACACCACAATAAGCACATGTCGATTTTATCCAGCCACTGTTTGAATCGGTCATCCGTTTCTCACTCAATTATCCATAATTGCATTTAATCAAACAAAGCAAATAACACGCCACTTAGTCACAAGATTCTCATAAGTAAAAAATAACCAATAAAAACATAATCTTATTTTAAATATAGATATCAATAGCAAATTCAATCGAAGTTAAGCCAACATGAAAGTTAATTTTTGCACCATCTTGCTGAAAGTTGCACCACAAACGCTCACTTCCATAAATTTAACAAAACAATTACATACCACTTTAGGGGTAAATGCGTGCTACCCCATATTTTTAATCCATTGAAAAATAAACGTTAAATTTTATTTAATTTGATGATATGTAATCTGGCATCCTCCTTGCTCCACTAGAAACCAAGACTTAGAAAAACAATTTTTGTTTTCTTGATAATTATGAATTGAGTGGAATCTCAACCCGGTATTCATCTGCTAGCGACTAGAAATTAGATGCTCGAAACAGAGAAGCCGAGAATAAGGAATGGATTATGAGCAAGAAGAAAATCGTCGTCGTTGGTAACGGCATGGTTGGACACAAATTTATCGACAACATCCTTCAATCAGACAGTGATGAGTTTGATGTGATTACTTTCAGTGAAGAGCCAAGGTTGGCCTACGATCGAGTTCAGCTTACGGCTTACTTCAAGCGTGGAAATGCTGATGACTTGGCATTAACCAGCGAAGAGTATTACCAGAGCAATGGCGTCAATTACCTTCTCAACGCAAAAGTCGCTCAACTGGATACTGAAAATAAGTGCGTTGTGACTGAATCGGGACATACCGAGAGTTATGACACTTTGATTCTGGCGACCGGTTCATTCCCTTTTGTTCCCCCTATTCCCGGTAACGACCAAGAACACTGCCACGTTTATCGCACCATCGAAGATTTAGACGCTATTGAGCTCTCAAGTAAAGGCAGCAAATCGGGCGTGGTGATTGGTGGTGGTCTGCTGGGTTTAGAAGCCGCAAACGCAGTCAAAAACCTTGGCTTAGAAACTCATGTTGTGGAATTCGCACCTCGCCTGATGGCCGTACAATTAGATGACGGTGGCGGTGCGCTTCTACGCAGAAAAATTGAAGACCTTGGCGTTCAAGTTCACACCGAGAAAGCAACCTCTGAGATAGTCGCGGGTGAGAACGCTCGCTACAGAATGAACTTCGCGGACGGCACCCATCTTGAAACCGATATGATCGTGTTCTCTGCAGGTATTCGCCCTCAAGATGCCTTAGCTCGTAGCTCTGACATCGCCATTGGTGAACGTGGCGGCATCGTGATTAACGATCACTGCCAAACCAACATCGACAATGTGTATGCGATTGGTGAATGTGCGCTTTGGGACAACAAGATCTTCGGCCTAGTCGCCCCTGGTTATTCAATGGCGAAAGTCGCGGCTACGCATATCTTATCGGACGGAACGAGCGACGCTTCATTTACTGGTGCCGATATGAGCACCAAACTCAAACTACTGGGTGTAGACGTGGCCAGTATTGGCGAAGTACACGGCCAAACAGAAGGCGCTCAATCGTATACCTATAACGATGAAATCGAACAGGTTTACAAACGCCTGATCATATCGGCGGATGGCAAGAAGATTGTCGGTGCGGTATTGGTGGGTGACGCCGAAGCTTACGGTTCGCTGCTGCAAATCAAACAAAATGACATGCCTCTTCCTGAAAACCCATCAGTGCTGATTCTACCTAACGTCGCGGATGATTCAGGCTCTGCAATGGGTGTTGAAGCTCTGCCCGATAGCGCAGTGATTTGTTCGTGTTTCGATGTGACTAAAGGCGACATTAAAGACGCGGTATCTGCTGGCTGCACCACGATGGCTGCATTAAAAGAAACCACCAACGCTTCGACAGGTTGTGGCGGTTGTTCTGCCCTCGCTAAACAGGTTCTTGATAGCGAACTGAGTAACTTGGGTGTCGAGGTGTCTAACGATATCTGTGAGCACTTTGCCTATTCTCGCCAAGAGCTGACTGACATCATTCGAGTCAACAAAATTAAGACCTTTGATGAGTTGCTTGATTCTCATGGAAACGGATTGGGCTGTACCGTGTGTAAGCCAGCAGTCGGTTCTATTTTGGCTTCTTACTGGAACGATTACATCCTCGAAGATCAACACATCGAACTGCAAGACACCAATGACATCTACCTCGGCAACATGCAAAAAGACGGCACCTACTCTGTGGTTCCGCGTATTGCTGGCGGAGAAATCACACCAGACAAGTTGATCGTTTTAGGCGAAGTCGCAAAAGAGTTCGACCTATACACCAAGATCACCGGTGGTCAGCGTGTCGATTTGTTCGGCGCGCAACTTAACGAACTGCCAATCATCTGGAAAAAGCTAATTGATGCAGGTTTTGAAACTGGCCATGCCTACGGTAAATCGGTTCGTACCGTGAAATCGTGTGTCGGTAGCACTTGGTGTCGATACGGTGTCGACGACAGTGTTGGCTTAGCGATTCGACTCGAGAACCGCTACAAAGGCTTACGCTCGCCCCACAAGATCAAGTTTGCGGTTTCTGGCTGTACTCGTGAATGTGCAGAAGCGCAATCGAAAGACTTTGGCATTATCGCTACCGACAAAGGTTGGAACCTCTACATCTGTGGTAACGGTGGTATGCGCCCTCGCCATGGTGACCTTTTCGCTACCGACCTTGATGAAACCACTCTGCTGCAATACATCGACCGCATTCTGATGTTCTACACACGTACCGCAGATCGCCTACAGCGCACATCGGTATGGATGGAAAACCTTGAAGGTGGCATTGAATACCTCAAACAAGTCGTGATTGAAGACAAGCTCAATGTTGCTGAAGAACTTGAAGCCGATATCGCCCTCAACATCGAAAAATACCAGTGTGAATGGAAAACCACCATCGAAAATCCTGAAAAGATGAAACGCTTCCAGCACTACATCAACAGCGAAGAAATGGACACTAGCCTGTCATTCATCAAAGAACGAGAGCAACGCTTTCCAAAGCCAAGTTTGAGCTCTTCTGCTGATTCACAACGCGATGAAATGCTAACCAACGCAGACCAAATAGAAGTGACTGAGGTTTCGTAAACATCAGCTTTATAAACAAGAGTTGTCGTAACCCTAAAAAATACAATTGAGTCAGGTAAAGCGTCCACATAAAACGCTAGGAAGTGGCTGGCATGCTCAGCAAGTCACTTCCCTACTCACTCCAATAGAGACAGTAACGACAACTCAGCAAAGCCAAGAATTTGAAGAAGTTAATACACAAATAATTAAAGACTCAATTTTAGACTAGGAGAAAGTCATGGAAAATTGGACAACCGTATGTAGCACCCGGGACTTAACCCCAAATGGTGGAATTTGCGCCAAAGTAGACGATAACCAAGTGGCTATTTTTTACTGCAAACGCAGCGACACACTTTATGGACTCTCTAATTACGACCCTATCGGCAAGGCGAATGTTATGTCACGTGGTATAATTGGTTCATTAAGCGGAGAGCCTTACGTAGCCTCGCCCTTATACAAGCAGCATTACCACTTAGAAACTGGCGCGTGCCTTGAACAACCAGACCTCAAGCTCGTGAAATTTGAAGTTCGCAAGCAAGGAGAGCAAGTACAGGTTCTCGCACCGCTTGCTATCGCCAGTTAACTAAACGCCGACATCACCATGTAAACGCTTTACAGGCGTGAGCAATTTCGGCATTGGGTTTAGCCACATGAATGCGTTCGAATTTCGGAAGTAACGCACGAGCTAAAACCGGGTAATTTTCCAGATTTAAAGGATTTAAACCATGGATAACACAAAATTTTCGCTGCTTTCATTTACGGGTAAGATGAAAACCTTACACCTAAGTTGGATGGCCTTTTTTATCACCTTTGTAGTGTGGTTCAACTTTGCCCCGCTACTGCAAATGGTAAAAACCTCGCTTGGTCTTTCTACTGAAGAGATCAAAACACTCCTTATTCTCAACGTTGCATTAACCATTCCGGCGCGTGTCGCCATTGGTATGTTAACCGACAGATATGGCCCTAGGTTAGTCTACTCTTCGCTACTCGCGGTCTGTTCAATCCCTTGTTTTATGTTTGCTATGGCAGACTCTTTCATTCAAGCGGCGATTGCTCGTTTCCTATTAGGCTTCATCGGTGCAGGCTTCGTTGTTGGTATTCGTCTTGTGTCTGAGTGGTTCCCACACAACGAACTGGGTACAGCTGAAGGTATTTACGGCGGCTGGGGTAACTTCGGTTCAGCAGCGGCGGCATTTACACTTCCAACTCTCGCTTTAGCATTTGGTGGCGAAGATGGTTGGCGTTATGCGGTCGGTATTACTGGCCTTATGAGCTTAGCGTTCTCGTTTATCTTCTACAAAAATGTATCGGATACACCAAAAGGTTCGACTTACTTCAAGCCAGCCCAAGTAACGGCAATGGAAGTGACATCAAAGGGTGACTTTTTCTTCCTACTCATTATGAAGATCCCGATGTATGCCGCTCTAGCGCTACTGACATGGAAGCTATCACCGAGCAACATCAACATGTTGTCTGACATGGCGGTGTCTTCAGTGTACGCAGGTTTAGCCGCACTTTACGTGTACGAAGTGTCGCAAGTTTGGAAGGTAAATAAGAACGTATTCAAAGAAGAAGTACCAGAAATTCACAGATATAAATTCAAGCAAGTTGCTGTGTTGAACGTGTTGTATTTCGCGACATTTGGTTCTGAACTGGCTGTTGTTTCTATGCTGCCACTGTTCTTCTCTGAAACCTTTGAACTAACGCCAGTGCTTGCGGGTATGGTTGCATCGGCTTATGCCTTTATGAACCTAATGTCTCGCCCGGGTGGCGGTTGGATTTCAGACAAATTTGGTCGTAAACCAACACTGCTTATTCTTACGATTGGTCTTGCTGTGGGTTACTTTGCAATGGGTCAAGTCGACAGCACATGGCCAGTATGGCTAGCGGTTGTGGCTGCGATGGCATGTTCTTTCTTCGTGCAAGCAGGTGAAGGTGCGGTGTTTGCAACAGTACCCCTGATTAAACGCCGTATGACAGGTCAAATTGCTGGTATGACGGGTGCTTACGGTAACGTGGGTGCGGTGGTTTACCTAACTGTGCTTTCATTCGTAAGCTACCAAACCTTCTTCTTAGTGATTGCAGGAACAGCGGTACTTGGCTTCGTTACTCTGATGTTCATGGAAGAGCCTAGCGGCCAAATTGCTGAAGTGAATGACGATGGTAGCGTGACCTTGATTAACGTATCGAGCTAACCACTCATTGAATCGGGAGAAGCACCAAGGTTGGTATCACCGCTTTGGTGCTTCGTTCAGAGGCTCTACGTTCACTAGAGCTTTTGTTCTTTCTCAGATGTGCTCTCAAGCAGATGAGAAAACGGCCAGTTAAGAAGAAGACAGTAAGAAGCAGACCAGTTATGACGATTTCATTCAGCCAAGGGCAAGTCATCACGCCTGAATCCAACAACCGGCTTACGCTTAAGTTTGGTGGTTATTCGAATAAAGGCGTCCGTGATGAAAACCAAGACGCCATCATTGTAAAACACCCTAAGACTCGTGCGGAGCAAGAGCTAAAAGGCAGTGTTGCTTGCATTGCAGACGGTGCAAGTTGCAGTGAGCACGGCCAAAAAGCCAGCCACACCAGCGTGATGCAGTTTATTGATGACTATTACGCCACACCACAAAGTTGGAGCATTCAACGTTCAGCGCAAAAAGTCTTAACTTCACTCAACTCTTGGCTCTTCAACACGTCTGTCTCTAATATTCATCCCGCACAACAAGTTAACCATAATGCGCTCGTTTCCACCTTTAGCAGCGTGATATTGAAATCCAACACTGCACATATATTCCATGTAGGCGACAGTCGAATTTACCTATTAAGAGATGGTGAACTGCGCCAACTTACTCGCGACCATACTCGTAAAACCATGGGGCAGAAGCATTACCTAACGCGCGCCTTAGGTATGGATAATCAGCTCAACGTTGACTATCAAACCCTGCCTATCAAGAAGAATGATTGCTTCATCCTCACATCGGATGGTGTGCATGAGTTTGTCTCGCCCAACACATTCAATGAACACATCGATAAGCCTGGAGCGGATTTCGAATACGCTGCGCAAAGCATCTGCAATACCGCCTTAAGCCACAATAGCTCAGACAACGTAAGTTGCTTGATAGTCCAAGTCAGTCACCTACCCAAACCATCTTTAATTGAGTTTCATGAAAAGCTCGCCAAGCGCGCTATTCCACCCGCACTAAAACTTGGTCAGAGTATCGATAACTTTATGGTACTTGAGGTGTTGTATGCAGGCTCAAGAAGCCATGTGTACCGCGTGATGCAGAAAGAGACACAAACCGAGTTCGTGCTCAAAGTGCCTTCGGTTCAATACCACGATAGTCCTGCCCAACTCAGAACTTTCTTCAACGAACAATGGGCTGGCATCTTGCTCAACAATAAACGCGTCATGAAGGTTTACCCGACACCAGAGCATTCGCAATTCTTATATCAAATCTGTGAGTGGGTAGAAGGCATCACCCTGAGACAATGGATGTACGACAATCCAAAACCGTCACTCAAGCAAGTTCGCGAAATATTAGAAAAGATCACACAGGGCATTCGCGTATTACAACGTGCAGACATGGTGCACCGAGACTTGAAGCCTGAAAACATCATGCTTCAACGTGATGGTGAGATTAAAATCATCGACCTTGGTGCCGTGCTAGTAAGAGGTATAGAAGAGGGAGAACAAGCAGAACAAGACTCGACACCACTGGGCGCGGTGAATTACATCGCACCGGAAACCATTAAGCACAACACGGCCACCACAAGCTCGGATCTGTTCTCTATTGCAGTGATCGGGTATGAGATGCTGACAGGTGAACTACCCTACTCTGAAATGACGGCACAATCGCTCAAGCAATCTCGTCATCATCAGTGGGAATACCAACCGCTCACACAAAAGCGTGCTGATATACCGGCTTGGGTTGATTTGGTTTTACAGAAAGCCTGCGCCGAATCGCCAAGCGAACGCCATCAAGTGTTAGGGGATTTTGTCGCTGACCTTTACACACCCAACCAAAGCTTGGTGAAAAGCAAAGCCAAGCAACCTTTGATAAACCGCCACCCAATCCAGTTTTGGAAAGTGCTGGCCTTGTTGCTCGGTCTTGTTGCAGTCGTAGAGTTGGGCTTATTGCTGAGTTCGAGTTAATTCCAAGTTCGAGCTAATTCTAATTCCAAGCTCAAGCTAAGTGTCCAAGTCTAACCTAGCTTGTGCAAACTAACTGGAATTAACCTCGTTTTACTAAGCTTCTTGGCACTAGCTCAATACCGGCTTGGTAACGCTTAGCCGATGCATTTAACGCCAAGGCAAAAGCACTATCGGCAATCACTTCAAACTGCTGAGGCAGTGAATGGACTTTGAAAGGCAAGAAGTCGAGCAGTCGGTTATCACCAAAGGTTGCCAGTTTTACTTGATTGATCAGCTCTGGTTTTTCGACCATTACATCAAGCACACCCTCTAATAAGGTGTAAGACATAGTCACGATCGCATCTGGAACCGTGCCCTTTGCAATCCACTCTTCAAAAACCTCGCGTCCAGATTCTCTATCAAAGTGCTCGCCATAACCCACAACCATCGGCTTATTTTCTGTCAGTCCTGTTTGTTGAGTATGTGCTTTATTCGCTGCTTCAAAACCTAACTGACGTTCACGTGAAATGTTCAGATCTGGCAGTGCACCAATAAGACCAACACTATGAATGCTGTCATCAAGAATCGAATGAGTCAGTTCAAACGCGGCTTCGAAATCTTCACTGATCACGCAAGCAAAATGCTCGTCATCCAACGGACGGTCAATCGCAATGACAGGTGTGCCTGAATTTTGCAGCTTCAAGTAGAACTCATTAGCGTCTGGCATTGAGCTCGCCACCAGCAAGGCATCGATACGACGGCTCACCAAAGCTTCAGCGACTTTACGTTCGGTTTCAGCATCATCATCTGAACAACCAATCAGTATTTGATAACCCACTTTACGTGAGTTCTGCTCTATCAATTTTGCTAAACGCGCGTAACTGCTGTTTTCCAGATCAGGAATAATCAAACCAAATGAACGGCTATTACCAGCGCGCAGCGACGAAGCAGCATGGTCTGGTCGGTAGTTATATTCTTCCACAACCGCCATGACTTTCTGCTGAGTCTTTTCACTGATTCTGTATTTCTGCGCCTTGCCGTTGATGACATAACTGGCCGTGGTTTTCGATACTCCAGCCAATTTAGCAATTTCATCAAGTGTCATATGGGTGACCTGTATTTTGTGCGTAGGATCATATAACCAATGATCTGATCCTCGGATTAGTTGAATTATATGCTGAATCGATTCAGTATAAAAGCTGAAAGGATTCAGCAAAATCTGAAAAGTGACTTCAATCATCCTTTTGAATGGATTGAGCGTCATTTGTTGTGATTCAACTTCTCGTTGTTAACGAAACTGAATTACGACACGCAGCAAAACTATTTTGAAAACCAAAATCGGCTTTGCTGAATTTTTTTACACCGAATGCTGAACCGATTCAGCAAGCATAAGGCAAAGAGTTAAGCTCCATAAATCTTGCTCTAGACTGAATCGTAGCGATACACAAATTCTCAAGCGATACGCTAAAGAGGCACCATGCTTAAATTATCAAAATCTGACATCACTCTTGGTCAAACGGCCGATGACAAATTCAAAGCTATCCAGAACATTGCTGGCGACCTAACCGCGAAAGGCTTAGTGGATTCTGGCTACGTTGAAGGAATGCTGAACCGTGAAAACCAGAACTCTACGTTCCTAGGTAACGGCATCGCGATTCCTCACGGCACCACTGACACACGTAGCTTAGTAAAAGAGACAGGCGTAGCCGTTCACCACTTCCCTGAAGGTATTGATTGGGCAGACGGCAACCGTGTTTACGTAGCAATTGGTATTGCTGCGAAATCTGACGAGCACTTAGGCATTCTTAAGCAGCTAACAAAAGTGCTAGCGGCAGACGGTGTTGAAGAGAAATTAAAGCAAGCGAAATCAGAAGACGAAATCATCGCCCTACTTAATGGCGAAGTTCAGCTAGAAGCAGACCTAGACGCTTCTTTAGTTCAACTACTGTTCCCTGCTAGCGACATGGTTCAAATGTCTGCAGTTGCGGGCGGCCTACTGAAAAACACAGGTTGTACTGACAACGCATTCGTTGCTGACCTAGTAACAAAAACACCGACTCACCTAGGCCAAGGCCTGTGGTTGTTGAGCAGCGATAAAGGCGTTACTCGCACTGGCGTATCGTTTGTTTCAACAGCAAACCATTGTGAGTACGAAGGCACACCAGTGAAAGCATTGGTCGCATTCGCCGCTTGTAACAGCGCACACCAATCTATTCTGGCAAACCTAAGCAAGATGGTTTTCGAAGGTAAACAGCAACAACTGTTAACCGCTGACATTGCACAAGTGATTGGCCTTCTAAAAGGTGAAGCGGTTTCTACAGCGTCTCAAGACGATGATAACTGTGCAGTCTTCAAAATCAAAAACGCACACGGCCTACACGCTCGCCCGGGTGCAATGTTAGTTGCTGAAGCGAAGAAATTCGAATCAACAATCCGCGTTTCAAACCTAGATGGCGACGGAAAAGAAGTGAACGCGAAGAGCTTGATGAAAGTAATCGCACTTGGCGTTAAACACGGCCACCAGCTTCAGTTTGTTGCTGAAGGTGAAGATGCTGCACAAGCACTTGAATCGATTGGCAAAGCTATCGCTTCTGGCCTTGGCGAAGGTTAAGGAATCGATATGTCTGATAAACAAATCAAAGCCGTTACCGTTACGCTAAACCCTGCTCTAGATCTAACTGGCGCTATCGACGCACTTAACGTGGGTTCAGTGAGCCTAGTGAACAAAGGTTCACTTCATGCAGCTGGCAAAGGGGTAAACGTAGCAAAAGTACTTTCAGAGCTTGGTGCTAAAGTGACCGTGACAGGTTTCCTTGGTCGCAATAACGAAGAAGCGTTCTGCCAACTGTTCGAACAGATGGGCGCAACTGATCGCTTTATCCGTGTTGATGGCGCAACTCGCATCAACGTGAAACTGGTTGAGAACTCAGGCCAAGTAAGCGACATCAACTTCCCAGGCGTTCCTGTTGATGCTGACGCTGTTAAAGCGTTTGAAAAAACCTTGCTAGATCTGGCTGAAGACCACGAATACTTCGTGATTGCAGGCAGCTTGCCACAAGGCGTATCACCAGAGCTTTGTGCTTCTTGGGTACAACGCTTGCGTGACCTAGGTAAAAAGGTGTTGTTCGACAGTAGCCGTGACGCACTTAAAGCCGGTATCAATGCACAACCTTGGTTAATTAAGCCAAACGACGAAGAGCTTTCTCAGCTGTTCAACGCAGAACTGACAACACGTGACCAATGCCAACACGCAGGCCAAGCCCTAAGTGAAAAAGGCATCGATAACATCGTGGTATCACTTGGCGCAGAAGGCGTGATGTGGCTAAACCAAGGTGAATGGTTACATGCTCAACCGCCGCGTATGCAAGTGGTAAGCACGGTAGGCGCAGGTGACACATTAGTTGCTGGCCTATGTTGGGGTCACATGCAACAGATGCCAAAACCAGAACTTATTAAATTCGCAACCGCCCTATCTGCTCTAGCAGTTTCACAGGTAGGCGTGGGCATCACCAGCCAACAAGAGCTGGATTCAGTACTACAAAATATCCAATTACAGTCGCTTAGTGCTCCAACTAGCCAGTTAGACACAAGCAAATAGGACAAAAGGTTTATTATGAATATTACCATTATCACAGCTTGCCCTAGTGGCGTAGCAAACAGCATCATCGCCGCAGGCTTGTTAGAGCAAGCGACAAAAGCACTGGGTTGGAACGCCGCTATTGAATGTCAATCAAGCGTGCTACCTGACTCAACCGTATCGCAAGACACTATCGACAGCAGCGACGTTGTGGTTATCGCAGCCAACACCAACGTTGATAAAGCGCGCTTTGTCGGTAAGAAAGTGTACCAAGCGGCTATCTCTGAATGCACTGCAGATGCCAAAGCATTTCTAGAGAAAGCGGTAGCAGAAGCAACAGTATTAGACGCTTCTCAAGTTGAGACTACAGTTGAAGTTACTGGTACTTCTCCAGCGACAGGCAGCAAAAAGATCGTAGCGATTACCGCTTGCCCGACTGGTGTAGCACATACCTTTATGGCAGCTGAAGCGCTTGAAGCAGAAGGCAAACGCCTAGGTCACCAAATTAAAGTGGAAACTCGTGGCTCTGTAGGTGCGAAAAACCAACTGACAGACCAAGAAATCGCAGACGCTGATCTTGTTATCATCGCAGCAGACATCGACGTTCCACTGGATCGTTTTAACGGCAAAGCGCTATACAAGACAACGACAAGTCCTGCTTTGAAGAAAACAAAGCAAGAGATGGAAAAGGCGTTCGCAGAAGCTAAACCATACCAACACACAGCATCTTCTAATTCAGCGCCTGCTGACGAGAAGAAAGGCGTGTACAAGCACCTAATGACAGGTGTATCGCACATGCTTCCAGTGGTTGTTGCAGGTGGTTTGATCATCGCACTCTCTTTCGTGTTCGGTATCGAAGCGTTTAAAGAAGAAGGCACACTAGCAGCAGCACTGATGACTATCGGTGGTGGTTCTGCATTCGCTCTAATGATCCCTGTTCTTGCTGGTTTCATTGCATTCTCAATTGCTGACCGTCCGGGTCTGGCTCCAGGTCTAATCGGCGGTATGTTGGCTAGCTCAACGGGCGCAGGTTTC
This sequence comes from Vibrio lentus, assembly GCF_002875945.1. GTDB lineage: Bacteria > Pseudomonadota > Gammaproteobacteria > Enterobacterales > Vibrionaceae > Vibrio > Vibrio apostichopi. Next base: position 22,338 of record NZ_MCZK01000135.1, read on the forward strand.
CTAGGTGGTATCGCAGCGGGTTTCATTGCCGGTTACGCAGCGAAATTCATTGCCGACAAGGTTCAACTTCCACAATCCATGGAAGCCCTCAAGCCAATCCTGATCATTCCGTTTATCGCGAGCTTGTTCACTGGTTTGGTGATGGTTTACATCGTGGGTGGCCCTGTTTCTGGCGTGATGAGCGCAATGACAACTTTCCTAAACAACATGGGAACGTCTAACGCGATTCTTCTGGGTGTGATTCTAGGCGCAATGATGTGTTTCGACCTTGGTGGCCCGGTAAACAAAGCGGCTTACACATTCGGTGTTGGTCTACTGGCTTCGCAAACTTACGCACCAATGGCAGCAATCATGGCAGCAGGTATGGTTCCAGCTCTAGGTATGGGCCTTGCGACTTTCCTAGTGAAAGACAAGTTTGAAGCAGGCGAGCGTGAAGCAGGTAAAGCATCATTCGTTCTTGGCCTATGTTTCATCTCTGAAGGTGCAATCCCATTCGCAGCGAAAGATCCAATGCGTGTTATCCCAGCTTGTATGGCGGGTGGTGCACTAACTGGCGCTCTATCAATGATGTTTGGTGCTCAGCTAATGGCTCCACACGGCGGCTTGTTCGTACTACTGATTCCTGGTGCTATCTCTCCAGTGCTTATGTACCTAGTGGCGATTGCAGCAGGTACGGCAGTAACAGGCTTTGGTTACGCAGCTCTTAAAAAGATGAGCAGCGATAAAGTGACAGCAGAGGCTTAATCCCCCTACTCTGTTTAGCGGTTAAAGCTGACGAACAGAGGCTCTTGATAAAACAAAGGCTCCTCAATTGAGGAGCCTTTTTATTGGAATTATCTAGCAAACTGAAACGCTCGGTTTGGTGTTACTTTTCTAATGTCGCTAAAACGGGCAACTGGAATGAAAACGTCACACCTTCGACATCATCCGTGTCGATCTGACGAATCATCTCTACCAAATAACCTTGCACATCTAACTTCAAACCTTGTTGCTCAACCGCCTTAAACAGAGCTTCTAATGCTGTGCTGTACGCCACATCCGAAACCAGATAAACGTCGCTGCATAAGTAGTAGCCTTCAGGAATGGTCATATCGTAACGATCTTTCGCGACTTGCCAATTCCCGATTTCAGCGTCGATGTCGTCCCACTTATTATTCATTTGTTTGATCGGCGTAGTGCCCATCAAATGCGTCGACTTTTGACCATAGATTTCAAATACGGTGTCCCAATCAGGATCTTCCAACTTAAGCTTTTGCATACCGCGCTCTGGATACCAAACCAGCTCGATCGGCATAGACTTAACCAGTTCTTTCTCCATCGAAGACTGCACACCTGGGTGTGCCAATTTCTGGATAAAGTCAGCAGTCTCTCTGGGAGTCGCGTTGTAACCCATTTCTCGAATATGTTTTGCCGTGACACCGAGTTCACGCTTGAGCGCCTTACCTAATGACTGCGACGATGAAAAGCCGCAATACTGAGCTATTTCAATCACACTCCACGGCTCATCATTGATCAACAAACCGACCGCAATTTGTAATCGAACACGACTCAGATACTGACCCGGAGTTTCATTAAAGAGCTCGGTAAACTGACGATGAAAATGGTATGGCGAAATCGCACTCTCGGTTGCTATATCTTCCCACGTGCGACGCTCACCCCACTCTTCATGCATCAAGGTCAATGCATGCGTAAAGCGTTTTTGAAGATGCTCTGGCAAAGATTCGATCAATGCAATCTCAGGCACCAGTTTAAAAGCTGGCTCCAAATGCAAAGCAGGTTTGTTCTCTTTCGTCATACACTCTTTGGTCTCGGGTACATTGGCTTTAGTCATACTGTCGGCCAGCTTCGCCGAACTGGACAGTTTTATTGAGCTGGATAGCTTGGCTTCACTATCGTCTTTGTCCTTTATAAAATCAATCACGAGCGCTCTAAACTGAGTTCTTCTAATGAATCTTGTTCATGTGGTTCTTGTTCGATTAGATTTTCAACCAACGGAGGCTTGCGGCAAAACAGACCAAGCAGCACGGGAATCAAAATCAGAGTCACCGCAGTGGCAAACAATTCACCAAACACCAAAGATACTGCCGCTGGTTTCAAGTATTGCGCCTGTTCTGCAGTTTCGCTCAACAATGGTAACAATCCACACACCGTTGTAATGGTGGTCAAGAAAATCGCTCTCAAGCGGCTAGTACCCGCAATGACTAAGGCTTGCTGTAACGGTACACCTTGGCGATATTCACTATTAAAGCGCGTGATCAACACTAGCGAGTCGTTAATCACGATACCTGTCATGGCCATCATGCCGAACATCGAAAGAATGCTGATGGGTAAGTCCATCAAGTAGTGACCAAAAATCGCACCTGCAAAACCAAACGGTATCACGGCCATGATGATCAGCGGTTGCCAATAGGACTTCAAAGGCACCGCCAACAAAATGTAGATCATGATGAGCGTTAGTATCATCGCTGATTTGAAGCCGTTCGACACCTCACCTATCTCTTCAAATTCGCCGCCCGCTTTTATCGTCACGCTTGGAAACTGTAAGTGCAGAGACTCAATCGTATCTTCGAGTTGCTCACGTGTTTTCTCTGGTGATTGCAGGTCGCGGTTCTGCTTCCAATATAAGTTAATCACTTGCTCTCGGTCGCGGCGGTAAACCACTTGCGGTTCTTGCTCATGACGAAACTCGGCAATATCACCCATCATCACGCTTCCGCCATTAGGTAACATGATAATTGCCTGTTGTAGCTGAACTAAGGTTCTGCGTTCCTCTCTCGGGTATTGCAGAAGCACCTTGGTCTCTTGCCCATTCTCTAACAGGCGATGAACTTCTCTTTCGCCAAACGCTTCACCTGCTAGCTGAGCCAGTTTAGCTTGCGTTAACCCTAGCTGCTGACCATATTGATTCAATACCAAGCGAACTTGCGGTAAACCGTCCTGACCATCGTCGTAGACATCCGATACGCCTTTCAACGAAGCCAAGGTATCAGCTAGCTCCTCGCTAACTAGGGAAGCAAGCTCGCGATCATTAGAAGAGATCGTTAAGAATGTTCCACCAGCAGGCTCCTCTGCCGCGCTGAACTTAACCGAATAAGCGCCTTCGATTTGCCCTGTGTTTTCTCTCCATCGCTTCAACAATAAATTACCCGGCAGTGAGCTTAAAGATTCGTTGGTGAGCTCAGCTGTGACTTCAATCTCGCCATAGCCATCAGACCAAGCAAGCAGGTTCACAACAGGCTTTTCTTGTAATGGGTAATCGTCCATCAAGCCTTTTTCTACTTGTGTCATTGCTTGCTCAACTTGCAACAAGGCTTGGCGCTGCAAAGGCAACGGCGCGCCATCTTCCAGTTCAATAACCGCGGTGATGTAACGTCCCGGAATTTCAGGAAAAAGCGCACTTCGAATCGCACCGTTAGACCACATGCCATAAGCCAGTGAGATAACCGCCACAAACCCAAGCAGGGACGCGACTTTGTAGCCAAGTGCAAACTCCAATACTGGCTTGTAGATGTTGAGATTAAACCATTGCAACCCACCTTGAGCGGCTTTCTGAACCTTGGCGAAGATACCCGTCGATGGCTTTTTCACAGAAAGCTGAGCCAAGTGTGACGGCAAAATAAACTTGCTTTCGATAAGCGAGAATATCAGCGCAAAGATCACCACTGCTGAAAACCCTGCAAGCACTTTGGCTAGCTCGTTATTGATCCATAACATTGGAGAAAACGCAGCGATAGTCGTGAGCACACCAAACACGGTAGCCACTGATACAGAGTTAACGCCCTGCCAAGCAGCTGTCTTCCCGTTTAGATTTGAGGAGCCGTTTATACTTGAGAAACCATTGATGTTAGAAGAATAGCCGACGTTCCCCGTTCGTTTTTCATGTATCGCTTCACCTACCACAACCGCATCGTCCACCAGCACACCGAGAACCAAGATAAAGCCAAACAGAGTGATGTCGTTGATGCTGTAGTTGAACAACTGCATTGCTGCCAACGTTCCAGTAAGCGCAATTGGGATGCCCATCGCGACCCAAAAGGCGAGCCTAATTTCAAGAAAGATCCCAAGTAGAACTACGACGATCAATAAGCCTTGCCATGCATTATCACTCAAACGAAATAGCTGCTCTTCAATGTAAGGCGCCATGTCAGCCATGGTATTCAACTCAATATCCGACGGCAAAATCGCGCGTTGGGCATCGAGCGTTTCACTGATCGCTTCGCTGACTTTGAGCAGGTTGTCGGTTTGGCTCGTACTGACCAATAATGCAATGGCGTTAGAGCCGTTGTTACGCACGATAGAACCACTGTATTGGTAACCACGACTTAACTTGGCGATATCACCTAGCAGTATTTTTCCGTTGCTTCCTGAAATCACAACAAGCTGATTCAACTTCTGTAAATCATCGGCGTATCCGTCACCACGAATCACCATTCGACCTTTGTCACTGATCAGTTCACCGCTGCGAGTCTCAAGCGAACGCTGCTCAACAAGCTCTGCTAGCTCTTCTAAGCTCAACCCTAACGCTTTCAGTTGGTCAGGATCGGGTTCGATAACCAGTTGAGATATGCGAGTTCCCCAATTTGATACCTTCGAGATACGCGGATTCTTCTTCAGTGCTTGTTCAAGCTGCTTGGCGATGGGTTGCAGTTCGTCATCGGTTCTTGGCCCAGACACCACCACAAACGCCGCTAAATTGGTAAATTCGTTTCGCACAACTTGTGGCCTGTCCGCTTGTACGGGAAAACCATTAATCGCGTTGACTTGATTACGAATGTCGTCCAGAAGCTTGTCTAAATCTGTGCTGCTGGTTTTGCGGACCATGACCTGAGAAATCCCAGCACTCGACTGACTGGTGATCTGTTTGATGCCTGCAATACCGCTGATTGACTCTTCGATTCGCTGCGTAACACTCTCATCGATCTGTTGCGCCGTACCACCTGGGTAAGTAACGCTGATACTGATGGAAGACGGTGCGATTTGTGGGAACGACTCGACACGTAATTGTCCGAACGCAAGCACACCACTGATAACAATCGCCATCATCAATAAATTGGCAGCAACAGGGTTATTGATAAACCATTTGGTCATCCAACTCATTGGTTTACCTCCTCAATCTGTTCATCATCAGATTGGCTCGCGATCATGGATTCTGAACTATCGTCTTGGTAGAAGTTAGGCTCGACTTGCTTACCAATTAACATTGAAGAAAGCGGATATTGCACCACTCTGCGAACCTGTTCACTTTGCTGATTAAACCGAATATCGAGCACCCGATTACCTTGTCCAATCAAGGATACCGACTCTTTACGTAGACGATCATTGCTGTCTAACGTCCACACATACCCATCTCGTGTCATCGCACTTAAAGGCACGCTGACTACGTTATTCTTCAGCCCCAGATTAACCACAGCCTGAACCTGTTGATTTGGAAACAATCTTGGTTTGCTTTGATAAGGCGCCGCAACCGAAAGCACGACTTGTCTTTGGCGAGTGACCGAGTCAACTTGCGGAGACACATAGCGCACCTTGGCAGGCCACTGCTCCCCAGAGCGGTTCACCACAGTGATACTTGGCTCACTCAGAGCGGCTTGAACTTGTTGCCAATGCATTTCAGAAATCGGCAACTCAATATCAATCGAATCACTGGCAGCCAATTCAAAGGTCACTTGCCCTGCCTCTATCCACTCTCTCGGGCTAATATGGCGTTTCATGATCACCGCATCAAAAGGCGCGGTAATCTCTGATTCCTCCAACAATTTCTGTGCGCTCAGGTAAGCCTGTTTTGCTTGTTTCAAGTTGGCTTTCGCAGCAAGTAATTGAGGCTCTCTGCGCGCAAAAGACGAACTCGTTTTCGGATTCAGCATTTTTAACGCGACCGTTTGCTCATGCTTAGCTTGCTTCAATTCCAATTCTGCTTGTTTCAATGAACTCAATGCCTGAGCCAAGTTCGCATCAACCGCACTAGTATCTAACCTTGCTAACACATCGCCTTTGTTAACCAAATTCCCCGGCTCAACGCTTTCATCTAGCCATTTCAACTGTGCGCTACTGGACGTTTTCAACTGCACAGGCCAACGAGCAGCAGTTACACCTAATACCGTTAGCGTCGATTGATGCTGTGATGGTGTCACCTCTAACACTGAAACTGGGGCAAGGACGGCTTCTTTCTTCACTGGCTGGGTAGCTTCAGGTTCCAATTCATCAACGACAACCAACGCGATAAAGATGGCTGCGCAACCGACTAATACAGAAAGTGGCTTTTTAAATTTCATGAGGTATCTCCTTGGTAACCTGTTGAGTGGAGGTGTGATTAAGGCGCTGACTGATTTCAGTGAGACGAGAAAGGGTTTGTAGCGTGATTGGTAACATCACTGCGGTTTCAACAAACTCCAGTGAATAAGTGACGATGGAGAACACTTGACCAGCGGTCGGCTCGATAAGCTGACTCACCATCCATAAATTGCCGATGACCGCGCCAAACAACACGATAAAAATCAGCCCATAGACAACAGCTTCGGTATCAGACAACTTGATTTCACACTGTTTTAGGCGCTCAAAGTGCCAACGAAGTGCAGATAAACGAACACCACTCAATAGTTTCACTTGCTGTTCAACTTGATCGTTAAACTGGCCATTGAGTCGTGTAAATGTTCGGTGGAATACGCCGTAGATAACCAGCATCGACAACCCTGCAAACAACATGCAAAGTGCCAATGAGAAGTGAAACGTTGAGAGGATAACGACCGTCGCGACAAGCTGAACGATCGCCGTCATCAAAGTAGGCAAATCATCTTCTAGGAAATCAACCAGCTCACGAGACATGGTTAGCCGAGCGTCTTTGGTCGAAATAGATAAACCGCGCAAGTTACGCTCAACAAGGTTTGCCAGTTTTACGCGAATAGCACCATACACACGGGTATCGTAAAAACGACGAACGACACTGATGATCACCAGTACAAAAAGAATCAGTGCCAACATCATCAAAGGCTGAAAGCTTTGGTTTAGCACTCCGTCTATGGCGTAACCAATAAACAGTGGCAGCAGAATAAGCATCACGTTTTCAGCCAATACCATTAACCAAGTCGCAGCGACCTTTAATGGATTAAGCCGAATAATCGTCAGCAGAGAGATGGGATATTTAAATAGCATTATTGAGCCCATAAATGAATATGGCGCCAGTATTACCAATCCGACATAGAAAAAAGTGTCCCAAATTGCTGTATTAACAAATTAGACGACAGACTCGCTTAGTCACTAGCTCGGTTACCTTTTGTTTACCTCAGCTCCTTTACTGTCCTTAATAAGAAAAATGAACAACAAGGAAAGAGCATGAAATTATTCGCTTCACTACTCACGACAGTCGGTATTACTGGTGTTGTCTGGGGGCTATTACATATTCAGCCTGCGATTGCGGATGCATCGACAGAGCAGCCAATAACTGAGCTATCAACGAACAAGTCCTCAAAGAATCAGTCATCAATAAGTAAGTCGCTAACAAATAAGCCCGTAGAGGTAAAACCACAAGCAACCGCAAACACGACTTACCTGCAAGGTTTAAGTAAGACGATTTCTTTAGAAGACGTGCCAAACCTATGGGTGGATTTCTATCAGAGCCTCGAAGTTAATGACAAAGAGAGCGCACAACAACAAGTCATTGTGATCTATCAAGACATCAGCTTAGATTTCAGCGAAGCCACAATCACGATTGGCTTCCCGACTCAGCAATCAAAATTAAATAAAAACAAACCCTTAATTAAAGTTCCAAGTAAAGCCAAAGGCACCCTTCTACTAGGTAAAGGCGAACATACTGAACAGGAACTAGCACAAGCTTGGGAAGGTATCGCGATTTTAAAAGAAGTGGATATGGTCATAGAGCATCACCAGCTGAATCAGCATGGGTTGCCAGATTCTAGTGAGTTATATGTCTATTATAAGAACAACCAGTAAAGGATTTAGTTATGGATTTCACTATGAATAGCATTGGGGATTTTCTCTCTCAAACATTCACAGAAACGAGCATCATCCTTACCGAAACTTGGGTAGATGACAACTTTCTACTGCTTGCTCTGGCTCTGTTTATCTTTGAGCTTATCCGCTATGCCTTTAAGAAAAAGCTAAGCTGGAATATGTTGGGAGACAGCGCGACTAACTTAGTCACCTTGTTCTTCTTGTTGGTTACCGTTTTCTTTGTCGGGTTAGCCTATGTGGGCGCGTTTGTTTACGCTTACGAGAATTTCAGTCTGACTCAATTGCCAATATCTGGTTGGACAATTCTTGGTTGCTTGATCTTGGCCGATCTCGCGTATTACTGGGAACACCGATTCTTGCACAGCAACGGCTTAGCATGGGGAACGCACTCGGTTCACCATAGCTCGCCTTACTTTAATATCTCAGTTGCTTACAGGTTTGGGCCGTTAGATTGGTTCTTCCCATTCTTCTTTCACTTGCCGTTAATTCTGCTTGGCTTTAACCCATTTGTCGTGCTGATGTGTGAAACCTTTGTGCAGCTTTATCAAACGCTATTGCACACCGAAACAGTTAAGCGCCTGCCCCGCCCTGTTGAAGCGGTGTTTAATACGCCTTCACACCACAGAGTGCATCACGCGACCAACAAACAATATCTTGATAAGAACTACGCTGGGATCTTTATCATTTGGGATCGTATGTTCGGCACCTTCGCCAAAGAAGAGGAAGAAGTCAGATATGGCGTGTTCCCGAGAATCAACTCTGTGAACCCATTTAAGGTATATTTCCACGGCTACGTTAAACTGTGCCAACAATTATGGCACGCGCCAAATTGGAACTACCGATTACAGCTTCTTATTCAGCCACCGATTTGGGCTTGGAAAAGAGAACGAGAAACAAAGTAAGGACACTTATGAGTATTAACGCCCTGTTGATTGAAGACGACAGCGACTTGGCAGAAGCCATTGCAGACTATATGGAGCTCGACGGTTTCGAATTCGATTTTGCTTACAATGGCAGTGCTGGGCTCAATCTTGCGTTAGAGGGGCGTTATGACATCATCTTAACGGACATCAACATGCCTAAAATGGATGGGCTTGATGTCTGCCAATCTCTTAGGAAGCAAGGCGTGACCACTCCAATTCTCATTCTGACAGCAAGAGACACGTTAGAAGACAAGATCGCGGGGTTCGAGGTCGGTTCGGATGATTATCTAGTGAAGCCTTTTGCGATGGAAGAGCTCAAAGTACGACTGATGGCGCTGATACGTCGCTCTCAAGGTTCGGTGACGTCTCTGTCTGTGGCAGGTCTCAAACTGGACTTAGACAAGCACCAAGCTGTTAGAGACGGCAAGCTATTGAAGCTCTCTCCGGTATGTTGGCGAATGCTTGTGATGTTAGTGCGAAACAGCCCTAACGTGGTGAGCAAAGCCAAGCTTGAAGAAGCATGGGAAGATGAAATGCCAAGTTCGGATAGCATGAAAGCGCATTTGTTTAAGCTTCGACAAGTGGTTGATGCGCCCTTTGACTCAAAGCTAATCCACACGGTTCATGGTATTGGTGTTGTCTTGCATGAGGAGCCATCATGAAACACGTGAACATGAATCGAGTTAGTATTAAGCGCGACATCTACCTCTATCTGTTTGGCATCGTCGTGCTACTGACTGCCATCTACAGTTTGATGGTTTCACAGAGCTACCACATTGGCCTTAATGAATCGGCAAAATATGGATTCTTGTATGAATTGGAAGTCGCAGAGCAACGTTACATCGAAACCGGGCAATTACCTGACTATCAAAACCCGACATTCCAAGCCTTTCTAAGCTATTCGGAACTGCCCACTAAGTTTCAACAAGCCTTTGATTGGAATACGTTTGATAACGACGCTATTTATGATCATTACCAGCCTTCACCTAACAATGAGTCTGGGCAATACCTCTATGCCGCCAAACATCAAGTTTCCGGTAAAGACGAAGCCTTGTACATCATTTCTGAGTACGATGAAGCCATCTACTTGAATCTATTCGAGCTGAACCCACCCGATTCCGTGAACCAAATTAACAATGCCTTCATTGCCATCGGCGCCCTTCTACTCTTAGTGTTTTTGATCATTCGCCTTTTGATACACAGAGTCACCAAACCGATTATTACGCTATCAAAATGGTCTGAATCTCTGGATGTAGACAACACTGAAGGGCTAACTCAGTTTCGGTATAAAGAAATCGACCAACTAGCATCGCAGCTAGTTAAAAGCGTTCAAGGCGAACGACAGGCCAATGAGCGCGAGAGCTTTTTCTTAAGAGCAGCAAGCCACGAACTAAGAACACCAATTGCCACCATTTCAGCCAGTGGCGATATGCTAGTCCGGTTGTCTGAAAGTATTCCTAACAGTGGTCAACGAGCGGTAGCAAGAATCCAACGTTCAGCCACCAGCATGAAAGCCTTGGTTACGACTCTGCTGTGGATGAGTCGTAATAACGAGATGGAAACCAACTATGAGCAAATTAAGCTGACTTCTCTGCTCAATAACATTATCGAAAGCCAACGTTATCTTTTAAAAAACAAAGAAGTGGATATTCAAACCAAGGTTAAACAAGAAGAACATACCCTGCCCCGCGAATTAACTGAGGTTGTGCTCACCAACTTGGTCCGAAATGCATTCCAACATGGTGGCAGCGGAGATATCAGCATCACACTGGCAGAACATCAATTTGAGGTAATCAACCGTTTGGAAGATCAAAACCTAGCAAACGACTCTGAACAACAAACCTCTTTTGGTATCGGCCTAGAGCTCATTGAGCGCGTTTGTCAGAACCAAGGTTGGCAGTTTACTCATGAAACCAACAACAATGAGTTCATCGTTAAAGTCATGCTGTAGCGATTTGCCCAAAATGGTTATTTGATGGTGACCAAAAGTTTACCCTTGCTTGGTTATGCTAGTCGCACAATCTAGTTAGGAGTAATGTTATGGGCACTTGGATTTTAGAAACACTGTTATGGGCTGTGGTAACCGTGGCAGTTTGTGTCGCGATTTGGGGTCTTTACTTACCTAATATATTAATCGCATTAGGCGTGTCGGTAGCGGTATCGCTGTTACTGGGAAATAGCTGGAGAAGCTAGGATTTAGGCAAGAAGACAATGAGCAAAACGAGGTGTGCACCGACACACCCGACAGCACCTAAATTACAAAGTTACTAAGTTACTAAGTTACTAAGTTACTAAGTTACTAAGTTACTAAGTACAAATATTAGGTACAAACTGTCGGGCGCGAATTAAATTAGCTACTTAGTGTCTCTTCAAACACACCGAGCTCACGACCAAGCCAAGTCGCACGTACTGTGTGGTCTAGCGTTTCTTCACCGCCTGTTACTGGGTGAATCAGCACCGACATGTCGCCGCGCTCTTGTTCAAGCCACTCAACAATACCTGACTCTTTGTTCGCAAAGTGAATCTCAAACATCGGCATCTTATGCGGACCAACCAAACGCTGTATTAATGGGAAAGTCTCTAACACATCTTTACGCTCTGATAGAATTTTCTGGCGCAGTGTTTCTGCTTGCTCTGCAAAGCGCAGAGGGAAATAGATATGACCGTGGTACATGGCACCATCCTTTAGAATTATGATGTCGCAAGTTTATACCTAAACCGCCTTTAATAGCTAAATCTAAATATAATATGCCAGCGCTATCGGTTCTAAAAAATACTCCATGCCCACGTTCAAATTCGCAATCACTACCAAGTAAAACCTACAGCTAACAGCAAGTTTTAGTCGAACTAGTCATGCACTTACGTCTAATCAACTGGGACACAATATTAAAGATTAGCCCCGCTAAAAACAGCGTGATGACAATACTTGCACCACTCGGTAAATCGTAATAAGCCGATACCGCTAGACCACACAAAATACCGACCGTGCCAATCCCAATACTCGCGATGAAAAAACGGAATCCTTTTAATGTTGCAGCACACAATGCAGGAATAACCAACAAAGCAAACTCCAAATAGATTCCCGTTAATTTCACGGTAATCGGCATCAAGATAGCGAATATCAGATAAAAGCCACTGCCTTGCATAAATTCGGGCTTAACGCTAATCAACACCAACATAGCGGTCGTGATTATTGCCAATGGCCATACATCAGCCCAGGTAGACCACAACAGCTGCCCATTTAGAATGCCTTGAATAAAATCGGCGCCATGAGGATCTTTGCTGACCAGTAGAATCGCCAGCGAAGCAGACACCACAAACAAACTGCCTATCATTGGTTCTAGGTGTTCTTTGTAACGCTTTTCCATTAGCGCGATGGCTCTTCTCCGCTTAGA
>NZ_MCZK01000136.1 GCF_002875945.1 Vibrio lentus
TCATTTTATTTCTCTCACTTAGCTTGCTTGTAACCGTAATCCGATGATTTGTCGGTAATTATTGGTTTTTATTTTCACCTTTTATGTGAGTGAATTCCAGAAATAAAAATGTATGAACCGTGGTTTTTGACAATGAATGAGGATGCGTTGAGTCGTTTTGGCGTGATGGATTGTTGTTGAAGTAGTGTGCATTATCGAGAGCTCTCTCTTCATTAACTAGTTCAACAAACTGTCATTTAACTTGTAACTGACTTGGATTCGAGAGTGAGTGAGCTGATATCGATTTTCCACAGTTCAGTGCCTAGGCGTTGATGGTTAACTAGTATTTGTTCCTCCATACGGACAGGAAATGTATACGTAAAGGTTTTTTGCATTGTCTGTCTGGTTAGTATTATTACTTTAATAACTAAACATCTACCCTACCTAGTACACGACTACATCATCACGTATCCCTGAGTCACACCAAGTGACTCACAGTACACCATTATAAATAACGGCATCGACCTATCTATGAACCTCAACATAGGAATAGATATCAATGAATGTACGTTCTCGAAAAAACAAAAACCTTAGACTCACCATTAAGAAAACCTTTCTTGGTCATCCTATCCAGACTGCACACGGTCCACTGTACCTCGACTACTTAGAAAAAATGCACGCCACCATTGAACGAGCATTAGATGACTATCCTCGTCTTATGGCTATCCGTGTAGATTTGAGATTTTCAAAGCTAAGAGCCAATGAAGAGTGTGGCAATGTCATCACCGATTTTATCCGCTCGTTGCAGTCTCAGATAGCTTACTCTGGAAAGCGAGAAAAAAGACAAGAGGGTGGTAGGGTTCATCCCTGCAAAGTACGAAACGTGTGGGTTAGGGAGCGCTCTACTTCAATGAATGACCACTATCACCTAGTGCTCATGTTCAATAAGGATAGATTTAACTGGTTGGGACAAACTCAAACGCCAAATGATAATTTAGGCTCCTTTATCGTGGAGGCATGGGCGAGAGTCGTCGGTGTTGATTATGAAGAAGCAAATGGATTAGTACATTTCTCAAAGAGAAAGAACAGTGACAGCGTGGTTATTCATCGCTTGAACCGTCACTCTGATGACTTTGACGACGCGTTTGATGAGCTATTTAAGCACATTAGTTATTTAGCCAAAGAAGATACGAAGCACTTTGGTAGCGGTAGACGGAATTTCGGCCATAGTCATAAGTAGTTTAAAAATTACGGTAGTGACAGTTCCTGTGGGATTAACAACAAACCATAGGAATTAGAATGCCAAATCAGCTCAACGCCACTCAACATCACTCAGAAGCGTCTAACCACTTCACCGTCACTCATGACCGAACGTTTAATGGAAAGCCACTCTACTACCACGAGGGTGGTCTTATCCTTGAGTATTTGGAGGATATCGATCAAGTACTGACTGAAGCACTAAATCAATATCCGAGACTCTTTGCTGTTCACCTCAACCTAAATCTACCGAGTCACTTCAGGGGTGATTACCTAACGGTGTTTGCCCATTTCTTTCATACTTTAGAATCGGAGACTAATGAACTCTGTAAGGAAAAATACACCAATAACACCTATCAACATCCGCAAACGGTGATCCGCTATATCTGGGCGAGGGAGTGTGACTCCACTAGCCAGTATCATCTTATCTTGCTCTTTGATAGAGAGCTCTTCCAAAGCTTAGGAACAGGTCGAGATAGTTGGGGACGTTTTCTCTACAAAAAAGTAAGAAAGACATGGGATAGGGTGATGGAAGCTCACTCTAACCAACGATGCTCAGGGTTAGCGTATTCCCCTAACAATGAAGGCTTTGAGCTTTCTTCCGACACAGAAACGTTCCCGTTACAGCTAAACGAGTTCTTCTATCGAATGAGTCGTCTCGCGAAGCCCACCACCGAACACGATGATAACCGTAGTACGAGTTTTGGTTGCAGTCGTCGATAACCTAAAAAATCACACCACAAGCAGTACCTATGTCATTCAACTATCAATAGGTACTGTTCCATGTCCAATAATCCGAATTCCCCGACTATCACCCATTCCACCACC
>NZ_MCZK01000137.1 GCF_002875945.1 Vibrio lentus
TGAATTACGCAACAAAGCCGACATCTTCAATAAAGCACTCTCTCGAGTGCCTTATCGAGAGGGAGCAAGCCAGTTAGCGAGACTCTTTCTTGTGGTGTTCTGACGGGGCTGGATTCGGCTCAAAAGCAGCATTTGAGCGTACCAGTCTTGGAGGTTGGCTAGAGATATCTTGCTTCTTAAGTTTTAACGATAAAGCCGCTATTAGTTTTCCGTTCATATTCAGATCCTCAAAAATAATGGTATGTACTGAGCTTGGTAACGATATGCAACTAAGACAAAGAACACAGAAACAATACAACTCGTTAACAAATTGTTACACGATCACTTTTAGAATGTTATTTTTTGGGATTGATAAGTATTCAGGGAGCTTTTACTTCTTTGATTAATTCATTGGAGATTATTATTTGTCGCTGAACATGTAGCGATCGGTATTCAGTTCCTCCCCTTTCTCGTTGCCAGCAAGAGATTGGAGATGGCTTTGTTGCGTAATT
>NZ_MCZK01000138.1 GCF_002875945.1 Vibrio lentus
GGCTTTGTTGCGTAATTCATTGGAACTAAACCTAAAACCTACGATCTGATCAGCTACATTCACTCCCTCTCGTAGCCCTATGCCTAAACCTCGTTACAAAACAACCAACTGGAAGCAATACAACCAATCACTCATTAACCGTGGCTCTCTGACCTTTTGGATTGATGAAGAGGCGATAAGCGGTTGGGCGCAAAGCAAACAGAATAAGCGCGGGAGGCCACGTCGGTTCAGTGATTTAGCTATTACGACAGCACTCATGGTGAAACGAGTTTTTTCTATGCCACTGAGAGCGCTACAAGGATTTATCGACTCGATATTTAGGTTAGCCCATGTGCCGTTAAGTTGTCCGCATTACACCTGCATCAGTCGTAGAGCCAAGCAAGTTGAGGTCTCATTTAAGACTAAAACGAGAGGTGCGATACAACATCTAGCTATTGATGCGACTGGCCTTAAGGTTTACGGCGAAGGTGAATGGAAAGTCAAAAAACACGGGACAGACGGCAAGCGTAGAGTCTGGCGAAAACTTCATATTGCCGTTGATACAAACACTCATGAAATTATTGCAACCGAGCTAAGTCTATCGACAGTTACAGATGGAGAAGTACTCCCGAATTTACTGAAACAAACTCGCCGAAGTATCCACGAGGTGTCTGGTGATGGCGCTTATGATACGAGAGCATGTCACGATGCAATTAAGATTAAGCGAGCCGTTGCGCTTATTCCTCCAAGAGAAGGGGCTGCCTTCTGGGAGCGGGGGCATCCCCGAAATCTCGCAGTAGGTTGCCAGAAGTTATATGGCTCAAATAAGTATTGGAAAGAGCGGTACGGTTACCACAAACGCTCCCTCTCAGAAACAGCGATGTATCGAGTTAAACAGTTACTTGGTGGTCGTTTAAGTTTAAGAAATTACAATGCACAAGTGGGTGAAACTTACGCGATGATAAAAGCGTTGAACAAGCTCACTGGGTTAGGTATGCCTGAAACTTGCCGTATTGACTAGGAAACGCACGAAATGGGGCTGCTCTGTCTCTAAACTGAATTACGCAACAAAGCC
>NZ_MCZK01000139.1:0-28275 GCF_002875945.1 Vibrio lentus
AAGCGGAGAAGAGCCCTTCAGCTAATCTGAAACCTCGATTCACGGTACAAATATTCATTCGTCAAAGCCCGTTTTTACTACTACACTCGCGCTTCATTTTTATATCCCCAAGGCCTATAACTCTCAAATTTATAGACCTAAATAATAGAGCTACAGCAATGCTACTAAGTGTTTTGTATATCATTGGCATCACGGCAGAAGCCATGACCGGCGCTCTCAGCGCTGGCAAACAAAAAATGGATTGGTTTGGTGTAATGCTGGTTGCGAGCGCAACAGCAATCGGCGGCGGTACAGTACGAGATATCCTACTCGGCCATTACCCTCTAGGTTGGGTTGAAAACCCAGAGTACCTTGCGATCACCTGTGTGGCAGGAGTCATCACGACCGGACTCGCTAAATGGGTAATTAAGCTTAAAGGGCTATTCATTCGCTTAGATGCACTGGGACTCATCGTATTCAGTATCATTGGTACTAAAGTGGCGATGACCATGGGTCTGCACCCTATGATTTGTATGGTGTCTGCATTGGTCACTGGCGTGTTTGGTGGCCTGCTGCGCGATCTTATCTGTCGTCAAACGCCACTGGTGTTGCATGAAGAGTTGTACGCATCTGTCGCCCTTGTCGCTTCAGGCTTGTACCTAGGCCTTCTTGAACTAGGCATCAACGATGTGACAGCGACAATCGTGACACTAGTCGTTGGCTACTTGCTGCGCATGGCTGCCGTAAGATTCAAATGGCGCTTGCCTTCGTTCCAGCTTGATCCGGAAAGCTCTGTGCATTAGATATTCTCAATGACGCAGAATATAAAAAGGGTTGCTTCATTACGAAGCAACCCTTTTTTGTTTCTATCAAATCAGTTTCAACTCTGTTCTGAATAAAACCAAGCAGAACTAGATTTTTGGCGTTTCTGTTGTCACACCAAAGTTTTGACCACGGTGACGTAGCAAGTGATCAAGCAGCACGATAGCCAGCATCGCTTCTGCGATAGGCACTGCACGAATACCAACACATGGATCGTGACGACCTTTAGTGATTAGCTGCGTTGCTTCACCATCTTTAGTGATGGTGTCACCAGGAACAGTAATGCTTGATGTCGGCTTAAGTGCAATGCTTGCCACAATATCTTGACCAGTAGAAATACCGCCTAAGATACCACCAGCGTGGTTGCTGCTGAAGCCTTCTGGAGTTAATGGGTCACGGTGTTCACTACCGCGCTGATTAACGACATCGAAGCCATCACCAATCTCAACACCTTTCACCGCATTGATGCTCATTAGAGCGTGCGCGATGTCTGCGTCTAGACGATCAAAGATTGGCTCACCAAGGCCTACAGGCACTTTAGTCGCAACCACTTGGATCTTCGCACCGATCGAGTTGCCTTCTTTTAGCAAGTCACGAATCAGTTGGTCAAATTCCGGTACTTTGTCGGCATCAGGACAGAAGAAAGCGTTGTTCTCGATCTCGTTCCAATCCACTTTATCAATTGAGATATCACCCATTTGAGAAAGGTAAGCTTGGATTTCAACACCAAATTCTTGTTTCAGGTATTTCTTCGCAATCGCACCTGCCGCAACACGCATTGCAGTTTCACGAGCCGAAGAACGACCGCCACCTCGGTAATCACGCACACCGTACTTTTGATGGTAGGTATAATCAGCGTGGCCTGGGCGGAACTTGTCTTTAATTTCGGAATAGTCTTTAGAGCGTTGGTCTGTATTTTCAATCAATAGACCAATAGAAGTACCCGTAGTTTGGCCTTCAAATACACCTGATAGGATTTTCACTTCATCCGCTTCACGGCGAGCCGTTGTATAGCGAGAAGTACCGGGGCGACGACGATCCAAATCTCTTTGAAGGTCTGCTTCGGTAATTTCTAATCCTGGTGGGCACCCATCTACGATACATCCTAGTGCGATACCGTGACTTTCTCCGAACGTAGTCACGCGGAAATGTTGTCCGATACTGTTTCCTGCCATTACTTCCTCTAAATCAGCCATCAATCAGTAGGTTTGATTCCTAAACCAACCAGCTAATAGCTTTACTTGTCTATTCTTCGTGAATTCATAGTGGCTTTATTACCAAATGATGTAAACCCCAAAAAACGAACAATTTTAACTTTCTATTACATGAGCCGAATGAAATGAATAACGAAAGAAATGAGTCGCGCATAAAGAGTCGTGTTTTTAGTATGCTCGAAAGGCAAAAAATCAGCACCTTTGTCCTTTCCGGTTTATCGCCTTTAAGCCAAGTCAGTTATTAAACCAAGTCAGTCATTTTTCCCTCGTAACAAGACCAGTTAACAAAGGTTAATGAACTCGGTTTAAATAGTCTCTATGTTGTAGCCAAAAAATAATAAGGAGAAAAGAGATGATCGAGTGGAGAGTTAAAAAATTTGCGGATCTGTCTGTTCAAGAGCTCTATGATTTCTTGCAACAAAGAGTCGACATTTTTATCGTCGATATGAACACACCGTATAGTGACCTAGACGGCAAGGATAACCACTCAGAGACTTATCACGTCATGGGTTATGAGAACGAGCGTCTTGTCGCTTATAGCCGAATTATGGCTCAGAAGCTGGGATACCCAGTTGGTGTTCTTCCTCTGCTGGATTCTGATGCAACTCGCGAGGTGTACCCTGATTGTTCAATTTTTATTTCGGCACAAGCACATCTCAAAGACTACTATGGTAAATTCGGCTTCGACGTTGTTACCGACAGTTACTTGGAAGACGGGTGCAGTATGTTAGGTCTTAGATATACCCCACAGCTCGTGGCCGTTTAGCAATAACCGAAAGACGGAGACATCTAAATGCAAAACATGGTATTGATAGATTAAGTCGTTCTGAAATGCAAAAAACCCGACAACTCAGAGAGTTATCGGGTTTCTTTAAATAGTGGTACGCCCTGAAGGATTCGAACCTTCGACCACCTCCTTAGAAGGGAGGTGCTCTATCCAGCTGAGCTAAGGGCGCGCTACAGGAAAGGATTATACGAATTCGAATCAGTAAAGCAACGGCTTTGTGTAACATTCTGATCCAAGTGAGTAAAAAAAGGGCAATGAGATTATAAGTGTTGGAAAATAGACCAAAGCAAACGTTTGCTTGATGGTAATCAAAAAGATTTTCTGGAATAATGCGCCCAAAACATCAGCCACTAACTTGAATATCAATACTAAGGAAATTCATGACTGCTCAAAATATTGATGGAAAGCTAATTTCTCAAACCGTTCGCTCTGAAGTTGCGGCACGTGTAAAGGCTCGTACTGAAGCTGGATTACGCGCTCCGGGCCTAGCGGTAGTTTTAGTGGGTGAAGACCCTGCCTCTCAGGTTTACGTTGGAAGTAAGCGTAAAGCCTGTCAAGAAGTAGGCTTCGTTTCAAAGTCTTTTGATTTACCAGCGACGGCGACCGAAAATGATCTGCTAACGCTCGTCGACCAATTAAATGAAGACCCTGAGATTGATGGCATCCTAGTTCAACTGCCTTTACCTGCCGGTATTGATACCACTCACGTTCTTGAGCGTATCACGCCAGAGAAAGACGTTGATGGCTTCCACCCATACAACGTAGGCCGTTTGGCTCAACGTATGCCTAAGCTACGCTCTTGTACGCCTAAAGGCATCATCACATTGCTTGACCGTTACAACATCGACTTACGTGGTAAGCACGCGGTTGTTGTTGGCGCGTCAAACATCGTAGGTCGCCCAATGACCCTAGAGCTTCTTCTAGCAGGTTGCACGACGACAACATGTCACCGCTTCACCAAAGACCTTGAAGGTCATGTACGTCAAGCGGATGTTGTTGTGGTAGCCGTTGGCAAGCCAAACTTCATTCCTGGCGCTTGGATTAAGAAAGGTGCCGTTGTGGTCGATGTAGGTATCAACCGTTTGGAATCTGGCAAACTCGTTGGCGACGTTGAATACGATGTCGCAAAAGAGAGCGCAAGCTTCATCACACCGGTTCCGGGTGGTGTTGGTCCAATGACAGTAGCAAGCCTAATTGAGAACACTATGATTGCTTGTGAGCAGTTTCACTCGAAGTAATTTGCGAACGACAGTCTCGGTAACAATACCGTTGGCATGAATTGCCTCGCCCTAGAGTAAAATAAGCTAGAGCAAAATAAGCTAGAGCAAAATAAGCTAGAGCAAAATAAGCTAGAGCAAAATTAGAAAGCCGCAGCGTGAAAACGTTGCGGCTTTTTTGATACACAGCTAATCGCTTTTTATACAGAGCACTCGCTACTTATCTGAAGTATCAACTCTTTCAATTTGATCCGAAGGCGGCAATAAACTAATGATCGCACACTCCGTTGATATGAGTTTTTCCAAAGCAGAACCTTGTGTCACTAAACGGAAATCACCGCCAGTAATCACACCCAGTGGAATCGCTTTAGGATACAGCGCGTTAAACTCATTAAGGTCAAATGCTTCGGTCAAACCCGTGCTCTTAATTTGGCTGCCTTGAGCCATCAAGGAGTTAAGCTTGGAATAGGTAATTCCTTCCGAAAACAGACTTCTGTTGCCATCTCGGCTCACTGAGTGCCTTTCGTGTTTAGTCTCTGTCGATTCAAGCTCAAACACCTTATTTTCACCGAACTCATCTTGATAATGCATGCTGACTAATGGGTTAGTTTGACGATAAGGCGAGACGATCATCGCGCGCCCTATCCCATCCAATTCCAAATTGTTTTCCGCGTGGCTTGAGGCTGGGTTACCAAAATAGACATTCAGGTTATCCATACGCGCCAAACGAATGCTTTCCCAGTTGGTATCGGCAAGCACACTATTGATGTTGTGTGTCGCCAGCACCTTAGCAAACTGTCTTGCAAAATGAGTCGCGCCAAAGAAGATAACCCCTTGTGCTTTCTCTTGCGTCACACCCAACCTTCTTGCCCACCAACTTGCGGTAAGGCTCTGAATCACAACCGTACCGATGATGACCAAGAACACCATCGGCACCAGTAGATCAGCCCCTTCAATCAATTGCTTCTCTTGAAGTTTGATAGCAAACAAAGAAGAAACGGCAGCAGCGACGATCCCGCGAGGCGCCATCCAACTCAAAAACCATTTATCCGCAGAGGTAAGATCCGTGCCGATCCCGCTGATCCACACACTCAGAGGACGAGCCACCAGCATGACGACCGCTAATAAGCCAATACCGCCCCAACCTATCGAGAGGAAAGTCCCTGAATCGAGTCGACTCGCCAGCAAAATAAACAAAGCGGAAATGAGTAACACGGTTAAGGTCTCTTTGAACTCAATAATATCTTCGAGATCCAAGCCTTTTACGTTAGCGAGCCAGATACCCATGATGGTCACGGTTAATAGGCCAGACTCTTCACTCAGATCGTTAGAAAAAGAGAACGCCGCCAGCATTAACGTCAGGACTGCCACGTTACGCAAATAGTGCGGAACCCAATGCCCTTTCAGCATTTTGGCAATCAAATAGCCACCGATGATCCCTAAGCCTAAACCGATGGCCAGAGTCAGCCCTAAGGCCGACAGGACATGGCCGGTAGGATCAGCTGAAGAGACAATGTATTCGTAAACAAGAACAGCAAACAGAGCGCCAATGGGATCAATCACTATCCCTTCCCAGCGCAAGATACTGCCTAACGACGATTTAGGCTGAATGCTACGCAACATGGGAACAATAACGGTTGGCCCCGTCACCACCACTAGTGCAGCAAACAACGCGGCTAATGGCCAACTGAAATCCACAAAGTAATAAGCACCAACGACAATGCACGCCCATGTAATCAACATGCCGAAACTCACGAGGTGCGTCACCATGCGACCATGACCTCTGATTTCTTTGAAATTCAGGGTCAATGCACCTTCAAACAGAATAATGGCGACACCTAATGAAATCAGCGGAAATAGCACGTCACCAAAAATGGCATCGGGATTAAGGATGTTGAGACCGGGGCCTAAAAGTAGACCGACAATAAGAAGAGGAAGAATAGCAGGAAGACGTAAGCGCCAACCTAACAATTGACACGTTAAAGACAGTAACCCAATTAACGCCAAGGATGAAGTAATCGACAAATCCATTTGTGCCCCTAAAAGGTTTGCACCACACCCTGTGGTACAAACTTATTAACTGAATAAGAAAAACTACGTCATTACACTATAGGATCTCTTTATCACACTAACCGAATATTATTGTGATTAATCAGTCACTTTACTTATGGGACAACACAGTATTAAAAATCTAACTGGGTACTTAGAACCCAGTTAGAAAATACTTATCAATTAACGAGGAAGGGCTTAAAGAGAAAGCACCACGCCAGCAATCGCTGCGCTCATTAAGTTGGCAAGCACACCTGCACAAATCGCTTTAAAGCCGTATTGTGAGATGAAAGAACGACGCTCTGGAACTAAGCTACCCAAACCACCAATCAGAATTGCCATCGTAGAGATATTGGCAAAACCACATAGTGCAAAAGTCACGATCGCTTTTGAGTGCTCACTCAGTGCGTCTTTCATGTCCATTAACTGGATGAAAGCCACAAACTCGTTCACAACGATCTTGTTACCGATCAGCGAGCCTGCAACCACAGCCTCAGACCACGGCACACCGATCAGCCATGCAACGGGTGCGAACACATAACCTAGGATAAGTTCGAAGCTTAGGTTTACGCCAAACCAACCACCAACAATACCTAACAAGCCATTCAGCATTGCAATCACACTGATAAAGGCCAGAAGTGTCGCACCCACCGCAACGGCAATACGAAGTCCAGACATAGCCCCATCTGCCATTGCCTCAACTACGTTTGTTGCTCGTGGAATTTCAACGTCAGACTCAATATTTTCTTGAGCCTCATCTGCATTACCTGGTACCAAAATCTTAGCCATCAATAGACCAGCTGGAGCAGACATGAATGCCGCAGCGATCAGGTAGTTCAAATCAACACCAAGCGATGCATAACCGACTAACGTGCCACCAGCTACAGAAGCCAAACCACACACCATTACGGCAAACAGTTGTGAATCCGTCATGTGCTTCAAGTAAGGCTTAACCACCAATGGCGCTTCGATCATGCCAACAAAGATGTTCGCTGTTGCAGACAGTGATTCCGCACGACCTGTACCTAAGAACTTTTGCAAAGCACCACCGATAAGGTTGATCACCTTCGGCATAAAGCCGATGTGGTACAAACCTGAAATCAATGCAGAGAAAAAGATAATGATGCCGAGAACGTTAATAGCGAAAACAAATCCGTTATTCGTTAGGCCACCAAATAGGAAGTTAATCCCCTCTTGACCGTAGTTGATCAAGCTAGACACCGCACCAGTAGCTGCATTCAGCGCTTCTTTACCCATTGGCACATAAAGAACCAATAATGCGAATGAGATTTGCAGTAAGAAAGCCAAAGAGACGGTTCTTAGCGGGATATTTTTTCTGTCCGTAGATAGTAACCAAGCGGCCACTAAAATAGTGATAATTCCAAGTAGGGAAGCCATATGCGTCAACCTAAAATTTGTAGGTAGGAAAGGCGACGCATTGTATAGAGGAAATCGTTTGCGGCAAGGTGCGGTTGTTAATGTGATGTTGGGATTATCACTGCACCACCTATGATTATATTAAAGCATTGAATTTTAATGATTTAACTTGATTAGAAAGCATACTTTTTCCATATGGAAATTATATTTATAGATTAGGAAACAGTTAACGGTGCAGCTCAACGCAAGTTTTGAGGTTTTCATCCCAATAAGTTGGCGACCCGATATGATCTTTGATGAACTCAATCACTGCTGAAAGCTTCTTCGGCATGTTCTTTCTACTCGGATACACAGCGTAAAATGGCATCAGCTGACTCGCTCGCCATTCTGGTAATACTTGGATGAGCTTGCCCGTTCTAAACTCTTCTTTGACTAAGTAAGTCGCCAGATAAGCAACGCCCCAACCCGATACTGCCGCGTCTCGTACCGCCTCAGCCAAATCCACCGAATAGTCGCCCGCCACTTTAACACTGAGGTTTTCTTGGCCGTTATCAAATGCCCATGATGTGTAGTCCCGTTCACGGCTACGATAGATAAGGCAGTTATGGTCAATCAGATCAGATGGCACATGAGGAGTACCAGCTTTAATCAGATAATCCGGTGATGCCGCCACTACAAACTGGCTATCAGCCAAGCGCTGCGCAATATAACCTTCAGGCAGATCTTCATTGTTGGTGATCCAGAGATCCAGTCGCTCTTCAATCATATCCACTTTGTAGTCGAACAAGTGGACTTCGATTCTTAGCTGCGGATAGAGCTGTCTGAGCTGATCAATAGCAGGAATGATATGCAGTGTGCCAAATGACTGTGATAATCCTACTCGCAATATCCCAGAGATATCATCTCGTTGGCTGTCCATATCCATTTGAGCCGCTTTCACCGTGTTGAACAGCTGCTCACAGTGCTGATAGAACACTTCCCCTGCTTCGGTTAATGTCAGGCTACGTGTGGTTCTTTGCACCAGCTTGATACCTATCGAGTCTTCGAGTAAAGCAATTTGCTTACTGATGTGAGACACCGACACATTCAAACTTTTTGCAGCACTGGTAAAGCCTTCATGCTTGATTAACGCATGGAATATCACCATCTGTGCGGCTCTATCTGTTAGCACAAGACCACCTTTAAAATCTCTGAAATATAAAAGAAAAAGGACTCCGAAGAGTCCTTTAGTTCGTTCTGCCTATAGTAGGCCAAATGCTATTCAAAGCGGCCTAAATCAATTAACCAAATTAGGTCGACTAATCAAACTTAATTCTGTCTGCTAGGTGGCTAACCGCCAACGCAAAGTAGTAAGAACGATTCCACTTCATTAACACATTGTAGTTGTTGTAAATGAGGTACGAACGACCGGTTTCATCGTCTGGCATAATTAGCCAAGCTTTAATGTCTTCATCAAGCGTTGGTAATGGGCGGTCGTCAAAGCGCTTAATACCGAGTTCAGACCACTCTTTTAGGTATTTCGCTTTGTCTTCACCTCGGCCTTGCATCTCGATAGACACGCTTGCCGGAACATGAACCTGACGGCCCCACGTATATTTGTCATCCCAACCTGATTGGCTGAGATAATTAGCCGCTGAAGCAAATACATCTTCTTCAGTGCCCCAAATATCTTTCTTACCGTCGCCGTTACCGTCAGCGGCATAAGCTAAGAATGAGCTTGGCATAAACTGAGGCTGCCCCATCGCGCCAGCCCAAGAACCTTTCATCTCTTTGGGTGCGATATGGCCTTGGTCAAGAATCGTTAACGCTGCCATCGCTTCGCTGCGGAACAACGCTTCTCTGCGTCCTTCGTAAGCCATAGTGGTTAAAGCATCAATAACACTGTAATTACCCGTGAACTTACCAAAATTACTTTCTACGCCCCATAGAGCGACAATGAACCTTGGTTGAACGCCGTACTCATCACCAATACGCTTTAACGCTGTGTAGTGTTCCTTATAAAGCGATCTTGCCTGTTTCACTTTCCAATCTGGCACCGCTCGTGGAATGTATTCATCCAGAGTCAGTTTTTTCTCAGGTTGGTTCTTATCGGCTTTGACTGCTCTCGGCTTAAACGTCACACCATCAAAGGCTTCTTCAATGATCGCTTCAGAAATGCCTTGTTCACGGCCTTGCTGCTTTAGCTTTTCTACATATTGTTCAAAGCTAAGCTCTTCAGCCTGTACTGAACCGATAGTCAAGCTATTACCCAACAGCAATGCTGACACGGCTAATAGGGTCTTAGAAAATTTACTCAACGATCATTCCTCCTTGAATTAGGTGGCTATCACTCTTCGTCTTGAACATTTTGCTGAGCTTTACGCTCTTTATGCAGTTCAAGTTCGTTAACCGGCGGAGGCGGAACCTGCAAAAAGAAACCATCGTTTTTTAGTGACTCTTTCACTTTTTCGATGCTGACTTGGGCAAGCGTGCGGCCTTCCATTTTAATTACCATTACAAAGCTAGGTTTACCAAACATTTGCATCAGTGCGTCAGGGACTTGTGAGAAATCATCCTTTTTCGGGATATAAAGGTATGTTCCTTCTTTTTTTGAGCTTTTATATATAGAACACAGCATGACAAACCTTTTTTAAATGTTTATGGCTACAAAACTCTCACTTGTGAGTTCAATAGTTTATGTTGATGAATTATTGGGGACAAAACGTTTATTTGACAACAAGATTACTTGCTGTGCTTGGTTTGGGAATATAACATGATAAACCTAGTTTCAGGCAATGCCCTTTATCTTTAAGATGAAAGAAATTGTACCTATCCACAATTGAGGTCCTGTAGTTTTTCGATGTCTAGTAACCCAGATCTAAAAGGTAGCAGTTTCACGCTATCTGTTTTGCACTTATCCGATGATCAAGTCGAAAATGCAGTGTCTTTTCTTCAAGAGAAGGTAGACCAAGCACCTACTTTTTTTGCCGCGGCTCCTGTTGTTATCAACATAAGTAAAGTAGCTGGCGATATTGATTTCGTACAGCTCAAAAATGGTATATCTCAAGCGGGTATGATCCCGGTTGGTGTGGCAGGTTGCTCAGATAAGCGCATGCAAAACTTAGCCAGAGATGCAGGTTTTGCCGTTATGACAGCGAGCAAGTCGCCTTCTCAAGCTCCGGCGAAGATGGCTCCGATAAAAGTGGTGCGAACCCCGATTCGCTCTGGTCAGCAAGTGTATGCCAAAGACGGCGATTTGCTGATTCTCAGCCACGTAAGTGCTGGCGCAGAAGTGATTGCCGATGGCAGCATCCACATTCATGGCACGCTACGCGGTCGCGCGATTGCAGGTGCAAGTGGTCAAACTGAAGCAAAAATAATTTGTAATGATTTACAAGCCGAGCTGGTTTCCATTGCAGGAAATTACTGGCTCAGCGATCAAATTGATAGCGAGTACTGGCAAAAGAAAACCATGTTCAGTATGGCAAACGATGTATTACACGTTGATGTCCTCGCAATATAAGAGAAATAAAAGGAAAAAAGAATGGCACGCATTATCGTTGTAACGTCAGGTAAAGGCGGGGTGGGCAAAACGACCTCCAGTGCAGCTATTGCCTCTGGCTTAGCTCTGAAAGGGAAGAAAACAGCGGTTATCGATTTTGATATCGGTCTGCGTAACCTAGATCTAATCATGGGTTGTGAGCGTCGTGTTGTGTACGACTTCGTTAACGTGATCAATGGTGAAGCGACGCTGAACCAAGCAATGATCAAAGACAAGCGCACAGAGAACCTATTCATTCTTCCGGCTTCTCAAACTCGTGATAAAGATGCATTGACGAAAGATGGCGTTCGTCGTGTATTTGATGAACTGGATGAAATGGGCTTTGATTTCATCATCTGTGATTCTCCTGCGGGTATCGAGCAAGGTGCTCTAATGGCGCTTTACTTTGCTGATGAAGCGATTGTAACCACTAACCCTGAAGTCTCTTCGGTACGCGATTCAGACCGTATTCTAGGTATTCTTGATTCTAAATCTCGTCGTTCTGAAGACGGATTAGAGCCAGTGAAAACGCACCTTCTACTGACTCGCTACAACCCAGCACGTGTAACTCAAGGTGAGATGCTAAGTGTTGAAGACGTTGAAGAAATTCTACACATATCTCTACTGGGTGTGATTCCAGAGAGCCAAGCAGTACTGAACGCGTCAAACAAGGGTGTTCCGGTTATCTTTGACGAAGCAACCGACGCAGGTATGGCTTACAATGATACTGTAGAGCGACTACTGGGTAGCCAAGTGGACTTCCGTTTCTTAACGGAACAGAAGAAAGGCATCTTCAAAAGACTGTTCGGGGGCTAATACGCAATGTCATTACTAGAGTTTTTCAGACCACAAAAAAAGACAACCGCAAACCTAGCCAAAGAGCGTTTGCAGATCATTGTTGCTGAGCGACGCAGCCATGACGACCCTGCACCATCATACTTACCGCAACTGAAAGAAGACATCTTGAAGTGTATTGCAAAGTATGTGGAAGTCGATCCGTCAATGGTTGATCTGACTTTCGAACACAAAGATGACGACATCTCCGTATTAGAGCTGAACGTTAAGCTTCCAGAAGAAGATCGATAAGTAGAGCCTGAGCTGTGCTTATCAATCTTCAATAAAAAAAGAGAGCTTAGGCTCTCTTTTTTGTGTCTGAAACTTTTATCTCTAAAGCATTCGTTGCTTGCTTAAGATATAGATATACAGTTATTTGATTGCTTTGTTTAGCTTCTCGCCTACTACGTCTAGACGCCAACCTTGCATTACATCAGGCAGCTTCTCTGGATTACGATCGTACTTCCAAATCCAGCTTAACACTTGATTAAGTTGCTTCTTCGACGCCAAAAATTCCGTCGCTAAACCACTGTGTTGCGATGCTGTTTTCACTTCATCTTTCAACACTTTAAAGAGTTGCTTGTAACCTGGGTAGTCCATTAGACGTTCTACTGGCGCTGGGTATTCTTCTTCTGGCGTATGCTCAGCTAACTTCACGATAGAGCTGATCTTCGCACCATGGCGACGTACAGAGCGGTAATCAAAACCTTCCTGTTCCATATGCTTAGGATCTTTCATTGCAAATCGAGCCACGGCCCATAAGTCTTGCTCTTTAAAGACAAAGTTCAACGCTAAATCACGCTTGATCGCTTCTTTTAAACGCCAAGTTGCTAGCGGTCTTAAAATAGCTAGTTGCTGAGGCTTGAGCTGCCACGCGCCTTTGATATCAAGGTAAGCGTTGTCTGGGTTTGCTTTACGGATGCGCTTTGCCACTTGTAAATCAGACTCTTGCTGCGCTGCTTCCCACCAGCCCGCTTCCATCACTTTTTCTAGAAGCTTGTTGTACATTGGCATCAAGTAGTGAACGTCTGCTGCTGCGTAGTCGAGTTGCTTTTGAGAAAGCGGACGCGCTAGCCAATCAGTACGAGATTCACTCTTATCTAGGTCAACGCCTACAAACTCAGAAACCAGAGCTGCAAAGCCAGTTGAAAGACCATGACCTAAGAAGGCCGCCATGATCTGCGTATCCACCATTGGTGTTGGCGTACAACCAAATGCGTTCTGGAAAACTTCCAGATCTTCGCCACACGCATGCAACACTTTCAGTACTGACGTGTCTTTCAACAGCCCAACAAACGGTGTCATTTCATCAAGAGCAATAGGATCAATCAGTGACAGCGTTTCACCATCAAATAACTGAATTAAGCCTAATTGAGGGTAATAGGTTCTTGTACGAACGAACTCTGTATCAAGCATAACAACATCGGCTTCACGTGCTTGTTGGCAAACTCGCTCAAGGTCTTTAACTTGGGTAATGATTTGATAATCCACAAAAACTCTCACTGATTTTACTTTGATCGCCGGATACAAAAATGCCGACATTAACTGTCGGCATTCTAACACCATTTTTCAGCGCTCGCTTAGATTAAGCGCCTGAATGGTTTCGGGTGCTCATTTCTCGCAAACCCGAGCATTACTCACTTGCGCGTTTGGCAAGCTCTGCGTCGTTTTCTTCACGAAGCACTCGGCGCAAGATTTTGCCTACATTGGTTTTTGGTAGTTCTTCACGGAACTCAATCAATTTAGGGATCTTGTAGCCTGTTAGGTGTTCACGGCAGTGCGCGATAATATCTTCTTTGGTTAGGCTAGGGTCACGTTTCACCACGTAAATCTTAACTAACTCACCAGACACTTCATGAGGTTGGCCGATAGCCGCAACTTCCAACACTTTGCCATGCAGAGCCACTACGTCTTCAATCTCGTTCGGGTAAACGTTGAAGCCAGACACAAGAATCATGTCTTTCTTACGGTCTACGATGTACAACAAGCCTTCGTCATCAAACTTAACGATATCACCCGTCGATAACCAACCATCTTGGTCGATCACTTCTTTAGTCGCTTCTGGACGTTGCCAGTAGCCTTGCATCACTTGAGGACCACGAACCTGCAATTCACCCACTTGGTCATTGCCAACCACTTTACCTTCATCATCAACAATACGAACTTCTGTTGATGGTACTGGTAGGCCGATTGCACCTGTGTAGTCTTTCAGATCGTATGGGTTACCTGTTACCAGAGGAGCACATTCGGTTAAACCATAGCCTTCCAGTAGGTGGACACCTGTCGCTTTCTTCCATTGCTCAGCAACAGCGCGTTGAACCGCCATACCACCGCCAACAGATAAACGCATGTTACTGAAATCCAGCTCGTGGAAATCTTCGTTATTCACTAAAGCATTGAACAAGGTGTTTACACCAGTAATCGCGGTAAACGGAACCTTTTGTAGCTCTTTAATAAAGCCTGGAATGTCACGAGGGTTAGTAATCAGAAGGTTACGACCACCCATCTCAACAAACAGTAAGCAGTTCACAGTCAGTGCGAACACGTGGTAAAGCGGCAATGCCGTTACCACCAATTCACGGCCTTCTTGCAGTACCGGGCTATATGCCCCTTTCGCTTGAAGTACGTTCGCAATCATATTGCGGTGCGTTAGAATTGCGCCCTTCGCTACGCCCGTTGTACCACCTGTGTACTGTAGGAATGCGATGTCATCGCCAGCCATAAATGGCTTCACGTATTGTAGGCGACGGCCTTTATGCAGTGCTTTTCTGAATGAGATAGCACCCGGCAGGTCGTACTTAGGTACCATACCTTTTACGTATTTCACTACGAAGTCGACAATCGTACCTTTTGCTCGTGGCAGCATTTGCCCCAAGCTGGTTAGCACAACGTGTTTAACCGGAGTTTTATCAACGACTTTCTCTAGTGTGCTCGCAAAGTTAGAAACGATAACAATCGCCTTTGCACCAGAGTCATTCAATTGGTGTTCAAGTTCACGAGGCGTGTACAGTGGGTTGACGTTCACTGCAATCATACCTGCACGCAGTACACCAAAGAGTGCAATTGGGTATTGCAGCAGGTTTGGCATCATCAGCGCGACACGATCGCCTTTCTTCAGTTTTAGATCATTCTGCAAGTAAGCAGCAAAAGCACGACTGCGCTCTTCAAGCTTACGGAATGTCATGATAGATCCCATGTTCTCGAATGCTGGTTGGTCTGCGTACTTCTGTACCGACTGTTCGAACATTTCAATAAGAGATGGGTACTGATCTGGGTTGATCGTCTCTGGTACGTCACTTGGATAACGTGAAAGCCAAGGTTTGTCCACTATGTTACTCCTCGTTTATCAGCTGACGACTGCTTCGCCGCTTTTTATCATTGCGGTATTACAGCACAGCTTTAGTGCATGAGCACTAAAAGGCTCAAACACTTGTTTAAATTTTGTTAACTACACCAAGAATTAGCTCTGAAACTAGCTCTGGGCTCTCTAAATGGCAATGATGTCCGCCAGGAACAGTCTCTATATTCAGAGAACTATGGGCTGATTTGTAGCGATTATGCTGCAAATGTCGGAATCCATCATTTCCTAAAACTATTAATTGAGGGCATTCAATAGCCGCCATGATCGCTTCAGCATGCGCTTGTGACATTCGATATAACGAGTCACATTTTAGGTTAGGGTCGCATCGCCATTGCCAACAGTTATCGAACTCAACGATTCCTCGTTCAACAATAGGAGCAATAAGTTCTGCTTTGATTTGATTGGCGTGAGCTCTCAGCTTAATAGCATCCTCAAGACTTGCTAGAGGATGTGAAGGCTTTCTTCGCTGTCGAAGACGACTGAGTACCCCATCCCTCAAGCGAGAGACTGTTTCGTGGGGAGCTTCTGAAAGAGGTCCGTGACCTTCAATTTGAATCAATCCTGACACCTTTTCAGGAAAGGCGGCACTATAGCAACTTGCGATCAATGCACCAAGTGAATGTCCTACTAGTACCAGTCTGTTTGGTGATAATTTAGTCACCAACTGATGCAAATCATCAATATAGTCGTGAAACGGATAGTAACTGCCCGACTTATGCGATGAAAAGCCATGACCAAAGAGATCTATCGCAACCAGATGAGAGTTGGGTGAAAGTACTTCTAGATTCGAGATAACAGAAGAGAAACTCGCGGAGTTATCTAACCACCCATGAATAAAAACGACCGTCGTAGCGGTCGTTTCTGGGTTACCAATCTGTTGTGTTGCAAGCGTCCCGCTCGCAAGGGAATATGACTTTTCAATCATCGAGAGTTTGTCGCCCTTAAATTGTTCTATTCATCGAGTTCACATACTCGACTATTCCACGTCTTGAATCACACGTCCGTGCTTAGGCATTGTCTGAAAACTACGACAATGCAAGCTTCGGCAAGAGTAATACGTTGGAGCAAAGTCGTTGATGACGACTCGTTCCGTGATCTGCCATAAGCGTTGGTTGTAGACGTTCATCACTGGGAAGGTGTAAGGGTAATCACCAATGGTGCCATCTTCAGTGCCATTCGATTTACCCACTAAGGTCACCAAACGCCCTTCAGAAAAGCTTAATGGTTCAACATACCCATCAATGTAAGCGACAAAGCGCCCTTTTGGCTCGGCATCAATATCTGGCTTACCGTTACTTGAGATAGGCAAGTTAACCACTTCAACACGAGTCTTATCTTGCATGTTCGTGACTTTGGCAATCACGCCACCTAAACGAACATCGCCAGCATCTGGCACTGTGTTTACCCACTCTTGGTAGTCCGTCACGACTTGTTCAGAGTTTGCATTAAGTTCTTCAGGTAAAGAGGAGCAGCCCATCACCATCGAAGAGAAAGCGACAAGGAAAAATAAGCGAGATTTAGAAATGAGAGAAAACATAATGCTGGTCCTTAGAACAGGATAAATAAAAGCACGAAGCTAGATATAAATATCGACCCCAATAAGCTTCGCAAGTTCCTCTTTTTTAGCTTGATTCATCACATCCATATACTCTTCCATCGCACGTCGCCCACGTCCTTCTGGAAGATCATATTGAACCTGAGCTTTGTGAATCTCAGATTCTTTGACTTGGCGGATGGAATGCGAGACAGCATTCGCAACCTTAGTTGGCTGACCAACTGAGGTTTTTGCATCGCCTTTTTTTACCTCGTTCTTTTTATTGGTTCGATTGGTTTTGGATGTATTGCCTATCGAAGAAGGAGGTAAGCCGTTTATTGAAACCATGCTTAAGGAATTTTGTACCTGAGTTTAATGATTTTTTATCTGTTTTAATTTTGGCTCTGCAAAGTGAATGACAAAACCAAAGTAAGGCGTGAAACAACACGCCTTACTTGTAGTTTACTCACAAACTAGCGGTTTATTCGCGACCTGGCAGTTTCTTCCAAGTCACTTTATCACGCAGGTAAACTGGCTCTGACTCTTCAGCTGCAACCGCTTTGCCTTCTGCGTAAGCAAATTGAGCAAGGAACGCCATATCTTGAGCTTCTGGGAACAGAACCTCACACGCTTTGGTGTTGATCGCTAGTGTATCCATGTGCTCTGCGTACGCTTCCCAACCGGTGCCTACTTTTGCCCATGTCTCAGAATCCGCTTCAAGCTGCGTAGCCAATTCACTTGGTGGTGTAACACACTCAGCATCAACTGCAGTCCAACGACCGTCTTGTTCACGGCTGTAGCGAGCCCAGTACACTTCGCTCATACGAGCATCAATCGCTGTTGCTACGTGAGTTTCACCAAATTTACGGTAGCTGCCCTGCGCCATCGCCGCCAGTGTAGACACACCGATCATCGGTAAATCAGCACCGAAAGCCAAGCCTTGAGCAATACCAATACCAATACGTACGCCCGTGAAGCTGCCCGGGCCTTGGCCAAACGCGATTGCGTCGATATCGGTTAAAGCGATGTTCGCCTCTTTCAGTACTTCATCAACCATAGGTAGAATTTTTTTCGTATGGTCTCGAGGAGCCTCTTCGCTACGTGCGAACACCTGGTCACCCATTACTAGTGCAACTGAACAGTTTTCAGTTGCGGTATCTACTGCAAGAATTTTCGCGCTCATTCGTGTCTCAAATATTCGTTATCTAATCTAAAAATAATGGCTAAACTCAACAATGCCAATTACTCAGCAGCGGTTGAATGGTCTTTAGCTAAGAATTCTTTAATGATCCCTAAGTCACGGGTACGTGGGATAGGCGGTAAACTCGCCAAAAATACACCACCGTAATCACGGGTCACCAAGCGGTTATCGCAAATAATCAAAGCGCCATTATCACGCTTATCACGTATTAATCGGCCAACACCTTGTTTCAAGGTAATCACTGCATCTGGTAACTGCACTTGTGCAAAAGGATCACCCCCTTTTAGCTTACAGTCCTCGATTCGAGCCTTAAGTAACGGGTCGTCTGGGGCGGTAAAGGGCAATTTATCGATGATAACACAGCTTAATGCGTCGCCCCTAACATCGATCCCTTCCCAGAATGCGCCTGTAGCCACGAGCAATGCGTTACCCAATTCCATGAATTCCGCTAAGGTTTTTTGCTTACTGGTCTCACCTTGCAATAGAACGGGTACAGTAAGCGTTTCACGGAATCGCTCTCCCAACTCTTTCATCATGCTGTGTGAGGTACATAAGAAGAAACAACGACCTTGGTTTTGCTCAATCACAGGAGCTAGCATTCTGACCAACTTGTCAGCCAAACCAGGGCTATTTGGTTCTGGAAGATAACGAGGCACACACAAGCGTGCCTGATTGGGGTAATCAAATGGGCTTGGCAATGAAAACTGTGCCGACGGCTTTAGTCCAAGTCGAGAGGTGAAGTGGTCGAAATCATCCGACACCGCTAGCGTTGCTGAAGTAAACACCCAAGCACCGGGTTTAAGCTCAATTTGTTCGTGGAACTTATCGGCGACCGAAAGAGGCGTGATGTGCAACGCAAATTGTCTTGGTGTGGTGTCATACCAATAGGAATAACCGGTAATCGACACATCACACACACGTTCGATACGCGACTTAATCATAGTTGCACGCTCAAAGGCCGTGTCTAACAACTGGCTTCGACCCAATGCTAATTTCAATACATCGACAGCCAGTTGCAACGCATCTTGTAGGCGAACTAGCTCTCTCGCAATCGACTCTGACTTCAATGCTTCACGCCAGTTACCACGAAAGCCCGTATCACCGAGCACAATGCGTAGGTCAGCAGCTGATTGAATTAGCCTCTCGCCAACCTTTTGCAACTGACGCATGTCTTTAGCTTCAGTTCGATAGGCGATTTCAATGTCTTTGGCTAGTTCTTGGATTTGTCGACTTGATACTGATTGTCCGAAATACTGACTGGCGATATCAGGGAGTTGGTGCGCTTCATCGAAAATAAATACATCAGCCTCTGGAATAAGCTCACCAAACCCAGTTTCTTTAATCGCTAAATCTGCGAGGAACAGGTGGTGGTTTACCACGACAACATCGGAATCCATCGCTTTTTTACGCGCTTTCAGCACAAAGCAATCGGTGTAGCTTGGGCATTCTTTACCTAAGCAGTTGTCGTTAGTTGAGGTAATGGTTGGAATAACCGGGCTATCTTCAGCAATATCATCGCAATCACCTAAGTCACCAGTTTGAGTCGCCGACGACCAGCTGCGTACTTTCACCAACTGCGCTAACAATGTTGGATCGGTATGAGTGCCATGACTTTCGATCATCTGGCGGCTCAAGCGGTCTAAACACAAATAGTTTGAACGACCTTTAAGCAGGGCAACCTGACCATAAAAGCCAAGCGCATCAACCATTAGCGGTAAATCACGATGAAACAACTGCTCTTGAAGGTTTTTAGACCCCGTACTGATAATAGTTTTCTTGCCACTTAGCAGCGCTGGCACGAGGTAAGCAAACGTCTTACCGGTACCTGTCCCCGCCTCAACAACCAATTGGCTTTGTTGCTCAATGGCTTGTGAGACCGCTTCAGCCATGTCCAACTGAGCTTGTCGTGGTTGAAACCCAGGGATCGCTTTACCCAGAGCACCATCAGCAGAAAACGTTTTAGATATCATAGAGTACGTGGTTTAGAAAAATAGAAGGCGAATTATGGCAGGTTTAGTGAGCCGGTGCGAATCAGAAATGACTGCGCACCGGAGGTGTCTATCGAATATAACATGGCAGGCTAAGTCGTTCTTATCAACCTAGCCCAAAACAAATGAAAGGGTTGTTTAACTACTTACGATTCAAATAACGAGACAACCAAGGCGCACCAGTAAAGTCGGTATCACTTGATTGCATGGCTTTAGCAGCATCAGTCGGAGAGGCCTTGCTTTCCCACATTTCATCAAGAACGTTGCCGTCCACCTGAACATCACCAACTAATGAATTCACACGCTTACAATATAACTTTTTCGCTAGTAACTCTTTATCCATAAATGATCACCTATGCATGGCTGAAATGTTGGCTCGCTCTAGTGGGACTTGACCGAGAATGTCGATTAAAACCGTCAGAAATCTAACCTCTACCTGAATTTATTAAGCCTCTCAATTTATTAATCCCCTAAATGAACGGTAGATTTTGTTGAAACCAAATTGATAATAGATTAATTATAACGGTGATATTGCGGCTCAGTTCACCGTTCGACGACCTGTATTAAATTTGAAGAACCCCGATTTCATATAATTAAGTGCAACATTTCATGGAAGTAAGATGCAAATGGAAAGAAAAACTTTATTAACACATTGTACTGATGCCCCAGGCCTCATCTCAAAGATCACCAACATTTGTTACAAGCACCAACTCAATATTATTCACAACAATGAGTTCGTTGATAACACTAGTGGCCACTTCTTTATGCGTACCGAGCTAGAGGGTTACTTCAATGACGAAACCTTACTTGCCGATTTAGATCAAGCGCTACCAGAAAAGACAAAACGTAAGCTTGTTGATTCATCTCGCAAGCGTGTCATGATACTCGTGACTAAAGAAGCGCACTGCCTTGGCGATATTCTGATGAAGAACTTCGATGGCAGTTTGGATGTAGAAATTGCCGCTGTTGTTGGCAACTACGATACTCTGCAAAGCTTAACCGAGCGTTTTGATATTCCTTACCATCATGTTTCTCACGAGGGACTAAACCGTGAAGAACATGAAAAGAAGATGCTTGAAGTGATTGACCAGTATGAGGCGGACTATCTGGTTCTTGCTAAATATATGCGAGTGCTGACTCCGGGTTTTGTTGAGAAGTACAACCACAAAATCATCAACATCCACCACAGCTTCTTGCCAGCATTCATTGGTGCTAAACCATACCAGCAAGCTTATGAGCGCGGCGTAAAAATCATTGGTGCAACGGCGCACTTCGTGACAAACGATCTCGATGAAGGCCCAATCATCAAACAAGACGTGATCCCAGTGGATCACAACTTCAGCGCGAAAGACATGGCTCAAGCGGGTCGTGACGTAGAGAAGAACGTATTGAGTAAGGCTCTAAACAAAGTGATCAATGATCATGTGTTTGTTTACGGCAACAAAACTGTAATTCTGTAATTCTGTAATTCTGTAATTCTGTAATTCTGTAATTCTGTAATTCTGTAATTCTGAGCTTAAAAGCGATTTACAGTAAGACTTCCAGTTAGAACCCAAATAAAAACGCGCAACAGGGTTAACCCATTGCGCGTTTTTTGTATCTGGTTATCAGACTAGCTTTTAGAGATTCCCGACTACGATCCTTCGTCGCTATCGAAAATGACAAATTCAGCCATGAATCTCTAACTGTAGACTCAGACATCTCCCTCGAACCCTCAGTCAGCCTCTAAAAATAGACTTTGGCAAACACGATCAAGCACTTCGTCATTCCGACAAGCCTAAGCGAGATCAGGAATTTCATCTGAGAACTTACCCAAGTCAAATTAAGCTTGTTCAGATTCAACAATCTTCTTCAAAGAATGTGGATGCAGCTTGATGCAAATTCCTTGATGCTTGAATGCAACCGTTGGGTTATTCAAACGTTCACCCTCGCCTTTCGGGCTAGAGAGTTTGATCTTAACGCCTTGCTCAGCCAAAGTTTCAAACTTGACGGCGAACTGTGGGTAGGTTTCTTTAAGATCAGCTAAATACTCATCGGCCGTTTGCGCGTGAGAAGGAATCACGAACTCAACATGCTCCCAGTCTTGAGACGGGTAAATTTTACCTTCTGCAGGATACGGAAGCTCTAAACACTCAATCTTCCAACCAAGACTTTGCAATGGTTCATCAAAAGCCAACACCACAATGGGACGACCGTTAATCATCGCTTCCGAAATCGTAGAACCGTATTCAGACCATGCTTGATGTGCCGATTTCGCAAGCTCAGTTTCATTGATTCTTAGTGCAATATGATCCGCTTGAGCAAAGCTTAAATCCAAACCCAATGTATTTCCTAGGTTCTCAATTTTCGCCATAAATGTATCAAGGCGCGCAATCATTTGTTGTGGTTCTAGTTCGGCTTGCTTCAGGCTCATCGTCATTGTCTTTGTTCTCCAAATAATGGCTGCATGGTATCAGTTTTACTTTCAGCAACAAGCGTTGCTTTTGCAAAAAACACTCAATTGACGCCCTATCTCAACAACCTAAATAGACAAACTCAGCTTCTCAAAAGTTGTTTGTCAAAAACCCCTCAGGAAATGTGAATTTTCTATCAATCCGGCCTATAAGAAAGCTCTCAAAATTGGTATGATTACCGCCATTTTTGTGAACTTAAACAGAGTCTGTTGTTCATTTCAGCATTAAATCGTTAACTAGACGCATAATTAGCCAAATTTAATGCCCACGAAATAACGGCCACTCTTATTCATCCTTGAATTGAAGGAAACGCGTGTGAATATCCAAGCACTGATTAATGACAAAGTATCTCAGGCTCTAGAAGCCGCTGGCGCACCTGCAGGCTCTCCTGCGGCTGTTCGCCAATCTGCAAAACCACAATTTGGTGACTACCAAGCAAACGGCGTTATGGGTGTTGCTAAACGACTAGGCACTAACCCTCGAGAATTTGCTCAAAAAGTATTGGACGTTCTAAACCTAGACGGTATCGCTTCTAAAGTTGAAATCGCAGGTCCAGGTTTCCTAAACATCTTCCTAGATGAAGCATTCCTAGCACAACAAGCAGACGCAGCACTGGCTGACTCTCGTCTTGGTGTTGCAGCAGCTGAAGCACAAACCATTGTTGCTGACTACTCTGCACCAAACGTTGCAAAAGAAATGCACGTTGGTCACCTACGTTCAACGATCATCGGTGATGCTGTTGTTCGTACACTTGAGTTCTTAGGTCACAAAGTTATCCGAGCTAACCACATTGGTGACTGGGGTACTCAATTCGGTATGCTTATCGCAAACCTTGAGCGTATCCAAGCTGAAACTGGCGAAGTTTCAATGGAGCTTTCAGATCTTGAACAGTTCTACCGTGAATCTAAAAAGCTTTACGACGAAGACGAAGAATTCGCAGTAAAAGCACGTGGCTACGTAGTGAAACTGCAAAGCGGCGACGCATACTGCGCTGAAATGTGGAAAAAGCTGGTTGACGTAACTATGGTTCAAAACCAACGTAACTACGATCGCCTAAACGTATCACTGACACGTGATGATGTGATGGGTGAAAGTATGTACAACCACATGCTTTCAAACATCGTTGCAGATCTACAAGCACAAGGCCTAGCAAAAGAGTCTGACGGCGCACAAGTTGTATTCCTAGACGAATACAAAAACAAAGACGGCGACCCTATGGGCGTTATCGTGCAAAAACGTGACGGTGGCTTCCTATACACCACAACCGATATTGCATGTGCTAAATACCGTTTTGAAGAACTAGGCGCAGATCGCGTACTTTACTTCATTGACTCTCGTCAGCACCAACACCTAATGCAAGCTTGGACTATCGTTCGTAAAGCGGGTTATGTTCCTGAGTCTGTATCTCTTGAGCACCACGCATTCGGCATGATGCTAGGTAAAGATGGTAAGCCATTTAAAACTCGTGCAGGCGGTACAGTACGTCTTGCTGATCTTCTAGACGAAGCAGAAGTACGTGCAACTCAGCTGATTGAATCTAAAAACCCTGAGCTAGCAGAAGACGAGAAGAAAACCATCGCGAACACAGTTGCTATGGCGGCTGTCAAATACGCAGACCTTTCTAAGCACCGCACCACTGATTACGTGTTCGACTGGGAAAACATGCTGGCATTTGAAGGCAACACAGCACCGTACATGCAGTACGCGTACACTCGTGTCGCTTCAATCTTTGCTAAAGCAGGCATTTCTATGGACTCTCTTGAAGGTGAAATCAAAATCACTGAAGAGAAAGAGAAAGCACTTATCGCGAAACTTCTACAATTTGAAGAAGCGGTACAGTCTGTTGCTCGTGAAGGTCAACCACACATCATGTGTAGCTACCTGTTCGAACTTGCTGGTCAATTCTCTAGCTTCTACGAAGCATGCCCTATCCTTGTGGCTGAAGACGAGACCGTTAAACAGAGCCGCCTGAAGCTTGCTGCACTAACAGCGAAGACTATCAAGCAAGGCCTGTCGCTTCTAGGTATCGAAACTCTAGAGCGCATGTAATTCCCTTCGGGTTACAATGAATAAATACAAAGGTTGATGTGAGAGCATCAACCTTTTGTTTTATCTAACGTATACTAAATTCAAGAAATCGAAATGGATAATAATAATGAGCTTTGAACTTCACCCACAGTTAGCAAAAGACACCACGCTTATCGGCGAATTTCCACTAAGCTTGGCACTGCTAAGCAAAGACAGCGCAGTGCCTTGGGTTATCTTGGTACCAAAACGTGCCAACCTGAAAGAGTTGCACCATCTGCCAATGAAAGAACAACAGCAGTTCTTACTTGAATCTCAAGCGGTAAGCCAAGCATTAGAAGCGACATTCCAACCAGACAAGCTAAACCTAGGCGCGCTGGGTAACATGGTGCCACAGCTGCACATTCATCATATTGCACGCTTCAAAGATGACATCGCATGGCCAGGACCAGTATGGGGCAATACCAAAGGCGAACAGCGTAGTGAAGAAGAACAAGCAGCAATCCATACTCGCATCCAGAATGTTCTGTCATTGAGCTCTATCTTCAAGAAAGCGTAATTCGAGTTCATCTCATTACGCTTTAAAGTAAGACAGTTCAGGAAAGACACATAACAAAAAGCCGCTCATCTAAAATAGGTGAGCGGCTTTTTATTGTCTAATCTCGCCGTTTTCAGCGAGAGTATGAAACCAGAACTACATCATCACATTAAGTGATAGACCATCTTGTTTGCTGATGGTGTAACGAATACGTGTTGTATGACCATGCTTGTTGGTATCGACCAAGCGGGAAACTTTCCCTTTCTTGACCCAAACACTCAGCATCGCATCGACACCGTCTTCGCTCATACCAAACTTAGACGCAAGTTCACTGCGAGCTGCAACGCCCTCGTTATCAATGTATTGATGAAGTTCAGTTAAGATCATACTACTTGCACCTCTAATGCTTTCTGCTTACTGCCGACTTTCTTAAATACTCGATAGGTCAGTACAAAGCCACCAGCAATCGCAACCACCCATACCGCACTGCTGACAGGGTGAGCAGCGAAGTTTGCCGCTTGGTAATAGAAGGTCGCACCGAAGTAACCAAGTGCCATTGTCCAAAC
The DNA here is from genome assembly GCF_002875945.1 of Vibrio lentus. GTDB lineage: Bacteria > Pseudomonadota > Gammaproteobacteria > Enterobacterales > Vibrionaceae > Vibrio > Vibrio apostichopi. The sequence continues at coordinate 25,466 of NZ_MCZK01000139.1, forward strand.
CGCGATGAAACGCGCAAACATCTGACCAAACTCACGAACATAAGCACCCATCGCTGCCACACAGGGTGTGTAAAGCAAGATTAGGATTAAGTAAGCAAATGCAGCATGACCAGAAACAAATTTATCTTTCAGGTTACCAAAGATAGACGAGTCAACTTCTTGGTCTGCAGCAACAGAGCCAGAATCTGATAAGTCACCCACTTCAATACCTAGCGGATCTGAATAGCTCAAACCAGATAGGTTTTCAGGAATAGTCATTACCGCTTCTTGCAGGCTTGCCGCTAAATCGAATTCAGCCGCTTCTTCGTCTGATGGCGTCGTGTACAAGCTGTTTAATGTACCGACAACTGCTTCTTTCGCAAAGATACCTGTGATGATACCAACCGTTGCAGGCCAGTTCTCTTCAGTAATACCAATCGGTTGGAACACCGGCGTTACAACTTGCGCAGCTTTAGACAACACTGAATTTTCGCTGTCTTCGTTACCAAAGCTTCCGTCCATACCTAAAGAATTCAAGAAGCTCAGGATTGCCACAACCATTACGATGGTTTTACCTGCGCCAAGTACAAAGCGCTTCAATTTCTGCCACGTTTTTAGCATTACGTTTTGCACGGTTGGTAATTCGTAATCCGGCATTTCCATAACCAAGCTATCGCTGCTGCCAGGATAGATTGTATTTTTAAGGAATAGACCCGTGAACACAGAAGCAACAATACCCATAATGTACAAAGCGAAAACTACGTTTTGCCCTGCACCAGGGAAGAATGCGGCTGCAAACAGCGCGTATACTGGTAGACGAGCACCACATGACATAAACGGTGCCATTGATGCAGCCAGTTTACGCTCACGCTCTTGGTCAAGAGTACGTGTTGCCATGATCGAAGGAACGTTACAGCCAAAACCAAGTACCAGAGGGACAAAAGCCTTACCCGGCAAGCCGATTTTCTGCATTACTTTATCAAGTACAAATGCGGCACGCGCCATGTAGCCTGAACTTTCTAATACCGCTAAGAATAGGTAAAGAGCAGCGATTACCGGAATAAAGGTAGCAACCGTTTGAATACCGCCACCGATACCATCGGCAAGGATTGTCACTAGCCAAACAGGTAAATGTCCGTCTAATAAGTGATGACCACCATCAACCAATAACGCACCTACGCCAATATCAAAGAAATCGATAAACGCACTACCGATATTGATAGAGAACATGAACATCAAGTACATAATGACGAAGAAGAAAGGAATACCGACCCACTTGTTCAAAATGAATTGGTCTGCTTTTTCTGTGAAGTTTCGGCTTAGCTTGCCTTCACTGCGGCGAACACGCTTACACAAGTCATGTAGAAAAGTGTATTTTGCATCGGCAACCGCGAGGTCAATATCAAAGTCAGCACTCAGGCGCACGCTATCAATTTGAGTGCGAGGCTGAGGAGCAAGGCCATTTAGAACCAAGTAATCATTTTCTAAAGCACGAATCGCTAGTGCTCTATGCGACACATCAGCATCATCAAATTGTGATTCAACAGAAGGGATTAGTGCTTCTAATGCTGCGTCGTAATCGATAGAGATAGGGTCAAGGCTCACACCTTGAACAAGCAATTTATGCAGGCGCTCTTTAAAGCGAACCACTTGGCCTTTGTCGTTTGCAGACAAGCTCAGAACTGGACAGCCTAACTCTTTTTCTAGAGCCTTAAGGTTAATGACCTGACGTTCACGCTTTAATACATCCATTTTGTTCAATACAACGATCATTGGGCGACCCAACTCTCGCAATTGTAATGTCATGTATAAGCTTCTTTCCAAACAGCTCGCATCAACAACATTGATGATCACATCTGCTGGGTGAGTAAGTACGGCGCGAGATGCAATAGACTCATCGATGCTGTTCGCGTCATTACCACTGTCTAGCGCGTAGATACCCGGTAAATCGGTAAGCTGGAACTGATCACCAGCGTGAGAATAGACACCCGTCTTCTTTTCTACGGTTACGCCGACCCAGTTACCAACGTGCTGCTTGGCACCCGTAAGTGCATTAAATAATGTTGTTTTACCACTATTCGGGTTACCAACGGTGAGAACTTGATAATCCATTTAGATAACCTCGATTTGTTCTGCGATGCTTTCACGAATGGCGATTGAAACCCCTCTCACTTCAACTTGAAGCGGATCACCCATAGGTGCACGGCGAATCAACGTCACCTCGGTTTTTGGCAACATGCCCATGACCATAAGTTTTTTTCTAACTTCTGGTGTTAAACCTGTTAGTGCAACAATAGAAGCCGCTTTGCCTTGCTCTAGTTGTGAGAGTTTCATAAGTACCCAATTCGTGACTGATAATGAGAAAGATTGTTATTACGAGCATGATACACATACATGACCACAATTCCATTGTGTGAAATCAATGTTTTCGAAAATACATACTCGTAAATTTCGTTAAAAACGTTTACGTCAAAAACGTTACTTTCAACAAGCAACGAGAACTACCTCACTAGTACGAACTACTCAAAACAACACAAAAACATTAATTATCAACAACTTAAAATAATGTCGGTTTTCTCATGGCCATCTGTCGTTAATTTTATAAGTAAAATAAGTGGGCAGACGTATAGTTACTCCATCGAAGAGAAACTACTTCTCTTTAATTTTATTCCAGAGGTGATGTGGCTTGCCATATCACTCCGGCAGCAAGCGAAGGTGTCCTTGACACCCGTGGTATAGTCCCCCCGGCTATGCCACGATATTTTTTTTCTTCCTCGTTATATCCCCAGAAAATTTACTGTAATCCTAACTCTCTATCTCTATCTCTATCT
>NZ_MCZK01000139.1:28323-79135 GCF_002875945.1 Vibrio lentus
TCTCTATCTCTATCTCTATCTCGTATGAGCATAAAAAAGCCCCAACACGAATGTCGAGGCTTAGAGTATCTTTATCTATGTGGAAGCAGAGTGAATCCGCAGCTCACTACTCTTCGTTGTTTTCCGCAAACTTAGAGGGAGACATACCAAAGTGATGCTTAAACCTTTGGCTAAAGTAGGATGGGTCATTGAATCCAGAATCAAAGGCTACGTCTGACACTTTTTCTCCCGCGAGTAAGCGCTCACAAGCATGTTCGAGACGAACTTCATTCAAGTGTTCCTTGAATGTCTTGTGATAAGCTAATTTAAAGCGTCGTTGTAAGCTTCTCTCAGACATAAACAAATACTTCGCAGCAGTTGCTGTACCAAACTCAGCATCTGCGTAGTGTTCACTCACAAGCTGTGAAACTTTGTTTTTCCACTCTTGTTCCGCACTCACTTTCTGCTGTTCTGAGCTTGAGGTTGTGAGCTTAATCGTCTCGATTTGCTCTATGGTACTCGCCTCAAGGTTTTGCAATACTTGATATTCAATTGGCCAAGACAGCTGGACTTTATTTTGAGAATCCGAGATGAAGGCATTAAGTTCGCCACCACTTTGATTCATCAATAAGGGCAGCTTTTCAATATTAAGATCGGTTGATTTTCCACTGCTGTCATTAATCGCTGATGCCAGTTTAGGGAAAGGCATACCATGATCTCTTATCGTAACGACAAGGTGACCTTTAACCTCTTCAACCAATATCACCATACTCTGTGATTTGAAATTTCGCTTGATGATACTCGCGACCAAGCTATTAAAGATAATATCGAGATTAAAATACAGCAGCGACACATGTCGATGCTTGGTTTCTACACTGATATCCAGCTCTATTCCCGCTTTGGTTAAGTCATCCTTCCAAGCTTTGAGTACCGACTCCAAGATCAAAATCACGTCGTAACAAACCGTTCCCTCTCCCTCTTGGCTATTACTCAATTGAGCTAAACCATTTTTTAACGCTAGGATCGGAGACTTTCCTTGGTCATCATTCCAATTGGGTAGCATTACGGCAATCTGATTCACTTCATCGGACAATTCTTTCGCCGTATGAGAAACCAGTACATTTTTAACAGAGAGTTGCTTTTTGAGCTGTTGATTGGTCGTTAATAGAATCCGACTTTGATGCCTTAACTGATCGGTCTTTAAAGCGACTTGCGCTTTTAAATGTCTATTGGCAAAAGTCACATAGCGTGAACGCCAGAACACCAGAATGGTGACCACACAAATAAGGAGTATCAGGAAACTCGCGGCTGCCCAATTACTTAGATACCAAGGCTCAGCTATCGAGAAACTTTGATTAGTGGAAACAAAACGATAATGCGAGTCCTTCACCGGTTTCACTTCGAGCGTGTAGTCACCGGGAAGCAAGTGGTCTAGCGTGAGCAAGCCTCCCTCAAATTCGCTCCAAGGTTCATTGTCGTTGAGCCTATACTCCATAGCTGGAGCAAACGTCGTGGGTAAAATACCAAGCTTGAAACCAATGGAAGAGCCATAAGGTATCTCTTTTAAATCAATCGTTCTCCCGCCAAGCGATACAGTTTCTTGGTCAACACTGATCTTGCTTAATAAGGCTCGGCTATGAGGTGTCGTCGATACCAATAACTCATTAGACAATGCACTGACCACGCCATACTTAGAGCCTAAAACGAGTCTAGACGATTGATTTTCTTCACTGTAAAACAACGCACAAGCGCCCGCCGCTAATTCATTGGTGATCAAGCCAAATGGAGAACCGATGTGTTTATGCAACTGTCCATCGAGCCCGTAATAGCTGACCCCCTTAGATGATCCTAACCACACACCATTGTCATCGCTGATTAGACAATTCGGGCTGATATTGTCTTCGACAAGAGCGATCTCTTCGATGATATTGCTGTCATAAGGAATTCGGTACACACCGTAACTGCCAGCAAACCACTGAGAACCGTCCCTCGCTTGCTCAATATCGACAACTTTGCCAAATCGCTCACTCGAACGACTGAAACTGATTCTCTTATCGATAAATGAATAGAAGCCATGATCCGTACCGATGTAAACACTGCCTTGCAAGCCTATATTGAGGTCTGTAATTTTTGCGGGGAGAAACTTATCAACTAACCAATCTGTGCCGTAAGACGCTAACTGCATGGTCGGGATTGATAAAGAATACAGACTTTGTCCAGACGTCATCCACAAAATTTGGTTAGGCTGCAGAGCAAAATTCTCAACATGAACACCCTGAATCGCTCTCGGCAATTCAAGCGGCTCAGGAGCAAACGTCTGAGTATTAAAACTAAGAATGCCCTCTTCGGTGGCTATCCAGATAGAAGAACCTAAGACCTCAAAATCTTGAACGGGTTTTGTATAAACACGAATTGGAAGATCTTCACTTTGTGAATCGACCAAGTACAGGCCCATAGATGACGCGACCCAAGATAAATGTTCATCAACAGGCTGCACTTTGTTGATCACAACGCTACTCGAGTGCATCCCCATTCCGTTCAGTGGCGTTCGAGAAAAAGTCTCACTAAACAATGAAAAATAGCGAATGCCATTATTGGTCGCGACCCACATACCACCTGCATGATCATTAATCAGCGAGTATATTTTCTCACCCGGCAATGAAAAGTCTTGATTGGTCGCACGCTTGAAGTGAGTCGTTTGTCCCGTGATAAAATTGTAACTCACTAGCCCATGCTCAGTACCAATCCAATATTGGTCTGAGGTTTCAGCGAGAGATAGCACATGTGACCCCCGAACATAAGTCACTTGATCTGGGTTCGAGAGATCGACAATGACCGCGCCATTTAAGGTGCCGATGACGAGTTCACGCCGAGTGTTAGAGAAATAAACCGTTTCTATGTGATTCTTTTCCGATGCCGTGATGTGCGTAAACTCTTGTTGGTCAGAAAGATAGACACCAGCACTGGTCGCTAAGACCCACTTCGACAAGACCCACTCAGCATCGTTAATCGTAATATCACTGCTGTTGTTGTATCGGTACAACTTAAGCAGTGAATAGGTATTAAATTCTAAAGATTGAGTGTTATACGTATAGAAATTAGCGCCATCTGTGACCCAAATAAAGTCACCAGACGCACCGATATTAGCGATCTCAGCTCCGGGGCTCAAACTGAAGGCGAGTTCATTGCCGATACCAGGGCTATGTCGGTAGACCTCGTTGTCAAAAAACGTCCAAAACTCGTCATTTAGAAAAGCAACGCTTTCCGATGAAAACTGCAGAAGACTTCCCTTGCGCGGAAGTAGAGCTCGACCATCATAAAAGAGCACTTTCCCATGCACATCATGGATCCACAATCCGCCTCCCGCACCTAGATAGAGATTTTTGGCCGCAAGGAAGTTCCCCTGCGCTTGAACAGGCAAAGGATAAAAAACAGAGGGTGAGGTATTTACCGCTAATACGTTAAATGAAACGCTCATTAACATGAACATTCTTAAGATAATTTGAAACAACGTTTAATCCTGAACAGCAACAACACGTGAGGTCTCTGTCGCAATAATGTCTCATTATTGTTTACACAGAAGTTGAGTTTTTTTGTGCTTATTATTATCTTTCTATTTTAGCGGAAATTATCGAAGGAGGAAGAAGGTTTCTTGTTTGTTGGAAGGTTTTATCTTAGCGGTCACGAAAATGCCGCAAAAAGCGGCATGATTCATAAATTATCGAGAGCAAAGTAGAGTAAAAAATACTCGCTATTGATTACTTTGCACTTAAGCAGCTTGTGTAGCTGTCTGTAAGTTGTTGAAGAAAATCGAAATAACTTCCACTCTTCACCTCAACACTTGAGCCAATCGGGTCAAGTTGACCTTGTTTAGCGTTACTTCCACGCGTCACTGATTCGATTACAGCAGGTGTAAATTGCGGCTCAGAGAACACGCACTGAACATTTTCACGTACCAGCGTTTTCTTAATAGCAATTAGGCTTTTTGCACCCGGTTTACGTTCAGGGCTTACCGTGAAGTGACCTAGGTTATTCAGCTCAAACTCTTGCTCAAAATAGCCATACGCATCATGGAACACGTAGTAACCTTCGTCTTTGACTGGTGCAAGTTGCTCACGAATAGACTGTTGCTTCTCTTTCAATGCAATCAAGAATGAGTCTAGGTTCTCTTGATATGCCATTGCGTTGTCAGGGTCAGTTTCAATCAACTTAGCTGAGATGTATTTTGCTGCTACTTCAACTTGGTTGATACCTAACCAAAAATGAGGGTCGTGGCTGCCGTGATTGTGCCCTTCATGAGCATCGTGATCATGCTCTTCATGTCCGAACTCTCTCAAGTTAATACCAGGAATCTCACTGATCTGGATAACGTTCTCTTTTGAACCAATTACCTTAGTCAAGAAGGCTTCAAGGTCAGGACCAAACCAAACAACCATATCCGCACCATGAACTTTTTTCACATCAAATGGCTTAAGTGCATAATCGTGCGGCGAAGCGTTGCTGTTCATCAACACACCCGGTTCACTAACGCCTTGCGTTAATTCCGTCACAATCATTTGAATTGGTTTAAAACTTGTTAAAATAGTATTGGCACTTGCAACACTTGGCGCTAAAAGCAAAGTAGCAAGTATAAAAGATGAACGTGACATAATCCCTCGATAATAGAAAAGTAGCTTAGGCTTGAGGTAAATGTTACATTATAACATTAGCGAATTGCAAATGAGTTCTATTCATGGATAACTTAATCCAACTAGATTCTGTGAACGTCGAATTTGACGGTCGAAAAGTTTTAGACAACATCTCTCTAAATTTAGAGCGTGGCAGAATCACTACCCTAATTGGGCCAAATGGCGCGGGAAAATCAACCTTAGTTAAGGTACTACTAGGGCTCCAGCACAAATATTCAGGAAAGATCACCAAATCAAAAAAATTAAAAATTGGTTACGTTCCTCAAAAGCTAAAGCTGAACGATTCTCTGCCTCTCAATGTGGAGCGTTTCCTTAAGCTCACCGGAAAGTTCAGCAAACAAGAAATTCTAGAATCTTTGATGCTAGTAGGTGCTGAGCACCTAATGAAAAGTAACATGCATCAACTGTCTGGTGGCGAAAACCAACGCGTGCTGATCGCTCGCTCTCTTTTGAAAAGACCCGACCTGCTCGTTCTTGATGAACCCGCACAAGGTGTTGATGTTCAGGGACAAATAGATCTTTACGACCTGATAGATTCCATTCGTCACCGTTTTGGTTGCGCTGTCTTTATGGTTTCACACGACTTGCATTTAGTAATGGCAAAAACAGACGATGTGATCTGTTTGCATCACCATATCTGTTGCTCGGGCGCACCGGCTGATATCAAACACCACCCTTCTTATATCGCCTTGTTCGGTACTGCGGTTCAAGAAAGTTTGGCTTTCTACCACCACCAACATGACCACCATCACCATGACCTGGCAGGCCAGCCAGTTTCCGGGGATGTGCACGACTGCTCCAACCATAAACACGGACACCACCACTAATGCTTGAGTTTCTTTTACCTTCTATTCTTGCAGGCTTAGGCATTGCTCTTATTGCTGGTCCACTGGGTTCGTTCGTGGTTTGGCGCAAGATGGCTTACTTTGGTGACACCCTTGCACACGCCTCTCTAATGGGCTTAGCGCTTGGTTTCTTATTCAATATTAACTTGTACTTAGCACTGCTGATTTGTTGTTTGATGCTGGCGGTGTTGCTGGTTACGTTACAAAAGCAAAAGCTGGTCGCGACCGATACCCTACTCGGTATTTTGGCGCACAGTGCACTCTCATTAGGTCTTGTAGCAGTCAGCTTCTTAGACAATGTTCGTGTTGACTTGATGAGCTACCTATTTGGTGACTTGCTTGCGGTATCGCCAACGGATTTAGTGTTTATCTATGCGGGTGCTGCTGTGATTGGGGTGGTATTAGCTATCTTTTGGCGACCACTATTATCAACGACCGTTAACGAAGATCTCGCGGCGGTTGACGGCATTAACATTGATTTAATGCGTCTTATTTTGATGTTACTTGTGGGTATCGTAATTGCGGTAGGTATGAAGTTTGTTGGTGCGTTAATCATGACATCACTACTCATCATTCCTGCAGCAACGGCAAGAAAGTTCGCCAATACACCCGAACAAATGGCATTCCTTGCATCGATAATTGGTTCTATCGCTGTGTTCGGAGGATTGAGCTTGTCATGGTTCTACGACACACCAGCCGGACCTTCTGTTGTTATCAGTGCTGCGGCAATGTTTATGTTGTCTCAAATGTACAGAACCCGCGCCTAAAGAGAAAAGTCGGAGTTCATTCTGACTTTTAAAAACCAACCGTTGATGCGGCAGTCGTTTACAAAAGAATCGTTATACAAAGTAATCAGTTACAAAAGAAAAAGGCTTGGTCAATGACTAAGCCTTTCTTATATCGTTCAGTTAGCTTCTATCTCATTCGATAAAAGCCAGCTGATTACCAACCCGTGATTTCACGTAGGCCTTTACCGATGTCAGCAAGAGACTTAACAGTCTTAACGCCTGCTGCTTCTAGTGCTGCGAATTTATCTTCAGCAGTACCTTTACCGCCAGAGATGATTGCGCCAGCGTGGCCCATACGTTTGCCCGGAGGAGCAGTAACACCAGCGATGTAAGATACAACTGGCTTAGTTACGTTTGCTTTGATGAACTCAGCAGCTTCTTCTTCCGCAGTACCACCGATCTCACCAATCATTACGATTGCTTCAGTCTCTGGGTCTTCTTGGAAAAGTTTTAGGATATCAATGAAGTTTGAACCTGGGATAGGGTCACCACCGATACCAACACATGTAGACTGACCAAAGCCTTCATCTGTTGTTTGCTTAACTGCTTCGTACGTCAGAGTACCTGAACGAGATACGATACCTACTTTACCCTTCTTGTGGATATGACCAGGCATGATACCAATCTTACACTCGTCTGGAGTGATAAGACCTGGACAGTTAGGACCAATCATGCGAACGCCAGTTTCTTCTAGCTTCACTTTAACGTCGATCATATCTGTAGTAGGGATACCTTCAGTGATCGTTACGATCAGTTCGATACCTGCATCAATCGCTTCTAGGATTGCATCTTTACAGAAAGGTGCTGGTACGTAGATAACTGTTGCTGTTGCGCCAGTCACTTCTACTGCTTCACGTACTGTGTTAAATACAGGAAGGCCTAGGTGAGTTTGACCACCTTTACCAGGTGAAACACCACCAACCATTTGCGTACCGTATGCGATAGCTTGGTCTGAGTGGAATGTACCTTGACCGCCAGTGAAACCCTGACAGATTACTTTAGTGTCTTTGTTAATTAATACAGACATTATTTAGCCTCCGCAGCAGCAACAACTTTCTGAGCAGCATCTGTTAGAGATACAGCAGCAATGATATCAACATCAGAATTAGCAAGTACTTCGCGACCTAGGTCTGCGTTGGTACCTTCCAGGCGAACAACTACAGGAACTGTTACGCCAACTTCTTTAACTGCGCCAATAATACCTTCAGCGATCATGTCACAACGAACGATGCCACCGAAGATGTTTACTAGTACTGCTTTAACATTGTCATCAGAAAGGATGATCTTGAATGCTTCAGCTACACGCTCTTTTGTTGCGCCGCCGCCTACATCAAGGAAGTTTGCTGGCTTGCCGCCGTGTAGGTTTACGATATCCATCGTACCCATAGCAAGGCCTGCACCGTTAACCATACAGCCAACGTTGCCATCAAGTGCTACGTAGTTCAGTTCCCACTGAGCTGCGTGCGCTTCGCGCTCGTCTTCTTGTGAAGGATCGTGCATTTCACGAAGCTTTGGCTGACGGTACATTGCGTTTGAGTCAATGTTGATCTTGCCGTCTAGACAAAGAAGGTTACCTTCATTTGTAATAACAAGCGGGTTAATTTCTAGTAGAGCTAGGTCGTACTGAGCGAACATTTCACCAAGACCCATGAAGATCTTAACGAACTGTTTAATTTGATCGCCAGCTAGGCCAAGTTTGAATGCCAGTTCACGGCCTTGGTAAGCTTGAGGGCCAACTAGAGGATCGATCGCAGATTGGTGAATCAACTCTGGAGTTTCTTCAGCGATTTTCTCAATGTCCACACCGCCTTCAGTTGACGCCATGAATACAATTTTGCGAGTTGCACGGTCAACAACAGCACCTAGGTAAAGTTCGTTAGCAATGTTCGATGCTTCTTCAACTAGGATCTTAGTTACAGGCTGACCATTAGCGTCTGTTTGGTAAGTCACTAGGTTTTTGCCTAGCCACTTTTGTGCAAACTCTTTAACGCCTTCTTTAGTGTCATGTAGCTCTACGCCGCCCGCTTTACCGCGACCACCAGCGTGTACTTGACACTTAACGACTTTCTTGGCTGTACTGATACGGCCTGCAGCTTCGAAAGCTTCTTGTGCTGTATCACATGCGAAACCTTCTGGTACAGGCAAACCGAATTCTGCAAACAGCTGTTTGGCTTGGTATTCATGCAAATTCATTTTGATATTCCGTTTATTTTCCCTTAAGGGATTATTATTTCCATAACGACACAGTTTCCTGTGGTACGTCTGTAGGGTCTTCTCAAATCAACTGTTGTCCATTTTCTAATGGCTTTACAGTTCAATTGAAGGCCAGACGTTGAGCAGCCTAGCCTTTGAAACTTTTTACGTCTAGCTAACTGGGTTAACTAGACGTTTTAGAGATACTAAACGTCTAATAGCAGACGTGCAGGATCTTCTAGAAGCTCTTTGATTGTCACTAGGAAGCCAACTGATTCACGGCCATCGATTAGACGGTGATCGTAAGAAAGCGCTAGGTACATCATTGGTAAGATCTCAACCTTGCCATCAACAGCCATTGGACGATCTTGGATTTTGTGCATACCCAAAATTGCCGCTTGAGGCGGGTTGATGATTGGCGTAGACATTAGAGAGCCAAATACACCACCATTCGTGATAGTGAAATTACCTCCCATCAGCTCATCAACAGTTAGCTTGCCGTCACGGCCTTTGATTGCTAGCTCTTTGATGCCTTTTTCGATGTCAGCGAAACCTAGTGTGTCACAGTCTTTCAGTACTGGAGTCACTAGACCACGTGGCGTTGATACTGCCATGCTGATGTCGAAGTAGTTGTGGTAAACGATATCTGTACCATCAATAGAAGCGTTAACTTCAGGGAAACGTTTCAGCGCTTCTGTTACTGCTTTCACGTAAAAAGACATGAAACCAAGACGCGTATCGTGACGCTTCTCGAATTGGTCTTTGTACTGCTTACGAAGATCCATGATTGGCTTCATGTTCACTTCGTTGAAAGTAGTCAGCATCGCTGTGCTGTTCTTCGCTTCTAGAAGACGGTTTGCAACTGTCTTACGTAGGCGAGTCATTGGCACGCGTTTTTGGCTGCGAGCTGCTGCTGGCGCTTCAACTACAGGTGCAGATGCTGCTGCCGGAGCCGCTTTCGCTGCTGCTAGATGTGCGTCGATGTCTTCACGAGTAATACGACCACCAACACCAGTGCCTTTAACGTCAGCTGGTTGTAGGTTGTGTTCTGCAAGAAGACGACGAACAGCAGGGCTTAGTGCGTCATTGCTTTCTTCTGTAAGTGCCGCTTTGTGGCGCTTATCAGGAGAAGCTTCTGTATCTTCAGTCGTGTCTTTCGTTGGTTCACCAGCGACAGCACCAGGTTTGATTTTCGCAAGAAGCTGCTTAGAAAGTACCGTAGCACCCTCTTCTTCAATGATAGCTTCCAGAACACCCGCTTCAGGAGCCGGCACTTCTAGAACTACTTTATCTGTTTCGATGTCTACAATGACTTCATCACGTGCAACGGCTTCGCCTGGTTTTTTGTGCCAAGTCGCTACTGTTGCATCAGCCACAGATTCAGGTAAATCTGGAACCAGAATTTCAATTGTCATGTCTGTATTTTCCTTTTACTTCTAGTTCTTAAGTAGGGTCAAAGCGTCGTCTACTAACGCTTTTTGTTGTTTCAAGTGTACCGACATATAGCCAACAGCTGGTGACGCTGATGCAGGACGACCTGCGTATTGAATATCAGCACCCACTGGGATAGCAGCTCGGAAATTATGTTGGCTACTGTACCAAGCACCTTGGTTTTGTGGCTCTTCTTGACACCAAACGTAATCGACTACATTTGTGTATTGAGCGATTGCAGCTCTCACGTCCTCGTAAGGGAACGGGTAAAGTTGCTCAATACGTACAATAGCGACATCGTCTTGCTCGTTCTTACGTCTTTGGTCAAGAAGGTCAAAGTAAACCTTACCTGAACAGAACACGACGCGTTTTACGTTCTCAGGAGCCAGATCATCAATTTCTGCGATAGCTGGTTGGAACGTACCGTCTGCAAGATCTTCAAGAGAAGACGTACACAGAGGGTGACGAAGCAATGACTTAGGTGACATTACAATCAATGGACGACGCATTGGTCTAACGACCTGACGACGAATCATGTGGTAAACCTGAGCTGGCGTTGAAGGAACAACAACCTGCATGTTTTGTTCAGCACATAACTGAAGGTAACGTTCAAGACGAGCAGAAGAGTGCTCAGGGCCTTGACCTTCATAACCGTGAGGAAGCAGCATGGTTAGGCCACATAGACGTGCCCACTTTTGCTCACCTGACGAGATAAATTGGTCAATAACAACTTGCGCACCATTTGCGAAGTCACCAAATTGTGCTTCCCAAAGGGTTAGACCGCTTGGCTCTGCTGTTGCATAGCCGTACTCAAATGCCAACACAGCTTCTTCTGACAATACCGAGTCAAACACTTGGAATGGCCCTTGTTTGTCATGAATGTTCGCCAGAGGAACATACGTGCTTGCGTCAGTTTGGTTATGAAGTACTGAGTGACGGTGGAAGAACGTACCACGACCTGAATCTTGGCCAGAAATACGAATACGCTTTCCGTCATCAACAAGCGTTGCATACGCCAGTGTTTCCGCCATACCCCAATCGACTTGTTTCTCACCATTAATCATGGCAGTACGATCGTTGTACAGTTTATTTACACGGCTTTGAAGCTTGTGACTATCAGGGTACTGACAAATTTTTGAACCCAGCTCTTTCAGACGCTCGATATCAATTTTGTTGTCCCATTCGATGTTCCAGTCATGACCTAGGTATGGAGACCAGTCAACAGAGTGCATGGCCATTGGGCGCCACTCTTTAACTACAACTTCACCGTGATCAAGAGCATCGCGGTATTCGTTAACGAGTTGAGTTGCCGTATCAATACCAAATTCTCCGCGCTCCATCAGCACATCAGCGTATAGCTTACGTGGTGTTGGGTGCTTCTTGATTTTTTGGTACATCAAAGGTTGAGTTGCATTCGGCTCATCGGCTTCGTTGTGACCGTGGCGACGGTAACAAACCAAGTCAATAACAACATCACGTTTAAATGTATTACGGTAATCCAGCGCTAGACGAGCAACAAAAGCAACCGCTTCTGGATCATCTGCATTTACGTGGAAAATCGGAGCCTGAACCATCTTAGCGATGTCAGTACAGTACATTGTAGAACGAGTATCGCGAGGGTTAGAGGTTGTGAAACCAACTTGGTTATTCACAACGATACGAACCGTACCACCCACACAAAAACCACGAGCAAGTGACATGTTAAATGTCTCTTGTACAACCCCTTGGCCTGCAATTGCAGAATCGCCATGGATAGTGATTGGTAGTACTCGGCTGCCATCATTATCGTCTAAGCGATCTTGACGTGCGCGAACCGAACCAATAACTACTGGGTTTACGATTTCTAAGTGTGACGGGTTAAATGCTAATACTAAGTGAACATTCCCACGTGGCGTAGCGAAGTCAGCAGAGAAACCTTGGTGGTATTTCACATCACCGGTTCCCCATGTGTCGTCGTGCTTATCCGCAAATTCGTCAAATAGGTCTTGTGGCTTTTTACCAAGCACGTTGACCAACATATTTAGACGACCACGGTGAGCCATACCAACAACAACTTCACGCATGCCTTGACCACCAGCGTGACGAATAATTTCCTTCGTCATTGGGATCAACGCATCACCACCTTCCAATGAGAAGCGTTTTGCGCCAGGGAATTTAGCACCAAGATAGCGCTCAAGACCTTCAGCAGCAGTTAGCTCTTCTAGGAAAGCTTGCTTTTCTTCTTTATCGAAAGAGGGTTGACCAGAAACAGACTCTAAACGTTGTTGAATCCAACGCTTTTGCTCTGTGTTAGTCATGTGCATGTATTCAGCACCAATCGAACCACAATAAGTTTGCTTTAAAGATTTGTACAAATCTCTAAGCACCATCGTCTCTTGGCCAATAGCGTAAGAGCCGACGTTAAATGTCTCATTGAGGTCATCTTCGGTAAGAGTGTGGAAAGAAGGATCCAGTTCAGCGACTGTATCTCTTTTCCATAAACCTAGGGGGTCTAGGTTTGCTGCTTGATGCCCTCGGAATCGATAAGCATTAATCAGTTGCAGAACCTTTACTTGTTTCGCATCGACATCAGGATCACTAACTTGGACACTGTAATGCTTTGTTTCTTGAGCGAGTCGACGGAAGTATTCACGAACGCGAGAGTGTGGTTGTTCCACCGCTTCTGAAGCTTGCACAGGCAATTCTTCAAATACGCTTCTCCATTCGTCACTTACCGAGTCGGGGTCACTTAGATACAGTTCGTAGAGTTCTTCTACGTACGTTGCATTGGCGCCAGCCAAGTGTGAAGACTCGAGCCATGCCTTCATCACGCCGTTGTGCATATTTTCCCTTAACCAGTAGTTTTCACGTTTGCTGCGGTCTATGCCGAGCTATTAAAAGGCCGCCCCAAAACTTCTAGGGCGGCAATTTTTATATAACTTAAACCGAACGATTCACGAGCATGGTCTTGATGTGACCAATCGCTTTCGTCGGATTTAATCCCTTAGGACAAACACTTACACAATTCATGATGCCATGGCAACGAAAAACGCTAAATGCATCATCAAGATCGGACAGACGTTCGTCTGTCGCCGTATCTCGGCTATCTATTAGCCAACGGTATGCTGCAAGTAGGCCAGCTGGTCCGATGAATTTATCTGGATTCCACCAGAATGATGGGCATGAAGTCGTACAACATGCACACATAATACATTCATACAAACCATCTAAATGAGCACGCTCATCAGGGCTTTGTAGGTTTTCACGAGCCGGTGGCACATTGCCATCAGACACTAAGAACGGCTTAACTTTTTCGTAGTTATCGTAGAACTGAGTCATGTCTACGATTAAATCACGCACAACAGGCAAACCTGGAAGTGGGCGAATTACGATCTTATCTTGGCCAGAAAGTGCAGACAGCGGCGTGATACACGCCAATCCGTTTTTACCATTCATGTTCAAACCATCAGAACCACATACACCTTCACGGCATGAACGACGGAATGAAATCGTTGGATCTTGCTCTTTCAAAAGAATAAGCGCGTCCAAAAGCATCATGTCAGAGCCTTCTTCCACCTCTAGGGTGTACTCTTTCATGTAAGGCTTCTGGTCCACATCGGGGTTGTAACGGTATAAAGAGAAATTCAGTTTCATGGTCATATCTCCTTAGTACGTACGTGCTTTAGGCGGGAATGCTTCACGATGGATAGGTTCCATGTTCACGCCACGCTTAGTCATACTTTCTGATTCAGGGTTGTAAAGTGAGTGGCATAGCCATTGCTCATCATCACGATCTGGGAAGTCAAAACGAGCATGTGCTCCTCGACTCTCTGTACGGAAGTTTGCTGCAACCGCGGTTGCGAATGCCGTTTCCATCAAGTTTTCAAGCTCTAAACACTCAATACGTTGCGTGTTGAACTCAGTCGACTTGTCTGAAAGGTGTGCGTTCTTAAGACGCTCACGAATCACTTTCAGCTCTTCTAAGCCGTCAGCCATCGCTTTACCTTCACGGAATACAGAGAAGTTGTTCTGCATACATTGCTGAAGATCTTTACGAATTACCGCAGGGTCTTCACCGTCAGTACTGTTTTCCCAACGATTGTAGCGCTCTAGTGAACGTTCAATGTCGGCTTCAGTTGCAGGTTTTGCTTCAGCTTGTTTGTTCAAAGTCTCACCAAGGTGAAGACCTGTCGCACGACCGAACACAACCAAATCAAGTAGCGAGTTGCCACCTAGACGGTTTGCGCCGTGTACTGATACTGAAGCGATTTCGCCACAAGCGAATAGACCTTGAATTTCAACGTCTGTACCGTCTTCAGTTTGTTTGATTGCTTGACCAGAAACCTGCGTTGGAACACCGCCCATCATGTAGTGACACGTTGGGATTACAGGAATTGGTTCTTTAACAGGATCAACGTGAGCGAAGGTACGAGAAAGCTCACATACACCCGGTAGACGAGATTCAAGCGTCTCTTTACCTAGGTGATCAAGTTTCAGCTTGATGTGTGGACCCCATGGACCATCACAACCACGACCTTCACGAATCTCAACCATCATCGAACGAGCTACAACATCACGACCTGCCAGATCTTTAGCATTCGGAGCATAACGTTCCATGAAGCGCTCGCCGTCTTTATTGAGAAGGTAACCACCTTCACCACGACAACCTTCTGTAACCAAAACACCTGCGCCAGCGATACCCGTTGGGTGGAACTGCCACATTTCGATGTCTTGCATTGGAACGCCAGCACGAATCGCCATGCCAACACCATCACCAGTGTTGATGTGAGCATTGGTTGTTGATGCGTAAATACGACCAGCACCACCAGTAGCAAGGATTGTTGCCTTCGCTTTGAAGTAGCAAACCTCACCCGTTTCCATACAAAGCGCGGTAGTACCTAAAATTGCACCATCTTCGTTTTTAACAAGATCCAGTGCATACCACTCAGAGAAAACCGTCGTTTTGTGTTTAATGTTTTGTTGGTAAAGCGTGTGTAGCAGTGCGTGACCAGTACGGTCGGCTGCAGCTGCGGTACGAGCCGCTTGCTCACCACCAAAATTCTTAGATTGGCCACCAAACGGACGTTGGTAAATACTGCCGTTATCAAAGCGAGAAAATGGAAGACCCATTTTTTCTAATTCGATAACCGACTCAGGGCCATTTTTACACATGTACTCGATAGCATCTTGGTCGCCGATGTAATCGGAACCTTTTACCGTATCGTACATGTGTTGTTCCCAGTGATCTTCATGCGCATTACCAAGAGCAACGGTGATACCACCTTGCGCAGATACAGTATGAGAACGAGTTGGGAAAACTTTAGAAAGCAACGCACAAGATAGGCCTTGCTCAGAAATTTGTAGCGCGGCGCGCATACCAGCACCACCAGCACCGATTACTACAGCATCAAACTCACGAACAGGAATAGTCACTTACGCACCCCACAAAATAAACAGACCAGAGAAGAAATATCCTAGAAGAACCGCAACAACACCGACTTGAAGACCAACGCGCAATTTTGCACATTTGATGTAGTCAGTTAGTACTTGCCACAAGCCGATCCACGCGTGAACCAAAATTGAAGTAAGCGCTAACATGGTGAAGACTTTAGTGAAAGTACCACCAAAGAATTGCGTCCAAGATGCGTAAGAAATATCACCTGAGAAAGCACAGAAGCTCACTAGGTAGATAGTGTAAAGCGTCATAATGATGGCTGTTGCACGAATCAATAGATAATCATGCACACCATTACGACCAAAAGTAGAAACGTTGTTTACCATACTAAGATCCCCGCTAGTAGAGACAATACCGCTGTTGCTGCGAATGCAACCTTTGCGCTCTTAGCGCCAGATTCCAGCTCTTCAAAGTGACCAAGGTCCATAAGAAGGTGACGAATACCACCAGCAATGTGGTAAGCCAAAGCGGTTAAAATGCCCCACAGAATAAACTTCACGAAGAAACCGTCGACAATGTCGCTAGCTTCCATAAAGCCTACAGGGGAAGAGAGGGAAATGGATAGTAACCAAAGCAGAATTCCGATCGCAACAAAAGTAATCACCCCAGACACACGGTGTAGGATGGAAGCTATTGCTGTGATAGGAAAGTGGATGGTCTGTAAATCTAAATTAACAGGTCTTGTCTTTCTTTCTTTCACGGGCTCGCTCACTCAGCTCCATTGAGCATGATGGTCATTAAATAACCTTATGTATTGTTATGGACAAAATTTGATTGCAAACCTTCAAAATTTAACATTAACTTAACAAATAACGTAAGTTGAGCCTTAGATAATTGTAAAATAATTGTTAACCGCCAGGTTTCTGAAGACACCTCACATTTCTTCTTAGCCTTGCATTTATAAGGTTTTAACCAAACTTTTCAGCGCCACTATACGGCTGGCAACATTCTAATACAATTGATGCAACAAATAATGCTACACAGAACAGATTTTTAACGAATTTAATGTAAAAAACACTAACAAGTGCACACAAAGCTGCAGAAAAATTGACTTTCTCACGTAAGACCAGTAAAAAAATGGCACATAAACATCCTGGACGGATTAATAATAACAAAGGAGATTGTTATGGCGGATAAGAAAGCTACCCTTCATATTGAAGGTCAAGCACCGATCGAATTGCCGATTACAGAAGGTGTACTTGGTACTCCAGTCATCGACGTTCGTACACTAGGTTCTAATGGTTTTTTCACTTTTGATCCTGGTTTTCTTGCCACTGCATCTTGTGAATCGCAAATAACTTATATTGACGGTGGAAAAGGTATCCTTCTACACCGTGGTTATCCAATTGATCAACTGGCCAATAACGCTGATTACTTAGAAGTTTGTTACATTCTTTTATACGGCGAAGCTCCTTCTCGAGCTCAATACGAAGAGTTCAAGACGACTGTCACGCGTCACACCATGGTTCATGAGCAAATTGCTAGTTTCTTCCACGGCTTCCGCCGTGATGCTCACCCAATGGCTGTTATGTGTGGTGTGGTAGGTGCGCTTGCTGCGTTCTATCATGATTCATTAGATGTTAATAACGACACACACCGTGAAATTGCGGCATACCGCCTAATTTCAAAAATGCCAACACTGGCTGCAATGTGTTACAAATATTCTATCGGTCAACCGTTTATCTACCCGCGCAATGACCTAGGCTACGCAGAAAACTTCCTACACATGATGTATGCAAACCCATGTGAAGAATATGAAGTAAACCCTGTTGTTGCTCGCGCAATGGACAAAATCTTTACGTTACATGCTGATCACGAACAGAACGCTTCAACGTCAACAGTTCGTTTAGCAGGTTCTTCGGGTGCAAACCCATTTGCTTGTATTGCAGCTGGTATCGCGTCTTTATGGGGCCCTGCTCACGGCGGTGCTAATGAAGCTTGCCTAATGATGCTTGAAGAGATCGGTAGCGTAGACAACATTGAAGAATACGTAGCAAAAGCAAAAGACAAAGATGACCCATTCCGCCTAATGGGCTTTGGTCACCGTGTCTACAAGAACTACGATCCACGTGCAACGGTAATGCGTGAAGCGTGTCACGAAGTACTGAAAGAGCTGAACATTCAAGATCCACTACTTGACGTAGCAATGGAACTTGAGCGCATCGCTCTTTCTGATGAGTACTTTGTCTCGAAGAAACTATACCCGAACGTAGATTTCTACTCAGGTATCATTCTGAAAGCGATCGGCATTCCTGTATCAATGTTCACAGTAATCTTCGCGATGTCTCGTACTATCGGTTGGATTGCACACTGGAACGAAATGCACAGCGATCCGACGAACCGTATCGGTCGTCCTCGTCAGTTGTACACTGGTGAAGAACAACGTGATTTCCAAGCTCTACACGAGCGCGAATAGTAAGGTTTCGACTTTTCTAATCGATTGAAATCAAAAAGGGTTGATGTATTAGCATCAACCCTTTTCTTTTATATGCTCTCGACTCCGTCATCCTCAAGAGTGAGTGACGAGCGAGTTGGGGATCTCATTAATTGTATCGACAAGCTTTTAGAGATTCCCTACTCCTTCCTTCGTCAGTCTAGGGAATGACGAATTACATATGAACTCTCTAAGTAGAGTCCATTAGAGTTCTAATTAGCCCGCGCCTCATCAAAGGATACAAATTTATAGCTACTCGTCATCCTCAAGAGCGGGAAACGAGTGAATTAGGGAACTCTTATTCCCATCTCGTCACTGGATTACACTGGATTATCAATATCGATAAATTCTACGTCTAAACCGTGCTCTTTCGCTAACCACTCACCTAATGCCTTCACACCATAACGTTCTGTTGCGTGGTGACCTGCTGCAAAGTAATGAATATCTTGCTCACGCGCTGAGTACGTAGTGCGCTCTGAGATCTCACCAGAAATAAACGCATCAATACCTTGAGAAGCCGCTAACTCAATATAGTCTTGACCACCACCGGTGCACCAACCAACAGTCGTAATCATTTTGTCTTGGTTTTCTGGAGCAATATGTAATGGCTTGCGATTCAGAGCTTGGCCAATCTTTTCTGCGAATTCTGAACCGGTCATTGCCGCTTTCAACTTGCCAAACATCGCAACTGATTGTGGGTGCCCTTCTAAACCGCCTTCAACTTCGATATCAAGCAACTCTGCAAGCTTAGCGTTGTTGCCTAGCTCAGGGTGAATATCAAGAGGTAAGTGATAACCCAAAAGGTTGATGTCGTTTTTGATCAAGGTACGGATACGCTTGCCCTTCATGCCGCGAATCGCTTCTGATTCACCTTTCCAGAAGAAACCATGATGAACCAACAAAGCATCAACATTCAATTCTACCGCTCTGTCAATTAGCGCTTGGGAGGCCGTAACACCGGTAACGATGCGCGTTACTTCTGACACACCTTCAACCTGTAAACCATTCGGGCAGTAATCTTTAATCTGCTGTGGCTGCAGTTTTTCGTTAAGTAGCTTTTCTAATTGTAAGTTATTCATTTTTATTTCCAGCTTACCTTTATAATAACGTCGTTATATCAATTTACGGGTAGAATGTCGAAAGCCCCAGGGTTATGTTTATATAGAGCTACGTTTATGAAAAACGGATCTGTTGATGAAAAGCAGATGATTGAAGTTTATGAGGAACAGATGACAGCACTGCAACGTTTTTACCAATGGGTTATCGACTCGCCACCGTTACTGGAAATCAAACCACCCGTATCTGATCTCAGAGCCTTCTCAAGCCCTCATACCATCGATTCATCACATACATACAATGGTAATCCTAGGTTAGGTTTCCTCTACCAGTACCTATGTGAGCAAGTCATCGCTGCTTCGGATAACTATTCGATCAAGTACGATGAGATTCAGATTAATGTGGATGGCAGAACACTAGGTGCAATTGACTTTATTCTCGAAGAAAAGAGCAGCCAAAAGCTACAACATTGGGAAGTGGCGATTAAGTTTTACTTACTCCATGAACAGACATGGTTTGGTCCTAACTCTCACGACCAATTAGATAAGAAGCTCGATCGAATGTTGAACCACCAGCTAGGTATGTCATCTTCACCTGCCTTTGTTGAGCAATATCCAGAGATCGATACCGACTCAAAGCACCTCCTCATGCAGGGTCGTCTATACACCAATCCATTCTTAGACCAAAAAGTACCTACTGAATGTTTGGGCTACGACATTAATTCAAGCCAAGTAAACGGTTTTTGGTGTTATCAAAACCAAGCTCATTTAATTACTGAAGTACTCTACCCTCTCATCAAAGAGCAATGGGCAGCTGGCACTGATGACTTCACCAGTGAACCTATCACCGAGTTTGGTGATCGCTTTGTTCACGGACAAACCAAGTCAGGGCAGTTTTGGTTTGTGATGCCACAAAGTTGGCCACACGGATAATCTACTCAGCCATTGAGTAGCCTTAGCCACTTGCTTACAGACAAATAAAAAGGGCTGATGCTTTCACATCAACCCTTCTTCTATTTACATCGCGACTCTAGTAATCGAGATTCGATTATAGGCCAGCAGCTGCAAATACTTGATTAACAATCTCTTGAGCTTCTGCTTCGATTGCTTTTAGGTGCTCTTCACCTTTAAAGCTTTCACAGTAGATCTTGTAGATGTCTTCAGTACCTGATGGACGAGCAGCAAACCAACCGTTCTCAGTCGTCACTTTTAGGCCGCCAATCGCAGCGCCATTACCTGGAGCATGCGTTAGGCGTGCAGTAATTGCATCACCAGCAAGCGTCTCAGCTGAAACCATCTCTGGAGATAGCTTCTTAAGCACGTCTTTTTGTGCGCCATTGGCTACTGCTTGAATACGGTTGTACTTAGATTCACCGTGTTTAGCAGCAAGTTCTTCGTAGTATTCTTGTGGGTTCTTACCAGTAACAGCTGTGATCTCAGCCGCAAGTAGACAAAGAATCAGGCCATCTTTATCTGTTGACCAAGGCGTACCGTCTTTACGTAAGAAAGATGCACCCGCACTCTCTTCACCACCGAAACCAAACTGACCGTTATAAAGGCCATCAACGAACCATTTGAAACCAACTGGCATTTCGCAAAGCTCGCGACCTAGATCAGCAACAACGCGGTCAATCAGAGCACTTGATACCAGTGTCTTACCAACAGCAACGTCTTTGCCCCAACCTTCACGGTTACGGTATAAGTAGTCAATACACACTGCTAGGAAGTGGTTTGGATTCATTAGGCCTTTTGGCGTAACAATGCCGTGGCGATCGTAATCTGGGTCGTTACCAAACGCTAGTTGATAGTCATCTTTAAGAGCCAGTAAACCTGCCATCGCGTATGGAGAAGAGCAGTCCATACGAACCACACCGTCTTTGTCTAGAGACATAAACTGGAACGAAGGGTCAACCGCTTCACTAACAAGAGTAAGGTCTAGGTTGTACGCTTTACCAATTTGACGCCAGTAATCAATACCGCTGCCACCCAGTGGATCAACACCAATTTTGATGTTTGCTTTCTGGATCGCTTCCATATCAACCACGTTAACCAAGTCAGCAACGTACGGTGCAACCAGATCCACTTCTTTTACTAAGTCAGACTGTTTAGCCTGTGCGATAGGAGTGCGCTTAACGCCTTGCATTTGCTCAGCAATGATCACATTTGCACGGTCTTCGATTGCTTGAGTCAATTCAGCTTCAGCTGGACCACCGTGAGTCGGGTTGTATTTAATACCGCCGTCTTGTGGTGGGTTATGTGACGGCGTGATAACAATGCCGTCCGCTTTTTTATCATTCACTAGGTTGTGCGTAAGAATCGCGTGCGAGATACCAGGTGTTGGAGTAAAGCCATTTTTTTCTTGAATAATAACTTCAACACCGTTCGCTACAAGCACTTCGATAACCGTAGAAAACGCAGGCTCAGAGAGAGCGTGAGTATCTTTACCTAAGAAAAGTGGGCCTGTTGTACCCTGCTCAGCACGAACCTCAGCAACCGCTTGTGCGATCGCGAGAATGTGGTTTTCGTTAAATGTTGATTTGTCTGCTGTACCGCGATGACCTGAAGTACCGAACAGTACTTTGTGATCAGGGTTAGTAGCATCCGGCTGCTGTAAGAAATAGTTAGCCACTAAAGCCGGAATATTATGAAGATCTTCCTGCTGAGCTTTCTGCCCGGCACGAGGGTGCATAGCCATTTTTCGACATCCTTATATATAAAATTTAAAAACAAAAAAAACCTCATAATATCTTCTTATCCATGGATATTATGAGGTTTAAATCAGATTTCGTTAAATTGAACCTGTTACTTTTTCTATCAATTCTGCTTGGAAACTCATGCGGCTCATAAGCTGCTCAACCATCTGTCTTTTACGGCTTGTATTGTTATTAGTAATAACCCAAAAAGGACTTTGTGGAATGGCTTTAGGCTTAGTGGTATTGCCGTTTGCAAGTAATGTCTCTTCATTGTCTGCAAAGTAAACACGCTTACGGCCTTTTACTTGAGTTGCTTCAGAAAAGCTTTCAGCGTCAATTTTATGCAGTGTCGATAACACTAGCATGAAACGATCAATGGCTTTCTTTAATGATGCAAACTCATCTGATATTAGTAATGAGCGCATTTCTTTAACGCCATCGAACTTCTCTGGAGTAAAGCCTACCTCTTTGCTAACAACGATACCTTTTGGCTCAACGCTCTCTTTGAACGGAACCATGCCTGGGCGATCTACTTGTAACAAGCGGCGCAGAATATCTGAAGCGCTTTCGCCAATACGTTCTGTCTGACCCGCGATATAACGGTATAGGTCTTCATCAACCTCAATTGTTTTCATTCGCTTTTCACAATCTCAATGTTTAAACTCAGGGGGATTATAGCGAGATCCGCGCGGATACTCTACGTCAAACCCACCATGAATAAGATAAAAATGTCAGTACAGCTCAACTATAAAATAGAAGGTGCGGGTCACACCATTGTTTTGATCCATGGTTTATTTGGTAATCTGGACAACCTTGGCTTGCTGGCTAGGGATCTAAAAGCCGATCATCAAGTGCTCAGCATTGATCTTCGTAACCACGGTCAGTCCTTTCATAGCGAGACTCACGACTATCAAGCAATGGCGCAAGACGTTGCTCAGCTGTTGAATGATCTTGAACTAAAAGATGTCACTGTGATTGGTCACTCTATGGGTGGCAAAGTCGCAATGGCACTTACCCAGCATCTTGAATTAAATAAGCTGGTTGTGTTGGATATGGCACCGGTCGCCTACACTCAAAGTCGTCACGACAACGTATTCGCAGGCCTACAAGCGGTTATCGAAGAACAACCAACGTCACGATCAGACGCACTAAAGGTTCTCGCGAAACATATCGAGATTGATGGGGTTCGCCAGTTCCTAACCAAGTCTTTGTTCAAATCAGAGCAAGGCATCATGGAATGGCGCTTCAACGTCGCGTCACTGCTCGCCAATTACTCGCAGATCATTGGTTGGGAACCGATTGATAAAACCTCGGTCAAAACCTTGCTGATAAAAGGTGGGGATTCTGATTACCTCACGGCTGAACACCAAACCGCCGTTCAACAGCAGTTTTCCAACGCAAAGGCACATGTTATCGCCAATACTGGACACTGGTTACACGCGGAAAAACCAGCCGAAGTGCTCCGTGCAATCAGAAAATTCATCGCTTAAATATGTTGATTCGTCGATATAAATGAGAGCTGTGTAATCACAGCAGATTAACTTTATCTCACAAGAGTGATATAGTGCGCCCAAGCAAATTTGGTATATAAGGTTCCCATGCTTTACGACTACATGAACATCATTGAATCTATTGGTTTAGATCTTCTGTTTGCCGCGATTTTCTTTCTAATCGGAATGGCAATTAAAGACGTTCTAAAGGAAGGTAATGTTCCTGCATTTGGTCGTCGCATCGTATGGTTAGTACTTTTCCTTGGCTGCGCAGGTTTTATCGCAAAAGGGATAATCCAACTAAGCTGGGAAGGAACTGGAATCTAACGATTTCCTCCGAACTTTATTACACCGACAACAGACAAAATTAAAGGTAATGATTCTATGGCAAGTGTAGGTCTCTTCTTTGGTAGCGATACAGGTAACACTGAAGCTGTTGCTAAGATGATTCAAAAGCAATTGGGCAAGCAGCTCGTTCAAGTTCAAGACATTGCAAAAAGCAGCAAAGAAGATATCGATAACTTCGATCTACTGCTGCTTGGTATCCCTACGTGGTACTACGGCGAAGCACAATGTGATTGGGATGATTTTTTCCCTGAGCTAGAAGCTATTGATTTCTCAACGAAGCTTGTTGCTATCTTTGGTTGTGGCGACCAAGAAGATTACGCAGAATACTTCTGTGATGCTATGGGTACTATCCGTGACATCGTTGAAGCGAAAGGCGGTACTATCCTAGGTTACACATCAACTGAAAGCTACGAATTCGAAGCATCGAAAGGTTTAGTTGAAGGCGATGACAGCCAATTTGTTGGTCTATGTATTGACGAAGATCGTCAACCTGAACTGACTGACGAGCGCGTAACCAACTGGGTTAAACAAATCCACGAAGAGATGTGCCTAGCAGAGCTAGAAGACTAATTCTCTCGTCGTTGTTAATTGTTACAATTAATAACAACAGTATAGATACGAAAAAACCTCCATCATGGAGGTTTTTTGCTATTTAAGTTTACGGATTAACATTCCGCTTCGAGTGCTTCGTCATCATCTTCTCTAAATTGAGGTTTCTTTCTCACATACAAGGTGCGTTGTATTTCTGATACCACATTCCCCTTGTTATCTTTTACGTAGATAATAAACTCAGGAAAGCACTTCTCCCCTAACTGAGTTTGACGATATATATCATCAAGTTGACCTTGGCTTATCTCGAAATCAGCGTACAGGTCAGACTGGCCAGGCTTGATAAAGTTGATGCTTGCTTCTTTATCCCAAACATAATATCGCTCACCTAAAATACCCATTAACATCAAAGAGTAAACAGGATCGGTTAGGGAAAATATACTGCCGCCATATTGAGTACGATTGGCATTTTTATTCCACCAACGTAGCTTGAGCACTGTCTTGACTACCCTAAAATCAGCGCTGATATGAGCGATCTTAATGCCAGCCCCCCAAAAAGGAGGCCAAATGTTGAGAGCGAATTTTACGATGTTGGGTTTATATATTCTTGCAAGTTGCTTATTCATAACAACATTCCGTGTTCACATTAGAATTACCGCCACCTTGACTGGTCGTACCTCTACTATAAGTGAGATACTTCCAATTTACAAAACAGATTGTGATGTCAGTGAGTAACCCTTTGAAGTTCGTGGTTTATTGTTATGCCTGACTAAACTATAATGGTATTAATATTGAATTCTGTTAATTGCTGCAGATCATCAACAGGAAAGTATATGTCAGACAATAATCAAGCGCTAAAAGATGCTGGTCTTAAAGTGACCCTCCCACGGCTCAAAATTTTAGAAGTATTACAACAACCAGACTGCCAACATATTAGTGCTGAAGATTTATATAAAAAGCTGATCGACTTAGGTGAAGAAATCGGCCTTGCGACCGTTTATCGCGTACTGAACCAATTCGATGATGCTGGCATTGTAACTCGCCACCACTTTGAAGGTGGTAAGTCTGTATTTGAACTTTCAACACAGCATCACCATGATCACCTAGTATGTTTAGACTGCGGTGAAGTTATCGAATTCTCTGATGATCTTATCGAAGAAAGACAAAAAGAAATCGCTCAACGCTACAACGTACAGCTAACCAACCACAGCTTGTATCTGTATGGTAAAAGCATCACTGGGGATTGCAAAGGCAACCCAGACGCACACAAAGCGAAGAAATAACTCAGAACGCTGGCTTAGGCCGGCGTTTTTAGATAGGGCTCACGCGGTATTAAGATTCACATCAGCTTGACCCACAATTTGTTATTTTATCCAGATACAAAAAAACCGGCTCTAGGCCGGTTTTTTATTAAGTGTATCTTGAGAAACTAAGCTTTAGGACACTGAGCTTTGGAAAACTGAGCTATAGGGCTCTAAGCTGTAGAAAGCGAAGCCATTAAGCTTCAGCTTTACCCCAAGTGTCACGTAGGCCAACCGTACGGTTGAATACTAGCGCGTCTGCTTTAGAGTCTTTCGAATCTACACAGAAGTAACCTGTACGTTCAAACTGGTACGCTTGCTCTGCCACACCTTCTGCTAGGCTAGGTTCAACAAAACCGTTTAGCGTAACAAGTGACTCAGGGTTAAGCGTTGCAGCGAAATCATCAGCCGCGGCTGGGTTTGCCACAGTGAATAGACGATCGTACAAACGAATCTCAGCAGGCAGTGCTTTATCAGCCGATACCCAGTGGATAACGCCTTTCACTTTACGGCCATCTGCAGGGTTCTTACCTAGTGTTTCATTGTCGTAAGAACAGAAGATAGTCGTAATGTTGCCTTCTGCATCTTTTTCGATACGCTCAGCTTTGATCACGTAAGCACCACGTAGGCGAACTTCTTTACCTAGAACCAAACGCTTGTACTTCTTGTTTGCTTCTTCACGGAAGTCGTCACGTTCAATCCAAACTTCGCGTGTAAATGGAACTTCACGAGTGCCCATTTCTGGCTTGTTCGGGTGGTTTGCCACTGTCAGTGTTTCTACAGTATCAGCGTCGTAGTTTTCAATCACGACCTTGATTGGATCAAGAACAGCCATTGCACGAGGTGCATTTTCGTTGAGATCATCACGGATACAAGATTCAAGTGAACCGAACTCAATCATGTTCTCTTGCTTAGTCACACCAATACGCTTACAGAATTCACGGATAGAGCTTGAAGTGAAACCACGACGACGTAAACCAGAGATAGTTGGCATACGTGGATCGTCCCAACCTTCAACTAGGTTTTCAACCACAAGTTGGTTCAGCTTACGCTTCGACATTACCGTGTATTCAAGATTCAGACGGCTAAACTCGTATTGACGAGGTTGGCAATCAATCGTGATGTTATCTAGAACCCAATCATACAAACGACGGTTATCTTGGAACTCAAGAGTACAGATAGAGTGCGTAATGCCTTCTAACGCATCAGAAATACAGTGTGTGAAATCGTACATTGGGTAAATGCACCATTTGTCTGCAGTCTGATGGTGGTGAGCAAAACGTACACGGTAGATAACTGGATCGCGCATAACCATGAAAGATGAGCTCATGTCGATCTTAGCACGTAGACATGCTTTGCCTTCTTCGAAGCCACCGTCGCGCATTTTCTCAAATAACGCTAGGTTTTCTTCAGGGCTACGATCGCGGTATGGGCTCGCTTTACCAGGCTCTTTTAACGTGCCACGGTATTCACGGATCTGCTCAGGACTTAGCTCGTCAACATACGCTAAGCCTTTATTAATTAATTCCACAGCATAAGCGTAAAGCGTATCGAAGTAGTTTGATGAGTAACAAATATCACCAGACCATTCAAAACCTAACCAACTTACATCATTCTTAATTGACTCAACGTATTCAACGTCTTCTTTTTCAGGGTTTGTATCATCGAAACGAAGATTACATTGTCCCTGGTAGTCCTGAGCAATACCAAAGTTCAAGCAAATAGATTTAGCGTGACCAATGTGCAGGTAGCCATTTGGCTCCGGCGGGAAACGAGTATGCACGCTACTGTGTGTACCATCCGCTAAATCTTTATCGATAATTTGGCGAATGAAATTCGATGGACGAGCCTCAGCTTCACTCATCTATAGCACCTCTATGTATTTAGTATTGTCAGGGAAAGTTATCTTCCATACCCAAGAAAAAGGCGGCTCTTGCTGCCTATCAAAGATAGAAAGATCATTGTTGCTAATCATCCACAATTCTTCGCCTTTGCACAATAAGAACCGTCCGTTAATTGTGATTATTTCTGCTATTCGATGAAGAATAGAACGAACCTTGTGCACTGGCCTAAAATGACAGGCACAAAAAAGCCTCCCGTGTGGGAGGCTTTCAATTTGAAACTTAGTTAAGAGCTGTTGTTACGTCTTAATAAGTACTTCCTTTACTATGGAAGTTTTACATCAGATAGGTCTTCACCTGCACCGATAGCTTTCATTTCGCCAGCGACGATTTCAGCTAGTGGACCAAGGATAACCTGTAGGTTGTTCTCACCTAGTTTAACCACACCTTTAGCGCCAAGTTTCTTAAGAACAACTTCATCAGCGATAGAGCGGTCTTTAAGAGTTAGACGTAGACGAGTGATACAAGCATCGATTGAAGTCAGGTTTTCGTGACCACCTAGAGCTTTCAGGTATTGACGAGCAACATCACCTTTTGGCGCGTCACCAGCAGGAGCGGCTGCAGCTTCGTCATCATCTTCACGACCAGGCGATTTCAAGTTGAAAGCGCGGATTGCGAAAGAGAAAGTGAAGAAGTATAGAGCACCGAATGCTAAGCCAATCAATAGTAGAGTGAATGGTTTAGTTGCTAGACCCCAGTTCAATACGAAGTCGATTAGACCAGCAGAGAAACCGAAACCGTGCAGAGTACCAAACATGTTTGCCACTACTAGAGACAGACCTGTAAATACAGCGTGCATTGCGTATAGAGCAGGAGCTAGGAATACGAACATGAATTCTAGCGGCTCTGTGATACCGGTTAGGAATGAACAGAATGCAACTGAGAACAGTGCGCCACCAACTTGGCTACGTTTTTCAGCAGGAGCAGCTAGGTACATTGCAAGTGCAGCACCTGGTAGACCGAACATCATTACTGGGAAGAAACCGTTCATGAATACGCCAGCGCCTTTATCGCCACCGAAGAAACGGTGTAGGTCGCCAGATTTAACTGTTTCAGTCACTTCTTTAACAACAGTAGTGATCTCTGGAGTTACTGAGTTAGCGAATGTGAATGTGTGTTCTTGGCCAACAACTAGAGTTTTCGCTAGTGATGGGTCAACACAAAGTTGAGTGATGTTAGCGAATGCGCCTTGACCAGCAACAACGATTTCTTGACATGTCCCCATACCGAACCAGAAGTATGAGTTCAATACGTGGTGTAGACCTACAGGGATTAGTGCACGGTTAAGAGTACCGTAAACGAATTGGCCAACAGCACCAGACGTTGATACCGCGTGAGCTAGTGCATCTAGACCAGATTGAATACCAGGCCAAACCACACCAGACACAGCACCTGCAACAAGTGCAAATAGACCGGCCATGATAGGTACTAAACGTTTACCCGCGAAGAAAGCCAGCCACTCAGGAAGGCGTGTTGCATGGAAAGCGTTATAAGAGTGACCTGCGATGATACCTGCGAAGATACCGCCGAAGAATGACATGTTAACGTCAGCATTGATTGTCGTTGCTGTCGCTGTTAGTACGAAGTAAGCAACTGCACCAGCAAGACCCGCTGCGCCGTTACCGTCTTTAGAAAGACCAATCGCGATACCTAGACCAAATAGCAGTGGTAGGTTACCGAAGATAGCACCACCAGCTTCTGCCATGAATGGAATATCAAGTAGATCGCCTTGACCTAAACGTAATAGAAGCGCCGCAATCGGAAGCGTTGCGATAGGTAGCATTAACGCCTTACCCAGCTTCTGTGCATATCCTAGAATATTCACCAGTTGTTTCCCCCTATAGGATTTTTAGAATTCGTTTGAGAAACTTATTTTAGTCGCTCAATTTAGTCCTATTCAGTGTATTCAATTAATTTTGCTCCGCAAATTAAAAGCTTACCATTTGTGATCCTAATCACCAGTTTTCACCAAATCCAAAGGTTTTTGCTAGCGAGATCATAAAACTTATTTTATCATTCAAAAAAATGAACATTTATAGATAAAATTGAAATCTAATTACTAGGCCTAAACAGCGGTATTCGAAGGTAACAACACCCTATGAATAGCTTCTAATACTAAGCCTAACTGTATAATAAAAACTAATTGTTCATATATTTTTCAACAAGTTAAATACGCTTCACACTTAGAAGCCGTTTGCCTAAAAAGATAAATCGTTACGTAAATGATGCTCGCAAACTAAGTCCACATTTAGGTAACGAATAGAATTTTAAAGATCTCACGATATAAGGATTAGCTGACTATGTACGCGCTAAGTAACTGTAAAATTTACACTGGTAGTGATGTTCTCACTGATCATGCTGTTGTAATCGAAAACGAACTGATCAAAAAAGTCTGTCCAATCTCTGAATTACCAGAAGGCATTGAGATTCGCGACCTAAATGGTGCGAACCTAAGCCCGGGTTTCATTGACCTACAACTGAACGGTTGTGGCGGTGTAATGCTGAACGATGAGATCACTGCTGACACAATGCAGATCATGCACAAAGCAAACCTGCAATCCGGTTGTACTAGCTTCCTTCCAACGCTGATCACTTCATCAGATGAAGATATGCGTGCCGTTATCACGGCAGCTCGCGAGTACCACAACCAATACCAAAACCAATCTTTAGGCCTACACCTTGAAGGTCCTTACCTAAACGTTGCGAAAAAAGGCATCCACAGCGTCGATCACATCCGCAAATCTGATAGCGAAATGATTGAGCTTATCTGTGAGAACAGCGACCTTGTTGCGAAAGTAACACTGGCTCCTGAGCTTAACGACCCAGAACACATCGAGCGTCTACGCAAAGCTGGCGTAGTTGTTTCAATTGGTCACACCAACGCAACGTATGCAGAAGCGCGTCAAGGCTTTGAGTCAGGTATTACATTTGCAACTCACCTGTTCAACGCGATGACACCGATGGTTGGTCGTGAACCTGGCGTTGTTGGCGCGATTTACGATACTCCTGAAGTTTATGCGGGCATCATCGCTGACGGCTTCCACGTTGATTACGCAAACATTCGAATTGCGCACAAAATCAAGGGAGAAAAGCTTGTATTAGTGACGGATGCCACAGCTCCTGCAGGTGCTGACATGGAATACTTTATTTTTGTCGGTAAGAAAGTATATTACCGTGATGGTAAGTGTGTTGATGAAAACGGCACACTAGGCGGCTCGGCTCTGACTATGATTGAAGCAGTTCAGAATACAGTTGAGCACGCTGGTATCGCTTTAGACGAAGCTCTTCGCATGGCTACGCTATACCCAGCTACGGCTATCAGTGTAGAAAGCAAGCTAGGTCGAATCAAAAAAGGTATGGTTGCAAACCTTGCTGTATTTGACCGAGATTTTAACGTTAAAGCGACTGTTGTTAACGGACAATACGAGCACAATTAAGTATGAATGGCGGACAAATAGGTAACGTAGATTTAGTTAAACAACTAAACAGTGCGGCGGTATACAGACTTATAGACCAACAAGGGCCTATCAGTCGTATACAAGTGGCTGATGTAAGCCAACTCGCACCGGCAAGTGTTACAAAAATTACCCGCCAACTTTTAGAGCGCGGCCTAATTAAAGAGGTTGCGCAGCAAGCGTCTACTGGCGGTAGACGCGCTATCTCCCTAACCACAGAAGTAGAGCCTTTTCATTCTGTTGCTGTGCGATTAGGTCGAGACTACATTCAAATAAGCCTTCATGACCTTGGTGGTCGTGAGTTGGCTTTCTTACAGCAAGACCTTAATTATTCAGATCAGTCAGACCTTACCCAAGGCTTGGTGAATAACTTGAAGGCTTTCATTGCTGAGCATCAACCAAAGATCGATCAGTTGATCGCGATTGGCGTGACTCTCCCTGGCTTGGTAAACCCGACAACCGGTGTTGTTGAGTACATGCCAAACACAGATATCGACAACTTGGCTTTGAGCGACATTATTCGTGACACATTCCATGTCGCTTGTTTTGTTGGAAACGACGTTCGAGGAATGGCGTTAGCTGAGCATTACTTCGGCGCAAGTAAAGATAGCCAAGATTCTATTCTTGTCAGTGTTCACCGTGGTACTGGCGCAGGCATCATCGTTAATGGCCAAGTTTTCTTAGGCCATAACCGTAACGTGGGTGAAATTGGTCACATCCAAATTGACCCGCTAGGTGAGCAATGCCAATGTGGTAACTTCGGTTGTCTTGAAACTGTAGCGGCAAACCCTGCCATTGTTGAACGAGTTCAAAAACTCATTAAACAAGGTTACGAGTCTTCGCTAACAGAGCTTGAACACATCACCATCCAAGACGTTTGTGACCATGCTATCAATGGTGATGAACTTGCTAAGCAAAGCTTGGTTCGAGTGGGCAATCAGTTAGGTAAAGCTATCGCAATGACGATTAACCTGTTTAATCCTCAGAAAGTCATCATTGCTGGTGATATTACCAAGGCACAAGAGATTGTTTTCCCTGCAATTAAGCGCAATGTAGAGAATCAGTCGTTAACGACTTTCCATAGCGGCCTGCCTATTGTAGCATCACAGATCGATAAGCATCCCACGATGGGAGCTTTTGCAATGATTAAGCGTGCCATGCTCAACGGCGTGCTACTTCAAAAGCTACTCGAAGACTAAAGAAAACCATTTTGATTTTCCGCGGGCCGTGTTTGTATAAACACGGCCCGTTTTTTTAAGCTAGGGAACTACAACAACAAGTTATGGAACTTATATTAATATCCACTGCGTTTATTGCAGGATTTATTGCTTTAAAGTGTCACCTTCCCCCATTGGTCGGCTTTTTGGTCGCAGGCTTCGGGCTTTTTGCTCTTGGCTTTGAAACCAATGACACCATCATTACTTTGGCTGATCTAGGTGTCACCCTACTCCTCTTTACTATTGGCTTAAAACTCGATATTAAAACCCTACTCTCTAAAGAGATCTGGGCTGGCGCTACAATCCACAACCTTTTATCCACTCTGTTTTTTGCGGTCGCCCTGTTTGGTTTTAAATTCCTAGGTATTTCCTCGTTGGCTGCCATGTCAATGGAACAGATCGTCCTACTCGGATTTGCCCTCTCATTCTCTAGTACTGTATTCGCAGTGAAGTCTCTGCAAGAGAAAGGGGAAATGAATGCAACCTACGGAACGTTAGCGATTGGTATTCTGGTCATGCAGGATATCTTTGCCGTGGTCTTCTTAACTGCATCGACAGGCAAAATTCCAGAATGGTATGCCATCGCACTGTTCGCTTTACCATTCTGTCGTCCGTTGTTCTACAAAGTCCTCGATTGGGTTGGTCACGGCGAAATGTTGGTGCTGTTCGGCATTTTCTTCGCATTGGTCGTCGGTGCAGGCTTGTTCCAGTTTGTAGGGGTTAAACCAGATCTAGGTGCTCTGATTTTGGGTATGTTGCTAGCCGGTCACCCAAAAGCTTCAGAGCTGTCGAAATCGCTGTTTAACCTCAAAGAGCTTTTCCTTGTCTGCTTCTTCTTGAATATTGGATTATCCGAGCAACCTACCATTCAAGGCTTTATGCTAGCAGTCTTGTTCTTATTATTACTGCCCGTGAAAGGCGTTCTTTACTTCTTAGTGCTTAACCGCTTTAAGTTCCGTGTTCGAACATCTCTACTCACTTCACTATCACTGTTTAACTACAGCGAATTTGGCCTCATTGTTGGTGGCCTTGCCTTTAAGATGGGTTGGATGTCTGGTGATATCTTGGTTGCCGTGGCTATTGCGGTTTCATTGTCGTTCTTGATCGCCGCACCTCTAAACCGAGCGGGTCATAAGCTTTATCAACAATCTGGTAAATGGTTAAAAGAACATGCCGCAGAAAAGCTTCACCAACGTGATAAACGAATTGACCCAGGTCGTGCTCAGGTATTGATTCTAGGTATGGGACGCATTGGTACTGGTGCCTACGACGAGCTACGTTCACGCTACGGCAAAGTGAGCTTAGGGGTCGAGGTTCGTGAAGAAGCGGCACATAACCATAGAAGCCATGGAAGAAACGTAATTTCTGGTGATGCGACTGACCCTGATTTCTGGGAACGCATCCTAGATACAGCAAACGTAAAGCTGGTGATCTTGGCAATGCCTCATCACCAAGGTAATCAAACCGCTTTAGAGCAATTGAAGTCACGTAACTTTAAAGGCCAAATTGCCGCGATTGCTGAATACCCAGATCAACTAGAAACATTAAAAGAAAACGGTGTCGATGCAGCTTTTAATATCTATAGCGAAGCAGGTAGCGGTTTTGCTCGCCACGTTTGTGAGCAGTTAAACCCAAACATCAGTAAAATCTAGTCCTAAACATTGTCTCGTTAACCTCTCAAAATTGCTGTTCTTTTGCACTTTTGAGAGGTTTTTGTTTAAAAAACCAACCGCAATTAGACACCACTCACCAAAACCACGTTAAAAATAGATAATTTCTAACAGAAACCCCTTTATATTATTTTTTTGCTCACATTCGGTTGCTTTTTTTAGCCAGAATGGCAAATTGAATACAGTTGATTTAGAAATTATTTAAAAGGAAGTTCTATGTGTTCAGTATTTGGCATTCTCGACATTAAAAGTGATGCCGCAGCACTTCGCCCTATTGCTTTAGAAATGTCTAAAAAGCTTCGTCACCGTGGTCCAGACTGGTCTGGTATCTATGCCGGTGAAAAAGCCATTCTTGCTCACGAGCGTCTAGCTATCGTCGGCCTAAACAGTGGTGCTCAACCACTATATAGCCAAGACAAGAAACACATTCTTGCAGTTAATGGTGAAATCTATAACCACAAAGAACTTCGCGCACGCTATGAAGATAAGTACCAGTTCCAGACTGACTCTGATTGTGAAGTCATTCTTGCGCTTTACCAAGAAATGGGTGCCGACCTTTTAGAAGAACTTAACGGTATTTTCGCTTTCGTTTTATACGACGAAGAAAAAGATGAATACCTAGTGGGCCGTGACCACATCGGTATCATCCCGCTTTACCAAGGCTACGATGAGCACGGTAACTATTACGTAGCTTCAGAAATGAAAGCACTCGCTCCTGTGTGTAAGACGATCAGTGAGTTCCCTCCTGGTAGCTTCTACTCTTCAAAAGATGCAGAGCCTCAACGCTACTACATCCGTGATTGGAACGAGTACGCTGCCGTTCAAGGCAATAGCACAAGCAAAGAAGAGCTGACTGAAGCACTAGAAGCTGCGGTTAAGCGTCAACTAATGACTGACGTGCCTTACGGTGTACTTCTATCTGGTGGTCTTGATTCATCAATCACATCTGCTGTTGCTAAACGTTTTGCGGCAATGCGTATTGAAGATGATGAGCAATCTGAAGCTTGGTGGCCGCAACTGCACTCATTTGCTGTTGGTCTAGAAAACGCACCTGATCTGATCGCGGCTCGTGAAGTTGCAGATAAGATTGGTACCGTACACCACGAGATGACTTACACCATTCAGGAAGGCTTAGATGCAATCCGTGATGTTATCTACCACATTGAAACTTATGATGTAACGACCATCCGTGCTTCAACGCCGATGTACTTACTTGCTCGTAAGATCAAAGCAATGGGTATCAAGATGGTACTTTCTGGTGAGGGTGCTGATGAAATCTTCGGTGGTTACCTGTACTTCCACAAAGCACCAAACGCGAAAGAGTTCCACGAAGAAACTGTGCGTAAGCTTCTTGCTTTAAGCATGTTTGATTGTGCTCGTGCGAACAAATCGTTGGCTGCATGGGGTGTAGAAGGCCGAGTACCATTCTTGGATAAAGAGTTTATCGACGTCGCTATGCGTCTGAACCCTGAAGACAAGATGTGTGGCAACGGTAAGATGGAGAAACACATCCTACGTGAGTGTTTTGAAGACTACCTACCAGACTCAATCGCATGGCGTCAAAAAGAGCAATTCTCTGACGGCGTAGGCTACGATTGGATTGATACGCTGAAAGCAACCGCTGAAGACAAAGTAACGGACAAACAGATGGAAACGGCTCAATTCCGCTTTCCTTACAACACGCCAACGACAAAAGAAGGCTATGCTTACCGTGAAATCTTTGAGGAGTTATTCTCTCTAGAATCAGCTGCAGAGTGTGTTCCTGGTGGCCCTTCTGTTGCATGTTCATCAGCAAAAGCCATTGAATGGGATGAGTCATTCAAAAACTGTGTTGACCCATCTGGTCGTGCGGTACAAGCTGTTCACAACGACTCTTACTAGGTCTAGGTCTAGGTCTAGGTACCAGTCAAAAACAAAAAAGGCGCATGATGCGCCTTTTTTAAGCCTGTTTTTTATTGCTGTATTTATGCATGAGCTTGTAGTGCTTCGTTCTCAATACTGATCGGCACAACTTGACTGATCATTTTTACCAGCATAATAGATCGAGCTTCACCATCTTTCTGATGGAAAATAGCCTCGACCCCAGCAAACTGACCACTATTGATTTTGACCACTTGCCCTGATTCAAACTCAACACAGCACTCTTCAGGTTCATCTTCGCAACACTTCTCAAACTCTTTCAGTTCATACACTAAGTCGCCTTGGACTTCGTGTGGCCTTGCGCCAAACTTAATAAAATCGACGACACCACGCGTTGAACGAACAGTGGTAAAACTTGGACCTTGTTCGTAATCAAAGCGTACAAAGATGTAAGATGGGAATAGCGGTTCTTTGACCTGCTTCTCTTTCCCTCTAACGACCTTCTTGACATCGATTTGAGGATAAAAGCACTCTACCCCCTGATTCTCTAAGTGTTGTTGAGCACGCTTCTGATCACCGCGCTTACAATAAAGTACATACCAACGTTTCATTTTACTAGCCATTTTCTATTTTGGGACATATTACCACAAGCCTAAAACGGTTAATCACCGTTAATAAAATGAATCCTGATAAGCAATAAATTATGCGTAACAGACCAACTTATC
Source organism: Vibrio lentus (assembly GCF_002875945.1). GTDB lineage: Bacteria > Pseudomonadota > Gammaproteobacteria > Enterobacterales > Vibrionaceae > Vibrio > Vibrio apostichopi. The sequence goes on from NZ_MCZK01000139.1 coordinate 64,380, forward strand.
AACAAAAAGCCATAAGGACAAAAAGTGGTTAAGCATTGTACAGGGAACATTTACAGATAAAAAGACGCATTGTTGTAAGCCTATGTATGCTACATACATAAAGAACGCCATGCTATTTATTTTTTTTAAAACCATCCAGCAAGCCAATGAATTCCATCATTAGCATTCGATTATTCTTTTAAATAGAACATTATGCACTCAGCTCAAAACTGGAAAATTAGTTTGCAGCGCGCATTGTCTGGGCAACATTTTCAATAAAAACCCATACTTTCATAAACTTATAAAAAATAAGTTGTCGTGACCATAAAAGACGGCTATTGCAGATGGTTATTCCACTCTGTATACATAAGTGACTATAAAATCTTTTAATACCTAAAATTAGTAAAACTTATGCCAAGCAATCACAACATATTTGGCCACCCTAGAGGCCTATTTCTACTTTTTAGCACCGAGCTATGGGAACGTTTCTCCTACTATGCAATGCGTGCAATTCTTGTTTTATTTCTTACCGATACCACTATCAATGGTGGTCTTGGTTGGTCAACAAAAGATGCCCTCGATCTTTATGGTATCTACACAGGTTTAGTCTATATCACGCCATTAATCGGCGGCTGGCTTGCCGATAACTACTTAGGACAACGTAAATCGATCCTAGTAGGCGGTGTGTTAATGGCATTAGGTCAATTTACGCTCGCTCTTCCTAACGGCGCGATTGGCTTAGACCAAGTCAATGCTCTTTATTTAGGTTTAGCACTGCTTATCAGTGGTAACGGTATGTTTAAACCAAACATCTCGACCATGGTTGGCGACCTATACCAAGAAGGCGATAACCGACGTGACGGTGCTTTCACCATTTTCTACATGGGCATCAACTTAGGCGCGCTACTGGGTGGCTTAATTTCAGGTGCTGCAGTCGATTCATTCGGTTGGAAAGCTGGCTTCCTTGCCGCTGGTATCGGTATGGTTATTAGCTTAGTTATGCAGTTGACGATGGCTCAATCATGGTTAGGCAACATTGGCTCAGTACCTGCAGCTGCACGAGCGAAAGAGCTGAATAAATCGAAAGAGAAAACACCACTGACCAAAGAAGAGTTCGACAGACTAAAAGTTATTCTGATTATGGGTCTGTTCGTAATTGTTTTCTGGGCTGGCTTTGAACAAGCTGGCGGTCTGATGAACATCTACACTCAGCAATATACTGACCGTATGATTGGTGGTTTTGAAGTTCCAGCCGCATGGTTCCAATCTCTGAACCCATTCTTCATCATCACCCTCGCACCTATCATTGCGGCATTTTGGGTCAAGCTTGGTAAGCGTGAACCAAACTCTCCTGTGAAATTTGCGATGGCTTTGTTCTTCCTAGCTCTTGGCTTTGTGTGCATGATGGGCGCAGTAATGGAGCAAGGTGGCGATCTAACAGTGAAGACATCAATGCTTTGGCTAGTCGGTGCTTTCTTCTTCCATACCCTTGGCGAGCTTTGTCTATCTCCTATTGGCCTGTCGTTGGTCACTAAGTTAGCTCCGCTTCGTCTAGCATCGTTAATGATGGGTGCATGGTTTGGCTTCAATGCCGTTGCAAACTACGTAGCTGGCCTTGTCGGTTCTCACGTTGGTGAGCTTGGCGCAATGTCTATCTTCGGTGGTATCGCAATTACAGCGACAATCAGTGGCGTCTTACTGCTTCTTTGTGCTGGCAAACTTGTATCATGGATGCATGGCGTAGAAACCAACATGACGCTTGAAGCAGAGCCAAAAGCAGAAACTTCTGTTGCTTAATAGCTAGATCTATTTCAAGAAGAAACATCAAGATCAAAAAGGGCTGCTCAATGAGCAGCCCTTTTTATTATCTATTCAATCGACATATCAGTTAGCGATGAAGCGCCACTAGTTCAGCCATCATATCGATGTGTGAGTCTCTGTCGTTGAGACACATAATGTAGCTAAAGTCAGAACCACCAGCATCAATGAACGTCTCTTTACACTGGTCTGAAATCTCTTCTAACGTTTCTAAACAGTCCACTGAGAATGCAGGCGCCATAATATCAATCTTCTTGATGCCTTTGCTTGGAAGCGTTTCAAGCGTTTCGTCAGTATAAGGCTTCAACCACTCCTCACGGCCAAATCGAGATTGGTAGGTCATGGTGATGTCTTCCGTGGATAACCCTAACTCCGCAGCAAGCAATTTAGTCGTCGCTTCACAATGTTGTGGGTAGATATCGCCTTCATCGGCCAACCTTTTCGGGATGCCGTGGAATGAACACACCAAGTGATCGCCTCTGCCATTTTCTTCCCAATGGCTACGAACACTTTCAGCCAATGCTTTCGCATAGCTAGGGTGAGAGTAATAATCTCGAATAAAGCGATAGCTCGGGATAACAGGCATTTGTTTGAAGGCTTTAGTTAAACCATCAGAAACGGCTGCTGTCGTTGTGCCTGAGTACTGAGGGTATAAAGGCAATACGATGATGTCTTCAACGCCCTGCTCCATTAATTGCTCAACGCCCGTCTTAAGGCTTGGGTTGCCATAGGTCATTCCCAATGCAACCGGCATCTGTAATTTTGTTTGTAGCTTTTCAGCTTGTCTCTGCGAATAAACAAGCAGTGGTGAGCCTTCATCCATCCAAACAGACTGATAAAGCTTAGCCACTTTAGGTGCACGAATCGGTAGAATCACCCCATGTAAAATAGGACACCAAAGCCAGCGTGTTAGGTTTACCACTCTTTTATCGTGTAAGAACTCACTTAAAAATCGGCGAACGCCAGCTGGAGTCGCGGTATCTGGTGTTCCTAGGTTAACCAGTAAAACGCCCTGCTTTTTATTATTTTCCATAGCTACCTGAGACCAATGTGTGATTTTCTGGAACGTAATATACTAATCTGCATAAGTTTAAGATCATTGTTACGCAACTAAATTTAAGAATAGTCGCTCTTAACCTGAGTTATCGCAACATCACCTTGATCGTTAGCCGCACGAGTCTAAGCCGTAATACGGAAATTATGCACAATCGATTTTATCTAGATTGGTATACGACTAAAAATTGAAACAAAAAAAGCGACCTTAAAGGTCGCTTCCAATATATCAAATTCTAAAACTGGCTGTTAGCCAATTATGCTAGTGCTTTCTCAAGTTCTGCACTAACTTCAGCAACTTGCTTAGTACCGTCGAACTTAAGGTACTTAGTGTTGCCTGCTTCAGCTTCTTTACCGTAGTAAGAGATAAGCGGAGCTGTTTGATCGTGGTATACACCTAGACGTGCACGAACTGTTTCTTCTTTGTCGTCATCACGAACCACTAGCTCTTCGCCAGTGATGTCATCTTTACCTTCTTCTTTAGGCGGGTTGTACACATTGTGGTATGTACGGCCAGAAGGAAGGTGAGCACGACGACCAGCCATACGCTCAACAATCACATCATCAGCTACGTCGAATTCAACAACGTAGTCTACTGCGATACCCATTTCTTTTAGGCCATCAGCTTGTGGGATTGTGCGTGGGAAACCGTCTAGTAGGAAACCTTTCTCACAGTCATCTTGAGCGATACGCTCTTTGATAAGACCAAGGATAATTTCATCAGAAACTAGCTGACCCGCGTCGATTACTGATTTAGCTTGCTTACCAAGCTCAGTACCCGCTTTGATAGCAGCACGTAGCATGTCACCAGTTGAAATTTGAGGGATACCAAATTTGTTCATGATGAAGTTAGCTTGAGTACCTTTACCCGCGCCAGGAGCACCTAGAAGAATGATGCGCATGTTTAATCCTCTTATAAAAATTATGATTTATACCGAAGCTCACTATCCCGCCTTTCTGGTTTAATTTAGGTCAAACAAGAGAGGTTAGGTAACAACTGAGGCTAAGCACAACTGTGAACAGAAGCAAAACGGTAAGTTTCGGTATAACGTTTAAAAATCATACAACTGGAGACGATAGGTTCATAGTCCCAGCTGATTAGGTCGAGCATTCTATCACATTAATATTCAATTTGGCTGAAATTAAGACTAAAGAATGTATCGACAGCGTTTGCGTTCGTCTTGTTAGCGACTTTAGCCACATTTCGATGAAGTTAAGCGACGTTCATAAAAAAAAGCCCGCATTAGCGAGCTTTTAATTATAATTATGAGCTTAGCCCAAAGTCGAAAGACTAACGTTTTGTCAGTAGTTCGTTGATTGCACCTAAGAATTGTGACGGATCTTCCATTGAGCCCTTTTCAGCAAGCATTGCCTGACCAAGTAGTAGCTCAACCCAGCGACCAAACGCCTGTTCGTCCGCTTCATCAGCCATCTGTTTAACTAACGCATGCTCAGGGTTAATCTCAAAAATGTACTTAACTTCAGGAGCAGCTTGACCCGCAGCTTCTAGAAGTTTAGCCATTTGAGTGCCCATCTCGAAATCATCGGTAACAACAACAGCTGGCGTGGTTGCTAGCTTGAATGTCGTGCGAACCTCTTTAACACGATCACCAAGGTAAGCTTGAGTGCGATCAACAACAGACTTGAATTCTTCTTCCGTCTCTTTTTGCTTCTCTTTCTCTTCTTCACCTTCAAACTTGCTTAGATCTAAGCCCGCTTTTGTGATCGATTGGAACTGCTTACCGTCGAAGTCAGTAAGGTAATTCATCACATACTCATCAATACGATCGTACATGAGAACAACTTCGATGCCTTTCGCTTTGAACTGCTCTAGGTGAGGGCTGTTCTTAGCTGCAGCATAGCTGTCTGCCGTTAGGTAATAGATCTTGTCTTGACCTTCTTTCATACGTTCAACGTAAGAAGCTAGGCTGATGGTTTGCTCAACAGAATTTTCTTCCGTTGACGAGAAACGAAGGAGACCAGCGATTTTTTCTTTGTTCGCCATGTCTTCTGCAGGGCCTTCCTTCAATACTAGGCCGAACTCTTTCCAAAACTCCAAGTACTTGTCGTTGTCATTCTTCGCCATGCGCTCAAGCATCGTCAGAACACGCTTAGTACATGCACCACGAAGAGACTGAGTCACTTTGTTGTCTTGAAGGATTTCACGAGATACGTTAAGCGGCAGATCATTTGAGTCAATTAAGCCACGAACGAAACGCATGTAAGATGGCATAAACTGCTCTGCATCATCCATGATGAATACACGCTGTACATAAAGCTTTAAGCCACTCTTGTGATCACGGTTCATCATATCCCAAGGTGCTTTCGCAGGGATGTAAAGCAAGCTGGTGTAATCGTTCTTACCTTCAACTTTGTTGTGGCTCCACGTTAATGGATCAGCAAAGTCGTGAGAAACGTGCTTGTAAAACTCTTGGTACTCTTCTTTCTCGATATCAGATTTGTTACGAGTCCAAAGCGCTTGAGCTTTGTTGATCTGTTCCCAATGCTTATCTTCGGTGTCTTTACCTTCGTCATCTTTAACCGCAGTTAAGATAGAAACCGGGATGCCGATGTGATCAGAGTATTTACCAATCACTTCACGTAAACGCCACTCGTTCAAGAACTCTTTGCCGTCTTCACGCATATGAAGAATGATGTCAGTACCACGAGATTCTTTAGTGATGTCTTCAATGGTGTAGTCACCTTCACCCGCTGAATGCCATTGCACAGCTTCATCGCTTGCCAGCCCAGCAGCGCGAGTTCGAACCGTTACTGCGTCTGCAACGATAAATGCAGAATAGAAACCAACACCAAATTGGCCAATAAGTTGAGAGTCTTTGCTTTGGTCATCAGACAGCTTTGAGAAAAAGTCAGCCGTACCTGATTTAGCAATCGTGCCCAAATGCTCGATAACGTTGTCGCGGGTCATGCCGATACCGTTATCAGAAATAGTCAGAGTGTTGGATTCTGCGTTGAATGATAATTTCACGCCTAAATCCGCATCGCCTTGATAAAGGTCGCCATTTGATAGCGCTTGAAAACGAAGTTTGTCAGCCGCGTCAGATGCGTTAGAGATCAGCTCACGTAGGAAAATTTCTTTGTTCGAATACAGTGAGTGGATCATTAGATGAAGTAGTTGTTTTACTTCAGATTGAAAGCCACGAGTCTCTTTATTTTGCGTTGCTGTTTCGCTCATTTTTACTCCAAAACATCTATACTTTATGTTGAATACCGAAAGAGGCATTACACAGGATACCACTCTTATGTTCATTAACATGAGGATGACAAATGTAAATTCAAGGTCAAAAATCATAAAAACACTGTTTTTTTGATCTGTTTTTATTATCCTTGAGGCTGATAAATATAAAAGAACATAAAAGAAGCCATGATTTGGTGAAGAATGAACGGAACTTCACCTGAGATTTGTCTATTTCGCACCCAAAATCATCCAAAATAGAAGAATTCAATGAGCAATATCGGCACAAAGTTTATTCTCGCACAGCGGTTCGTATTCGACCCAAACAGCAATTCACTTGTTGATCAGGCCAGCGACGGTGAAGTCGTCCGCCTTGGTAGCAATGAAAGCCGCATTCTCCTGATGCTGTCAGAAAGACCCAATGAAGTTATCACTCGTAACGAATTACACGAATATGTTTGGCGGGACCAAGGCTTTGAGGTGGACGACTCCAGCTTAACGCAAGCGGTATCGACACTCAGAAAAATGCTCAAAGACTCAACCAAGTCTCCAGAATTCGTAAAGACTGTGCCAAAGCGTGGCTACCAGTTTATCGCTTCTGTTGAACGTTCAGCGCCACTTTCTTCAAGCGAACAGCCTGTCATGGCTGAAATCGTAGAAAGTGAGATGGAACCGACGTTAGCGTTTACTACAACAGCCGAAGAAGTGGTCACCGAGATGACCGAGTCAGAGCCTGTAACTAAAGTTCAAGAGACTAACGCTGAAGTAGAACCAAAAACTACCACCAACGTTGCCGCGAGCAAAAGCAGCAATAAGTGGACAAGCTTTAGTATTCTGCTCGTTGCGCTCATCATGCCAATTCTGGTATTAACGTTTACTAATCCAGCTGAATCCGAGTTCAAAACACTGGCTGAAGTGGATGGTGTGAAGGTTCAATCACCAGTTAACCACCCAGACCTCAGCAGTTGGCTTCCCGCGATAGAGAAGTGTGTATTACGTTACAACACCAATCACAGTGGCATGCTAAAGCCGACTGAAGTGATCGCAACAGGTGGACAAACCAACAACCTTGCCCTCAACTACATTCACCCGCAAGATTACTCGAGCGAAAACGTAACCCTAAGAATTTACGCAGACCAGTCGGATGTAAACGACATTTGTAACGGAGGTCAGTAACATGAAATTAAAAGTATCGATTATTTTACTGGTTCTATCTGCATTTTTAAGTGGTTGGTTGTATTGGGGCAGCGATGCAAAAGTAGAGCGCTTACTCACTCAGCATGAATGGCAATCGAAAATAGTGACGCTGATCAGCGACAACAAGCAAGCTGACTCAATCGGCCCGCTTCGTAAAGTTGAGCTATCATCGAATGCGAAATACCTACCAAATGGTACATACCTGAGAATGTCAGTAGTTAGACTTTACGGTACTCAAACTGAGCCTGCGAATGTCATCAACATTTCTGAAACTGGTCAGTGGGATATAAACGACAACTACCTATTAGTTTCACCAACAGAGTTTAAAGATGTGACTTCAGCTCAGCGCCAAGACTTTTCGGAAGGGCAACTCGAACTTATCACTCAGGTTATCAAAATGGATGCCGAGCAGAGCCGACGCATTGATATCGTTAACCCGAAAGCACTATTACTGACTAGCTTGAACCACGGTTCTACGGTGTTGTTTTCAAACTAACTCTCTCGAGTAATAAATAAAGGGGCATTACGCCCTTTTTTTGTATCTAACTTCCGACATGAAATCTATCGATTGGATTAATTCACCTACCCTATTGTCGAACTCTTCTCTTAACCAAATTTTCAAGTAACTGCTCGTCAAAATGGCATTTGAAATATTAACGTTTGCCGTTAGCATCAAGTTACTGTTATAGAATTTAAAAGGTTAATCATGGCTACAGAATCAAACTCGGTAAGTACGTCAATCACCAAGGCAACAATCGCAATACACTATTGTCGTCAATGTAACTGGATGCTTCGCTCTAGCTGGTTATGCCAAGAGCTGCTGCATACCTTCAGTGAAGAAATTGAACAGGTGAGCTTACACCCAGATACAGGAGGTCGATTTGAGATCTTTTGTAATGGAGTGCAGATCTGGGAAAGAAAAGCGGATGGAGGTTTTCCTGAGGCGAAAGTACTGAAGCAAAGAGTGCGAAACATCATTGCTCCAGACAAAGACCTCGGCCACGTAGACTCAAAGTAAGCCTTAGCCGAGGCTTTACTTGTTTAGCTTCAGCCTGCCAGCGTGGTGTTGAATGGGCTTTAAGCTAACCGCTTACAGCTGGCCACTCACAAGTAACTCGCCTTCAAGGCTAACCACTTTAAATGTACCGTTTTCGTATAACCCATAGCTTGCAGCATGATCATTTCGTGGGAATGTCGCCGAGCTTGGGTTAAATATGAAGATGCCATCCTGATATTCAGCGACAGGAATATGAGTGTGACCATGGGCAATCACATCGCCCGCTTTTAACGCTGGGCGCTTACTTGAGTTGTAAAGGTGACCATGAGTTAAGAAGATACGCTGGCCTGACTCTAGTAACACCCACGAGTAATCAACCATCATAGGGAAAGACAGCAGCATTTGGTCCACTTCACTGTCGCAATTACCACGAACCGCGATGATCTCTTGAGAAAATTCATTCAGTTTTTCAGCAACCGCTGGCGGGTTATACCCTTCAGGAATCGGATTTCTCGGACCATGATTCAGGATATCGCCAAGCAACACTAAATATTGAGCACCAGATGCTTGGTATAACGCTAATACCTTTTCTGTCGCTGGCAGTGACCCATGTAAATCTGAAGCAAAAAATAATTTCACACGTACTTCTCCATAAAACTTATGAGGCTATTGTACGTATCGAAAAGCTAAACGTCACCTCTCGCCATGCCGTTGATCACGATATTATTGTAACTAACCATACCGACTATCTTATTGTCATTGACCACTGGGGCGCGACTGATACCAAAACGTTCAAACAAGCGCGCACAATACTTCACATTCATATCAGCAGACACTGTCAAAGCAGGCTTGGTCATAATTTCATAAACGTTGGTTCGCTTTGGAGAACGGTTCTTAGCCAGTACTTTTTTGGCAATGTCATTCATCAACACGATGCCGTACTCATCATCCTCGTGGCGTTTATCAACGATGATGGCTTTCACTTTGTGTTTTTTCGCCATCTCAATCGCTTCCAATACTGTGGTTAATCCATCAATAATCACGTACGTATTGGCCATTACATCGCCCACACGGATCTTTTCGCTGGAACTCATAGTTCATCCTCCACAACCTTAGTTAACGTTTCGACTTGATGAGCGACGCCGACCGCATCTTCCACATCAATCTGCACAGCAATGCCCTGACCAGACTCTTGATCGAACTCCCCCACTTCACCGATGGTTTCAAGAATATGCCTCGCCAAATGCTCTTCAACCACAAACAGCAGCACATCTTTTTGCACCTCTAACGTTAAACCGAAGAAAGTACGTTTTTGGTTTAAGCCCTGCCCTCGGGCATTGTTAATCACCGTAGCACCGGTTGCACCCGCATCACGCGCGGCATCGAGCACGATGTCTGTCTTGCTCTCTTCTACAAACGCTAAGATAAGTTTAAAGCGCATCTTTGCTCTCCTTAGAGGATTGTGATCGGTTTAGCCATTGCGTTATTTGGGCGTACGCCATCACAGATATAATTGGAAATAAGCTTGCGAATGCAATCAACCCGAAGCCATCGATCACCGGATTTCTTCCGGGCACCGTTGAGGCTAATCCCAAACCAAGTGCCGTGACTAAAGGAACCGTCACCGTTGAGGTCGTCACACCGCCAGAATCGTAAGCTAATGGAATAATCAATTTGGGGGCATAGAAGGTTTGAATGACCACAATGACATAGCCAAAAATGATGTAGTAATGAATCGGGTCTCCAGCCACGATGCGATAACTGCCCAGAGAGATGCCAATCGCAACGCCTAACGCCACGGCGATTCTCAAGCCATTAATACGAATACTGCCACCAGACACTTGGTTTGCTTTAATGGCCACAGCGATCAGTGAAGGCTCGGCTATCGTGGTACTAAACCCAATACAGAACGCGAACAGGTAGACCCAATAATAATCAAACCAAGCCAATGCTTGACCTGAACTCAGTTTGAACTCCGTTAGAAAACTCGATTCCGTCAGCTGCATCGCCATTGTTTCACCGAGAGGAAACAGCGCGAGTTCTAACCCCATCAAGAATAACGATAAGCCAAGAATTACGTAGAAAAAGCCGAGTAACACTTTAGCGAGATTGGTAACAGGTTTGCGTAATACCGCCAACTGAAAACCAAAGATAATGACCGCAATGGGGATCACATCAGTAACGGTACCAAGAAAGGTGTCGACAAATTGCTGCACGCTGATCATGTCACCACCATTCCATACACCATGACAAACATCATGGGTAACAGTGAAGCAAAAGCAATCAAACCAAAGCCATCGATCATAGGGTTACGCCCCTTAATCGCAGACGCGAGACCCACCCCCAATGCTGTAACCAAAGGAACGGTAATGGTCGATGTTGTAACGCCTCCAGAATCGTAAGCAATCCCGATGATGTTCTCCGGAGCAAAAGCCGTAAGCACCACCACCCCAATATAACCACCAATGATCATGTATTGAATTGGCCAGCCTTTTAATATTCGTAGCACGCCAAGCAAAATGGCGATGCCCACCGACAACGCCACAGTAAATCGTAAGCCATTCGCGTAGTGCTCCATCTCTTCTAAAGAGTTAGGAATAACACCACCCTCGGCAGCCACTTCTGCCGCTTCCGCAGCAACGGCTGTCAAAGCAGGCTCCGCAATGGTTGTGCCAAACCCCAAACAAAAGGCAAAGGTCAGTAACCAGAACACGCTCCCCTTGCGTGCAAACGCTTGAGCCATTGACTCACCGATAGGGAAAAGCCCCATTTCGAGTCCAAAAATGAAGAAGGTCAGCCCTAAGACAACGAGTACTAAACCCAATAAAATGGATAACAGATGAGGAAGGGGTTCTTGAAGGACAGCGAGCTGAAAGAAAGCAATGACCGCTACAATTGGCAATAGATCCCTTAAGCTGCCTAGCATGGCTTTAAACAAAGCTAGCATTGCCCTCATCGCGATTCCTTCTCGTTGAGATAATGTCTGGTTATAAGTTACTCATAATGATGGCAAATCCTTATCAAAGCTTATGTGACAAATATTACGCAGTTGGTAACATATCCGAGTAAAATCCATAAATGTGATAACGGTACACATCCTAAGTTGGTGAATTTAATTTCAATCTTTCATAAATTGAAAACACGTAATTTAGGTATCATACGATTGAAACCAACTGATCGTTATAGTGATTTTTTCGTATTGGTTGGCGATTAAAAACAAGCCATGTCTATAATTATGTTTAATAAGGAGATTGGTATGAAGATATTGTTAACTGGTGGTACTGGATTTATTGGCTCTGAATTGATCAAGAGTTGGAACACTGACGACGTGACTTTACTGACACGAAGTCCTGAAAAAGCAAAGCAAAGCCTGCACCATCTGAACCAGAACAACCTTCATTACATACAATCCCTTGATGAACTCAACGACCTCAATAACTTCGATGTGGTGGTTAACCTTGCTGGCGAACCGATTGCAGACAAGCGTTGGAGCGAACAGCAAAAAGAGAGAATCTGTAGTAGCCGCTGGCACATCACAGAAAAACTGGTCGAGTTAATTCATGCCAGCAGCAACCCACCCAAGGTTTTTATTAGCGGGTCAGCCGTTGGCTATTATGGCGATCAACAACAACAGCCATTTGACGAATCATTACAAGTTGAGGATGAGAGTTTCCCTCATAAAGTCTGTGCGCACTGGGAAGAGATAGCCAAACGAGCTCAATCAGATAACACGCGTGTGATCCTACTTCGAACAGGTATTGTGTTGGGCGAAAATGGCGGTGCACTGAAGAAAATGCTAATGCCCTACAAACTTGGTGTAGGTGGGCCTTTAGGTTCAGGCAAGCAGTACATGCCATGGATTCACATGCTCGATATGGTGAGAGCCATCAACCACTTGTTGACTATTCCTCAGGCTCAAGGCGAGTTTAATATGTGCGCTCCGCACCCTGTGACGAACAAACTGTTCAGCAGCACATTAGCCAAACAATTGGGCCGACCTCATTTCTTGTTCACACCGAAATGGGCAATGTCGCTTCTAATGGGTGAATCATCATGCTTGTTATTCGACAGCATTCGCTCTAAACCAAAGAAACTCACCGAAATGGGATTCATCTTTAGTTACTCAAGAATCGAGCCTGCACTAAAAAATTTGTTACAACATCAAGACTAATTCTTTACCCTAGCGTTCTAGAGACTCTAATAAAGGATTAAGCGTGAACAAGTCGATTCTTATCACTGGTTGTTCAACGGGTATTGGTTACACATGTGCTCATGCGCTTCAAAAGCGTGGTTTTCATGTCATTGCATCGTGTCGTCATCCGCGAGATGTACAACGTCTGCAAGATGAAGGACTGACCTGCATACAGCTCGACCTTTCTAATCAAGAAAGCATTGAGCAAGCTGCACAGCTTGCTATTGAGCTGGCGCCTAACGGATTGTATGGCTTGTTCAATAACGGCGCTTATGGTCAGGCAGGAGCCTTAGAAGACTTGCCGACACAAGGGCTCAAAGAACAGTTCGAAACGAATTTCTTTGGTTGGCACCATCTCGTTTGTCAGATCCTCCCGCACATGCGTGAGCGCGGCGAAGGTCGCATCGTCCAAAACAGTTCTGTCTTAGGCTTTGCTGCCATGAAGTATCGTGGTGCTTACAACGCTTCGAAATTCGCGCTTGAAGGATGGACAGATACGTTACGTTTAGAACTTCATGGTAGCGGGATACATATCTCGTTATTACAACCCGGTCCAATTGAAACCCAGTTTAGAAACAACGCCCTGAAAGCATTCAATAAATGGATCACCATTACTGGCAGCGCTCATCAGGAAGCTTATCAACAGCAAAAAGACCGGCTCGAAAAAGAATCTTCAAACAACGCTTTTGTTCTGCCTCCGGAGAGCTGTGTAAAGCCCGTATTACACGCCTTAACAGCGCGCAAACCTAAGCTAAGATACCGAGTTACAACACCGACTAAAGTCTTCGCTGTGTTAAAAAGGATTCTACCGAGTCGCTGGCTAGACCCTATTTTGAGAAAAGCTGCATAAATTGCTAACTTTGAATGCAACGTCGCAAACTTTAATGTAATGATGTAATTTTTCCGTAACAATAAGATGTCATGATTTACCCTATCTCATCGATTATCCCCAATTGATGAATCGACTTCTGGATATTTCATGACTTTAAACCGCCTGAATTGGGTTGGTGTGAGTCTGGCTATTACGTTGTTTATTCTGTTTTGAATATCTTACGCAACGCCTCACTAACCACCTCAAAGATCACGCTATGCTTCAATGTTGATATGACAACTCTATCAACACTGAAGCATAGCGTTTTTTAATTTGTCTCTTTTAGCTGAGATAATTAAGTTAGATCTTGAAGTTACCAGCATCTCCCCCCATATTTGCAACGTACCCACAAAACACACCTCAAGGAACGTAAATGCAATCTCCGCATATTGTTGAACTTAATGAGCAGAACTTTCGTCAAGTATTAGAAATCTCAATGCAGACGCCTGTACTCATCCACTTTTGGGCACCAATGAGCCAAGAAAGTGCTCAGGTGATCCCTGAACTGCAAACATTAACTCAGCAATACAACGGCGCTTTTACTTTAGCTCTGTTGAATTGTGAACAAGAGCAGGCAATTGCTAGCCAATTTGGCGTACAAGCACTCCCTACTATTGCACTGTTTGTTAACGGTCAGCCTGTCGATGGTTTAGGTGGTCCACAAAGCATCGAAGCGATTGTTGAAATGTTAGGAAAACATCTTCCTAGCCAAGACGAACTCGCACTGCGTCAGGCTCTCGAACAGATGCAAGCAGGTGAACACGCACAAGCTCTCGCAGCCATGCAGCAACTACCAGCAGAGTTGACCAGCAAAGGCGAGGTAAAACTGGCGATCGCAGAATGTTTGCTAGAAACGCAGCAATTTGAGCTGGCTGAAACTCAACTGTCGACGATCCCTCTTGAATATCAAGACAACTACTACAAAGGCTTAGTCGCTAAACTCGAACTGCATAAACAAGCGGCAGACAGCCCTGAAATTCAAGCGCTAGAAACAACGCTTCAGCAAAATCCAAGTGATGCTAAAACAGCCTCTGACCTAGCACTTCAATACCACCAAGTGAACCGTAGCGAAGAAGCAATGGATTTACTGTGGTCATTCTTAGCGAAAGACCTCAACACCCTAGATGGTGATATGAAAAAAGAATTCATGGATATCTTAAGCGCACTTGGACAAGGCAATGCAGTTGCGAGCAAATACCGCCGCCAACTGTACTCTCTGCTTTACTAATTCGAACGCGAACAAGTTGATAAGTACTGAGGAAAAATCACTCAGATAAATGATAAAAACCTCAGCAATCTTATCGTATAACACAAAGTAAAATGGGTCATAAAATCAAGGTTTTATGGCCCATTTCTCGTTTATAAATTTGCTCGAATTTTAAATATGAGCCAGTATGAGTAAAGAACTATCAAAACTCACACTTGCAAAGGATTTTGGGCTCTTCTCCGCTTA
>NZ_MCZK01000140.1 GCF_002875945.1 Vibrio lentus
ACAAGGTGAGCAGCGTGGACGTCAAGAAGGGCGTCAAGAAGCCCTAAAGGAGATGGCGATTAAAATGATGCTAAATGGCATCGAACCACAATCCATTGTCGACGTTACAGGCCTGACTAAAGACGAAATAGCCCAGCTTTCTCATTAGTCCGCAAAATTAAGATATCAGTCTTTTCAGTTTGATGGGAAGACTGATATTCACCTCCCCCCCTCCATTCTTTGTTACTTCTGTTACAACTATTAATCAGTTTAACCAAACACAGCAGAGCCAATTGGTCTATTTAACATATGATACACAATATACACCGAAAATTACGCCAACAAACACCACATTTGCAAATGTAGAACCCCATGAAGCGCAAAAGCCCCATCCAATGGATGAGACTCTTGTGTTTGATGTTCTACTTAATCAGAGATGTGATTAGCGCAGCTAAGGAGAGAAGTGTTGGGGTTATCATCCCGACCACCATCATTTGCCACGGCCTCCACTTAACTTGAGACTCGTGATTTTTCCCTTCAGCTATGGTCTTAAACAGTTCAGCTTCTCTTTGGTGGCTTTGAGCCAGTTCGCTTTCAAGCTCATCTATTCGTTTTTGCTTTTCGCACATAATAACCTCGTTCTAGGTTCGTTCGTTGAAGTTGTGGCAAGGGTTGGCGAACGTTTCCAACCCATAGGGAGCTACCCACAGCCACAATTAAATTATAGCTCTAAAAGTTTTTACTGGGAATCAATGGTTGATTTAACGTAATAGCCACAATATACACCGAAAATTAGCGCTGACTGATTTGGGGGAGTTAGAACATCATTTTTGTTGTTATTAGGTAAGGCGCAATGGTTCGGTTGCTGTGAATTTTGATGCACATCAAAGTGTAAGCAATTTGTTCTTGTTATGTTGTGCAATGGTTGTATTTTTATGGTCAAAATAAAAAGGTATATAAAATATGACTTTAAAAAAACATCAGAAAATGGCTCGAGATCTTTATCATATACATCTTGGGATGAGCGTAGAGGAAGCTGAGCATGCTACCCGCCAACTCGATTTAAGAGCATCAAGTAAAAGTAGAGTTAGTCAGGTAAAAACAAGCAATGTATTACCGCGCCAAATAAGAACGGTTAGGGTTCGCTAGGGCTTTAAGTGGCTCCCCTTGACTGACTAACGGCTCCCAATCAGGAGCCGTTCTTCGTTACGGAGTCACTTGATTTAAAGCCAAACCACGGAGAAGTGCTGGCGCGGTGCTATCACTCAACTTCTCAGTGCCCATTACTCAGAGCTAGACTTAAGTGGAGAGGACTCCCCTTTCATTCGTAATGAGCAAGATTAGTCTCGATTTTTAACCAGCCAATATTGCCGACGTTACAGGCCTGACTAAAGACGAAATAGCCCAGCTTTCTCATTAGTCCGCAAAATTAAGATATCAGTCTTTTCGGTTTAATGGGAAGACTGATATTCACGACTCTCTAAATACCTGTGAACCTTCACGCCATAATATCAAGAGTCGTGCCAATCATTTCATCTGTCCTATGCACAACATTTGCGCCAACTTGATTATAGGATTCGGCATTTTTAAGTTGTATTAAGTCATTAATAGGATCAGGCTTCTGTTCTTTTTTCGATGCTTCAAGTTCATTTAGGGGGCTTTGATTACTTTGAGAGGCCAAAGATGACGATGCTTCATTAGCCATCTTTTGAGATGTTTGCAAAATAGAATAGCCTTGCATTACTCCTGGAAAATTCATAAGCACTCTCGATGAAGAAAAAAGATTTGGGTGCACCTCTTCCTGAATCACAACACTGAATCAGGAAGAGGCTTACGCCCCTTCCTGCCCAGCTACCTTACCATTTCGTAGACAACAAAGCGTGCTAGGAAATCTGTACTTCCATCTTTATATCGAACCTCGCAGAGCGAGTCTCGAACAATAAAAAGTCCACACAGAACGGTGAAACAAATCACCACCAAGCCCATTAGGGCTATTTTACTCGTTGGCATTTTTTGTTGCCTCCTAGTGATAAAGAGGCTAATATTTGTAGTGTTGAAGTACATACATTGCCTCGTAAGTTTTAATTAACTTTCGGGGCTTTTGTCTATCTGTCACAAACAAAAATGTTTAAATGATTGCTCATGGCAAACAGCCAAGAGCACCCGCTAACAGTATAGCACGACTCTGTAATGCTTTGTTACTCCTGTAACAACCACTCATCCGCTTCATTAAATGCTTCTTCGATAATACGATTGGCTGTCTTCTTTTCATCCTTTTTCGCAAAAATTTCCAATTGATTATTTGTTCCATAGCGAACACGAACCTTCACATTTGGATACATAACCGACAACCTTTTAAAGAGCTCGTCGTTAATTAAAGGGCCCTCCGCCACTTACTAACAAAGCGGTTCCCCAACACTGCAAAAGCAAAAGCTAATAGGCGTATTTAACATATGATACACAATATACACCGAAAATTAGCGCCAACAAGCCATCTCTATGCGGTAAGATAATAAAATGAAAAAGACAACGCCAACCCCACACGATGCACTCTTTAAGCAGTTTTTGACTCACCCAGAAACCGCTAAGGATTTGCTGGATATTCACCTGCCAACAAAGCTGCGTGATATCTGTGATTTGACCACATTAAAACTTGAGTCAGGCAGCTTCATAGAAGAAAGCCTACGCCCTTATTACTCAGATGTACTCTACTCTCTCAATACTCCTCAGGGAGAAGGATACATCTACGCGTTAATCGAACATCAAAGTCGCCCTGAAAAGAACATGGCATTTAGGCTGATGCGCTACGCTATTGCTACCATGCAGCAACATCTTGAAGCAGGCCATGAGCACTTGCCACTGGTCATCCCAATACAGTTTTACCATGGTAAAGTCTCGCCTTACCCCTATGAGATGAATTGGTTAAAAGGCTTTGCTAACCCAGACCAAGCTAAGGGACTTTATACTCAAGATTTTCCATTGATTGATGTCACCGTCATTTCGGACGATGAAATAATGCAGCATCGCCGTATCGCTTTGCTTGAGCTTGTACAGAAACACGCGAGACATCGCGATATTATGGATTTTTTAGAGCCACTG
>NZ_MCZK01000141.1 GCF_002875945.1 Vibrio lentus
GTTTTACTTGACCACTTCACTACGGCACTGATAGATTCCCAGTGGTTTGTTCCTCTAGAGCGTGAAGGGCTACAGAACTTGTTAACGGAACGTAAGATTATTCGTGCCGCTCAGAAAAAAGATAAAGTCGTTAATAACCATGGAGCAGACTTGTCGTCCTTAAGTTCTGCAAACATTGTTATAGAAGGTGGCATTGTGGCTTACGACTCTAATATCGTAACGGGCGGGGCAGGTGCTAAGTATTTGGGGATTGGTGGTTCAGGGCAGTATAGAACCGATCAAGTGACAGTTAACTTAAGAGCCGTTGATGTAAGAACAGGGCAAGTTCTGTTGAGTGTGACTACGACAAAAACCATTTCATCACATGAGATAGGATTCGGCGCATTTCGATTTGTTGACTACAAAGAACTATTAGAAGTTGAAATGGGCTACAGCCAAAATGAACCCGTTAATATCGCTGTGATGTCAGCGATTGATGCTGCGGTAATACATCTTATTGTAAAAGGCATGAAGCGTGGAATGTGGTCGCCGGGCGATCCTAATGCACTACAAAATCCAATTATTGCTCGTTATTCCGAAGAGAGCGCCGACATATTGTAAGCAACCGAGTAAGCAGCAAAATAGGGCTATGCGGAAAACGGATTTTTCCCTTAGCCCTGTTTTTTTTCAACCACTCAAATGTTCTATTTCACATCACAAGTGATGTTCTTGATTGGTGTCTCTGAGGTAACAAAGCAAACATACGCTTCAACAGGGTTATTTGGACCAATTCGAATGTAACCTGCCTGTACTTCATCTTCGTTAAAAGTCACCGAGTGAGATTTACCCGTTTGGCCATCGTAGAAACTTGCTTCAAAATTACTATTCATTTGGCTTGCGATACGGTTGCGTGTTGTAGACGTCGTGAATGTAATATTCGCGCATCGCATTGGTGGCTTCTCAGTAATCAAAAACTGTCCGCTTTCTTTATCTAGTACGCCGCCTTTTGTATCAGGCTGAATGTCTATTGGTTGGAATTGTTCGATCGTACAAGTTTCTTTGGCAGACGCTGCCGTGGGCATCAGGATCGCGAGGGCTAAAGGTAAAGCGAAGAGTACTGGTTTCATGAGAACAACACCGTATATAAAAAGAGCGAAAGATAATAGCACCGTTATGGTGCTATTAAATGTAATGGTTCTGTTATTAGGTCATGGTTATATTATGAGAAAGTCATGGCATCGAATTGAGCTAGCTGTCGTTACTAACCTCAAATTGACACTGAGCTTGTCGGCTTTGTGATTGTTGAGTGACATTGAAACCTTTCTCTTTTAATAGCTGCAAAAGGTTGCCTTCGCCAATCAGGTGTAAAGTGCCGACGACCAGCACATAGTGTCCCTTTGAGTCGAGTTTCCAATCATTGGAGGATAGCTTGTTTGCCCAATCAACGTTGCGATCCGTTAGAAATGCTTTCTCAAGCTCGGTGGGCATTTCAGACAGCTCTGCAAATTCCTCAAGTTTGGTTACATCTCCAGCTTGCCAGCTCTCAATTAGGCAATGAACCACACGGTCTGTTTGGTCAAATTCTTCAATGCTTGTCACTAGCCACTCTTTACCAGAATCTTTTTGCCCTGCAATGAGGTCTATTTGAAATTGTAGTGGCTCTAGGCTGAGCACTGGAACGTCTTGTATCGTCGCTTTATAGGCGAGTGTTGCGTCTACACCGCCCGCGGAGCCGTAACCAAGGTTCTTTAACTGCTGCATTTGTATCGACAGAGATGTTGCCCAAGGTGGGGAGCTCAGTAGTTGTTGTGTCGACATACCCAAAGATTTGGAAATGCTTGTTAATAACTGCTGTTGATCTTCGCTTAATATATCACCCGTGGTCACTGTGGTCGTGGGATACACCACGCCTTCTGTCTTTCTTATATCCGTCTCGACAATTAATCCGTCGCTCTCTTTTAGCGTGTCAGTGATCTGTGCGGGAAGCGGGTACATGCTCTCATCCCCAACGTGCACAGAACCTAAGATAGTGAGGGTCAAATCATCCTTTTTAGCTTGCCAATAAAGAGGTTCGGCGACAGCTTGCTTTGCTGAAAAGGCAAGTGTGAGTAACGTAAGGTACAAGAATGTGCGCAAAGAAAGCTCCTTTAGAAAGACATAAACTCGTTAAAAAAGATTTTGACGGAGTTTTTTAACGGTTTTTTTTGAGAACGATGTCACGTTGTTTGTACGAAAAGTATAACAACACGAACAAACTGTTAAACCTTTCTCTCTATCAACAACACGATTTTATGAAATCCTTTGAAAAGATTGTGATTTAATTCTCAGTTATTACGTCAAAATAAAAGTGACGGAAGTGTCGTTAGTTGTAACTTGATGATTTTATTAAAATTAAATTTATCAATATTTTTGAGATTTGAAGCTGATCACTGAATTGGCCTGATTTAATTCACGGCAAAAAATAAGACCATATAGTTTATCTAACTTTCGAAGCGCTCCACTTTGCTTCTGATTCAATTTTTAAATTAATGGGTGAATACGATGTTGAAGAGAAACTTACTATCTGTAGCAGTATTGGCTGGTTTGACGGGTTGTGCAGTGACACAAGCTCCTGAGCAACAGGTTGTTAATGCACTGGCTGATAACCTTGATGTGCAATATGAAATCCTAACCAATCACGGTGCGAATGAGGGTATGGCTTGTCAGGACTTAGGTGCTGAGTGGGCGTCATGTAATAAAGTGAACATGACCTTGACCAATGACGGTGAAGCGATTGATTCGAAAGATTGGACTATCTACTTCCACAGTATTCGCCTCATCTTAGATGTTGATAACGAACAGTTTAAAATCACTCGTGTAACGGGTGACCTACACAAACTAGAACCTACAGATAAGTTCGATGGTTTTGCCGCTGGTGAAGAAGTGATTCTTCCGTTAACGAGTGAGTACTGGCAACTGTTTGAAACTGACTTTATGCCAGGTGCATTCGTAACAGCGCTAAACGCAGAACCTAAGATGATTGCTTCATTGAATACGGAAGATGTCTCGTCATTCGTAACGGGCCTAGAGGGTAACAACCTTAAACGTACACCTGATGACAATAACGTAATGGCTACAGCGGTGACGCGTTTCGAAAAGAATGCGGATCTAGCAACGCAAGACGTATCAACAACGCTATTACCAACGCCAATGTCGGTAGAAGCGGGTGAAGGATCTGTGAGCATTGCTGGTGGTATTGCCCTACCGAAAGAGGCATTTGATACTGAGCAGTTCGCTGCAATTGAAGAACGTGCAGAAGTGGTAAACGTAGATGTGAGTGGTGACCTTCCAGTAAGTGTTACCGTTGTTCCTACTCAGTTTACGGGTGATTTAGCAAAATCTGGCGCTTATGAACTAAGCATCTCGGAAGAGGGGATTGCGATTAAAGCGTTTGATAAAACAGGTGCTTTCTACGCAGTTCAGTCTATTTTTGGCCTAATAGACAGTCAGAACGCTGAATCACTACCACAACTGTCGATCAAAGATGCACCACGTTTTGATTACCGTGGTGTGATGGTGGATGTTGCTCGAAACTTCCACTCAAAAGATGCCATCCTAGCGACGCTAGATCAAATGGCTGCATACAAGATGAATAAACTTCACCTTCACTTAACGGATGATGAAGGTTGGCGTTTAGAAATCCCAGGTTTACCAGAGCTAACGGATGTAGGGTCTAATCGTTGTTTTGATTTGGAAGAGCAAAGCTGTTTACTGCCTCAGCTAGGTTCAGGTCCAACAACAGACAACTTTGGCTCTGGTTTCTTTAGTAAAGCGGATTACGTCGAGATCTTAAGTTACGCAAAAGCGCGCAGCATCGAAGTAATTCCAGAAATTGATATGCCAGCACACGCTCGTTCTGCAGTGGTATCAATGGAAGCGCGTTACACTCGCCTAATGGCGGAAGGTAAAGAAGCGGAAGCGAACGAATACCGTCTGATGGATCCACAAGATACATCGAACGTAACCACAGTTCAGTTTTACGATAAGCAAAGCTTCATTAATCCATGTATGGAATCTTCTACTCACTTTGTAGATAAAGTTATCTCTGAAGTAGCGGCAATGCACCAAGAAGCGGGCGTTCCACTTACGACTTGGCACTTCGGCGGCGATGAAGCGAAAAACATCAAGTTAGGCGCTGGCTTACAAGATATTAATGCAGAAGAGAAAGTGGCGTGGAAAGGTAACATCGATTTGTCTAAGCAAGATAAGCCATTCCAACAGTCTCCTCAGTGTCAGTCTTTGATCGCTGATGGAACGGTAAGCGACTTTGGTCATCTGCCAAGTCACTTTGCAGAGCAGGTATCTAAGATTGTTGCTGACAAAGGCATTCCTCACTTCCAAGCATGGCAAGATGGCCTGAAATACAGCGAAGGCGAGAAAGCATTTGCAACCGAAAGCACTCGCGTCAACTTCTGGGACGTTCTTTACTGGGGCGGAACTTCATCAGTGTACGATTGGTCAGCAAAAGGGTATGACGTGATTGTTTCTAACCCAGACTACGTATACATGGATATGCCATATGAAGTGGATGCAGCTGAGCGCGGCTACTACTGGGCAACGCGTGCTACCGATACCCGTAAGATGTTTGGATTCGCACCAGAAAACATGCCACAAAACGCAGAAACATCATTAGACCGTGACGGCAATGGTTTCTCTGGTAAAGGCGAGATTGAAGCGAAACCTTTCTACGGTTTGTCGGCACAACTTTGGTCTGAAACAGTACGTACCGATGAGCAGTATGAATACATGGTGTTCCCTCGCGTACTTGCAGCAGCAGAGCGCGCATGGCACAGAGCGGATTGGGAAAACGACTACAAAGTGGGCGTTGAATACTCTCAAGATACCGACCTAGTAAATAAGCAGGCTCTAAACAGTGACTTTAATCGTTTCGCGAATATTGTTGGTCAACGTGAACTGGCTAAGCTTGAGAAAGCGGGCATTGATTACCGACTGCCAGTACCGGGCGCTCAGGTTGTTGATGGCAAGCTAGCGATGAACGTACAATTCCCAGGCGTAGAGCTGCAATACTCTGCTGATGGTGAAAACTGGTTAACGTACGATGAGCAACAACGTCCTTCGGTTTCAGGCGAAACTTACATCCGCTCTATCTCTGAAAGTGGCGAGAAAGTAAGTCGAGTAACATCAATTAAATAATCGATAAGCAACATTAATAGAAGAGCTCCCTCGTTATTATCTTACTCAAGGTAAAAAGTGGGAGCTCTTTTTGTTTAAGGCGAGTTAAGTCTTTCTCTTAAACAGAAACATATAGAAACCGTCTTTGTTTATATCGTCAACAATGCACATAAGGTGAGTTTCGTCGCAAAAGTGACGGGCTTCTCATTATTCTCTTCAAAAAATAAGTCCCCTATAAAAAACTCTAAATCAAATGTGATTGAACTAACTGAATCTAATTTTGCGTCGTAAAATAATGTGATCTTGATCTGTATGTTTTTGCGTCTTGAGTTTTTTATCAATTTTTATGTTTTTAAGTGGCTGATTTTAAAGTGTTAAATAACTTGTTCTTTTTTGATAGTGAGAGAGATCACTCTGCTTGTTCTTTTATTTTGAAACGCAAATTAATTCGAGCAACATAGATTTCATGCCAGGGAGGCTACCAACTACTCAAGCGGTGAAGGTGAATGATGTACCGAAGATATGCCGCTGAAAAAATCAAACTAAGGCAGTTTACTATGAAAAAAATTATCGCTCTAAGTGCTCTTTCTCTTGCTTTCGCTTCTAGTGCTTTCGCTGGTTCTTCTTACGTAACAGGTAACATCCAAATTCACGATGACGGCCGTATCCACGGTTCTGATATGACTTCTACGCTAGAAGCTGGTCACACGTTTGACAACTCTCTAGGCGGCTTCACGGTTTACTCTGAGTTTGATGGCATCCAACTGGGTAAACTTGAGTCTGAAAATGGCGGTGCAGGTAATACTACTCCTGGCATCACTGTTGGTGGTGAGCAATCTTTCAACATTACTGACAACCTATGGGTTGCTGCGGGTTACCAACATCTATTCTCTGCGGGTGAGAGCATTCAGTTCCGTCCACTAGTTAAGATTGGTTACAACTTCGATAACGGTATCTCTATTAGCAACCGTACTCGTGCACACATCGATGATACTTCTGCTGATGCTGACACTGACTACCGCATGGATAACCGCATTGCTTACACAGTGAATGCTGACCTAGCGCTTAGCTACAACAACGTATACATGATCGAAGCTGAAGCAATGGACCACGAGTTACGTGCAACATGGACTCGTCAAGGCGTTCAACCTTACTTTGAGTTCCGTAGCCAAGCTAACGGTGTAGATTTCGCAAACGGCGACTCTAAGCAGAACAACGCATTCGTATTCGGTGCTTCTTACGGCTTCTAAGCTGATTCACTTGGCGTTTAGTCGATTAGATTATTAGCCGAGTGAGCTTCTTTGTTAAATAGCTTTTTTGTTGAATAACTTCTTAGCTAAATTAGCGAGGGGAACATAGCGGTACTAACAGCCCGGTTGGTACCGCGACAAGATTTGCTTTACTGTCCAAAAGCAAAGAGCCTAGCAAGTAAACCACAGTCTTGGGTTTGCTTAATGCTAGGCTCTATTTTTATTGCTGTTCGCAGGTCTATTTACGCTCTATTTCCCGTTGTAATGACGGTATTCAAACACCTGACCTTTCTCGTTAAACGCATAAACAGAATACTCGTCTTTCTTATCGCCATATTCCATGCCCGGCGAGCCCATTGGCATGCCTGGAACCGCCAAGCCAATCGCATTGCGTGGTGGATTTTCTAAAAAGGCTTTCACGTCCTCTGCTGGAATGTGCCCTTCAAATACGTAACCATCGATCTCTGCCGTATGGCAAGAAGCCAGCTCTGGCGTTACTCCTAACTTCTGCTTGATAGGATTCATGTCATCATGGAGTTTCTCTGTGACATCGAAACCTGCGTCTTGCATGTGTTCTGTCCATTCTGTGCAGCAGCCACAGTATGGAGACTTATGGTTGAGAACATCAGTAGCGAGAGCTTGTCCTGAAATTGCAGCGAGTGCAGTAAGAGTCATAACTTTACGAATCATGGTTAACCTCATGAATATGGTTTTTGTTGATATTAGAATGAGTGGGTTTGAACAGTCTTAATCTGTTGGCATTGCTGACTACGGTGATAGATGACATCGCCATTGCAGCGCCTGCCACGACAGGGCTAAGTAAAAATCCAAAGAATGGGTAGAGCACACCAGCCGCAATTGGAATGCCAAGCGAGTTGTAGATGAAGGCACCAAACAGGTTTTGCTTCATATTTCTCACGGTCGCTTGGGATAGTTCGATCGCGTTGCTTACAGACAGTGGCGACGAGTTGAGGAGCGTCATTTGTGCACTTTCAATCGCAACATCACTGCCGCTACCCATTGCGATGCCTATATCTGCTTGAGCAAGTGCAGGCGCGTCGTTAATACCGTCTCCGACCATGGCCACACTCTTATATTGCTGTTGCAGTTGAACAATGTGTTGAGCTTTCTGCTCTGGTAGTACTTCCGAGATAACCTCATCGATACCGACGCTTTTACCTATTGCTTGAGCAACAGAATCGTTGTCGCCCGTTAATAGCACGGTGTGAATTCCGGCGGATTTTAGTTGAGCAATGGCTTGTTTGCTATCTATTTTTAATGCGTCTGAAATGCCAAATATGCCTTCCAGTTTTTGATCGATTACAACGAAGATGGGTGTCCATGCTTGTGTACGACAAAGCTCGATAAAGTCTGCGCCAATGTCTGTATTGATGTTGAGTTGGGTGAGGTACTTAAGTGAGCCGACTTGAACGTTCTTGCCGTTAATTATTGCTTGTACTCCAAGCCCTCGTTGGTTTTCGAACTCGCTATGGGGTAGCGCTGAAACTTGTAAGCTCTCTGCATATTGGCAAACGGCTTTCGCTAATGGGTGTTCTGACCCTACCTCTACCGAATAGGCGTAAGCCAGCAGTTCTTGCTCTGATAAATCGCCATAAAAGGCCTGCTGAACGGTTGGTTTACCTTGGGTTAGGGTGCCGGTTTTATCAAACACGACTGCGTCGATTTTGCTTGCAGATTGCAACACATCGGCATCTTTGATCAGAACGCCAAACTCTGCGGCTTTGCCAACGCCGACAGTAATTGAGAGTGGTGTCGCTAAGCCCAATGCGCATGGGCAGGCGATGATCAGCACTGTGGTTGATACCACGAGCATGTAACTTGCACTAGGCTGTGGTCCAACAAAAAACCAAACTAGGGCGGTAATGGCTGCGATCGCGACCACAACAGGTACGAAAACGGCAGAGATTGAATCAGCGAGTTTAGCAATCGCAGGCTTGCTGCTTTGTGCTTGGCGAACCATTTGAATGATTCGAGCCAGCATGGTGCTTGATCCTATTCCTGTCGCTTCAATAATTAAGCTGCCATCACCATTAATGGTACCGGCTGAAACGCTATCATTAATCGATTTAACGTTAGGAAGCGGTTCGCCAGTCAGCATCGACTCATCGATATAAGATTCGCCAGATACCACGACACCATCGACAGGGACTTTTTCTCCCGGTTTCACTCGTACTTGCATACCGACTTGAATAGCTTCGACGGCGATGGTTTGTTCTTTACCATCGACGATAACCACGGCTTTTTGAGGTTGTAAATTAATCAGTGCCTGTAAAGACTTAGTGGTGCGTGCTTTGGCTTTGGCTTCAATGTAGTGACCTAAAGAAATAAGACCAACAATCATCGCACTTGCTTCAAAATAGACATGACGAGAAGCTTCAGGGAACCACGATGGGATCAGAACAACCAACATTGAATAGAACCACGCGGCGCCTGTCCCCAAAGCAACTAACGTATCCATGGTTGCACGCTTGTGCATCAGTGATTGCCAAGCGTTAGTAAAGAAGCTGCGTCCTGAAGTCGCGAGCAGTATCAAACAGACCACACCAACCAAGCCCCAAGCCAATTGGTCGTTAAATGTAGCAATGGTCATGCTGCCACCGAGCAGGCCCCACGCCATCAGCGGAGCACCGATAAGCAGCGCGCTTACTGAATTCTTTAGGAAAGCTTTTTGGGTACGAAGTTGCTGTTCTTGTTGTTTTTGTTGTTGAGTTGCCGCGTCATCAACGAACTCGGCGCCATAACCTGCGGCTTTTACGGACTCTATTAGCGCGCTTTCGATGACGTCTCGTGTTTTAGAAGTGAAAACTAAGGCCGTCTGTTCAGCGAGGTTGATCTGAGCTTGGTCGACGAACTCATTCTTTTTCAGTGCTTTCTCTACCGAAGAAACACAACTCGCACACGTCATTCCTTCAAGAACAAGGTGATAGGTATATTGGCTAGTTGCAGGTTTAGCTTGTGCTGATTCTGCAGGTGTTGGTTTTTTATCTTCTTCTGAATCTGAACTCGATAAAAGATCATTCGCTTCAGAGTAGGGGGTTGCGTGATAACCGACGCTTTCGATCAGCTCGATAAGCTCGGATTCTGAAAGCAGGGTAACCAATGACAATTCATGTTTGCTGATTTCTAGCTCTGAGATTTGCTCGGTTTGTTCAAGTGCTTGAGTCAGCTTGCTCACGCACTTACCGCAGCTAAGACCGGATAACGAAAGGTGCAGTTTATTGCCCATGCTATAACCAAGCGTCGCCAACTGTTCGTTGAGTTGAACGTAATTAATTGGAGTCGAAATATCGATGTATGTCGGCGATATATCATTGATCGTCGTATTGTCGAATTCGCCAAACAGTGTGCGAACTTTCTTCGCACAACCCATGCAATTTAGGCCGTTGAGCGCGGTTGTGTAATGGTTCATATCGATACTCCAATTCTCATCTACGCCTAACATAAACCTTCCCGTAAGGGTAAGGTCAAACATAAATTCAAGAATTTGATCTTAGTGGTATATGAATGGGTGAGTTACGTTGGTGAAATAAGCGGGAGTTAAAGAAAAGCGTGGCTATAATTTATTGGCTCAGGCTATAGATTCGCTACATCGAAGCTGAATTTGGCCTTTCTACAGTGGCTTTCGCGCAAGAACAGCACATTAATCATTCACTACTGATTGTAGATTTAAGCGGTGGTGATAAAATAGCGCCCAAAATTTAGTGATATTTGGCTATTACAGACTTTGTATTAGACCCCACTAAAAGAATCACCTACATAATCAAGGTATTTAAATGACGGTTAAAACTCGTTTTGCTCCTAGCCCAACTGGCTATCTTCACGTTGGTGGTGCACGTACTGCACTTTACTCTTGGCTATTCGCTAAGAACCAAGGTGGTGAATTCGTTCTACGTATCGAAGACACGGACCTTGAGCGTAACTCTCAAGAAGCGGTTGATGCAATTCTAGAAGGCATGCAATGGATGGGTATGGAATGGGATGAAGGTCCTTACTACCAATCTAAGCGTTTTGACCGTTACAACGAAATGGTTGATAAGCTACTTGCTGAAGACAAAGCATTCAAATGCTACGCGTCTAAAGAGCTGCTTGACGAAATTCGTACAGAGCAAGAAGAAAACAAGGAAATGGCTCGTTACGATGCGAACCACCCTAAAATTGTTGCAGCAAACGAAGCAGCAAAAGAAGGTGATGCGTGCGTTATCCGTTTCCGTAACCCTAAAGAAGGCAGCGTAGTATTTGATGACCAAATTCGTGGTCGCATTGAAATTTCTAACAGCCAACTTGATGACCTAATTATTCGTCGTACAGACGGTGCTCCAACTTACAACTTCGTAGTTGTAGTGGATGACTGGGATATGGGTATTACACACGTTGTTCGTGGTGAAGACCACATCAACAACACACCTCGTCAAATCAACATCTACGAAGCACTAGGCGCGCCAGTTCCAACTTTCGCTCACTGTGCAATGATTCTTGGTGATGACGGTGCGAAACTTTCTAAGCGTCACGGTGCTGTTTCTGTAATGCAATACCGCGATGAAGGTTACCTACCCAATGCACTGAACAACTACCTAGTTCGTTTAGGTTGGTCTCATGGTGACCAAGAGATCTTCTCTCAAGAAGAGATGATTGAATTCTTCAGCCTTAAAGCAATCAGCAAGTCAGCATCTGCATTCAACACTGAAAAGCTACTTTGGTTGAACAACCACTACATCAAGACTTCTGAGCCTGAGTACGTTGCAAAATACCTGCAATGGCACCTAGACGCACAGAAGATCGATATAACAAACGGCCCAGCGATCACTGAAGTGATCAAGCTAGTTGGCGAGCGCTGTAACACGCTTATCGAACTTGCTGAGCAGTCTCGTTACTTCTACGAAGACTTCTCAGAGTTTGAAGCTGGCGCAGCTAAGAAGCACCTACGTGGTGTTGCTAAAGGCCCACTAGAACTTGCTCTTGCTAAGGTTGAAGCACTTGAAGATTTCACTACTGTAAACATCAAAGATGGTGTGATTGCAGCGGTTTGTGAAGAGCTAGAGATCGGCATGGGTAAAATCGGTATGCCACTTCGCGTAGCAGTAACTGGCGGTGGTCAGTCTCCTTCTGTTGATGCTGTGATGGAGCTTGTTGGTAAAGAGCGCGTAATCGCTCGCATCAAGATGGCTCTTGAGTTCATCGCTGAGCGTGAAGCTAACGCTTAATTGAGCGATTGCTAGATTCAAAAAAGGGTCAGTAACTTGGTTACTGACCCTTTTTATTTGTCTTGAGTTTTATCTAGTTAAGCTCAGATTTTCTTGAAGATGACGGAAGTATTGATCCCGCCAAAGGCGAAGTTGTTGCTCATTAGATATTCAACATCCAATTCGCGACCTGAGCCTGTGATGTAATCGAGCTTGCCGCACTGTTCATCGACATTCTCAAGGTTTAGGGTTGGGCTGAACCAACCGCTATGCATCATCTCTAGGCTTAACCAAGCTTCAATCGCACCACATGCGCCAAGCGTATGACCAAAGTAGCTTTTCAATGAACTGATTGGCACTTCGCCAAAGATATTCGCGGTTGCGTTACTTTCTGCAATATCGCCTTTTTCAGTCGCGGTACCGTGCGCAGAAACATAGCCAATCTTTTCAGCCGGAAGTTGAGCATCTTTTAGAGCTTTTTCCATACAGATTTGCATGGTTTCCATCTGAGGTTGAGTCACATGAGCGGCATCGCAGTTGCTGGCAAAACCGATGATCTCAGCGTAGATTTTTGCGCCACGAGCAACAGCATGTTCATACTCTTCAAGAACTAGTGTACCTGCGCCTTCACCGATAACGAGGCCATCTCGCTCACTGTCGTAAGGGCTAGGGGACTTTTCTGGTGTGTCGTTCTTTAAACTGGTAGCAAAAAGGGTATCGAAAACGGCAGACTCAGTTGGGCATAGCTCTTCGCCACCACCGGCAACCATCACGGTTTGGTAGCCGTGTTTGATCGCTTCATAGGCGTAACCAATGGCTTGGCTTCCTGAAGTACAGGCACTGCTGGTGGGAATCACGCGGCCGCGTAGGCCAAAGAACAGTCCTACGTTTACCGCAGCGGTGTGTGGCATCATTTGAACGTAGGTGGTTGCGGTGATTGCGCGTGTCGATTTCTCGTTAAGCATCACACCAAATGCACCAACGGCATCAGTACTGCCGGTCGAAGAGCCGTAAGCAATGCCTGTTTCGCCGTTAGTCAAAACGTCGTGGCCAATCAGTCCTGCTTGCTCCAATGCATTTTCTGTTGCAACGGTTGCTAGACGAGACACACGTCCCATGCCACGTACTTGTTTACGCTTGTAGTGTTTTGGTAATTGGAAATCATCAATAGGCGCAGCAAGCTTTGTGTTAAGACCATCATATTGCTCAAAACTTGGCATATATTGAGTGGCATTTTCACAGGCTTTTAGTTTTGGTTCGATGTGCTGCCAATCATTACCAAAGGCAGTAACACCAGACATGCCAGTTACAACAACGCGGCGGGTCATACTAAGCCTCCATTGACTGAAATCACTTGGCGAGTAACGTAGCCTGCAATATCAGACATTAGGTAACTCACTAGTCCTGCTACTTCTTCTGGCTCACCCATACGTCGCAGTGGCACTTGAGGAAGCGCATGATCTTTCACGTGCTCATCCACCATGCCAGTATCGATTAAACCCGGAGCCACACAGTTTACTGTGATCTTGCGTTTTGCGAGTTCTAAAGCAAGTGACTTAGTCGCGCCAATCACGCCCGCTTTTGCTGCGGCATAGTTGGTTTGACCGCGATTACCCATGATGCCGGATACCGACGCCAGAGTAACGATTCGACCACCTTTGCGTTTCTGAACCATTGGCATCACGCACGGATGAAGTACGTTGTAGAAGCTGTCGAGGTTGGTATGGATAACGCCATCCCACTCTTCTTCCGTCATGGCTGGGAATGCTGTATCACGAGTAATACCGGCATTATTTACAACACCATAGTAAGCGCCATGCTCGGCAATATCAGACTCAAGCTTTTCGCGACACTCGCTGCGGTTGCTGATATCAAATTGGATAAGACGTCCAGCACCACCCAGTTCGGTGATCGACTTTAATGTGTCTTCAGCACCTTGCTTGTCACCCATGTAGTGAACGGCGATTTCAAATCCGTCTTTCGCGAGTTGAATAGCGATCGCTTTACCAATGCCTTTGCTGGCACCTGTGACTAAAACCTGACGGGTCATGATGGGCTCCTAGTTTTCATTTCTTGTAATTTTTGTTCGGTCGGCACGTAGACGTTGAGTTGGCATTGAGCCACTAACTCACCTTGGTCTTCGACTCGGGCGGTAAACACGGCCATGCCACTGTCTTCCATCAGTTGCTCGGCGTAGATATCAAGGGTCTGACCTTGAGTGAACTCATCACACAGTGACTTGTAGCGACGAGAACCGAGTAAGAAGCCGATTGGAGGAGTCGTGCCGTTTTTCAGCGCATGGTATCCAGACCATGCCGCTACAGACTGAGCCATAAACTCAATACCGACATACGCTGGTACGGTTTGAGATTCGGCATTAAAGAACAGGTTATGAGCACCAATATCGACCTGACAGTGAATCGACAACGCCTCTACGTTGATAGCACGATCGATTAATATCATCGGATCATCGTGTGGGAGAAGTTGGTCTACAGAAGGGATATCAGTCATTTACTACACCAAAAATCAGGCTAATGTTGTTGCCACCAAAAGCGAAAGAATTGCTTAAGATGTTCTTTACTTTAAGTTTCTGGGAACAGTTTACCAAATCAATCTCAATATCTTCAGCTTTATCCTGACATTTTTGTAAGGGAAGCGGTAAGTCATATTTTAAAATATGCCATGTTATTGCAGCCTCTATTGCACTTGCGGCTCCAAGAGTATGCCCGGTGAGAGGCTTGGTGGAACTGACGGGAACCTTGTTTGCAAAAATACGATGAATGGCTTTGCTTTCCATTGAATCATTGAGTGGAGTTGCGGTGCCATGAGCATTGATATAACCGATGTCTTCAGCTTGCAACTGAGCAGAATCTAACGCTTTTATCATCGCTTGCTCCGCACCATTCCCCTCAGGGTGAGGCGCTGAAATATGGTGTGCGTCAGAGCTATCGCCACAGCCTAACAAGGCAATGTTCGACGTGTTTGGGGTTGTATTAACACCGACCAGTTTTGCCTTGCTGAGCAACATAAATGCTGCTGCTTCTCCGATGTTGATACCATCTCGTGTTGCACTAAATGGCTTACAATGTGTGGTTGAAAGTGCTTCAAGACCATGAAAACCATTGAGCGTCAGCTTACATAAGGTGTCGACACCTCCAACCAACACAGCATCAGCCATGCCTGAATCTAACAAACGTTGAGCGGTCAGAAATACGCGGCCACTGGACGAGCAAGCGGTCGATATCGCATAGCTTGGTCCTGTTAATGCACAATGTTGGCTAACAAATTCAGAGGTATTGCCTAGTTCTTGTTTTGAATAATGGTAATGCTCAGGAAACTCACCATGTGCCAGTTTATGTTTGAATGCTGCTTCGCCGTCCGAGATACCCGAGGTGCTGGTGCCGATAACTACAGCAATTCTGTCTGCGCCAAATTGTGATTTTGCTTGCTTGATAGAGTCTTTGATTTGATTAAGAGCTGATAACGCCAGTTGATTGTTGCGAGTAGCGTATTGCGTTAGATCAGGTGGGATCTCCGGCAGTTTTCCAGCCACCTTACCGACGATAGTGTGCTTACCATCATTCAGCATATCGCTTACTTCAACCATGTTTGATTCGCGCGCACCTTTGAGGCTGCCATGAATGTCAGCAACGCTTGAGCCTAATGCGGAGTGGAAACCACAGTCTTGGATATAAATAGGCATAATGTTCAGCTCTTACTTGGGTTATCGACAATCGTTGAGTTCAACGTTTGTATGGTGATGGTGTAGCCTTGGGTCAAATGTTTGAAAACAATGTTGCCCGTGGTTTTGTGTGTTCCGGGCTCTGCTTGGTAATCAATTTGAATAATTGCCTGTTGGTTTTCATCAAACACGGTGCGGCTGTTTTCTGTGTCGACCAAGTGCCAGCCGATGCCTTGCAAAGGCTGCGCCCATGCTTCAATTGGCCATAGAGTCAGCATTAAATTAAATAACACCTGCTCGGGTTGCGGCAGGGTTGCGCCAAGACCGGATAGAACTTGAGTCTCAATCGCTTGGTTCTGATATTGCAGCGATAAAATGCGCGTTCCCCAAGAGGAAAAACCCGCTAAAACGACTTTATCCGGTGTAACTTCGACTTGAACAGGCAATTGCTGGGTATCGTCTTGCCATGTTGCGCTGATCAGCTGGCTCGCCGTAAATGCGTACCCCAGTTCAGCAGGCAGCGGCAAGTTTAGCTCGGTGTCTTTGTCGATTGAGACACTTGCGCCTGTTGGCTG
Organism: Vibrio lentus; assembly: GCF_002875945.1. Classification (GTDB taxonomy): domain Bacteria; phylum Pseudomonadota; class Gammaproteobacteria; order Enterobacterales; family Vibrionaceae; genus Vibrio; species Vibrio apostichopi. The sequence goes on from NZ_MCZK01000141.1 coordinate 15,860, forward strand.
TTGAGACACCATCGAACAAGCGTTGAGTAATAAGCCCAGTCCAACGACGAGCGCTATCTTGATTGTTTTGTTCATCTAAAAGCCTCTCGAGAGTTTGATTTTTCCGCGGCTTGTTCGGTGTTAATCGCGAGTGGTGAAAGTAACCACGCCACAAAAATACCAGTCAGGACGGTAACACCGAAGCTATGAATGGCATGAGTCTGACTCAGTGAAAGAAGGCCAAATGAAAGCAGCGTTGTGAGACCAGACAAGGTGATCGCCAGTAAGGTACTCAGTGACTTTTTCTGCTCAGTAAAGAACAAGGTGTAGTCGATACCAATCCCTAAAATTAGAATCAGCCCAAGCAGGTTAAATAGGTTTAGTGTCGAGCCTAAAATACCTGTGACCGCTAAACCTGCCACTCCGGCAATCAATGACGGCAACAGCATTAACAGACTTTGCTTCACACCGTAACGCCAACCTAACACCATTCCGATAGCCGCAAACGCTATCAATAACAGCTCAGTAATTTTAACTCGGTATTCAGCAAACAGAGATGAGATCTCATCGGCTTTATTGAGGTACTTCACGCCTTGTTGTTGAGCAAAGCTTGAATCGAGCCATTGAGAGAACAGCTCTGAATTAGTGACATCCTTGATCATAATCACCGACGCTGCTTGGTTATTGATTGGTTTTAACCAAAGAGGGCGAATAGGCTCTGATACTGGAGATTCCAAAAACTCATTCAGTGTGATCGGTTGGTATTTGGGAAGCTCTGGGAAGCTCGGCCAACCGAGTGTGGTTTGTAAGGTAGCGCTTTGGTTAGCGTAGAGCTGTTTAACCAGTTGGTAGTTGTCGTGTTGCTCTTGCTCACTTGGTAGGTGTTGATTAACGCTGCGATAGCCAGAGATACCTTGCTGATCGACCAACGAATCTAACTCAGAGCTGATCAATGCTAATTTGTTTAGTAACGCCTGATTACCCTTCGCACTCACCAACAACATGTTCTGAGCACTACCTAGTCCTGAGATCTCAGAGATAGCTTGCTCTTGTTGTTTGAGTTGGTCAGGCATCGCCTGAAGTTGTCGAATATCGTCGTCGTAACGAACTTGGCTGATTGACGCCACGCTAATAACGGTGACGACGAGCGGCAAGCCGATTCTGAACTTAGGTTTGCTCCATAAGTTTAGCCATGCATGCCATAGGTTCGCTAACGGAAGTTCGTGTTGTTGACTCGGTTTGAAGGCCAATACTGGATACCAACACACTACACTGGCGTAAGCGGCGATAAGCCCAATAGATGAGAACAAAGCAAGCTGCTGTAAGCCAGGGAAAGGAGCCACCAGCAGACCTAAATAACCTATCAAGCTAGTAAGTAGCCCTAAGGTAATCGCAATGAAGATATGCTTTAGCCCTTTATCACTCTGCCAGTGATTACCCGCAGCCAAGCGGTCAGTGAGATAGTGAAAAGAGTAATCAATGGATACGCCAATCAAGCTGGCACCAAACACTAAGCTAAACAGATGGATCTTGCCGAAGATCGCGACCGTGCTTGCCAGTGCAACCAATAACCCAGTGCTGATGGAGAGTAAAGATAAGGCAAGCGGCAGGGTGCTACGAAACGTTAGCCACACCAATAAAATTACACCCGCTAATGATCCTAAACCAATGGTGCTGATTTCAGACTTTGCACTTTGAGTACCGTAATTGGCATAGAAAACCACGCCAGTGTGCTGAACTTTGACGTCAAATTGCTTCTCTATGTCTCGCTCTAAAGCGTCAAGTTCCGGAAGCTGCTCTTGAATAGCCAAGCTGTAGGGAGAGCCTGCTAAGGTTGCGGTAACCAAAATGTGTGACTGATCTTGCGATTGTGCGGTTAGGTAGCCCTCTTTAATGTCAAAGTTGCTCGAACGGGTACCAACGGCACTGATGTAGTCACGAAATAACAGAAATGGATCTAGAGTTAGCTCGGTCGCAGTGACTCCTGAGAAAGGGTTGTATAGCGATTGAATCACATTCTGTGCGCGAGACTCTGGGGAATGGGTCAGTGTTTCTTTCTGATGCTCCGTTAGCAGTTGAGCTCGGTGACGAAAATAGAAGTCACTCCATTGGCTTTGCGTGCTGGCGTTGATCTTGCCTTGAACGTGTTTGAAGAGTGTTTGTTTTCCTGTGAAGGAGTCTTGATTGAGCGATTTCTCAAATGCTTTGGTTGCCGCCATGGTGTTCTTGATGTCGGGGCTGCTCAAGATGAACACCACTTGCTCACTCATGGAGTTGGAAATCTGCTGAAAGGCTTGTTCGACCATGGGATCTTGCTGGTTTTCTGGCAGCAATTTCATGATGTTGCTTTCAATAGGCACTGAAGAAGAAAAAGCGAACTGTTTGATCAACAGTCCGCTAAACAGCACCACGACAACTAGCCAGACAAGGGCAAGCTTAGAGTTGAAATTGTTGCGCTTCGGCATCTGATAATACTTCCGGTTGATGGCTTAGCTGGCTAAATTCGATCACCGTGCTGTCTCCACGAATCTCCTTTAGCTCAATGCGCTCAATGTCATTGTGTCCTTGCAGCGTGATGGCTTCAAACACCGCATTCATTGGAGAACTTTTTGGCGTTAGGGTCAGTGTCCATAACGCGTTCTCTGTACTTGCGCCTGCACTTTCATCTGAGCTTAGCTCGTTCGCAGGTTCAAATGACAGAGAGAATTGTTCTTGAAGTTTTTGCGTATCGCCGTGGAATACCGACAAGAAGATATGGCTGAAATAAAACGCCATTGGGTTTTCTTTGTCAGTGATGATCTTAGCGGGTTGATCAGCAAACCTTTGGCTCAGCTTGTTATCGGTTAGCACTAGGCTCACAGGAAACGGGGTTGCTTGCGTCCACAGCAAACCACTCGACTTATCTAATAAAAACGTGCCTTGTGACGTCAGAGGTTGGGCGAACATTTCCATGTTACGTGTTTGAGTAAACTCACCACGGACAATGCTATTTGTGCTCAACACCGTTTGCAGATCTGAAACTGAACCGACGGCAATCGTGTTCTCACTAGCACCAGCAAAGCTACTCGCCACCATAGAAGCAAGCCCCAGTAGCGCGATGCTAATGTGTTTGCGACTGCGTTTAAACAGACTCATGTTTCACCTGTTGGTTGTTAGAGGCTTGAGATGGATGTTCAGTAGCTAGAGGTAAGCAACCAAACTGATGCCAGTGTTCGACTTTATCAGTAAATATCTTCGGTGAAGCGAAGCACATCTCTTGTTCTTCGATGGTCACAGCAACCTGCATGGTGTGGGCGCGTGTCATGCGAGCACCTGTGTTGGCATCATGAATCTCGTAATCAACGCGCAAGCGATTTTCCCATTCGGTCAATTTAGCCGTTACCTTAATCTGATGATTAAACGGTATTGCCTTGATGTATTTCACGCGCGTATCGATGATTGGCCACATGTAGCCGGAATCCTTCATCTCATGATAGTTGTACTCAATCTTATCCATCATGATGCGTCTTACTTCTTCAAAAAATCGGAAGTAATTGCCGTGATAGATCACCCCCATCGGGTCGGCATCTTGGAATGAGGTAATCAGAGTCACCTCAGATTGTAATGGATGAAGGATTTCAGACATAAATCGCTCTCAACAATATTGCGTAAAGGGTTGGCTACTTTATGAGGTTAACTACTTTATGAAGTTAACCATTCTATGAGTAAAGTGACCAATGCTGACTTTGAATACGAGAAATAAAGTGGCGTAGATCGCCTTCAAGTGGTCGATCTTCTACGATAAATTCAAACTCTTTCAGTACTTCGTCGCGAATGTGCTTTAGATTTTCACTCATGTGGTGCTCATCGAGCTCATTGTGGCGCTTACGAAGCTCAAGCGCTTGTGTACCCGCCAGAAGTGACGCTGCCGCTACTTGTTCAGTCAGTTCAAGAACGCGTAAGCAGTCACGAGCCGCAATGGTGCCCATGCTGACTTTGTCTTGGTTGTGACACTCGGTTGAACGAGAGAACACGCTTGCTGGCATGGTGTGCTTCAATGCCTCTGCTGTCCAAGCTGACACACCGATCTGTACCGCTTTGAAGCCGTGGTTGATTGGCTTACGTTCGCCTTCCGCGCCTGTTAGGTTAAATGGCAGGCCGTTATTGAACTTGTAGTCCATTAGCTGCGCCATTTGGCGATCAAGTAGGTCTGCAAGGTTCGCTACTGCTGTTTTTAGCGTGTCCATTGCCATTGCGATATGGCCACCGTAGAAGTGCCCACCGTGCAGTACGCGCTCATTGTCGCCATCGATAATTGGGTTGTCGTTGGCGCTGTTTAGCTCGTTCTCGATCATTTGGCGAAGCCAAGGTAGAGAGTCTTGAACTACACCGATAACATGCGGAGCACAACGCAACGAGTAACGATCTTGTAAGCGATCGCTATTACGTGGCGGGCGATCCGCTTGTAAGTCATCACGTAGCCATGCTGCAACTTGCTGTTGACCCGGATGAGGCTTCACTGCAAACAAAGCTTCATCGAAATGGAAATCGTTGCCTTGCATACCCACAGACACCATTGCCGTGATTTTAGTTGATAGCTGAGCTAGGTATTCCGCGCGCTTGTAAGCGATACAAGCTAATGCTGTCATCACTGATGTGCCATTCATCAATGCCAAGCCTTCTTTTGGCTTAAGCTTGATAGGGCTAATTCCTAGTTCTTTGTAGACGTCACTAGTAGGGCGAATTTCGCCTTTGTAGATAACATCACGCTCACCAATCAGTGCGGCCGCCAGATAAGACAGCGGCGTTAAATCGCCACTGGCGCCAACCGACCCTTCTTGAGGAATACGCGGTGAGATGTTTTGGTTAATCAGAGTAACGATCTGGTTGAGCAAATCATGAGTCACACCAGAGACACCTTGTGATAAAGAACACAGGCGTGTTGCTAATACTGCACGAGCTTGCTCGTGAGACAGTATTTCGCCTAAACCACAGCCGTGAAAGCGCGTTAGATGCAGTGGTAATTCATCAACAAGATTTGGCGGAATCGCAACGGTACATGAGTCACCGTAGCCCGTTGTCACACCATAGATCACGCCTTCTTCTTTGAGTAGGCGTTCTAAGAAAGCGACACCACGGTCGATCTTAGATGTGAACTGGTTACTTGAGTTCATCGAGGCTTTTGCGCCTTGTGAGATAGCGACAACGTCCTCGATAGTGAGGCGTTCGGCACCAAAGGTGATGCTATTTGGATTCTTTTTCGTCATGGTGCTTGCTCAATGTCCAAAAATTAAAAAAGTTGTACCACTGAAGCGGTGCTTTCAGTGTGTAGTGCTGAAGTCGGTTCGCATATTTTTGCACGACTTGCTGTAAAGATTGTTCGCGTGTCTTCCTTGGTAGCTCGATCTTGTCGCTAAAATGCTCGAAATAGACATTAAAGTGCGGCTTAGCTCGTGAGTCATCACGTAGCCCAAACAATAAGAACACGGGGGCTTTGAGAACAGAGGCTAACATAAATGGCCCTTGAGGGAAGGGCGCTTCCTTACCCAAGAACTCTGCCCATATTGAACGGCTCTCTTTGCTGGTGGAAGTTCTATCACCAACAATCACAATCCACTCGCCTTGCTCCAACTTCTGCTGCAACAAAATAGCCGTGTCAGGCCCCATGGAAGTCACCTGAATCAGGTTTAAATCAGACTGAGGGTTGACCGCTTTCATTACTGAATTGAAACGTTCAGCGTGCTCGGTGAAAACCAGTGCATTGATTTTGATGTTCGAGTGTCTGCGACCTAAAGCGCGGCACAGTTCGATATTGCCAAGGTGAGAACCCAGAATCAGCACACCTTGTTGGTTTGCTACCATGCTCTCGAATTGTTCTTGGCCATGAATCGTGAGGTTATCTGCCGAGAAATCGCCTTTCCATGCGGCTAACTTGTCTAGCATCGTATGGCCAAACGAAAGCAGATGGTTATAACTGGTTAACTCAGCGGGTAACTCGATATTCTGTTGCTCTGCGTAGGCCTTTAGCTGGAACAAGTATTGCTCAGAAGCGTTTCGCGCGCGTTTGCCCGTTAGGTGGTAATAACGCATCACACCGCGCAAAATCAGGTTAAAGACACCGCGGCCTAATAGGGTATAAACCGCCAATAGTAGTTTGATACCGAGTACGGTGCCGCGTTCTTGAGTGCGAGACCAGTGTGGTTGTTCTGACTCGTTCTTGCTTGATTCAGCCAAGGAATCTTGGTTTTGACCATTTTTAGCAGAATCTGATTTGAAATGACGAGCGAGCAGCTTTGGTGCTCTTGGCAGCATGCCGAAGAACAGTCTCGTGTGCATCCAACTGATTTTTACGTTATCCCACAGCGCGTCGAAATGAGAGACGCCATTTTCTGGGTATATAACGCGTGTTTCAACGAAATCAATATCGCAGCCTTCCCAATACAAGCGAACCAAAATCTCGATATCGAAATCCATTCTCGAACCAACATCGTATTTGTTCAGTACCGCTTGTGTTTGATTGATCGGGTACGCTCTAAAGCCACACATACTGTCTTTAATCGACAGAGATAAGGTTTCTATCCATACCCAGATATGTGTCGCGTAGCGCCCGTAGAGCCTTGCTTTAGGCACACTCTCATCGTAGACCGGCTGGCCTGATATCAGACGCTGTGGATGACTTTGAGAGGCTTCTATTAACGCGGGTAGGGCGTCTAAGTCATGTTGACCATCTGCATCAATTTGAATGGCGTGGCTAAAGCCGAGCTCTTGCGCTTTTTTGATACCAGCTTTTACTGCGCCGCCTTTGCCTTGGTTCTGCTCAAGCGTGACCAGAATTACGTTTGGGTTATCAGCAAGGGGAGTCAGAAACTGTTTGGTGGTGAGTTCACTGCCATCGTCAACGATGATGATTGGCAACTCAAAATGATGGAGCGAAGAAACCACAGCAGGCATGGTTGCGCCATGGTTAAAGCACGGGACAAGGAAGCAAGCGTTGTAGCTGCTTTCTTTCGCTAAGTGTTGAGAAACAACCTCGATGGGAGTGCTATTCACTTTTTTCTCCCAGCTTCATTTTACCTGAAGAGTGAGTCTGTTCGCCGTTGTTTGAGGTGTAACTGAAGCTCAATTTGTCTTTGTCAGCATCCCACTTGAGTGACAGCTGAATGGTCGAGTCGGGCAGGATTGGCTCTTGGAATTTGATGACTTCCATGCCTTTAAAGTAACCAGGGACATTCAGCTCTTGGACTGCATAGTGAAGTGCCCAATCAATCTGTGTAACACCTGGAAGAATAGGAAAGCTCTTGAAGTGCCCCTTAAAGTCGGTGATGTCTCCAGTAATATGGAGTGTCAGGGTCGATTCTTTCTCTACAATGTCAACAGCAATGACGTTTGGTTTTCTCTTATCCATAGCGCGTGCTTAGAATCCTTGGGCTGAAAATGGGTGTTCTGACAAAAATATAAAAAGATGATCTCAGTGTAAAATACGATCAGCGGTTTCTATGATTTTATTAGCTGTTCGATATGAGAGGTTAGTCGCTTACCTTGGCTGTTGAGTGGAATCTCATCAACAATACGATACTTTCTTGGGATAGCGATCGGTTCTAACCATTTTCTAAGTTCTGAACGCAGCATTAACCAGAATTTACCTTTACTCATGGTGGCGAGTTTCGTTTGGCCTTCATCTGATAATACCAAAACCGACGCCAAGATTAAGCGTTCCGGTTCTTCAAATGGAATGACGACACACTCGCTTATCCAAGGAAGTTGCTCAAGTCGCTTTTCGACTTCAACCAGTGATACTCGTTTTTCTTCTATCTTGATCACTCGGTCAGTTCGACCTTTCAATATGAATTGATTCTCCGAGACCATTTCGCATTCATCAGCGGTTTGGTACCAGTTATTCTGATCGATGTAGGGCGACAATAACTTAATGCAATTCTCACTGTTGAGACTAGCCTCAATACAGTCAAAAAGTTGCCAAGGCGCTTGAGCGCTCTGTTGCTGGCGAAAGGCTATACCGCCAGTCTCTGTGCTGCCAAACACCTCGATAGGTAAATGACCAAGTAAATCTCGTGACTGATGAGCCGACTCGGTAGGCAATGGGCCACCCGAAGAGAAGATTCCTGCAAGTTGTACCTTGTTGGTCTCATGCTTTAATCGTTTGAGTAGCGCAGGGCTGCTGATCAGTACACAGTTTTTATTGGCGTGAGACAGAATCTGTTCTGGGTACTCAAGGTTGTTTCGAGCAAATGGAACACCAGAGCATAGCGGCCATAAGATTCTAAACAGCAAACCATAGATATGTTGGTGCGAGACGGTACTTTGGACTCGGTTACTCTTGAGTAATTCGCCCCAGTTCTTATCTAGCTGAGCTGTTTCGATATCTAGGTGTTCTAGTGTTTTATTGATTGCCTTCGGTGTACCGCTTGAACCTGAAGTAAATAAGGTCAATTGGATTGCTGCCAAATCAATGGCTGGAAGATTATCGGTTAGAGGCTTTTGCGCTTCGGTGTTTGAGTTCAATAAGGTTTGGATATTGCGAACGTCACTCACTTCAACTTCGCCAATCGAGTCATCAACTAGCAGACAGTCAAAATGTTCACTCAGCTCGGCAAGCGCACAAGGTTGGTAGTTACCCGGTAAGATGATGTGTTTGTGACTGACTGCACACGCTAAAAAGGCCACCGAAAATAGGTAGCTGTCTTGGGTATAAATCGCGACTCGTTGAAAAGGGGATGAAGATAAAAAGCGTACGAGTCGAGATAAATCGTCGTTAAATGTTTGCCACGTAATCTCGCTATTGTCATCAAAGCAGACAATAGAATCTGGCGATCTTTTCTGGCTGAGAAGTTCAGACAAGGAAGTGTAAGAGACGGTTTGGGTCATAACAATTTAACTCTGACGAATGCGCTGTCTTACTACCCACTCTCCTGCAAAAAGTAACCCGGCGAACAAATAGCTGAGTAAGCCATTGTATAGGGTCCATATTTCAAGAGGTTGGAAGCAGGTGTAAAGGGCGATAGAGCCATTGACAACAAAGAACAGGCACCAAACTTTGGTGACTTTTCGTGTGTAATCAACGCCACTTTGCGGAAGTTCAGGCTCTTGGAGACGAGCAAGGCGCTCGATAATCGTTTGAGGTTGCCATAGGCTTGAAGCGAATACAGCCAACATACAAACATTAACGATGACGGGGTAATAGGTTAACCAGCCATGCTGCTTGAAGGTTAATCCTAGTGCCAGCAGAACAATTCCGGCACTTCCACTGATCCAAGCTAAGTGTTTTAGCTCTTTGATTTTAGCCTGACCGCCAGTAAAAATACGGACAGCAAAGATAGCGGCCAAGGCGATACCAACGGTTTGTAGGCCAAACTTGTTGAGTCCAAAGTAAACCGCTATTGGATAAGTGAAAAGTATGATTGCCGACAGTAAAGTCAGCAGAGGACGCATTATGCGTCCTTCAATAGTTCAGCCACAGACTCCACAACGTCATTAACGGTGCGTACTGCTTTGAACTCTTCAGGTTTGATCTTCTTACCTGTTACGTTCTGTAGGTGAACGACCAAATCAACCGCATCAATGCTGTCTAGGTCGAGATCAAGATAAAGGTGAGCTTCAGGAGTGATATCTTCAGCATCAAGCTCGAACAGCTCAATAAGCGCATCTTTAACCTGGTTGTATACTTCTTGGTGGTTAGCTTGTGTCATAAAGATCTGTCTAGTTGTTCGTTTGAGATGAGATGTAGTTTGCTAGGTTTTCTACCGATGCAAAATGCTGGCGAGTGTTTGAATCGTCGGCATCGATAACAATGTTGTACTTTTTCTTGATAGCAAGGCCAAGCTCTAGCGCATCAATAGAATCTAATCCAAGTCCATCACCAAATAGTGGAGCTTCTGTTTCAATCTCATCAATGCTCATGTCTTCAAGGTTCAATGCGTCGATGATCAGTTGTTTCAGTTCGTTGTGTAATGTTTCCACTTTGGCCTACTTAATGCTTTATCTAAATGCTGCTTTAAGGGGGCGATTCTACATTATGCGATGTATTTTCGAAATGCTGATATCGCCTGTTGTTTATTGATTGGCTAAATACTTTCTTCGGAAGGGAAAATAGTGTGTGCAAGATGATGATTAAGGCGTCTTGCTGCCGAAGTTAAGTTATTCGAATTTTCAATAAAGGGTGCGACTTCTATTTTACCTTTCACCGCGATATGAAAAAAGGGTTTCGTAGCAGGAACTTGATACCATTTTTTCTCTTTGGTTAAGAATGACGGAGAAACCGTAATATGAATTACACGTAAATCGGTTTGTGTTCGAGTGGCAATTTGTGCCGCACCACGTTGTAAGGATGGCTCAATTCCGGGCGTTGTGCGAGTGCCTTCGGGGAAAACAAGCAATACGTTACCGCGAGAAAAACGTTCTTCACAGCGTTCTAAAAGGTCGTCAGGTGCTTGATTGGGTATGTACCCCGCAGCTTTGACGATCCTCTTCATAAAAGGGTTTTCCCATATTGCTGCCTTAACGAGGCAATCGCATTGAGGAAGTTGAGAGGCGATCAGCACATAGTCAATCAAGCTTGGGTGATTGGCGACGATGATGCAGTTGCGATCTTCACGCAGTAGTTCCGCACCATCAATTCGGTAATCAATAGCGCCTGTGAATTTCATGATCTGGCAGAACGCATTGAATGAAAAGCGAATCAATCGTTGAGCCTTAAGCTCTCGTTGAATGGTATCCGACGTGATGAGGGCGATCGATGGCAAGATCAAGAAGCTAAGCACTAAGCCTCCTAATCCGAAGATGGTAAAGCAGAGGCCTGTCGCGAATACTCGCCAATATTGGTCGACCTTACTCATTGTTGAGTTCCAGCTTTCGCGCTATTTACCCAAGTCCAAGCTTGGTGTTTACCTGCAATTGTCCAATGCTGTGTATTCTGAAGAATGTTCTGCAGTGTTTGCAGGCCTTGAGGCAATTCAGCTAATGAGCTTTCGCTGGTTACAGTTCTTGATACCGATACGGCTCTTGAAATCGAGTATTCATTGCCTGCTGTGAGAACTAAACCCAGAGCATAGTCGGCATAGCTTTGAGTTTCGAACTCTTGATAGAGCTCAGGTAGAGGCTGGTCGAAATCGATAACTAACACACGATGCGACGGGTATTGGTGAAGGTAAAGATAAGCTTCAATCAGAGCATTATGGAAAGTATCTTGCCCAGCTGCAATAGAGGTCAATGGAATCGGCGCTTTTGCGGCAATGGTGGTTAGCCCAGCTGCGGTATTGTGTACCGACTGCGAGAACGCCATTGGCGAGGCATCGTCACCTTCTAATATCGACTGAATCAATGTGGCGGTTCGGTGCAGTTCACCGTGTCGGCTTGCAAAAACCAGATAATCAATCGAGGTGTCTTTTAATAGCGTTAATGCGGTTTGGACGGCAAGCTTGCTTTGCAGGCTCATTCGGCGTCGCATCATCGGCGGGATAGCTTTAAATTCAGTTGAGCCATCTTGTGGCCAATCTAAATTCTTGCTCCATGTTTGCCATTCGGCATCAGAATTGAGCCCCGCAGAATTTGCAGACCATTTCTCAATATTAAACGACATTAATTGGGATTGATTTGACATAGAGTATTGATTTGCTTTGGGTCTAACTAAATACTACGCGTGCTTATAAATAAACACAGATAAGGAATCTAAATGAAATTACTAAAAATAGCCGTTTCAATGTTATTCATATTCGTTCTTGCAGGGTGTGGACGTGTCCAACCTGTAATGAATGTTGAGGATACTCCAGTTGCACTTAATCTTTAAAGCAAACAGGTGAAATCAGCTATTTATGAGTCGGCTGAGAATCGAGGTTGGTTGGTTTCAGAAATAAAGCCTGGCTTGATCCGTGCAGAGCTGTATGTTCGCTCGCACCATGCTGTGGTTGAAATTCCTTATAGTGACAAGTTTTACTCTATTCTTTACGTTGAATCAGAGAATTTGAAGTATGACGATGGTGAAATACACCGTAATTACAACCGCTGGGTTAATAACTTAAACGTTGATATTAAACGTAAGCTTGCAAAAATGGCTGCTGAGTAACCCTCTATTATTTTAAAGTTAGGTTTTTCGTGTCGGAATATAAATTAGATCCATTCAATGCATTAGAAGCAAAAACAGAAGCGCAAAAGTTGTCTTTCGCTCCGATTGTTTTTCATACTGCTCGTACACTTCGTGATTTAGGTATTTTAAAAGCCTTGGATGATGCGCGCAACGATGGTTTACCTGCAGATACGCTCTCTGAAATAACCGGTGTATCCGAGTACGGCGTGAAAGTTCTGCTCGATATGGCGTTGAGTGCTCATATTGTTACGTGGGAAAAGCCTAACTACAAAATGGCCAACCTTGGCTTCTATCTTTTGCATGACGGCATGACTAACGCAAACATGGATTTTACTGCCGATGTTTGTTACGCCGCGATGATGCACCTAACGGAAGCGATTGAAGAAGGTACACCTGCGGGTTTAAAAGAGTTGGGTGACTGGGAAACTATTTACCAAGGCTTGTCTCAATTGCCAGAAAAAGCAAAAGAGAGCTGGTTCAAGTTTGATCACTTCTATTCCGATCGTTCGTTCCCTGTTTTGCTTGAGAAAGTCTTCAGCAAGAAACCTAAATCGCTGGTGGATATTGGCGGTAACACGGGTAAGTGGGCAATGCAGTGCTGCAACCACGACTCAGATGTTGAGATAACGATTGTCGATTTGCCACAGCAGCTAGAAATGGCAATGGCAAACGCGACACAACATGGCCATCAAGACCGAGTGACGCCATTCCCAGCCAACATGCTCGACAAACAACAAGCGTTGCCTACAGGCGCGGATGTGTGGTGGATGAGCCAGTTCCTTGATTGCTTCTCGCCAATGGAAATTCTGAGCATATTAAAGCGTGTTCGCTCTCATATGTCAGAAGAGGCGACGGTCTATATCCTTGAACTGTTTTGGGATGCACAGAAATACGATGCGGCTTCTTATAGCTTAAACGCGACTTCGCTGTACTTTACGTGCTTGGCCAACGGCAACAGCCGTTTTTACCGCAGTGAAGATTTCCTAGAGATCGTTGAAGAAGCTGGCTTTGAAGTGGTGACACGTACCGACGATATCGGTCTTGGTCATACGCTTCTTGAATTGAAAGCTGGCGCGCAATAAAAAATAACAAACATGGCTTAAATTAATGAAAAAACTGTCAACTCAAGTCGTGATCATCGGAGCTGGGCCATCAGGGTCTATTGCCGCGTCTTTGCTTCATAAAAAAGGCATCGATGTTCGAGTGATTGAAAAGAGCCTTTTCCCGCGCTTTTCTATTGGTGAAAGCTTACTACCTGCTTGCATGGAAGTGATTGAACAAGCTGGGATGAGCGAAGCGGTGGCTGACGCTAACTTCCAATTTAAAGATGGTGCCGCTTTTCGTAAAAATGGCGTGTACACCGCGTTTAATTTTGAAGATAAATTCTCTGCTGGGCCGGGAACCACGTTTCAGGTTCAACGAGGCGCCTTTGATAAGGTGTTAGCAGACACTGCCGAGGCGCAAGGTGTTGCCATTGATTATCAACATGAGTTGATGGGCATTAACTTCACTGAAGACAGCACCATTTTAGACGTACAAGTGCTTGATGGAGAACGCTATCAGCTAGAGGCTCAGTATGTGCTAGATGGCAGTGGCTTTGGTCGCGTGCTGCCTAAGATGCTTGATTTGGAAGAGCCATCATCGCTTCCTCCACGCAAAGCTATTTTCACGCACATTAACGACCATATTTCAGAGGTTGATACCGACCTTGAATATGACCGCAAGAAAATTCTGATCTCGGTGCACCCAACCAACCCTGATGTTTGGTATTGGTTGATCCCGTTTAGTAACGGTGTGTCTTCGTTTGGTATTGTCGGGGAGCCTAAGTTCTTTGAGTCATACCCAGAAGACAAGATTGCCGCGATTAAGCAACTGGCAACGGAAGAGCCGGGTTTGGCTGAAATATTGGCGAATGCAGAGTATCCAAACCCTGCCGGTGAAATCGGTGGCTATTCTGCCAACGTAAAACACCTTGCAACAGACAAGTATGCGCTATTGGGCAATGCCGGTGAGTTCCTTGATCCTGTGTTTTCATCAGGTGTGACAATTGCGATGAAGTCGGCTCAGTTTGCGGTTGAGTGTGTGGAAAAGCAACTCAATGGAGAGAAGGTTGATTGGGATCGTGATTATGCCGATCCGTTGATGGTTGGCGTAAATACCTTTAGAACTTATGTTGAGGGCTGGTACTCAGGTACTTTGCAGGATGTGATTTTCTATCAGGATCCCAACCCGAAGATTAAGCAGATGGTGTGCTCAATTTTGGCTGGCTACGCATGGGATCAGACCAATCCTTATGTGAAAGAGTCAAAGCGTCGATTGACGACACTGGCAGAGATATGCCGAAGCTAGGTAGTCGATTTAGGATGTAGCAACATGCGAAAGCACGATGATGACATAGCCTAAAATCAAAACAGCCGCAATGCGGCTGTTTTTGTATTTGATAGATATGGGAAGCTGATTCTTAGCTAATTCTCTTAACTGAGGTTGATACTACTTCAGGTCGATGCTGTTGAGTCGTCCCATGAAGATAAGCAGCTCAATCACATCTTTGTGAGCTTCAAGCAGCGCTCGTTTGGTTTGGCTGTAGGCCGCGAGTCGACCGTGTTTGCGTATAGAGCATACTTTGGTTCTGTATTTGTATTCACCACTTTCAGAGAATACGCGCCACTTAGCGATGTAGCATTCATCTCGATGTTCAGGATCTGTCTGAGTAGGGTTTGGTTTGAATACTATCTTAGGTTCTAAACTGTGCGGTAAACGTGTCATCAAATAGGGCTCTCTAAGGACTTTTGGCCAAAACTTTCCCCAGAGCTTTCTGCCAAGCTCATCTCTTAACTTGATGGTTTTCTTTAGTGCTTTGTCTTCACCCATACGAACAAAACCGACAGAACGATGTAACACCGTATCTTCAGGAGTATGGATGTGGATTTTAAAAGCGGTTTGGCCTTTCGATATAAATCGATAACCGGTCGCACCAATCAGATTATTCTGGCTCATAGTTTGCTAAATGATGATTATGTTATTAATAAGGTTACGACAAATACGTTAAAACCGAAACTAATCATCATGAAAAAAATAAAGCCTTAACAAAAGTGCTAAGGCTTTATTAGAAACTATGGGACGGGAGTGACGCTAACTACATGATTTTCTGCATCACATCACCAATTTGAATGCTTCCAGCTAGGCTAGGTTGATCAATCGTGAGTTCGGCTTCATTTTCATAAACACGAGAAACCGTCAGTGTGATATCACTTTGAGATACCTTGTTACGCGGTAAACCTCGCTGGTCGATAAACGAACCTGTATGCCACAGTTGCAGTTTGTCCCCTTTCTGCACGCCATGCATTCGCCCTAAGTCAATGGTCACCGTATTGCCAAATACAGCGGCAACCTCTGGAAGGGTAATCTTACAAGACACCTCTGACTCTAGATCCAACATGATGTTACGACTGACGCGCAGCATCATACTGCCGTAGGTCGATGCCCAGAAGCGAGCACTGCGGGTATCAACTTCACTGGTCTTTGCAAATGGCCACTTAGCCACTTCACGATAGCTGCGGTTGTACACCTGATGCCCCGTCTTGCCGTCAAAGACTTGCATTTCTAACGCAAATTGTCGGTTGATAACATCGTCCTTCAACAGCTTAGATTCAATCGTTGCGGTTAAGTCGGTAATGTCGCCACCAATGATGTATTGAGCGCCCGTGTCTTGGGCAATCATTTTGATCACTTCTGGTTGGCGCTTATCAATGTCGAAGTCAGTTGTGCCCACAGAAACGAAACTGCGAGACTCTTGCGCCAATTGTCTGTCTACGACATGGCTGAAGTCATCACCAATGTTATAGATTCTGCCCATAACGGCTTGCTGTGGGGAGGCTACATCAATATTGCCGACGAGAAATGTCTTTTTGTATTGGCTCTCATGGCAAGCATTTGCCGAAGGATAGATGTCGATCCTTGCGGTGATCATTAAATTGCCACCACGAGTTTTCTCTTTCTGAACCAAGATGTAGCGCACTTCATGGTTGGTAAACTGGAATTCTTTTTTACTCGAATCTAGATAGGGCGTGAGGTTGGAGATACTACCAATATCAGCACCTGAGAACTGCACCGCTTTATATACAGCGTCTTCCAGCGCGTGGATGCGTGCGCTTTCTTCCGACGATACGATGGCTGCTGTACCGGTAACTTCATACCAAGAGGCATGAGCACTGAAGCTTATGGTTATCAGTGAACTTATTGAAAATAAGTAAGATATTATTTTTTTCATCTATTCGTTACCAGTTGGGTATAAATATTGCTTAACAAATAACTATAAGCTTGAAGCTGACTTAAGTGCGTTTTTCTTAATCTGAACCATTAATGAAAAGCAAAGACTGTTCCAACATTGTAATCCATTGAAAAGAATAATGGTGAGAACATATTGGAACAGGTAGCACTAAATATATCTGGAGATAAGAGAATGAAAAACTGGCTCGTAGTAATGAGTGTCATGTTGATGACATCATGTGCTTATTCGCCCATCTATAACGGCAAGTCTGAGTATTCAGGCAGTCAGTTTATGTTGATGGACAGCCCTCGTCATACCATGGATTTTTTCGTGGAAAGTATGACTGAAGATCTGATCATTTCGAATACGAGTATTTCAGCGAGAACTCCAATTGCGATTACTTCGTTTGTTGACCTGCAACATATGGACACAACAAACTGGCTAGGTAATTCCGTTTCAGAAGGCTTCATTCACCAGTTTCAGCGTCGTGGCTTTAAGGTCGTTGATTTCAAAACAACGGGCTCTATTCAAGTGACTCACCAAGGTGACTTCGCGTTAAGCCGTGATTGGAAAGACCTCGCACAGGAACAAGACGTGCAATACGTGCTAACGGGTACGATGCTACGCCAAGAGGGCGGTGTGCTTGTTAATGCTCGCGTGGTGGGCATGCAAACCCGCATTGTGGTTGCTTCTGCGCAAGGCTTCTTGCCTGCAGACCGTATCGGCCGTGACTTAGATACTCTGAACAGTATTCGAACTCAAGATGGCGTCATCATTCGTTCTGATCCAACGATGACTCAGCCATACACTGTTATTCTTCGCCCTTAGGAGTTCGTGATGAAGAAGTTAATATTTGTTGTTGCTGCCTTACTGCTTGTTGGCTGCCAGCCATTGCAAAGTATGCGACCAGACGACTTTTTAGTTGCTGTTGGTTACGCAAGTATCAGTGAGCAATCAGGCCGTAACGACGAAGAAAAACGCATCCGTGCTATGCGAGCATCTAAAATTGATGCTTACCGTGAACTTGCTGAGCAAGTGTATGGCATGCGAGTGAGTGGTCGAGCTGAACTATCAGATCAACGCTTGGGTACCGAACGAACGACAGGAGCTGTCGACGGTGTGATTCGTGGTGCGGAAGTGGTGCGCAGTTACCCAGTTGGCGATAGTTACGTGACCGAACTTCAGCTCGATATTCGTAAGATGGAACAGTTGCGCGATTACGGCGAAGTTCAAGCTGTGCCAGAGAAGAGACAACAAACGCTGTTCTAGTCTTTATGACCATTTAAGTTATATGACCGACGAGTCGTATAAGTTGCCCTCGCTTTCCAGATGGCAGGGCGGCAAAAAATAACGACAGTGAATGTAAAAGCGGCAAGTATGAAAATACTTGCCGCTTTTTTGTATTTACAGGTTGGGTGTGGAATCTAGGTCTTGTAAGAAATATAAGTTGAGTAGGGAAGTGGATAAGTAGAAATGGGTGTTGCGAAAGGTGCGGGTTGAATTACGGTACTGGCTAGAGAATAGAGAATAGAGAAGGCTGGTAGCTTGATTAGGCTTTAACGTTGGTACCAAGCGTAGAAATCGTATGCGTTTGACCACCGGCATTGTAGGTCATGCCGATTTTTCCGTGGCTTTGCTGCATCATATTGCTGAGTTTTTTAAAGCTGAGGTGTGCTCGATTCAAGGCTTCACCATTAACAAGGTTGGCTTGATGGCAATCGTACACAATAGATTTGATGGTTTTAACTAACTGAGCCAGATCTGGGTTCTCGGTCAGTTCGGAGATATTGCTATGCGCTTCGATTCGTTGATCGGTTGTTCTTAATTGTTCAACTAGGACAACTTTCTCTTTAGCGATGCGTTCAATGTCGGTCGATTTTCGGCTAGTAATAGCGGTTTTCTCTGAATCTAATAGATCAGATAGGGCTTTGGCATTTTGAAGTTGGAAATTAACTAAATCTGCTAGTGCCGCCATAACGTTATCCTACTAAAACCTTGGTGTTCTTTAAGTGGAGATAGCTTGAATTAGGGATCTATCGCTTAAAGACCTTTTAACTCATTCTCGAACTTGATCATGTTGTCAGCCAGTTTTTCTGGGTCGACAGTGTATGAACCGTTCGCAATCGCTTCTTTGATCGCTGCAACTTTTACGGTGTCAAAGCTTGGTTGTGCTGCCATATCTTGTTGGAGTTGGCCAATTGCTTTGCTTTGTTGACTCAGTGAAACCGCGTCTTTGCTTGTCGGTGATTTAGCTGCAACATCAGAACGTGATGCCTGAGAGCTAGAATCAGAGCGCGCTGCTGATCGGTTTGTGGTCGTTAGGGTTTGCCCTGAACGAATATTATCGATGCCTGCCATAGTTAAGCCTTTTTCTTCAAAAATGGGAACCTGTACAGTCAATATCGACCAAGGGTTCGATTACTTTAGCAATTTTTAGCCCAATAGTCGAAAAGGGGCAAAACACCGCAGCCGTAATATTCAGCGTTAGAATTGAGATTAAAATCACTAACGATTATCACCCATTTAGAAGTAAAGCGTTAAAAGTAAACCGTGACTTCAGACATGTTGGTAACAATACCTTCGATTATACGCTGAGATTTGTCATTTTTCACTCTTACTTGATCGCCCATTGAGCCATCAGTTAACGCAGTACCCTTGGTGGTAATGGTCATGCCACCTTTTACTGCCTGTATGATAACCTTCTCGTTTCGACATACGACACAGATATCGCCTCTTTCGACAACGTCACCCGGTCTTAGGTTCTTTTTTACTTTAGCGCCGATGACTTGCTTGGGAAGAGTGAACCCTTGACGACGAAACTTGTTAAGCGAAATCATGGCGGTGGTGACATCGTATTGACCGACGATCTCGCCTCTTGCTAAAGAACGAGTGGTGGTAACGAGCGGCACCGACATTGAGAGTCGAACAGGTACGTAAATCCGCCACTCATCCGGTATACATTGCACTAAAACCGTAATGCTACTGCGGGTATTTGTCGTGGTTGAAGCGCTGGTTTCAAGAGGGATTGGGCAATCTGTTGCTTTTACTCTTGAGTCAATATTTGCTGCATTAACAAAGAGTTCGCCACCTCGAGGCTGGTCAATGGTCTCAAGGATGTGTTGTTCCGCCGCAGACTGAATCATTTCAATTTGTTCTGGAGTCGCAGCTTGTACAAAAAAACTAAACAATATTGACAAAATGCCGATAAACTTAGCGACAGTTTTAAAAGTAGCTCTACACATTGCTATAGAAAAAGGAGGCAGATTTGTTTTATAATACGTCATTCTGTTTCTCTGGTAGTTCGTAGCCTGCAGTAGACTAACACTTTTTATCCAAAAAAGTTTGATATGGAGATGAGCTCATGACGGGTATTCTTGATTCGGTGAATCAGCGTACGCAACTCGTCGGTCAAAACCGATTAGAATTACTAACCTTTCGCCTAATGGGGCGTCAGCGTTACGGCATAAATGTCTTTAAAGTAAAAGAAGTGCTTCAATGCCCTAAGCTGACAAAGATGCCAAACTTGAACCCACTAGTTAAAGGTGTAGCACACATTCGTGGCCAAACGATCTCAGTGATCGATTTGAGTTTAGCGATTGGTGGCCGTCCTACAACGGATGTTGAAAAGTGTTTTGTGGTTATCTCTGAGTTTAACCGAACGATTCAAGGTTTCTTGGTCAGTTCAGTAGAGCGCATTATTAACATGCACTGGGAATCGATTCTTCCACCGCCAGATGGCGCAGGTAGAGCTAACTACCTGACAGCGGTAACCAACATTGATAATGAATTGGTAGAGATTCTTGATGTTGAAAAGATTCTTGCCGAAATCTCTCCTGTTGATGAAACAATGGACAGCAAGATTGCTGAAGACATTGCGAAAGTTGAACAAGAGAAACCATTAGTTCGCCGTATCTTGATTGCAGATGACTCTACAGTTGCTCGTAAGCAGGTTCAGCGTGCGATTGAGTCGATCGGTTTTGAAGTGATCTCGGTGAAAGATGGTAAAGAAGCCTATGAGAAGCTGGTGCAGATGTCATCAGAAGGCAGTATTTACGATCAAATTTCATTGGTGATCTCTGATATCGAAATGCCTGAAATGGACGGTTATACGCTGACTGCAGAGATTCGCCGTCATGCAGAGCTAAAAGATTTATACGTAATTTTACACTCATCATTGAGTGGTGTATTTAACCAAGCCATGGTTGAGCGTGTGGGAGCTAACTCCTTCATCGCGAAATTCAACCCTGATGAGCTTGGTGCAGCGGTTAAAGCTGCGTTAACTAACTAAAAGAGACATTAATGACTGCTATAACAATAAGTGATCAAGAGTATCGCGATTTCAGCCGTTTCTTAGAATCTCAATGTGGCATTGTATTAGGTGATAGCAAGCAGTACTTAGTGCGCAGCCGCCTAAGCCCATTAGTAACGAAGTTTAATTTAGCGTCGTTATCTGATTTGTTGAGAGATGTAGTAACAGGTCGAAACCGCGAGTTGAGAGTGGCAGCAGTGGATGCTATGACGACGAACGAGACACTTTGGTTCCGAGATACTTACCCGTTTGCTGTGCTTGCGGATAAGCTTCTACCGGAGATAGCGGCAAATAAACGTCCTATTAAGATTTGGTCTGCGGCAAGCTCTTCAGGTCAAGAAGCATACTCAATGGCAATGACGATTCTTGAGACTCAAGCTCGTAAGCCGGGTATGTTGCCAAGCGTGTCGATCACGGGTACGGATATCTCAGCGAGTATGTTGGATATGTGTCGTAAAGGCGCTTATGACAATCTAGCGCTGGGTCGAGGCCTTTCTCCTGAACGTCGCCGTACCTTCTTTGAAGATGCGGGTGATGGCCGTATGAAAGTTAAAGATAATGTGAAGCGCATGGTCAATTTCCGTCCGCAGAACTTGATGGACAGCTATGCCTTACTCGGTAAGTTCGACATCATCTTCTGTCGTAACGTATTGATTTACTTCTCGCCTGACATGAAGGCGAAGGTACTGAACCAAATGGCAAACAGCCTAAACCCGGGTGGCTATCTACTATTGGGTGCTTCAGAATCGCTAACAGGTTTGACCGACCGTTTTGAAATGGTTCGTTGTAACCCTGGCATTATCTACAAATTAAAGTAATTGCTGGCACCGCATAAGGTGTAACGTTACTGTCTAATATCAAAACCCAGCCTAGTGCTGGGTTTTCTTTTTTCCGTTAAAGCTATATCTTTAAGTCAGAGTGAAATTCCAATTTACTCTATTTTTTGGCTTGTATATTGCAAGTTTACCCACGAGTAACCTGTAAAAGTATTGATAGCCCGCTTTGTTTTAAAAGTTGGTATATATATTGCTTTGGTTATCTCATAACAGTCAGTTCTTGAGTTGAGGTTTACATGGCTATTTCTTTTGACAATGCTTTGGGCATTCACCAACACACGGTTGGTGTACGTGAGCGTAACGCTGAGGTGCTTTCCACCAATATCGCGCAAGCCAACACGCCTGGGTATAAAGCAAAAGGATTAGACTTTAAGAAATCACTGCAGGCGGCAAGTTCTGGGGCAAGCATTGGTCTTAGTCGTACAGATGGTCGGCACATTTCTGCCTCAACAACGGTGAACGGGGAAACGAAGTATCGAATTCCTACCCAACCTGATACAGGAGATGGCAACACGGTTGATTTGGATTTGGAAAGAAACCTTTTCATGCAAAACCAAATTAGGCACCAAGCCTCTCTCGACTTCTTAGGAAGTAAGTTCAAGAATTTAACTAAAGCGATTAAAGGGGAATAATTAGATGAGTTTATTCAATGTATTCAATGTGACTGGTTCTGCGATGAGTGCTGAATCTGTTCGTCTAAATACGACCTCGAGCAACCTTGCGAACGCGGACAGTGTAAGTAGTTCTGCTGAAGAAACTTACAAGGCTCGTCACGCAGTGTTCGGCGCAGAGTTAAATAAAGCACGTAACAGTGGTCACACTGTGCCTGTGAAAGTATTAGGTATTGTGGAAAGCGATAAGCCGCTAAGCGCGGAGTACAACCCAGATCACCCATTAGCGAACAACGAAGGCTATATCTACAAGCCTAACGTGAACGTTATGGAAGAAATGGCAAACATGATTTCGGCATCACGTGCGTACCAAACAAACGTACAGGTTGCTGACTCGAGTAAACAAATGCTGCTGCGTACGCTGCAGATGGGTCAATAAGGATAAGGAGGTAGCACATGGCTGGAATCAACAACAATGTTGGTCAAAGCGGCTTGTCCTATGTTGACCAGCTGAAGAGTCTTCAAGATGGCGCTAAAAAGCCCGACGAAACAACAGGTAAGCAGGATCTTAAACAAGAAGACTTCTTATCTTTGTTGACTAAGCAATTAGCCCAACAAGACCCTTTTAAGCCGGTTAGCAATGACCAGATGATTGCGCAAATGGCTTCATTTGCGACCGTAGATGGCATTGGCAAAATGAATACACAGTTTGAAAGCTTGAATTCATCAATGACCTCTAACCAAGCATTACAGGCATCCTCTTTGGTTGGCCGCGATGTATTGGTTCCTGGTGCGGCAGGTGTGAAACCCGGTGATGGCGGTATGGCGTCCATGGTTAAGCTTCCTCAGGCAATGGACAATGTAATCGTCCGTGTTGAGAACGAAGTTGGCCAATTGGTTCGCACTTTTGATATCGGCTCTAAACCATCAGGCGACACACGTGTTGAATGGGACGGAAAAGACGAAGACGGTAACCCATTGCCGGCTGGTAAATACAACGTGAAAGCGTCGGGTTTACTGGATGGCGAGAACACAGAGTTCCAAGTGTCGAGTTATGCGAACGTGAACAGTGTGCTTCTTGGTAAGGGTGATGGCAACGTACTACTCAATCTGGCTGGTTTCACATCGCCAGTACGACTTGCTGAAGTACTAGAAGTTGGTAAAGCGTAACGCTTTGAAAGAGTGATTATGCTAGCTAGAGAGATTAGGAGAATATTGGAATGTCATATGTAGCTTTAAGCGGTCTATCCGCTGCACAACTAGACCTGAATACAACCAGTAACAACATTGCGAACGCAAACACATTCGGCTTTAAAGAGTCGCGTGCGGAGTTTGGCGATGTTTACTCAAGTTCGTTATTCACTAACGCAAAAACGACGGCAGGTGGCGGTGCGCAAGCTAGCCAAGTGGCGCAACAGTTCCATGAAGGTTCAAGTATTTATACTAACAACCCAATGGACTTACGTGTAAGTGGTACAGGTTTCTTTGCAGTATCGAAAGACCGTATGGTACCGGAGATCAATGAACTCACGCGTAATGGCGCATTTCACCTAAACAAAGACAACTACATGGTTACCGCTAACGATGAGTTTCTTTTAGGTTACGATGTTGATCCTAACTCGGGTGAAGTTCTTTCTTACGCACCAAAGCCACTCGACATTCCTGCTGAGTTTGGTAAGCCAAAACAGACAGAAAACATTGAAGTAGGAGTTAACCTTCCTGCAAACGGTGATCTTAAAGACCCGGCTGCATTTAACTACCAAGATGCTGATACCTATAACCGTGCAACGTCTTCGACGGTATACGATTCTATGGGTCAGTCTTACAAGTTAACGACTTACTACCTCAAAGATCAGACTCAACCAAACACTTGGCAGACGTACTACACCATGTCAGATGAGAACGGCGAAAAGCCGGTCAACATTACTGGTGGTGATGCGACAAATGCACAAGGTCATGTTGGTCACACAATGAAGTTCAACAATGACGGTACGTTGGCGAGCCTTAACAATGGCCAACCAATTAACTCTGAAGCACTAGGTGCTGGAGCGAACCCAATTGATTTGAACGGTGCTGATCCAACGCAAGTGCTTAAGTTTGGTTTAGATTCGTCAACTCAGTTTGCCGCTCCATTTGAACTGACTAAGTTTGATGAAGATGGCGCGACAACAGGTTTCTTAACCAAAATCGATTTCGATGAGTACGGCAGTGTTTTAGGTACTTACTCAAATGGTGAAAATGTGATGCTTGGCCGTGTAGGCTTGGTTCGTGTACCCAATGAGCAAGGTCTAGATAAGAAAGGCGGCACTCAGTGGGATTCTACTAATGACTCAGGTTCAAAAATCTGGGGTGAATCGAATAAAGGTTCATTTGGTAGCATCAACAACGGCTCGCTAGAGCAGTCGAACATCGATATGACTCAAGAACTGGTTGATTTGATTTCTGCTCAACGTAACTTCCAAGCGAACTCGCGTTCTCTAGAAGTACACAACCAACTGCAACAGAATATTCTTCAGATTCGTTAATCGTTTCGAGCGTTTGAATCATCTGCGAATACCCAATTCAATGTTATTGAATTGGGTATTGTTGATGAATTTGATATGACTGTTCTATTTGCCGCCCCTATTGCCGCACGGTAATGCCACTGGCAACAATTCTTCCTCAATGATCCTTTCGTGATCCCTCTTCTTCGTTGTTTTCTATTTAAATTATTGATAAATAACAGTTAAAAATATTGGCACAGTGTTTGCTTTATTAGCCCCAGAAGATGATTTTTGGAGCAAAATTATGGATCGTGCACTGTTTCTTGCCATGAGTGGCGCTAAGCAAAATATGCAAGCTTTGCAGCTACGTGCTAACAACCTTGCCAACGTAAGTACAACGGGTTTCCGTGCTGATTTAGCACAAGCACGTTCAATGCAAGCGTACGGTGAAGGCATGCCTACTCGTGTTTTCAGCATGACAGAACGTCCGGGTCATAATTTCGCACAAGGTAGTGTGGTCACCACTGGCCGCGATCTCGATGTCACGATTCAAGGTGATGGCTGGATTTCGGTAATGGACAACACGGGCCGTGAAGGTTTAACACGTAACGGTAACCTAAAGGTTGACCAAAACGGTTTGCTAACGAACGCAAGCGGTCATTTAGTGTTAGGTGAGAACGACGCACCCATCACGCTACCTATTCCTATCAGTAAAGTAGAAATCGGCACAGACGGTACCATTTCGGTGATTCCTCAAGGCGCTCCAGCTGAAGAATTAGCGATTGTCGACCGTATCAAACTTGTGCGTCCAGATAATCAAAGCTTATTTAAAGATACGAATGGTCTATTCCGTTCGAAAAACCCAGATCAGGCATACGAAGCAGATGCAGCAGTAACGTTGCTAAAAGGTGCCATCGAAGGCAGCAACGTAAATGCTGTTGGTGAAATGACCAGTCTAATTGACCTACAACGTCAATTCGAAATGCAGGTCAAGATGATGAGCACAGCAGAGGAAATGGACAAGTCGTCTGATTCACTGCTTCGTATGAGCTAATAGAATTTAAAGGAATTTGCTATGCATCCAGCATTATGGGTAAGTAAAACAGGTTTAGACGCCCAACAAACCAATATCTCAACAATTTCAAACAACCTTGCCAACGCCTCAACCATTGGTTTTAAAAAGAGTCGTGCGGTATTTGAAGATCTGTTCTATCAGAACATCAATCAGCCGGGTGGCCAATCGTCTCAGAACACTGAGCTGCCAAGTGGTTTGATGTTGGGTGCCGGTTCTAAAGTCGTGGCAACTCAAAAAGTTCACACTCACGGTAACGCACAAACGACATCGAATAGCTTAGATATGATGATCGAAGGTGACGGCTTCTTCCAAGTTGAAATGCCAGACGGCGAAACAGGCTACAGCCGAAATGGTCAGTTCACACTGAACGGTGATGGCGCGATCGTAACGTCGGGTCAAGGTTATGCTCTGCAACCAGAAATCGTTATTCCTGAAGATGCGATTTCGGTGACGGTTGGTAACGATGGTGAAGTGTCTGTTCGTCTACGTGGTGAGCAAAACAACGTCGTGGTTGGCCAAATCACCATTACTGACTTCGTAAACCCAGGTGGTTTAGAGCCAGTAGGTCAAAACCTTTACTTACCAACGGGCGCAAGTGGCGATCCGCAAGAGGGCGTTCCGGGCTTCGATGGCTTGGGTAACATCCGTCAGTCGATGCTAGAAACATCGAACGTAAACGTAACCGAAGAGCTGGTTAATATGATTGAAGCTCAACGTGTTTACGAAATGAACTCGAAAGTTATCTCGTCGGTAGACAAGATGATGAGCTTTGTTAACCAACAGCTGTAATTGGTTTATTTGCCGTTTACTGACTTATTTACCGTTTACTGACTTATTTACCGTTTACTGACTTATTTACAATTAATAGATCTGTTTCTTGTGGATAAACGAGTTTCTATTCATTGATCTATTTACCATTGCCTGCTGAGAGTATATCGCCATGAAACGTATTTTTTGTTTAGCCCTGGTTTTGTCTATGACAGGCTGTGCTGTACTGGATCCTATTGAAACTCCAGCACAAGAAAACGCGACCACAGTCGTTGATGCAGTGGAAGGCGATAAGTCGGCTGAAGAGAGCTCTGGCATTATTGATACCCTTCGTGGCAGAACCGATCCAATCGCAGGCGATCCTGCATGGGCGCCAATCAACCCAAAGAAGAAACCTGAACACTATGCCGCAGCGACAGGTTCACTGTTCAATGTGAGCCATATTGGCAGCATGTACGATGATTCAAAGCCTCGCGGTATTGGTGACATCATCACTGTTGCACTCGATGAAAATACACGAGCGACCAAAAAAGCCAACGCAGACATGTCTAAGTCGAACGACGCGTCAATGGAGCCATTGGCCGTTGGTGGTCAAGAGCTAACCATAGACAAGTACAACTTCTCTTACGACTTGAGTAACACCAACACCTTTGCTGGTGATACCTCAGCCAATCAAAGTAACAGCATCAGTGGCTACATCACCGTAGAAGTGATCGAAGTATTAGCCAATGGCAACCTAGTAGTTCGTGGTGAAAAGTGGATGACACTGAACACAGGCGACGAGTATATCCGTCTAAGTGGCACCATCCGCCCTGATGATATTGATTTCGAGAACACCATTGCTTCGAACCGAGTTTCTAACGCACGAATTCAGTACTCAGGTACTGGCGTTCAGAAAGATATGCAAGAGCCTGGATTCTTGGCACGATTCTTTAATGTATCTTTGTAGAGCTTGAGACAGTGTCGACATACTGACACTCCCTGAATTATCTAATTTCAAGCTAACTCATTATAAATCAAAGCAATACAGACAGGTTACTCAATGAAAAAACTGACACTCGTACTATTCGGCATGCTATTTCTTGCCACCAGTGCCCATGCTGCGCGTATTAAAGACGTGGCAAAAGTGGCGGGTGTTCGTAGTAACCAACTTGTCGGCTATGGTTTGGTTACAGGTTTGCCGGGTACCGGTGAGACAACTCCCTTTACCGATCAAACGTTTAACGCAATGCTGCAAAATTTTGGCATTCAATTGCCGCCTGGCACCAAGCCAAAAACCAAAAACGTAGCGGCTGTTATCGTGACCGCGGAACTGCCTGCTTTCTCTAAGCAAGGTCAGGAAGTTGACGTCACCGTTTCTTCTATTGGTTCTGCAAAAAGCCTACGTGGTGGTACCTTGCTACAAACCTTCCTAAAAGGTTTAGATGGTCAAGTGTACGCGGTAGCACAAGGTAACTTGGTGGTAAGTGGCTTTAGTGCTCAAGGTAACGACGGCTCTAAAATCGTCGGTAACAATCCTAATGTCGGCATCATCTCTAGTGGTGCGACGGTTGAACAAGAGATCCCAACTCCATTCGGTCGTGGCGATTACATCACTTTCAACCTCATTCAATCAGATTTCACAACAGCTCAGCGTTTGGCTGATGCGGTGAATAATTTCCTAGGTCCGCAAATGGCTTCAGCGGTCGACGCGACTTCAGTAAAAGTTCGCGCACCACGTGAAATCAGCCAACGTGTGGCTTTCCTCTCTGCCATCGAAAACATCGAATTTGATCCTGCAGAGGGCTCTGCAAAAATCATTGTTAATTCACGTACTGGTACGATTGTGGTTGGTAAGCATGTTCGTCTAAAAGCCGCTGCGGTAACGCACGGTGGCATGACGGTCGCAATCAAAGAAAACCTCAACGTGAGCCAACCGAATGCATTCTCTGGTGGCCAAACAGTGGTGGTTCCTGATTCAGATATTGAAGTAACCGAAGCCGATGGCAAGATGTTCAAATTTGAACCGGGCTTAACGCTGGATGATTTGGTTCGTGCAGTCAATGAAGTGGGCGCAGCGCCTTCTGATTTAATGGCAATCCTTCAAGCACTGAAACAAGCGGGTGCGATTGAAGGCCAATTGATCATTATCTAGGGGATAAAGCATGATTAAGAATAACAATGACATCGGCTTTATTCACGACATCGGCAGTTTAGACCGTCTTCGTCAACAAGCGGTAAACGGTGAAGAAGGTAGCGAAAAAGAAGCACTCACAGCAGCGGCAAAACAGTTTGAATCGATTTTTACATCTATGTTGTTCAAATCGATGCGTGATGCAAACTCTAGTTTCAAGTCAGATATGCTGAACAGCCAGAATGAGCAGTTCTATCGTCAGATGCAAGATGACCAAATGGCGAGTGAACTCAGTGCATCAGGTTCGCTTGGTCTTGCGGATATGATTGTTGCTCAGCTAAGTGCAGGCCAAGCAAGCGACGCGACAGAAGATAAGGTTCGCAGTGAAGGTTTTGATACCTCACTGGAAAGACCTCAGTATTCAGGTCGTTCAGAAGAGAAAGTCTCTGAAGTTCAATCTGCTAAGTCAGCAACAGCGCTGTCAGCAGCAAAACAACCCGCTTCATTTGATTCCCCAGAATCGTTTGTTACGTCGATGAAACCTTACGCTGAAAAAGCGGCGAGCGCACTCGGTGTTGACTCGTCACTGCTATTAGCACAAGCGGCACTTGAAACAGGTTGGGGCTCTAAGATGATTAAGAACTCTTTGGGCAACAGTAATAACCTATTCAACATCAAAGCAGATAGAAGTTGGAAGGGCGATAAGGTCGCGACTCAAACGCTTGAGTTCCATGGCAAAACAGCTGTTAAAGAATCCGCTTCTTTCCGTTCTTACTCTAATTTCGAAGAGAGCTTTAATGATTACGTGAAGTTCTTGAACGAAAACCCAAGATACGAAACAGCGCTACAGCATCAAGGCAATTCAGAGAATTTCATCAAAGGCATTCATCAAGCCGGTTACGCAACTGACCCTAACTATGCTGACAAGGTTTTACGAGTTAAAGCTAAAATTGATGAGATGAACTAGCGTCATTAATCAACATCGAGAGCTTGCTATTGGCAGGCTCTTTTCTTATCTGTCCCTTCCGATCTTGCCACGTCTTTCATCGTTATCTCCTTATACTTCAATAAATTATTGCCTTTTAGTCCTCTGTTTTTCCTATTGGCACATATATTGCTTTTTAAACCAGTAGTTAATCAGTTTATCCTGATTTTGTTAAGTTTTTTGGGGGCATTATGGCGTCGGATCTTCTGAATGTAGGGGCACAAAGTGTTCTTACGGCTCAGAGACAGCTAAACACCACAGGTCATAACATTTCTAACGCCAACACAGAGGGCTATAGCCGTCAGTCTGTGATTCAAGGTGTGAACGACCCGCGCCAGTACGGTGGGCAATCCTACGGTATGGGTGTGCATGTGGAAAATGTTCGCCGCTCTTGGGATCAGTTTGCCGTTAAAGAACTTAACTTATCGACAACCAATGCCGCTAACAAAGGCGATACCGAAGCCAACCTCGATATGCTGTCGAGCATGTTGTCGTCGGTCGCTTCAAAGAAGATTCCAGAAAACCTCAATGAATGGTTTGATTCTGTTAAGACTCTCGCTGATACCCCGAATGATGTGGGTGCGCGTAAAGTCGTGTTAGAGAAAGCAGGGCTTGTCACTAAAACCTTGAATGAATTTCATGAAACGGTGCGTCAACAGTCTGATTCTACGAATAAAAAGTTAGAAGTCGGCATTGAACGTGTTAACCAAATTGCGGTTGAGATTCGTGATGTTCAGCGTCTGATGATGCGAACACCAGGGCCTCACAATGATTTACGAGATCAGCACGAAAAGCTGATCAATGAGTTATCTGGCTACACCAAAGTGACGGTAACGCCGCGCTCTAATGCGGAAGGATTTAACGTCCATATTGGTAATGGTCATACCTTAGTTTCTGGTAGTGAAGCAAGTCAACTGAAGTTGGTAGATGGTTTACCTGATACGCATCAGCGTCGACTAGCGATAGTTGAAGGTAAGTCTTTGAAGCCGATTACCAGTAATGATATCGATGGAAAAATCGGTGCCATGCTCGATATGCGAGACGAACATATCCCTGACATCATGGACGAGCTTGGACGTTTGGCGACGGCTTTCTCTGAGAAAGTAAACTCACTTCAATCACAAGGTTTGGATCTCAATGGCAACGTTGGCCAAGACATTTTCACCGATGTGAACTCTGAGCGCGTGGCGAAATCACGCGTGACGGCTGGTAGCCAATCAAAGGCTGATGTCGCCGTATATATTGATGACACCTCTGCCTTAAAAGGCGGCGAGTACGGTCTTAAATATGACGGCAGTGACTATGTCGTGACCAAGCCTGATGGTGAAACGGTAAAAGTTAGCACTAATGCAGCTGGTAATGCTTTTTATCTAGATGGTATGCGAGTCGAAGTTCGAAACCCGCCTGAATTGGGTGAGAAGCTGTTACTGCGTCCAACTCGTAATTTTGCTGCTCAGATTCAGATGGAAACCAAAGACCCTAGAGATATTGCCGCACAAAGTTATGAGGCATCGACAACGTTCGCAAAAGGCTCGGCGGGGTTCAAGATCCTAGCGGCCGGTCAACTGCGTGAGTTTGAAGTGATTGTTTCACCAAAAGGTGAGCAGTTTGCCGTGACTGACCCTAAAGGCAATATTTTAATGCAGCCGCAGCCGTACCCACCTGAAGGGCCGGTTACGATTAATGGCACGACTTTCGAGTTGACCGCTGGCGCTGTGGTAAACGATAAATTTACGGCAAACCTTGTCCCATCAGAGGGTGACAACGGTAACTTGCGTAAGCTGCAAGATCTCCAAACCGGTAAGATCTTGAATGATGGTGAGTCTACGATTTTAGACCTTTACCACAACTTGAATACCAACACGGGCCTGAAAGCGTCGACGGCAAATCGCTTAAGCGACATTGCCACCTTAGAAAAGGAATCCGCTCAGGAACGTATTGCTTCAGTGTCGGGGGTTAACCTCGATGAAGAAGCGGCAAATATGATGAAATTTCAGCAAGCGTACATGGCTTCCTCACGCATCATGCAAGCGGCCAATGATACGTTCAATACTATTTTGGCTCTGAGGTAGGAAGTATAAATGTTGAATCGTATTTCTAGCTTCCACAATTACCAATCTGTTCAGAACGACTTGCGCCGTCAAGAGAACAAGATACATCACAACCAAGCACAACTTGCTTCCGGTAAGAAGTTGCAGTCGCCAAGTGATGATCCTCTTGCGACCCACTATTTACAAAATATTGGTCAGCAATCAGAGCAGCTTAAGCAATATAGTGACGCAATCGTCTTGGTTCGTAATCGATTGGAGCATCACGAAGTATTGGTCTCCAACACCGAGGGTTTTGCTGATGAAGCTAAGCGAACCGTGATGGAAATGATTAACGGTGCGCTCTCTCCAGAGGACCGTTTAGCGAAGAAACGCGAGATCCAAGAGCTATCGAATAACTTTCTGCACCTAGCTAACTCTCAAGATGAGTCGGGTAACTATACATTCGCAGGCACTAAGCCGAAGAATCAACCCTTCTTTAGAGATAATCAAGGTAACGTCAGTTATCAGGGCGATGACTATCAGCGAAAGATGCGTGTAGCGAGTAGCTTCGAGATGGCAATGAATGATCCGGGCAGTAAGTTATTTATGGAAATAGATAACCCGTTTGGTGATTACGAACCTCAGTACGAACTTGAACCCGCTTCTGAATTACTTTTGGAACGTGCGACGAACTCAGCTGAAGATGGGTCAACGTATAAAGTGACGTTCGTTGATATGCAGACCGGAAATTATGCTTATCAACTTGAAAAAGATGGCGCTGTGGTGGCTGCGGAAGACTTTGATCCTTCGACTGGCATTGTCTACGAAGGGCTGAATATCCAAATCAAAGGACAAATCACTAAAGGTGATTCGATCACCTTAGAACCGCGAGAGACCTTCTCTATCTTTGATACGTTCAAAGAAGCGGCTGAACAGGCTGAAAACCCGGTATCGGATGCATCAGCAACAGCGAAACTGCACCAAGTAACCGAAGAGTTCCATGCTGCGTTTATCCATTTGACTAAGGCAAGAACCGATGTTGGTGCGCGTTTAAGTACGCTGGATATTCAAGAGCAACAACATGAAGATTTTAAGTTGTCTTTAGCCAAAGCGAAAAGCAACTTTGAAGATTTGGATTACTCGAAAGCCATCATTGAGTTCAATGAAAACTCTCGAGCATTGCAAGCTTCTCAACAAGCGTTTGGTAAAACCAAAGACCTGACCTTGTTTAACTATATTTAATAATCAATCGGTATTTAGTGGTGAATTAACCCTCACCATTGAAGTTAGATTCTTTGCCGTATGTGCTATGCCGTATGAGCGAATCACTTCAACCTTTGCCGGTTTTTTATACAGGATATCATCTGTTTGAAAATAGCGGCAAAAAGCGGCAATGGGTCAATGAAGGTACTTTTTTTTCCCAAGCTAGTTAAACCAAATCGAGTTAAGTTTTAATTTAAGTGATTGATTTTACGTATATTAAAAATTAATCAAAACAGTATTAAACTTGGCATATAACTTGTATCTGTGTTGGTCATAAAATGATTTATACAGATCTTAAACTCTGCATAGGGTTTAGCGAGTAATACACGGTCAGTGCTTATCCATATGAGAGTAAAGCTGGCCGCTTCGCAGAAAGTTTGCGAACTCATAAGGAGAGCAAAATGGCTATTAATGTAAGCACTAACGTTTCTGCTATGACAGCACAGCGTTACCTGAATAAAGCGTCTAATGATTTAGCGACTTCTATGGAGCGTTTGTCATCAGGACATAAAATCAACAGCGCGAAAGATGATGCAGCCGGTCTACAAATCTCTAACCGTTTAACGGCGCAATCACGTGGTTTAGACGTGGCAATGCGTAATGCCAATGATGGTATTTCAATTGCACAAACCGCTGAAGGCGCGATGAACGAATCAACTAACGTACTACAACGTATGCGTGATCTGGCGATTCAATCATCAAACGGTACGAACTCGGCAGCGGAACGTACCGCGCTTAATGAAGAGTCTTCGGCACTTCAAGATGAGCTAAACCGTATCGCTGAAACGACCTCTTTTGGTGGCCGTCGTCTATTGAATGGTTCATTTGGTGAAGCATCTTTCCAGATTGGTTCTAGCTCTGGTGAAGCGATGATTATGGGACTCACTAGTGTTCGTGCTGATGATTTCCGTATGGGCGGCACTACGTTCGATTCTGAAAATGGTAAAGATAAAAGTTGGGAAGTGCCGCCAACGGCGAGCGACCTTAAGTTTGAATTCAGAACCAAAGCAGGTGAAGACATCGTTCTAGATATCAATACCAAAGCGGGTGATGATATCGAAGAGCTTGCTACTTACATTAATGGTCAATCTGATCTTGTAAACGCATCGGTTACCGATGATGGTCGCATACAGCTATTCGTTGCTGAACCTGACCTTGACGGTGCAATGTCGATCTCTGGTGGCCTAGCATCTGAGCTAGGTATTAAGAGTGAAGGCCGTGCAACATCGGTTCAAGATATCAGCCTGACTAGCGTTGCAGGTTCACAAAACGCAATCAGCGTGATTGATTCTGCAATGAAGTACGTAGATTCACAGCGTGCTGATTTGGGTGCTAAACAGAACCGTCTAAGCCACAGTATTAATAACTTGGCAAACGTTCAAGAGAACGTAGACGCTTCTAACAGCCGAATCAAAGATACGGACTTTGCGAAAGAGACGACGCAAATGACCAAATCACAAATTCTGCAACAAGCAGGTACTTCGATACTTGCTCAAGCAAAACAGTTGCCTAACTCTGCAATGACACTATTGCAATAGTTATTGGTTGAACTTGCTGCTCGTGTTCAGACGTGAGCCATGCAGCAAGGGAAACTGGCAAGCATACTTACTATGAGTGTTTAGCTCTCTCATCTCTCACCTGCTATTCATTTTTACGGTAAGAATGCAACGGCGCGTCAGAAATGTGTTCATTTCTCGATGATCTCCACACAGGCTCTGACCTGCCAACTAGCCCCGGTTCTCTCAAAGGAAAAGGGGCTTTTTCCTTTCTGTTCTTTATCTCTCTCTGTTTCCTATATTTCTTATTTCTTATTTCTATCTTTCTGCTTTCTTGTCTTTTACGTTTCCCACTGGTTACTAACTTTAGTTTTCTGATCCTTAAGTTTCCATTCAACCCATTTTCTTCGTTACAAATGCTCTCCTTGGCTAGATAAATTGCACAATCTTTAAGCCCATCTGTGATCTTTGGTGATTGATCATTTCTGAGCTTTGAGCAACTTGAACGTCAGTTAGCGTGTTTTTTGAACAAATTCGGATCTTTAGCCAATTAAATCCAATCGTTGTTTTAGAAAAGCGTTAAATTTAAGTTTATGATAAATATGAAGTTAATATTTTATTTGTGGTTTTTTAAAAGTTTTTCTAAAGCTTCGGGATTTTGAGCCGTTATTAAAAGTAACTTTGAGAGAACTACTTGGTTTTCCGAGACGTCGGAAACCGCTATACCGGAAAATCAATTGGAGAAATCACCATGGCAGTGAATGTAAATACAAACGTTTCAGCGATGACAGCGCAACGTTACCTAAACAACGCAAACAGCGCACAACAAACATCAATGGAGCGTCTAGCTTCTGGCTCTAAAATCAACAGCGCAAAAGATGACGCTGCGGGCCTACAAATCTCTAACCGTTTGAACGTTCAGAGCCGCGGCCTTGATGTTGCTGTTCGTAACGCGAACGACGGTATCTCTATTGCACAAACTGCTGAAGGTGCAATGAACGAGACAACCAACATCCTGCAACGTATGCGTGATTTGTCTCTACAATCTTCAAACGGCTCAAACTCAAAATCTGAGCGTGTAGCGATTCAAGAAGAAGTAACAGCACTGAACGACGAACTGAACCGTATTGCGGAAACCACGTCTTTTGGTGGCAACAAGCTGCTTAACGGTACTCACGGTACTAAATCATTCCAAATCGGTGCGGATAACGGTGAAGCGGTAATGCTTCAACTGAAAGACATGCGCTCTGATAACGCTCAGATGGGTGGTAAGAGCTACCAAACTGAGAACGCGAAAGACAAAGACTGGAACGTTCAAGCTGGCGCAAACGACCTAAAAATGTCGTTCACTGATAACTTCGGCCAAGCACAAGAAATCGATGTGTCTGCGAAAGCGGGCGACGACATCGAAGAGCTAGCAACGTACATCAACGGTCAACAAGATTCTGTTAAAGCGTCTGTAACTGAAGACGGTAAGCTACAAATGTTTACTGGTAACAACAAAGTTGAAGGCGAAGTGGCATTCTCTGGCAGCCTTGCTGGTGAACTAGGCATGCAACCTGGTAAAGATGTAACAGTTGATACTATCGACGTAACATCAGTTGGCGGTGCACAAGAATCTGTAGCAGTAATCGATGCGGCACTTAAGTACGTAGACAGCCACCGTGCTGAACTGGGTGCTTTCCAAAACCGTTTCGACCACGCTATCAGCAACTTAGACAACATTAACGAGAACGTTAACGCATCTAAGAGCCGTATTAAAGATACCGATTTCGCGAAAGAAACGACTCAGATGACTAAGTCTCAGAT
>NZ_MCZK01000142.1 GCF_002875945.1 Vibrio lentus
AGACCAAAGAAAAATGATGTTCAACCTCTCAAAAACGGGTGTTTATTATTCCTATTATGGTAAATGCACGACTTTTCTATCAGAAACACCGCTTAGACACCCCTCAAGAAGCCTGTAAGCCATTTTAAGAGCCAAACCCACCCACAAGCACACAAATACTCTTTGAAAGTTAATTTCACAATCTGAGAGCCTCACGCTGCGAATTAACATCTTTTGAACTCACCCAAAAATCACACCGTAACGCTCATAACTGAAACTTTACTCATGAGATCGTGATTTCTCGTGAAATGGGCGAAGTCCTTTCATGAGGAAGAACGATCCGACAATCGAACGGAGTGAGTGCGTCAGAAAAACAACCCTAAGCCTCGCTGAGTCACATCGTAGATCGGGGGTTTTTAGCATTCGGGACGAATGTATACAAAATCCGAATCCCGCTAATCGTTATTTCTACTCATCTTTTCGGTCTATCACCGACCTATCACTTTTCAAAACACCCTTTGAAACCAATAGACATCGAGACTTCAAGTAACTGTCACTGCATTACAGTGACAGTTACCTACGAAACACCATCAGCGTGTGATGCTCTGCTTTTCGTTTCCTAAATCAATCGCCCATGCGCCCCCTCTGCGGGGTTTAATTGTTATGTAGGAATGAAAGTGCTCTATAAGCGTTAAGAAATTCAATCACTGAAAAGTGCCGAACCAGTGAGGGGAATTGTTAATTTTAG
>NZ_MCZK01000143.1 GCF_002875945.1 Vibrio lentus
ATTCACTATGCCACTTCAGTTGGGTGAACCAAGACTCAACCACCGCCAGAACCAAGACCGTGACTAGGACCAAAAATAAGACTTAGGATCTTTTTCTATTTCAGACAGAATAGCATCAAGGTCCTTAGATTTAGGAAGGTAGGGATAAGGTCCCCAATTAACGGAATCGGTGCTGACTTCAGTTTCAAGTGGCACCATCACCAGCCAACAAGATAATGACTCATCAAAGGTAACGCAGGCGATCTCGTTGGTATAATCACTATGGGATGAGTCGAGCAGATAATGCGCCTGAGAGAACAGCACACCGCCCTCACACTCTTCAAATAGGGATTTGCCTAGCTCGACAGGTAAACTGCGATTTCGAGAAGTACAGAGCCTTTCAGCCCCAATTAAAAGCCGGTTAAGTTCTATATGAATGACGGACATAACACCCCTTCTAACTTCATAGAAATTCAATAAGTCGCTAATTTCTCTCATTAGCTTAGGACTCAACCAACATTTTAGCGAACAAGGGCGAACAAAATACCAACCTTGCTCTCATATCCTCTCTTATCTGGTAAAGCAGTCCTACGTTCATGAACCAGCCCAGCTCTCATAAAGCATGAGTATAGAATTTCACAAAAGTGTCATATAACCGACCTATCATATGCGACAAATGTTATTAATTAGGAGTTGTTTATGTTACGAGTCGCGCTTGCCTCTCTTTTATCCTTGGCCCTGTCTTCTCACGCTGCTTTTGCACAAGAAACCAATATTTCGGGCTCCACTTCTGTTGCGCGAGTGATGGATGTATTAGCAGAGGAGTACAACAAGACTCATCCTGATAATTACATCGCGGTTCAGGGCATAGGCTCGACAGCTGGCATTACCATGGTGAATAAAGGTGTGGCGGATGTTGGTATGAGCTCACGCTACTTAACTGATCGTGAACAGAACGAAAAGTTGAAGGTATTTCCAATTGCCTTTGACGGCCTAGCAGTCGTAACAAACCGTTCAAACGGTGTGAATAACATCACTCGTGAACAGCTGTTCGATATCTACAAAGGTAAGGTAACCAATTGGAAACAAGTGGGCGGAGCGGATCAACCTATCGCGGTTGTGACTCGTGAAGCTTCTTCTGGTTCACGCTACAGCTTTGAAAGCTTACTGGGTTTAACGAAAATCATTAACGACCGTCTAGTGTCTGACATCAACCCAAATAACTTGGTTGTAAACAGCAACAGCATGGTAAAGACGATTGTTAACCATAACCCACACGCCATTGGTTTTATCTCTGTTGGTTCTGTAGACCATTCGATTAAAGCGATTACGTTTGAAGGCATTGAACCAACATCAAAGAACATTGCTAACCACAGCTACGAATTGGCTCGTCCATTTTTGTTACTGCACAAAACAGATGAAGTTTCAGATGAAAGCAAAGATTTCATTAAGTTCGTGAAGTCAAAGCAAGGGCAAGATCTGATCGAAGAATACGGCTACACACGCATTAAGTAGCTACACGCGTATTAAGTAAGATAAGGGCTTTTGGGCTTTTGGGCTTTTGGGCTTTTGGGCTTTTGATTATGTGAATAACGCTGTGATGTCGATTTGATATGACACAAACAAAAAAGAGAGAGCATTAAGCTCTCTCTTTTTTTTGGAATCTATAATCTTCGTTTGAGAATCATTTATCTTAAAACAGAGTATTAGAAATGAAGTTGAATCACCGACACAATCACTGCACCAGGGCGACGAACCCCTTCGATTTCTACGCGGATTTCGCGTTCAATCTCTAGACCCTTTTTAATCGGCGTTACTTTTGTCAACGTGCTCTTAGCGCGAACGTTGCTGCCTGACTTAACAGGGTAAGGAAAACGAACTTGGTTAAGACCAATGTTCACAACCATTTTAGCCGTTGGGAATTGAGATTTATCTGGATCAACGCTGTCAGTCAATCTAGGAAGAAGAGACAAAGTTAAAAAGCCATGAGCGATAGTCGTTTTGAAAGGTGAATCCGTTTCTGCCTTAGAAGGCTCAGTATGGATCCACTGCATATCTTCAGTCACTAAACCAAACTGGTTAATGCGCTCTTGACTTACATTAATCCAATCGCCAGTATGAATAACTTCACCGATCTGCTGATTAAGCTCATTCAACACAAGTTGTGCTTCAGGCTTAATTTCGATCGGCTTCTCGATCGGCATAACTGGTGCATCTTCATTTACTGCAGGTTGGTGGTGATCACGAACCCATGCGAAGAAATGACTATTTTGCGTGCGGTTCAGGAAGTCGCCCCAATACTCTCTAAGAGCTGGAGACATCCATTGCATAAACTCTGAGTGTTGCGAAGAAACGCTATCGCCTCGGTGTTTAAATAAATCAATGACCTTCATAAGAACCTCAGTGCACAAAAAATTTCAATATAACGTGTTAATTTTGAAACACTTCACACTATTGTGCAAATGTTTTCGAGCGTACAAACGTTAGCTGAACCACCACTTCCAATTAAATATCAATAACTTAAAAATAAAACATCATTTTATTAGACACCTAATTTTAGAGTGTTAACTCCATCACATAATAAACATCTGATTATATAAACTACTTTTTTATTCACGTTCGGAATAAGAAAAAGGCTTAGCATCACACTAAGCCTTATTTTTCGTAAGGGAATAATTTTTATAAGGAAACGATTTCTATAAGAAAATCGTTCCTATGAGTAAAAGGTTTCTTTACTCATCATCGAGTGGAATCAACTTAGTGTTACCACCGTGTGCTTTTTCACGCTTACGCTGCACAAATGCATAGAAACCTGGAATCAAGAAGGTACCAGCCAGTAACACACATAGCAGACCGCCGATCAGGGAAATACCCAACGAGTTCTGACTCACGTGACCTGCACCAGCAGCGAAGATCAATGGGAAGATACCCAATATAAACGACCAAGACGTCATATTTACAGCACGGAAACGTAGCGTACCGCCCTTCACTGCCGCATCTTCAATTGACGCATCTTTGTCTTCACGCTCAACCTTCGCGAATTCCACAATCAAGATTGCGTTCTTCGCGGCCAAGGCTATCAAGAGTACCAAACCTATCTGCGCATAGAGGTTAAGCGGCGTTCCAGTCAGGTTCAAAGCTAAGAAGGAGCCTAACGTCGCGACAGGAACAACTAAGATAATCGCTATAGGGATCGTCCAACTCTCGTACTGAGCCACCATGAACAAGTAAATGAAGATCAATGCCAGTGCAAAAGCGAAAATCGCTTGGTTACCAGCAAGCACTTCTTGATACGCCATACCTGTCCATTCGTACTGATAACCCTGAGGTAATACATCTGCCGCAACACGTTCCATCGCTGCAATCGCATCACCACTTGAGTAACCTTCTGCAGGTTGACCTTGAATCACCGCACTGCGGTACATGTTGTAACGCCATGCCACATCTGGTTCAAAGATTTGGTCGTACGTTACTAATGTACTTAGCGGGATCATTTCACCATTAGACGAGCGTACGTGGAACCGTTGTAGGTCATCCATGCTGCTACGGTGTTCGCTGTCCGCTTGCATTGTTACACGGAAGTTCTTACCAAACATGGTGAAATCGTTCACGTAAAGCGAACCTAGATTACCTTGTAATGTTTGGAATATTTCCGACAACGGAATACCGAGTTGCTGCGCTTTCTCACGATCGATGTCGACATAGTAGTGAGGCACGTTGGCACGGAACGTACTGAATGTGTGTGAAATCTCAGGCTGTTTCGTCGCCTCAGCAATCACGTCATTCATTACCATCGCCAGATCAGTCCGGCTACGACCCAGTGTGTCTTCGAGAACAAATTCGAAACCAGAAGCTGCGCCCATACCTGGAACTGCAGGTGGCCCCATAGCAAAAACGATAGCTTGAGGAAGTTCAGTGGCCGCTCGACCGTTAATACGTTGCGAGATAGCTTGAGCTGAATGCTCACCATCTAACGCATTACGCATGTCCCAATCGTGTAGTTTGATAAATAGCGACGCACCATTTGACGCAGAAGCGCCTGTCATGAATGCATAACCATTAACCAAAGTCACACCATCAACGCCTGGCTCTTGCTCAACCATTTCAAGCAATTGCTCAGTCACGTCTTCTGTACGAGACAGAGACGCAGCATCTGGCAACTGAACGTTAACCAGCAAAATACCTTTATCTTCTTGAGGAACGAACGCCGTTGACGTTGTTTTCGAGAAGTAAGTCACCGCAGCCAAAGCAACCACGAAGAAAGTGAACAGCAGAACGCCTTTCTTAACTAAGAAGCCAGCAATTTGACCGTACTTATTGGTTACAGATTCTAGACCACGATTAAACGCTTGGTACCAGCGAGCCGTGTTACCACCACCCTGCTTAAGAACCAATGAACACAATGCCGGAGACAAGGTCAGAGCGTTAATCGACGAGATAACAACCGCGATACAGATAGTCAGAGCGAACTGACGATACATAATACCGGTAATACCTGGCAGCATCGCTACTGGGATGAATACCGCTAGTAGAACCAAAGTTGACGTAACAATCGGGCCTGTTACTTCTTTCATCGCAATAAGCGTTGCTTTACGAGGAGAGATCGTTGGATCTTTGGCCATCGTTGTATCAACGTTTTCGATAACCAAGATCGCATCATCTACCACGATACCAATCGCCAATATCAAACCAAACAGAGTTACCGTGTTGATGGTAAAGCCCGTCATCTGCATGATGGCAAAAGTACCGATCAACGACACAGGAATCGCAACTACAGGAATCAAGGTCGCACGCGCACTGCCCAAGAACAGATACGTAACCGCGATAACCAGCAAGATAGCTTCGATCAGCGTTTTCACTACGCCCTTAATCGACTCTGCAACGAAAACCGTTGTGTCGTAACTCGCTTCGTAAGCAACACCTTCTGGGAAGTTTTTGCTTAGGTTATCCAGCATCGCCATTACCGCTTTACCACTTTCCAATGCGTTTGCATCAGACTGTAGAGAAAGCGTTACGATTGAAGCGTCTTGACCACGGTATTTACCGTTACCGTCGTAGAACTTCTTACCCAGTTCAACACGAGCAACATCTTTCAGATAAACGGTTGAGCCATCTTGGCTTGCACGAAGTACCACGTTCTCAAATTCGTCCGCCGTTTCAAGACGACCTTTGGTCACTAAGTTAAACTGAACTTCTTGAGGGTTGGCATAAGGTGCAGCACCAATACGACCCGCCGCGACTTGAACGTTTTGTTCCGCCAACGCAGCATGGACATCTGATGTCGTTAGGTTCAAGTTGGCCATTTTTTCTGGGTCCAACCAAACACGCATCGAATATTCGCCGCCACCTAGTACGTTCACTTCACTAATACCCGACACACGTGCCAACTGGTCTTTAATGTTTAAGTTTACGTAGTTGATCAGGAATTGGTCATCGTACTCACCATTTGGAGAGTAGAAGTTCAATACCATCAAAAGGTCAGGAGAACGCTTCTTAACCGTTACACCTACCATTCTTACTTCTTGAGGAAGCTTCGATTCGATTTGAGCAACTCGGTTTTGAACGTTGACCTGAGCCATATCTGGGTCAGTACCAACGTCAAACGTCACGTTAAGGTTGTAAGAACCATCGTTCGCACTTTTCGAAGACATGTAGATCATATCTTCTACCCCGTTGACCGAAGTCTCTATCGGGTCGGCAATCGCTTGTTCTACTACCTCTGCACTTGCACCTGTGTAGTAAGCCATAACGCTTACAGAAGGCGGGCTAATTTTTGGATATTCAGCCACCGGCAAGATAGCGAGCGAGATCGCACCTGCCAGTGTCAATATAATGGATATAACAAGGGCGAATTTAGGCCTTTGTATAAAGAAACGACTTAACATAGATTAGGGCCCTTACTCACTTTTTTCTGAAGCTGCAGGTTGAATACGTACCGCCATACCGTTACGAACTCGCTGCAAACCCTGAGTGAGAACAGAGTCACCCTGCCCTAAACCAGAAAGAATGATCACACCATTGGCAACTTGGCGTCCCATTTCAATATTGCGACGCTCGGCAATCGGTGATTCACCACCTTCAACCAGCAGCATCACAAAATCACCCTCAAGGTCGGTTTGAACCGCACGTCTTGGGATGGTCACCACGTCGATAGACTGTTTTTCTCTAAGATTGACACGAACGTGTTGGCCTGGAAGCAGTTGTTGTTCAGGGTTATCAGCGATAGCACGCATTGCGATCGTACCTGTATTCAGGTTGATGCGGTTACCTAAGAAATCGAGCTTACCTAAGTGTTCGAATGCTTCACCGTTTTCCAGCATGATCTGCACTTCAACACGATCAGAATCGCTGCTGCCATCGCCTTCAATACGGTCCATACCTAACGCTAAACGTTCACGCTCACTGATACTGAAAGACGCATGAATCGGGTCTAAGCTCACCAACGTAGTTAATACGCCAGCCGAAGGAGACACTAGGTCACCGTGGCTCACTTTAGTATCACTAATACGGCCTGAGAAAGGTGCTACGATTCGGGTATGAGAAAGCTGGACATTCGCCGCATTCAATTGTGCGTTGCTTGCTTCAAGTTGAGCTTGAGAGCCCAATAAAGAAGCGGTTAAAGCATCAAATTCCGATTGAGAAATACTGCCTTTCGGAAGTAGATTCTTACCACGGTTGAAATCAAGTTCGGCTTTTTTAAGATTCGCATTAGCTTGAGCTACAGACGCTTTTGCACTGGCTACTTCAGCTTCGAATGATGATGGCTCGATCGAATACAGCAGTTGACCTTTTTCGACCATTTGGCCTTCATCAAAATGACGGCCTTTTAGGTAGCCTGAAACCTGCGCAGTGATCGCCGTGTCTTCAACGGCCTCAATACGACCGATGTACGACTTACTTTGCTGGTGAGAAATAACGCTAACATCCTGTACAGCTACGAGAGGTAAAAGCGCTTGCTTGGCATTCTGAGCATCTTGCCCACATCCAGCAAGAATTAGAGAGCTTGCAAGAGCCGTAAGGATTAACTTTTTACGCATGGTTATACCGTCACTTATGAGAAATTGAACAGCATAAAAGTTACGTAACACAAATGTCTAAAATGTCCGAGGAATATCAATTATCACTTGAAAAGTGTTTCAACGTGTAACCAGAAACCTGATGCTTATAAAACACTTACAAATAAAT
The DNA here is from genome assembly GCF_002875945.1 of Vibrio lentus. Lineage (GTDB taxonomy): Bacteria > Pseudomonadota > Gammaproteobacteria > Enterobacterales > Vibrionaceae > Vibrio > Vibrio apostichopi. The sequence continues at coordinate 7,165 of NZ_MCZK01000143.1, forward strand.
AACAAATTTATCCCAAATAGCCTCTTCGCACACTTAGTAGCTAGGTGTTTTGATTAACATCATGTATCTTCACACATAAGCATTCATATTTAATGACTAGGGTAATTCACATGATCTCAAAATGGGCTAAACGTTTTTATCAAATGGCTGAGCTTGTTGGTTCTTGGAGTAAAGACCCATCAACTCAAGTTGGCGCGGTGATCACCAAGCACAACCGTATCGTCTCAGTAGGTTTCAACGGCTACCCTCATGGCGTATCTGACAGTGCTGACACTGACGACCGTGAAATGAAATACCTCAAGACGCTGCATGCGGAAGAAAATGCGATCTTGTTTGCGAAGCGTGATTTAGACAGCTGTGAAATTTGGGTAACCCATTTCCCTTGTCCAAACTGTGCAGCAAAAATTATCCAAACGGGTATTTCTGCGGTTCACTGCCCAGAGCAAAGCGAAGACTTCCTCTCTCGTTGGGGAGATAAGATCAAAGTTAGCCAAGATATGTTCGAACAAGCTGGCGTACAAGTTGATTGGTTACCACTCGCTGAGCTGGATTAATCATTCACAAATAGCTAGACCCCAAATACAAAAAAGCCGAGAGTCGATATATTCGATCTCGGCTTTCTTTTTATTCAGACTTACTAGCTTCTAGCACAGTATTAGTCACTGGGGGAAATGCCAACGCGTAAGCTTCCATGAAGTCTTTACGAATATCTTGCTCTAGATGAATCGCCTTTTCTGTCGGGCAGAAAATCATAAAATGCACTTCTTGCTCACCGGTAGAACTGCTCGTGATATGAATATGAGGCTCAGAACCAGGAAGATCGACACCGGCATGTTTCTCGATCACACCATTATAACGACGGGCAACATCGATAAACTCTTCACAATGCTCTTCAATTTTCACGATAAGATCCGGCACCATTGGGTATAGATTGACAAAGTCTTTTACCGTCACAAAAAAGTTGTGATAAACATAGCGCTTCATGAAGTTGAGGTTCTTTACCGGATAAGTGAAGAACATGCTGTTAGGTAGCGTGGCGGTCTTGCCAGTGAAATGGTATTGCCCGTGATATAAATCGATTTCTTGAATCACAGTCGCCATCAAATTGTGCTCAATCACCTCACCACTGATCTTCCCTACCTCAATCCAATCACCAATTCGGAATGAGCGAGAACTGGCACGCTGAATAGAGCCTGTGAAACAGAGAATGATCTCTTTTGAAGCCACGACTATCGCCACCGCAATAGCCGTAACAGACAGCGCAAATTCGCTGATTTCAGATTTCCACAGCACAAACAAAGTGACCATAATAATGGCAAACGTACCGTTCTTGGTGCGTGACATCCAATTACGTTGGTCTTCACTTAGAAAAGCGACATCACCACGGATTCGAGACAAAGTGATTCGTCGGATTATTAAAATAATGCAGATGATCAGTGCACTAAAAATAAACTTATGAGCGAGTAGGAAATCTATTACTTGCCACATCTTTTCCATTACTTATTCCTTTAGCATTACATTTATAACGACGAACATTAAAACCATTAGCTTTACAACGATTGACGCAACTTAGAAACGCATTATAAAAAAGCGCTCAAAAATAGAGCGCTTTCTTTCATGCCTAAATCAGCTTAGGTAAGGCTATCATTTTATCTTGGCAGAAGTAATAAATTGGCCAAAAGTTTCACACCAAATCACAACCGTATTAAATCGATTAAGATCAGTACCTTCGGGAAGTTCAACCATAAACCGGTCAAATGTTTTCACGTCTCCGACTCGAAGTAACTCGCTCTTGCTGTCATTGAAGATTTGTTCGGTTTCGATAAACTTAGGTGATAGGTAAACCTTATAATCCGGCCCCGGCGCCAATTCACCTTCAAAAGCTATCGCACTTTCAGAGACAGAGACGATGCCCTCTCCCCAATGCAAAAAGTCACTGTCTTGTCGGTCTTTGCTGAACTCACCTGTATAGATCGCCTGCTGACTGATCGCTTCAACAGAACTTGAGGAAGGAGAATCAGGCTCAATCAAGATAGGTAGTGCGTAGACACCAAGCCCAAAACCAAAAGCACCCACGGCTAAGTGGGTGCAAAGTAAAACTAACTTTTTCATCGCGTACTCCCTTATGCTTAAAGAGAGTATTAATGAATACTCTCAAAAATACAAAGAGATATCGCGTTTTAGGCGGCTATTTTTGATAGTGAATAGCGGTACGTTGAGAGAGTTTCACAATCACTTCTACCGCTTGTTCCATGCCTTGAATGGTAATGAACTCATGAATACCGTGGAAGTTGTAGCCGCCAGTAAAGATATTCGGACACGGTAGCCCCATGAAAGATAAGCGAGCGCCGTCAGTTCCGCCTCGTATAGGTTTGATCATTGGCTCAACATCGCACTCAATCATCGCTTGTTTGGCCAACTCGATAATATGTTGATGTGGTTCAACCATCTCTTTCATATTGAAGTAACTATCGGTAAGCACTAACTCAACACGACCTTTTTCTAGACGTTCGTTCAGTTCATCGACTTTCTGTTGCATGAATACTTTACGAGCTTCTACGCCTTCACGCTCAAAGTCACGGATGATGTAACCCAGTTCAGAACGAGCAACGCCCATTTCAGCCGATTTCAGATGATAAAAACCTTCATAACCTTCTGTGCACTCAGGTGTTTCTTGTGCTGGCATCATCAATTGGAATTGCGCCGCAAGGTTCATCGCGTTGACCATCTTACCTTTTGCGGTCCCCGGATGAACGTTTACGCCATGACAGATAACATCGGCGCTCGTGGCATTGAAGTTCTCAAATTCCAACTCGCCGACTGGACCACCATCAATGGTGTACGCCCACTCTGCACCGAACCTCTCAACATCAAACAGGTTCGCACCACGACCAATTTCTTCATCTGGCGTGAAACCGATGCAAATGTCACCGTGTTTGATGTCTGGATTCGCTTTTAGGTGAGCAATCGAACTGATGATCTCAGCGATACCCGCCTTGTTGTCGGCACCAAGCAGAGTCGTGCCATCGGTTGTGATCAGGTCATGACCATGCAGGGCATCAAGGTCTGGGTATTGGCTTGGATTTAAACATTCGCCACTTGTGCCTAATTCAATCGTTCCACCTTGGTAATCTTTAATCACCTGCGGCTTCACGTTTGCACCTGAAGCATCAGGGGCGGTATCCATATGCGCGACAAAACCTATAGCCGGCACTAGATAATCAACATTCGACGGCAGTTTCGCCATCAAATATCCATTTTCATCTAAAGAAACATCAACTAGCTCTAATGCGATCAGTTCTGACTTTAAAGCTTCAGCAAACGTGATTTGACCCGGTGAACTTGGGCACTGCTGATTAGAAGGATCGGATTTGGTATCAAAAGTAACGTAATTCAGAAAACGTTCTACAAGCTTTTCCATAATTCATTTCACCATGGATTAAGTAATTGATTTACTGACTTAATACTTAATATAGGTAAGTATTTTATTGTTAGGGAATTACCTACGCAGAGTCAGTCGCGAGGCTTTTCATCTTACGCCCCTGACCATGTATGTAATTGCTCTAAATCATTATTGTGCGAAATTAGACAAGCTTCCTATACTTGAAATCAGAGGGTTTCGTCAGTTCAATATTGCATACGGATGATAAGAGATCGCTTTGTACGCATTCTACGCCCTCCGCTCTCAGCCTATAAAAAGTACAAAGTGGATGATGATCACAATTTATCCTTGATGCAGAATCTGTCATACGTTACACGGAGACACAGTTATGACGATTAATAAGTATTTCATTTTCTCTCCTCAAGCATCAGAGGAAACACTTCAACCAGTATTAACTGAGAAAGAAGTTCAAAGACAGGAAGCACTAAGGCACGCGCAAACCCAGGGTGGGCTTGATTCAAACGCGACCTCGTAACTTAATCAATACTCAGAACGTATTTATAGAACCCCTAAAAAAGAGCTCTACTTCACTATGATGTAGAGCTCTTTTGTCTCTGACCTTTTCCCCCATTCCCATGCCGTTCCATTAAAGCACCAACACTATTAACACCTTGTTATCTATCACGTCTTTTGTTTGTTGCTTCTCAATCATCCAGCTAACTCATTCGTTGCATTGAGAAATGACTCATTAAACTTGCCCAATCCATACCTTGTCGTGTCATTTTGTGCTAATAATTCATATTCGTTTTCATTCCTCACTCGCCCTCTTTTCAAACACTTTTATGCGAGAACCAGAGAACTTAACCACAGGAATCCCGAATTCAATGGAATACTCAAAACTAGGAAGTAGTCAAATTCCCGTTTCCCGAATCTGTCTTGGTAGCATGACTTGGGGGCTGCAAAATACGCAACAGCAAGCCGACCAACAGATCGAGTACGCGCTAAGCCAAGGTATTAACTTTATCGACACTGCAGAAATGTACGCAGTTCCGCCTTCCCCTGATACCTACGGCAAAACAGAAGCCATCATTGGTAACTGGTTATCGCGTCACCCGCAGCGTCGCCAAGAGCTGATCATTGCGAGCAAAATAGCAGGGCCGGGACTTCCTTGGGTTCGAGATGGAGCCCCGATAACGGGTGAAGCCGTAATCGCAGCAGTTGATGCGTCATTAAAACGCCTACAAACTGACTATATCGACCTATATCAACTGCATTGGCCAAATCGAACGACGCCTCACTTTGGCAAACAATTCCCAAATCAAATTCGCTTCAGTGATATCGACCGAAAGCAGCATGAAGCGGAGATGCTGGAGATCCTTCAAGCGCTAGCGAGCTGCATTAAAGCCGGAAAGATTCGTCATGTCGGCCTTTCAGATGACACTACTTGGGGCATCAATACGTACCTCAAACTGAGCGAAAAACACGATTTACCGCGTATGGTCTCTATTCAGAATGAATTCAGCCTACTTCACGGGAAAGACTGGCCGTATTTAATTGAAAACTGCGTGCATGAAGATGTCGCTTACCTGCCTTGGTCGCCTTTAGCCGGAGGAATGCTCAGTGGAAAATACATTGATGGAGCAAGACCGGAAGGCAGCCGCTGGACCTACATGCAACGCAAAGGCATTTTCCGTGACACTGAATCGGCCAATGAAGCAGTAAAAGGGTATGTTGAAGTCGCAAACACTCATGGATTTACACCAAGCCAGCTTGCATTGGCATGGTGTAACCAAGTTGATGGTGTTACCTCTACCATTATTGGCGCAACGACCATGGAGCAGTTGAAAGAGAATGTGGCGGCTTTCAGTAAGCCACTGTCAGAAGAGATCCTTGCTGATATCAACACCGTGTTTAAGCGCTACCCTGTTCCGTATTAAGCTGTCGGTTTACGTAGCCTTCACAGTTAACCTAACCTTCTCGGTTTAGCGAGACTTAGGTAAGTAAATCACATAAGAGCGCGCTATTTAGTGCGCTTTTCTTTTGTAAGTGGGTCGCTTTCGCTTTTTATGTGGATCGCATTGAGCTATCTCGCTTTTGGTTCTCCAACCTTTGCTCTATAATGCGCGGGCTTATATCTAGGATAAAAACATGATTTCAAAAAACCAATTAAAACTCCTTCGTGCTTTGGGCCAAAAGAAACAACGTAAAGCCCACGGCTTGTTTCTAGTTCAAGGTGAAAAGAACGTTCTTGAGCTGTTCAATAGTGACTTAGTCGTTAAGAACGTCTTTGCTACGGCTGATTTCTTATCTGAAAATCACGCATCACTGTTTGAGTTTGATTGTGTTGAAGCTTCGCTGGATGATCTGACCAAAGCGAGTACTTTGGTAAGTAACAATGCAGCGATTGCTGTTGTTGAGATTCCAACATTTGAACTGCCAAAAGCAACTGGGTTGATGATTGCACTTGATGGAGTTTCAGACCCGGGCAACCTAGGTACGATTATTCGTGTAGCAGACTGGTATGGCATCAAGCATATCGTTGCAAGCAGCGATTGTGCAGACCCATACAACCCTAAAACGATCAGTGCGACCATGGGCAGCTTTGGCCGAGTACACGTAAGCCAAACAGACTTACCTGAATACTTAGAGCAAGCGAACCTGCCTGTTTACGGTGCGTTCTTAGAGGGCGAAAGTGTTCATAAGACAGAATTTACTGCCAACGGCATTTTGCTGATGGGCAGTGAGTCTCACGGCATTCGTGAGCACGCCGCTAAATACGTGACTGATAAAATTACGATTCCAGCATTCGGTGGTGCAGAGTCTCTGAATGTAGCAATGGCGACAGGTATTATTCTCGACAACATGCGTCGTCAGCATAGCTAACTCTCATAAGCTAACGAGCCAGTCGACAGTGTTCAGATATTAAAAAGGCGTATTGATTAAATCAGTACGCCTTTTTATTTGAGTTCTTTTCAGCAATTACTTTTCTAGCATTGCCAACTTATCAGCGACACCATTCCACTTTTCAGCTTCATCCATCGGTGCTTTTACTTCCGTTTGTACCGGCCAGATCTCTGCAAGCTCAGCATTCACTTCAATAAAGATCTTTTGATCTTCTGGCAGTTCATCTTCTTGGAAGATCGCTTGAGCGTCGCATTCAGGTACACATAAACCACAATCAATGCATTCGATTGGGTTGATTACCATGAAATTCGGGCCTTCATGGAATGCATCTGCGGGGCATACCGCCACACAGTCTGTGTATTTACATTGAATACAGTTATCGCCTACGACAAATGCCATGATGCTCTGCTCTATAAGTTAGTCAAAATTGAAGAATGGAGGATAATACTCATCCCAAGGCAAAATTCAACATCATACGGCTCTAATATCGTGTCTATTTGCTCCATGTTTCCAAATTAGTATGACAGATAAATCAATTTCTCGTAAAATGCGCGCCATTGTGAGCTTACTGCTTCTTTGAAACCTCGGCTTTTACACTCAGCTTTACAGGTTCAATAAGCGGTCTAGCTAAGACACCTACAAAGACGAGACATCGAAATGATACGTTTAACCGAAATTAAACTCCCTCTAGACCACGAAGAATCAGCTGTTCAAGCCGCTATTGAAGCGAAACTTGGTATCAATGCTGATCAAATTATCTCTTTTAATATCTTTAAACGTGGCTACGATGCTCGTAAGAAATCGAAGATCCTGCTTATCTACACGCTTGATGTTCTCGTTGAAAACGAAGCTGAGCTGTTAGAGCAATTCATTAGCGACCCGCACGTAAAAGTAACGCCTGATATGGCTTACAAATTCGTGGCTAAAGCGGTTGAGAACCAAACTGAGCGCCCTGTCGTTATCGGTTTTGGCCCTTGTGGTCTGTTCGCAGGTCTAGTGCTTGCTCAAATGGGCTTCAACCCAATCATCGTTGAGCGTGGCAAAGAAGTTCGTGAACGAACTAAAGATACCTTTGGTTTCTGGCGTAAGCGTACTCTGAACACAGAATCAAACGTGCAGTTTGGTGAAGGTGGCGCAGGTACATTCTCTGACGGTAAGCTATACAGCCAAGTTAAAGATCCAAAGCACTACGGCCGTAAGGTAATCGAAGAATTCGTTGCTGCTGGCGCACCAGAAGAAATTCTATACGTAAGTAAGCCACACATCGGTACCTTTAAACTGGTTACCATGATCGAAAAGATGCGTGCTACTATCATTGAGCTAGGTGGTGAAATCCGCTTCAGCACTCGCGTAGACGACGTTCACATGGAAGATGGTCAAATCACTGGCTTAACGCTTTCTAACGGTGAAGAGATTAAATCTCGCCACGTTGTACTGGCTGTTGGCCACAGTGCTCGTGATACGTTTGAAATGCTGCACGAACGTGGCGTTTACATGGAAGCGAAGCCTTTCTCTGTTGGTTTCCGTATCGAACACAAGCAAGCGATGATCGATGAAGCTCGCTTCGGTAAGAACGCAGGTAACCCTATCCTAGGTGCTGCGGACTACAAACTCGTTCACCACTGTAAGAATGGCCGCACTGTATACAGCTTCTGTATGTGCCCAGGTGGTACTGTGGTTGCAGCGACTTCGGAAGAAGGCCGCGTAGTAACAAACGGGATGAGCCAATACTCTCGTGCAGAGCGCAACGCAAACAGCGCAATCGTTGTGGGTATCGACCCAGAACGTGATTACCCAGGTGACGCACTAGCAGGTATCCGTTTACAACGTGAGTTAGAAAGCGCTGCTTATGTTCTAGGTGGCGAGAACTACGATGCCCCTGCACAGAAAATTGGAGACTTCCTGAAAGGTCGCGATCCAAGTGAAATCGGTGAAGTAAAACCATCATTCACGCCGGGTATCCACCTAACGGACATTTCAAAAGCTCTGCCTGATTTTGCTATCGAAGCAATTCGTGAAGCAATCCCAGCGTTCGAGAAGAAGATCAAAGGCTTCTCTACGCCAGACGGCCTACTAACAGGTGTTGAGACGCGTACGTCTTCTCCTGTATGCATCAAACGTGGCAAAGACTACCAAAGCATCAACCTTAAGGGCTTCTTCCCTGCAGGTGAAGGCGCAGGCTACGCAGGTGGCATCCTATCTGCTGGTATCGATGGTATTAAAGCTGCGGAAGCACTAGCACTGTCTATGGTAGAACAGAACCAAGCTGAGAAGATTGAGATCGCGTAAGTACTTTCGATAAAGCGAAGATAGATAGCAACCAAAACTAAAAATCCAGTGTCTTGTAGACACTGGATTTTTTATTGCATAAAGGCATCTAGAATTATTAAGTAACGACTTCGTCAGCGTTACTTACAAGTGTCTTTTGACCAATTCACACCATCATATGAACATTCAAATCGACTTGTTCCATTCTGATAATAGTAATTTTTAGTCCAGTTACCTTGAGAGTCTTTAGACGTTATCGTTTGAGTATAATCAAACGGGGTATTTTCAATGTACGCATATTTATGTCTATTCCAACTATCAGAGCCATACGACGCATTATCATTGAAATCTACTGATAGGTAATCTAGCGCATCAAAGTCACTGCGAGATACGTTATCCAATGTATCCCCTAGATCAACCCACTCAGGGTGTGGTGCGTTATTCTCAAAATTAAATTTCGCTTGTACCTGAGTAGACTGATCTTTGTAATCACCGACAATATCTGCCGTCAAGGTTTGCATAAAGCCCGCCCCAACGTCTTGACCAGAGCAACTTTCCCAATCAGGTTGTTGAGACCACCCACGGTTCATCACGCCAAAGGTAGTCAATGAGTTAGGCAGAACTTGCTGCTTGATGGTCTCTTGCACCGAACATGAATATTCCGTTCCATCGCTACTCAATGAGAACCAAGCTTCCTTGTCATACTCTAAGCCATTTTTCTTCTGGCCATTGCGCTCAATATGTTTATTTAAAACCAGTTCTGTCTGCAGATCAGCTGACACTTCATGTTCAATAACAATCAGCTTGTCAGCGGTCATCACTGTTTTAACTTTATACCACTTATTTATTTCGTTCTTCTTAGCGTAATCCCAATGCTCCCAGTAATAATCAACATAAGCTTGTTGGGCTTTTGGATTCTCTTTTTGAATCTCTTTGGTCTCTTGATACGACTTTTTGATAGCCGGCATCATTTTTTGCGCTAAGTCATAGAGCTCAGTATCTTGGTCTTTAACGAAATCACCGTACAAGTCCTCAACTGCGATGTTGTATCGATTGGCAATTCGGAAGTCATGCTCTTTCACATTTTGGATAATGCTATTTTGGGTGTTCACAGCTTGCTTCAAAGCTGAACAACTGTTTAAGCCACCTTTGTGCAAATCAGCTTGAATCTCGTTCCATAACACTGTGGTTAATGGTGTCGTTGACTTGATTTCTAAATCAGAACTCACCGTCATGACTGGCGGAAATACTAACTGATAAGGTTCAGTAATCGGCGAGTTTGGGCTATCCGCATCAATTGCGCCGACCGGTACATTCACTACGATTGGTGCGTAGTCCATACAGTCCGAGTTAGAGCCCGTTAAAGACAATTCATAGCTGCCTTCATCGTCTGTGATGCTGCTTGGTTCACCTTCATCTAATACACCATTATAATTGATGTCCAAAAACGCGGTCGCCCCTGAAATATAACCATCGATAGCCACACCTTGTAAGGTTTTTGTTTGAGGAGCGGGAGCACTGGAACTGCTACCACCGCCTCCTCCGCCACAAGCCGTAAGGCCACCAACGATAAGTGCGATAGAAATAAGCTTAAGTTTCATTCGATGAGATCCTAATGAAATAGATTAATAAGTAGAACTGTCATTGGGGGGATGACCGAGAATGACTTTTATAGTCATGATGAGTCATAGTAACGATTGGTATTTAAAAGAAACATGAAAGGGTGATAGGCAATTCATGCATGTTTTCATTTTGACCAAGACGCTATAAAAGAAGGGAATACACTCAAAAATAGATTAATTACTTCTCGCTAGAAGATATCCAAAGCTTGTAAAAATCGCTGTAGCCAGTTTTGTTTATCTCTACGCCATGAACCTCAACACTGTTAGACACCTTCTCTTTACCATGAAACAACGGACAAAGTAGCTTCTGTTGATAAAGCGAATGTTCAATTTGTTTCAACCTGTCAATTGGATTATCGCCACTGACGGCTGATCGAACTATCTCGCAATGCTCCTTCATCTCAGAGCTATTAAAAATAAATCTGAGTCCAGATGCAGCAAGTAACCAATCGTAAAGGCCATAATCTTTTGGCTGTTCAATAATTTCTTCGATAAATAACAGATCTGCTGACTCACTCATTGAGCTAGGGTCACTAATATTAGGAAGCTCAACGACTTCCATAGTGATGCCAGTCTTTGCAATAGTTTGCTGCAGCCAGTCCGCCATATCTTGAAGCAAAGGAATCGTCATTTTAGGTCGTGTTAATACAACGGTTCCCGTCAAAGTGGGAGTGAGGAGACTGCTCGTTAATTTGCTAGGCGAGAAAGACAAGTCGTCCGTCATCATATCGGCGTCAAACTCTTTACTGCTGGATTTGATAAACAATACCAAGCTGTCTAAGTCATCAGAGGTAATTCCTGAGCCTTCCCTGCGATTAACCGCAAGGTACGAAAGTGCATTGATAGTGGTTTCTTCTGCAACGCCAGATCTATTAAAACTCAGGGTGTGATCGTTTAGGCCCTCGATGTCGGTAAGCGTTATCTGTTCTAACAAAGCATTTTGAGCAAAATAGCCACGATGACGTTTTAGAACGAGGCGTTCTTCGCTCCAATCGTCTAATGAGAAAGGACCCGTTCCCATATAGGCACTGCGCCCACTAGAGAAATACGTTCGCTTACAACGATAAATAGACGCGTGTGCACTACACAGCGCATATATAAACATAGGATTTGCATGTGCCAGCTCGATAGTCAGTTGTTTATCACCAACCACTTGAACATCACTGACCTGCTCAAATAAAGACTGTACAGGGCCATCGATACTTTTTAACCGTAACAAGCATTGAGCAACATCTTTCGCACTTAACGTATCGCCGTCATGGAATAGCACATTCGGCCTTAACCAAAAATGCAGAAAGCGACCTTCTATCTTCCAATGGTGTGCGAGGCTGGCTTGGGGGTTCCCCTCATGATCTTGAACTAATAAAGTATTGTAGATACTTCTTAATATTTGATGTTCAGCGATTCTGTATGTTCTAGCAGGTTCAAGATTATCAACCCACGGGTATTGAGTAATCAGCAAATGCTCATGCTGTTCATTGAACAGACTATGTTTTTCAGTCGCTAGTGTCAGTGCCTTTATCGCTGCTGCCCCATAGCTTTCTAGAAGGCGAGGAATAACGTTAAAGCGGCCGTGCTCTAACTGCAGCGCTAATACTTGCTCTAATGCTTCCGAGAAGCTAACCAAGATCTTAAATTGACTAAGTTTCCCTCTCCCTTTAGACGGAATCCAACAAATCCAGTGGTACTCAGATAAGCATTTCAGAACTATCGAGGTGTTTCTGCGCGAAGTCGACAGCGAATGCTCTAGATCATCGATCGTGAGATGGTACTCTTCACCTAATTCGTACTTTGTAGTAAGTTGTTGAAGTCTACGTAAGTTAGCGTCGTTCATTGGATTCCAGGCTAGAGCGGTGAATCAAGTGTCATTAATATCAGCACGGGTTTATAAATTCAACTTTATACTGAAATATCAGTAACGAGCTTTGGTATTTAATATCAATATATTACGAAGACATCAAAGCCTTGAATCACTCAGCTTTATTTGGATTCCACTTCCCTTCATGAATCGCTGAATTAACGTCCCTTCTTGGTAACCAACCCATGGTTTCGAGTTCAGGTTTATCTTTGAAGTGGTCTACGTATCCGATACACAGATACGCCACGATATCGATGTTTTCTGGGATATCTAATGCGTCTCGCAGTGTTGAGTCGTGAAGAATGCTCACCCACCCTAAGCCTAGGTTCTCGGCTCTTGCTGCGAGCCATAGGTTTTGAACCGCACACACGGTGCTGTACAAATCCATCTCTTGTTTGATGGTTCTACCCAACACAACCTTTCCTGTTCGGTTGCGGTCGCAAGTCACGCAGATACCAATAGGTGATTCGACGATTCCTTCAAGCTTTAGACGCTTATACATCGACTGCTTTTCATCGGTGAACATTTCCGCGGATTCCGCATGAGCCTGATTAAAACCGGCTTTAATTTGTTGCTTGGTTTCGATATCACGAACAACGACAAAATCCCAAGGCTGCATAAAACCGACACTAGGCGCATGGTGCGCTGCGGTTAGTACACGCATCAAAACGTCTTCTGGGATCTCATCAGGAAGAAACTGACCACGAACATCTCGGCGAGAAAAAATCGTTTTATATACTGCATCGCGTTCATTCGGCGTAATTTCCATACATCCCTGTCTTATCGTCGTCTTATTGAGCCAGTATTATCCAACTAAAGTGTCTATGTTACTAGCGGTACACAAGCAACATGGTAGAATGCCGCCATTAATCTTATCCTTGTATAAGATTGTTAAACCTTTCCATCGCTATTTAGCCAAATCATACCGAGAAACTTATGCCATTTTCCAAGCTTGGATTAAGCTCACCTATTGTTAAAGCCGTTGCAAAACAAGGCTATGAAAAGCCAACCTCTATTCAAGAAAAAGCAATTCCGATTGTGCTTTCTGGTAAGAACCTTATTGCTGCTGCACAAACAGGTACAGGTAAAACTGCGAGCTTTGTTCTCCCTATCTTAGAAATGCTAAGTAAAGGTGAAACACAACGTAAAAAACGCATTCGTGCTGTTATTCTGACACCAACTCGTGAACTTGCGATTCAGGTTGAGCAGAACATTACTAAGTACGCGAAGTTCCTAAACCTAACATCATTAGCGATGTACGGTGGCGTGTCTTACCAACACCAGAAAGATCGTCTTATTGAAGGCGTCGATATTCTTGTGGCAACACCAGGTCGTTTGATCGATATGTACGGACAGCGTGCCGTTCACTTTGATGAAGTTGAAGTTCTGGTTCTTGATGAAGCTGACCGCATGCTAGACATGGGATTCATCGAAGACATCAACAAGATCATCGCGCGTTTGCCACAAAACATTCAAAACCTGTTGTTCTCAGCAACGCTATCAACGCCAGTTCGTGCGCTAGCGAAAAGCGCAATCAGTGAAGCGGAAGAGATTTCTATCGCCAAAACTGACGCTTCTAAAGCGAACATCGAACAATGGCTAGTTACTGTAGATAAAGACCGTAAATCTGCGCTATTAAGCCACATGATCACTGATGGTGAGTGGGACCAAGCGCTTATCTTTATCGAAACTAAGCACGGCGCGGCTAAGTTGGTTGCTCAACTTGAAAAGCGTGGTATCCAAGCTGAAGCTTTCCACAGTGGACGTAGCCAAGCGATTCGTGAAAAGATTCTGGCTGACTTCAAGAAAGGTCGTCTAAAATATCTCGTTGCGACAGGTGTTGCTGCTCGTGGTATCGATATTGATAATCTAAGCCGCGTAGTGAACTACGACATCCCATTCCCTGCGGACGACTATGTTCACCGTATTGGTCGTACAGGCCGTGCTGATGCGTCTGGTGAAGCGATCTCTTTCCTATCGAAAGATAACTTCAAGAACCTGTGCATTATCGAGAAACGTCTTGGTCACTTGATTGAGCGTCGCGTAGTTGAAGGTTTCGAACCACGCAAAGAAGTACCAATCTCTGTATTGAACTTCGTGCCTAAAAAGAAAAGAGAACAGCAACAAGACTAAGTAATTTCAACGACAGAAATGCAAAAGTCGCGTTAGCCAAAATGAAAATAAAACGAAGCCACATAGGGCTTCGTTTTGCTCTTAGAAATACAAATAAAATTGAGGCCATAAGATGATCACTCCTATCGCAACGAGATTAACCCGCGGCCAAGATCTAAAACTTGAACTCCAAAAGCTTGTGACAGCGCACAATATCTTAGCGGGCTCTGTCGTGTCTTGTGTCGGGTGTGTTTCTCAACTCAATATTCGTCTGGCTAATGCGAACAATACCAAGCTAATCACAGCTCCGTTCGAAATTGTGTCTGTAATGGCGACACTAACCCCAAACCACCAGCATGTTCATATATCCGTTGCTGATGAAAATGGCAATGTGATTGGTGGGCACTTACTTGAAGGGACGATTATCGCGACCACTGCTGAATTGATTGTTCACCGCTACGATACCTTGACCTTCAACAGAGAGCATGACGATTCGACAGGTTACACTGAGCTCACTATCAGCGAGAACACGCAATAGACTCAACCATAGCAACACTAAGCGCCCCATATAAAGCGATACAACCCAATAGTAATTAGGAAACACGATGGATCCAAACTCCGCAGACTCCGTTATCGTTCTCGATTTCGAAACCACAGGCTTATCACCAAACATGGGTGACCGAGCGATTGAAATCGGTGCGGTTAAATTAGCTAACGGCGAAGTCGTCGACACCTTCCAGCAACTCATGAACCCAGGATTTCGTGTTAGCGGGTTCATTGAAAGCTATACAGGGATCAGTAACCGTATGTTAAGCACGGCGGCCAGTTGCAGCGAAGTGATGGATGAGTTTGCAGACTTTATCCAAGGCAGCCAACTTGTTGCTCACAATGCGTCGTTTGATAAACGCTTTCTTGATGCGGAATTAGACTTTATTGGCCGAGACTATACGGGCAAGTTCGCTTGCTCAATGTTGATAGCTCGCCGTCTCATCCAAGACGCGCCGACTCATAAGCTAGGCGACCTTGTGCGTTTTAAGAATATCGACAACGACGGTACTTTCCACAGAGCTTTAGCCGATTCAGAAATGACAGCACGGTTATGGTTATTGATGATTGATGAACTGCAAAGTGATCACGGTATTCAACAGCCGAGCTTTCAACTGATGCAGAAAATATCTAAGACCGCTAAAGGCTCGATTCCAAAGCTGCTGATGAGTAACAGAGGCTAACTCTCTGCATTCGGTTTGGGGTTTGTCAGAAGGCTAGTAGCAAACAGTCACTAGCCTTAATATAGCGACCCTACTCCTGCAGTGTCACCAGCGTTGACTTGAGGCTCTCTAACTCATTCATGAAATAAGCCCATTGTTTATCACTACTCGCTGCCGCGATATCCACCAAGAATTTCGCTGATGTCTGCATATTCTTATCAAGCTTAGACCCCAGATCTTGCGGATAATAAGCTTCATTGTTCAGAAGCAGGTTCATAATAATTGGCTGCGCAATATGTAAGTCAGTCTTCTTTTTCATGAGAGTGGTGAGATCTTGGTATGTATTATTTTGATATTGGCGCCAGTTATCGTTGGTATTTACCCACTCTTGAGACCAAGTCGAAATAATCTGTTTTTGCTCTTTCGATACCGACCCTAGCCATCGCTCTAGCCTATCTTCTATCCGACTTCGATATCGCTTTCTCGAATCTTCATCATTCAATGATAATCTTTCTCCGTAATACTCTTGCTGCTTTTCTCTAAAGCTCTTTAAGAATTCGTTATCTTGCTCAGGGGTAAGCTGCATACTTAATGCGTAAATATCGGGAGAGAACTTATTAACGATTGAGCGAATATGATTTTTAGTTTGTTCACTCTGGTCAATGATAAAAGCAGGGTTCATATCAGAACGGTCTAGATTTTGAATCGCTTCTAATTGCGTAATATACAGCGGTAGTTGAGTTTCTTTATGCCATTGCTGTAATAAGTCGAGGCGATCTTCGAGCTCTGATTCTTGACTGTTAGATAGAGAAACAAAGTCTTCAATATAGCTAACTGCAAACCAGCTTATATTGTTATAGGCAAATTTAGTCCCGCAACCAGCGAATACAAAACAGACTAACAAGACCAACCATCGACACTTTCTCATTAAACCCTCTCACGATATTCAGAAAATCCATTAACTCACCCTTTTAAGGTAGATCTCGTTCTTATAACGCCAATTCTAGCTCTTATAAAAGTAGCCTTAATAAGCAGTGGCCGTAAAAACTTTGAGATAAATTGAGACTCAGACTTGCTAATCTCGCTATTTCGGCAAATGATTAAACTAAAAATAATTAATGGCAGTGATGTAACTTGATTTTTATTGCTCATTTGACGTAAACGAACCCTATAAACGAATGGTTTATTTATTTTCAAATGATTAATATTTGGGAGGTAAGCTATGGCCGCTACTCCTCATTATACAAGCGAGTTAGAGTACGAGCTTTGTTATTTTGACGATGGAAGACTAACCACAATTACGATATCCGCTAATAATCGACAGGAAGCGATGACTTGGTATCTTAGCGAAGGAAGACATATCAACGATTTCTATTCGATCAGACCTGATGAATAAACGTTTGATACGTTACTGACTGTGGAACACCCTTTACTGCATTATCACTAGCATGACTTAGCAGTAAAGGGAGACTATCTCGAATTACTTCAGAATTCGGGCGCGGAATTGACGACCCTTCATTTTACCTGATTCGATTTTACCTAATGCTTTCTTAGCCATTGATCTTTCTACAGCCACGTAAGCACGCATCGCGAACAAGTTGATCTTACCTACTGATTTACCATCAATGCCGCCTTGGCCAGTCAACGCACCTAAAATATCACCTGCGCGAAGTTTCGCTTTCTTACCACCATCAATCTGGATGGTTACCATGTTTGAGTAGTACGGCTTAGCGATTGGTTTAGCTGGCAACTGAGATGGTTCGATTGGCATATCCATGTACTCATCAATTTGAGCAACACGGTGCATCTCTTTTTCGCTAAAGAAGCTGATAGCTACTCCTTTGCTTCCTGCACGTCCAGTACGACCGATGCGGTGTACGTGAACTTCAGGATCGCGAGACAACTCAAAGTTGAACACAGCGTCTAGGTTATCAACATCAAGACCACGAGCAGCAACATCGGTTGCAACCAAGATAGAGATGGTTTTGTTTGAGAACTGAACCAAAGCTTGATCACGTTCACGCTGTTCCATGTCGCCATGAAGCTCGATAACGCTGAAGCCACGATGGCTTAGCTCGTCGTTTACGTTCTGTACTTCTTTCTTAGTGTTACAGAACACAACCGCAGATTCTGGTTGATGATGAAGAAGCAGTAGTTCTAGTGCGTCATCACGAGCTTCAGTACCTTCAACTTTGTAGAAATGTTGTTGGATGCTTGAGTGATCGTGCGTTGATTCAACCTTCACCATTTCTGGGTTACGCATGATGCGGTCTGCAACAGATTTAATCTGTTTAGGGAAAGTCGCACTAAACAGTAACGTTTGACGATCTTTTGGTGCCGCTTCAATCACTGCATCCAAAGCATCTTGGAAGCCCATTTCTAGCATGCGATCGGCTTCATCTAACACAAGTGTGTTCAACTCAGACAGGTCAATACGATCTTTCTCTAGGTGGTCAAGAATACGACCAGGAGTGCCCACAAGAATGTGTGCACCATGCTCTAGTGAACCAATTTGTGGTCCCATTGGCATGCCGCCACAAAGTGTCAGCACTTTAATATTGTGAATACCACGAGCAAGAGTACGGATCTCTTTTGCTACTTGGTCTGCAAGCTCACGAGTCGGACATAACACTAAAGACTGAACACGGAAACGCTTAACGCGTAGGTTCTGCAGCACGCCTAAACCAAAAGCAGCTGTTTTACCTGAACCCGTTTTACCCTGACCGATAACATCCTTGCCATCCAGAATAGTAGGAAGACTTAACGCTTGAATAGGCGTCATTTCAGTATAACCAAGAGAATCTAACGTATTTAGAAGCTCTGGCTTAAGGGCGATTGAAGAGAATTTTGAAGTGCTCAATGGAAATATCCAACTGGTGAAAAACAGAGTGCATTATGAGTGTTTTTGAAAAATATTCCACTCTAATCACAGTTTTGAAGAAACATGTTAGGCGAACACAAAAAAGCCAGCTTTGTTAGCTGGCTTTTGCTGCTATTCGAATTGCTTTCTATGGCACACCGTGGCCTTTAGATGCAACCCATACGCGATACCATTGCTCGCGAGTCAGTTCGATTTTCAGTGCATCAACGGCCGTCTTCACACGTTCAATCTTACCTGAGCCAATAATCGCAATTGGATTAGACGGTAAACGACGAACCCAAGCGTAAATCACTTGGTCGATGCTATCTGCACCCACTTCTTGGCGAATTGCTTCTAGCTCATCACGAACGCGAATCGCTTGCGCTGAATCGCCACTGAAGATGCTACCACCACCGAGACAAGACCACGCCATAGGACGAGTACGGTTCATCTGCAGTTGATCCAGCGTGCCATCATGGGCTACTTCGAAGTTCAATGGGTTGATTTCAACTTGGTTAGTCACCAGTGGCTTACCTAGTCGAGATTGCAGTAAGTCGAACTGGCGCGGTGAAAAGTTAGAGACACCGAAGTGCTTAACTTTGCCGACCTTATGCAGTTCAGCGAACGCTTCTGCTACTTCATCCGCATCCATCAGTACATCTGGGCGGTGAATCAGTAAGACATCAAGCTCGCTTACACCCAAACGCTCTAGAGAATTATTTACCGATTGGTAAATATGGTGCGCGCTGGTGTCATAGTGATTGACCTTGCGATCAGGAGTGTGGTCACCACACAAGTTGATGTCGCACTTGGTGACGATTTGGATATCATCACGAAGGCTTGGCTCAAGCGCTAATGCTTCACCAAACAACTTTTCACATTGGTAGTTACCGTAAATATCCGCGTGATCAACAGTTGTGATGCCAAGATCAATGTGCTGCTTAAGGAAAGTCAGGCGTTGTTGCGGGGTCATACCCCATTCTGCTGTACGCCAGTATCCTTGCACCAACTCAGAAAGTTCTGGGCCTTGTGGCGCTGTCGTTACTCTTGCAACCATGGGTTGTCTCCTTTATCAATACTGAACGTATCCTAAGCTCGTTTTACCGAAGGCTCAACGTATAACAAATGGCAAAGGTAAACGCTTACTAAAAATGTGAGAGCCACAGAAAAACGAACACTTAAATAAAGAATAGCTTGCTGTCTGCCCGTGAACCGTTATTCCAAAAGGCTTGTTGACTCTAATGAATTACGAAACCATCTATAAATTGGAGCAATTAAAAGCGATTTAGTTCAACCGTTAAATTGTCACCATCACTATGTAGCTGAATCCAAGGAGCTGACGAACGAGAAGAAGATGAGGAAGAACTAGGCACATTCCATAAACTCATTTGCTCAGAGGAACGATGTTGTGAGTTGATGAATTCGACAAGTTGTTTATCTACCTTATCGTAACCAACGCCCTCACGTTTCGCTTGTTCAAGTTGAGCGAAGACATCGAACTCATCCTCTCCAATGCGAATAGAGCTGAGAGCAAAGCCATCTTGGCGAAGGTATGCCTGAAGCTTTGTGTAATTTAGGTTCGAATATGGCAGGTTAAGGCGAACCACCTCTACGCTTGAGTCACCCAACTCCAGTTCAACATAAACATCCAAATCGTAATATTGAGTGAGATCACTGCACAGAAGAGTGCCTTCAACTTCGCCACAATCCATGAGATCGATATCGTTAATATAGTTTTGAGAACTCGGTTGAATTGGGCTGCTATTGAATACCGTTCGCAACCACCAGCTTTCACTCGCTTGCGCAGAGAATGAAAGGGTATTCAGAACCAATAACAAAGGTAGGATTAAGACAGGAAGAGTTCTCATTAATTGTGCTTATTCGCGCGGTATGAAGCGCCCATTATACGTGACCAATCAACAAACAACCGATCAAGGCACAAATTTTAGGCGAAAAAAAACGGGCATACATGCCCGCTAGATAAATTCTATCGCCGAATAACGTAATCCGCCACGTTGAGAACCATTACGAAACTAACAATACCATTCCGATGACCCACATACAATACATCATACCAATTATTTATAACCACCTTCGATCGCAGGCTCTTCAAGCGATAATCTTACTTTATTCCGTTGGATTGCTTCTGGTGGCAAGCTGATGAAACCGTATTGGTTCAACACGCCTTGATGCTCTTCCGACAGGGTCAGCCCAACAAAGAACTTCTCTTGTTCCGTAAAGCCTTTGCGATGCGCTGGAATATTCAGGTACATATAGTAAACCGTTGCCAATGGGTAACGACCTGAGAGAATCGTTTCCTTGTTTAGGTCGTAGTTCACCCCTAGGTTATCAACCACGCTCAGCCATTTCACATCAGATATTTGATCCGAGTAAACGGTGTAACCAATCGCGGCATCTTCGTCCTCAATCTTACTAATCAGATCCGGCAGATCTGCTAAGAATTGAGTATTCGCATATTCCCCGTCAGCTCCACATTCAACCCAACTTGAAAAGGTGGTATGGCCTTGCAGGTTGTGGTCGATAGCGAAAGGCAACATGTGTGTGTCTAAGCTTTCTCCGTCACGAGTGTCACTGCTTGGCGTCCATTTAGGATGCTTAGGGTCGCTAGAACAACCAAACACATCAATAAGTTCAGCAACGCTGATGGATGTGGCTGGGTTATTCTCGTTCGCCAGAATCGCTATTACGTCTGCGGTAAACATCAGCTCGGTCGGTCTGTAGCCGTAGCGCATGTCGAACCTAGCCATCTCTTTGTCAGTCCACTTTTTGGAAGTAATACCAACACGCGAACGTTGCATGATCATCTGCTCAGGGACACTGTCACTCAACAAGATCTCTAAGTCGATCTCTTGACTCTTAAGCAAGTCTTCAACAAGGCCCTGCATATTCGGCTCAATCGCGACCAAACCAATATCACTGGCGTCATTCGCTAACGTTGATACAGAAAAAAACGCAGGTACAGCAGCAAGCAGTAAGCCCGATTTATTAGATAGATGTTTCATTACTGGCCTCCTACTGGGTCAATCGATGTCTTAGATTCAACATCGCTATTGCTGTCGAGCTGCATTTCTGAGGTGAAGATATTCCAAGATGGATTCACTTCCATGCTCTCTGTTTTTAAGACTGCAATGGTTCTACGCTTACGCTTGTGAAGGTGCTGAGTTAAGCTGGTTATCTGAGTAAATTCTTGTTCGAAGATTCGCTCCCCATCGATGCCTCTGTCAATCAGGGCGTCTCGAATCACGCCAGTCCTTTTCTTGGCCAATGCTTTGTTATAAACATTGGTGCCTTCTGAACTTGTGTCGCCCACTAAGGTAACGGAGGCATCTGGTTGTTCGCCAAGCAAACGCACTAACTCGTTGAGAACAGCCGTGTGTTCTGGTTTAAGCACATATTTATCGAAATCAAATGCCACGCTTAAGACTTCAACGTCCTCGACAATTTTCCAGTTTGCACACCCTTTAATGTCTACCGTCACACCTTCTGGCGTATCAGCACAAAGGTCTCGTTGGTTAATCACACCGTCACGGTCATCATCCGCCAGATCATCAATTTGATGACGAGTCATCGTCGTATCGGGCGTTTCCGCACACCCCATCAGCAAGATAGAACTAAGTAGCGCTAGTTTAAAATGTCTCATTACTTGTTCTCCCCTTGCCATTCTTCTGGGTGTTCAACCCTTAGTGCGTAAGTCAACATGCCCATCGCGTTTAACACTCGGTATGCCGCTAACGTTTGATCGTATTCAGTGCTGATAAAGTTTCTTCGAGCCAAGAACACTTCCACTTTTGCATCAAGCACATCAAGCAAGCTTCGTCTGCCAACATTGAATTGTTGGATATAACCAAGCTCTGCGATTTTGGCTGCATCCACGTTCTGTTGAAGAAGGGACTTTTGTTGTTCAAGCATCTTGTAGGCATTCCAAGCGAGCTGAGTGCCCTCTTTAACTTCACGCTCCGTTCTTAATCTGATCGCTCTTGCTTCTTCCACTCGCCACGCAGATGATTCCACGCGAGAGTCGGTAGAGAAGCCATTAAATAAGTCGTAATCCATGGTCAACATGATACGAGCATCCTCATCAACACCACCCGGAGGGTTAGACACGTTGTCATTTTTGTTGGCATGAAGCTCGAGTTTTAACTCTGGGTAGTAATCCCCTTTCTCGCGGCGCATTTCTTTACGAGCGGCATCGATATCAAGCAAAGAGGCTTGGATTTCAGGGTGATTCTCGACAGCCTGTTCAAGCGCGACCTGTGCTGAACTTGGTAACAGAGCATAATCAAAACGAGGATAAACCAAGTTCACAGCAGGCTTGCCGACTAAGCGTAGGTACTGAGTTTGTAAATCAAACAGGTTGTTCTGAGCAGCGATTAATGAAGATTGCGCCGTCGCAACACGGGCAGAGATCTGAGCCAGATCCGAGTTACTGCTCAAGCCTTTGCTCTTCTTGTCTTGGATATCTTGATAGATCTCTTGGTGTTCTTTTACGTTACGTTTAGACAGTTCAAGTAACGTCTCTGCCTTAAGAATATCGAGATAGTTTCTCACCACATCTAACGAGACATTTTCAGCGCGTGAAATCAGGGTTAATCGTTCAGCTTCAGCTTCGAAGGTTAATCGGTCGACATTCGACGTCGTTTTAAAACCGTCGAATAGTAACTGAGATACCTTAACGCCAATCTCTGTTCGCGTTAGCCCACGATCATCAGTGTCGAGTTTACTTCCGCTGTTATAGCGCGTCTCTTCATAACCTGCCGCCGCGTACAAATTGACTTGTGGCATATACAAACCACCCGCAGCGTCTCCGTCTCTGACCACCGATTGGTATCGGGAGTACTGCGCCAATATCTCTGGGCTATAGTCGATGGCAAAGGCCACGGACTCTTCTAATGAGGCTGCTTGAGACAGCCCGCTCATGAGTAAGCAAGAAGAGAGTAAGAATTTTGAATGCATTACACTTCCTTTTATATTTATGCTTTAACCCACTTCATCGTTCGCGAAGTGAGTTTTCCTTAGCTCGTAAAATAGGTTTTAACCAATAACTCAATACTGTTTTTTCTCCGGTCAAGATATCAACCGCGACTGCATCCCTGGGATAATGCTAAAGGCAGAGTTTTGTTGCTGGTCTTCGTTTAACTGAATATGGGCGCGATAATAGGCATTACCGTCTTCTGTTTGTAAGGCATCGGCACTCACATAAGTGACTTTACCTTTCAGGCCACCATAGATAACAAAGTCATACGCCGTAAATTTAACGGTGGCACCTAATCCATTATGAACAAACGCGATATCTTGCGGAGAGATCCTCGCTTCAACAATCAAATCACTATTTGATGGAATGATCTCAATAATCGGTTCGCCGGGACGAACAACACCACCAATAGTACGAACGAATATCTCCTTCACCGTGCCGTCAACTGGCGCTAAGATTTGAGTTCGTTTCAGTTGGTCGGCGATCGCCTGTTGGCTTTCATTCAATTGCGCGATTTTACTTGCCACTTCATTCAATTGACCTTGTACTTTGGCGCGAAAATCTAACGCGATGCTGCGGTGATCGGCTATCGATTCTGAGTAAGCAGCAATCTGTTTCTGAGCCGCCACTTTTGAGCTGGCAATATCGCCTTTCAGCTTGACCACATCACGGTTCAGTTTCAGCAGCTCAACTTCTGCAACTGCGCCGCTAGCAACCACATCTTTCAACATGTTGCGCTCTCGAATAACAATATCGAGGCTGCTTTCTAAAGTCTGAATATTATTGAGCGTATCGACACGCGCTTGGTCTTGTTGTTCAATGCGAAGTGCCGCTTCTTCCAGTTCCGATTTCAACTGACCTAAACGTTCTCGATAGTTGGCTTTGGCGTTCATTAATGCCGGATGGCTCGATACATCGATGACAATATCTTGTGGCACCAAGACCACTCGTTCAAACCACTCTTTTGCATCGTTATTTAAAACAACAGTCGACAGCTCTGCTTTCAATCTTAATTGTTGGGCCAGTAAGGTATCCGCTTGTTGAGCCGACTCTAAAAAAGCCGCTTTAAAACGAGTGTCTTCTAACTTAGCCAAAGGCTGTCCTTTCACAACAGATTGACCTTGTCGCACCATGATCTCTTGAACCAAGCCGCCCTCTAAGCTCTGAATCGTTTGTACTGAAAGGCTCGGTACGACTTTGCCCTCGCCAATAACCACTTCTTCCAATGTTGCCCATGACGCCCAACCGATAATCGATACAATCAATAACGCACTTAGCCAGATCAGCTTACGAGAACGGAATGCCAAGTGGTTGTTGGTCCATTGAATATCATTACTCATGACGACCTCCCTTAACCACCGAAACCGTTTTAAAGCGACTGGTTCCTTTGGGTGCACTTTTCTTCTGTAGAGAGAGAATGTCTTTTGGCTCACCCTCTGCCACGATCTGACCTTTATCCAATACAACCACACGATCACACATCATCAAAAAGGAAGATTTGTGCGAGCTGATCAGCATCGAGGTTTCTCTTGGCATACTTTGCAACGCATTGAAGAACTGTATCTCGGCTTGATTGTCAAGTGCGCTGGTTGGCTCATCCATGATCAATAGTTTTGGACATCGATAAAGCGCCCTTGCGATAGCCACAGCTTGTCGTTGTCCTCCAGAAAGCAATCGGCCACCTTCACCGACAGGCGTTTCTAAGCCATTGCTTAAGCGCCCCATGTAACCGTTAAGGCCAGACTGTTGCAGCGCTTGTCTTAGCTTTTCTTCATCAACGTTGGTCGCACCCAAAGTGACGTTGTCGTAAACACTGCCAAAGATAAGATTAGTGGTTTGCCCTACCCAGCCCATTCCGCTACGCAAAACACTGGTTGGCCATAACTGCCCATCAATCTCTTGATAGAAAGCTTGTCCTGTTGTAGGCAAATACTGTCGAGCAACAATCGATAAAAGCGTGGTTTTTCCTGCGCCAGCCGCACCAACAAGGCCAACTCGCTCACCCGGTTTTATCTCCAAAGAGATTTCCTTTAGCGCTGGGCTTTGAGTCTCTGGATAAGTAAACGTGACTTCATCTAGCCTAACCCCGCCGTCAAAGTCTCCCTTATCAATCACTTGATGTTTAGACTCTTCTTGCGGTAAGTCCATGATCTGATT
This sequence comes from Vibrio lentus, assembly GCF_002875945.1. Classification (GTDB taxonomy): domain Bacteria; phylum Pseudomonadota; class Gammaproteobacteria; order Enterobacterales; family Vibrionaceae; genus Vibrio; species Vibrio apostichopi. Next base: position 32,529 of record NZ_MCZK01000143.1, read on the forward strand.
TAGGCCTTCGACTGCAGAACGGGTTTGTTGAAACCTCAGCAATAGAAGAGACAGTTGATTCACCGAGCTTGCGGCACGCCCACTCAACATCACCACCGCTATCAAGCCACCCATGCTCAGCAAGCCTTCAGAGATCTGATACACGCCGAAGATGATGAGAGTAATGGTGACGATCTGCTGACTCGACTGAATGGAATGAGTCACGATATTGGAGTAGTGACGAGATTGAGTCTGCCATTGAGAGAGCGATGAAATCGTCTGTTCCCAACGTTTCTGAGTAATACCCTCAGCATTGTTTTGCTTGATATCCGGAAGTGTTGTTAAGCAATCAAACAGCTGTGCTTGTCTTTGTGTCGACAAACGTGCGGTTTCATCGAATGTTTTCTCGACTTTGCCTTTCATCGCAATGCTTAGCACGATCAATACCAACATGATCGCGACAGGGATGAACATCATCGCGCCACCGAGCCAGCCAATAAGGAACAGGAACAGCAAAGTGAACGGTAAGTCGACTAACGTGACCAAAGAGATGGAGGTGAAGAAATCTTTCACGCTATCGAAATCTTGAAGCTGTCTGGCAAATGCGCCTACCGATTGCGGTCGGTTTTCGAGCTTCATACCGAGCACTTTAGAGAACAGTTGAGAAGACAACTTGTTATCAATATAGCGCCCAGCCATGTCAGTTACAGAACTTCTTGAGCTTCTCAACACCCAATCAAAAATAACGACAATACCAACGCCTGCCGCCAGAACCCAAAGCGTGTTAAACGCTTGATTCGGGACCACACGGTCATACACGTTCATGGTAAAAAGAGGCACGACTAGCGCGAGCAAGTTGATCAAGAATGAAGCGATAAACAGGTCTCGATACCAAGGTTTGACTTCTTTGACGACACGCCATAACCAACGGGTATTGGATTTATTCTCGCTGCGTTCATGGGATTGAACACGTGCATCATCAAGAGCTTGAGCTCCAACTTGCCAAACATACGATTCGACTTGAGTAACCAGTTCTTTTAATGAAGTTTCTTGGCTTGAGTTGGTTTCGCAATCCAATACTTGAAAGTCGCCGCCGGAGCCTTGAGTGACGACAACAGGATTCCCTGTCGCAGAATTAACGGCAACAACGGGGAACTGACATTGAGTCAGTAATTCTTTTTTCACATGGCTCAGAGTTAACCCCGATTTCTCAATGGCTCTTGGAAAAAGGGATTCATTGAGCCTTCCTTCATTTAAAGGTAGGCCAGACACTATTTTGGAAGGATGGCTGCGAACATTAAAATGCTCACATAACCATTCAACACAACCTAGCCAGCTGTCTTTTTGTTCTACCAATCTAAACTTCCTTTTATAGACTGTACATCTAACTTACAGCGTTAAATTATTGTCATCTATCATTTTTTGTAAAATTTGTGCTTCAGTAATTCCACTACTATCCCCTTGATACAGATCGTCGAACGTAACATCAGCTAACAAGATGTTTTGTTGAACGTCTTCGTCGCCATTAGGTTTAATAGAAATGGTCACGCCTTCATCAGATTCATTTAAGTCTAAGAAATTATCCGGATTCAAGGTACTAGCTACTGTATCTAAAATACCTTTTAGATCAATGATGTCAGTATCTTTAGTCGTGTCAAAATCTTGAATTACATCGTAGCTTGGGGCTTCTGCACTCCCTAAGCCTGAAGAGGCGAACACAAAATTATCTGAGCCCGTCCCACCAATCAGCAGGTCGTTATCATCTGTCGCGGTAATCGTAGAGTCCCCTTCAGCAACAAATTCAACCGATAGCGTTTGAGGTAACCCTACTGCTTGGTTATTGCCTATCTCTGCAGAGGGTTCGATCGTTAGATCAAATTGATCACCACTGTTGTAGCCCCCTGTTATCGCTAGGTTAGGCACATCTGCCAAGTCCACCACGTATTGTCCGCTGACCATCGAACCATGTGAGAAGGTCAAACCTGCGGGAATATCATAAATTGTAATGAAGCCCACTTCTGAATCGGCAGGGTTTACAAGAGAAAGGTCTAAGCCAAGAGGAATCGTGCCGCTTGCTTCCGCGACAATTGAATAGTATTCAACACTCAATAACGGCGCATCAGGCTCTGGTGTAATAATAAGCGTCATGTCTTGCGAGCTCGGGTCACCCGTGTCGACTACTAACTCTCCGAGTACGGTATTTTGATCAACCGTTCGGCCTGTAATCGTAATATCGAGGTTACCAAACGCATCGCCCGCAAAGAATTCGAGCTCATCAACAGAACTTGCTTTAACGAGGATCGTCGCCTGTATGATGCCACCAACACTGGTGAAAGAACTGGTTTCTGATCCAATTCGAATTCGATCTAGCCCAACTAAACCTGATGGATCCGAAGTCGAATTAACCGTTACGGTAATTGATAAGAACTCATCACTGTTGGTTTCAAAGCTATTAGCATCAAGTGGAATCACGATACCGTCATCCTCACTTCCGGTGAGCTGTTCTGGTAAATCGAAGAACTCAACTTTATCACCAATAGGATTCACACCAACGGTAAATTCAGATTCTGTATAGCGGATTTCTGTGGTGCCGATTTCTTGAGTAATCGCCTCAAGAACTAGATTCATATCACCACTAAAATCTCGTGGCGGCAGAATAACAAGATTAGCAAGCTGACTAGGATCAAGCTGCCACTCGTAAGTAGGGTTACCATCAAAGGTACCGCCATCGACGCCATTGTTAGGAACTAATTCGTAGCTGTCGCCGACCTTTATCGCAACAACCGCACCTTCAGGCACGCCTTTCAATGCCAAGGACATATTTTCAGAGCCATCTTGGTCAATCAGCTCCGCGCTGAGTGATGACAATGAAATGTAGTTGTCTTCGTCACCAACTATATCCTCTGTCACCAAGTTCGCCGCATCAGCAACAGGTTCAACGGTGATCGTCACCACGGTAGTCTTGTCTTGCGTATCCGTTTCAGTTACGCAATCAGCTTCATCGGTAATATTGGCCGTTACCGTTAAGGTAATTTCGCCGCTGTAATGTTCTGGTGGCGTTACCAACACATCACTCAAGCGGCTAGGATCCGTTACCGTCCAAGTACCATTGCCGTTATCCACCAACAAACCGGTATCAGCAGGACTCTCCGATAGTGTCACACCATTTGATACAGTAATCGTCAGAGAGTTAACGGTTTCTTTGCCGGTAGCGCTGTTACCTTCACCCGTGATTAATTGACCATCTTCAACGCTATCTCCAAGAACAAGCTCAAGATTCAGATCCGTGGCAATGTCTTCTTGGATTGTTGTCGAATCCGTGGCGACGGTAATGTCATCCACGACAGGAAGCACTTGAATACTAATGGTTTGAGCTGTCGTTACGGTTTCACCATTACACGGTGAGGTTTCAATAGTCTCTATCGTGAAATCAATACACCCAGCGAAGTCTTCGTCCAATCCTGTTAACGTCAGTTTCGAGAGACCATCGGCAGTAATCGAGTAACCGACCACTTCGCCAGCCGCGTCATATTCCGCAATAACACCATCACCTGAAATTTCGACGCCTTCAGGAAGAGAATCAGCAGGAATATAGAAAGAGATCGTATTGTCTGAGTCACTGGCTACATCGGTATTGAGCAAGCCCGTTAAATCGATATCTTCGCCTTCATTAGTCTTAATATCACCACCCGGTTGAATGGGACTTGGTGGGCCAACGGGGTCACAAGTACCGCCGCCGCCATCATGGCCAGTGATCTGGATTTGGAATGAAGTATCAATATACTTCGAATCTTCGCCATCAATGACACGAGCACGAACCACAATATCTAAAACGGGAGTATCGCTTGGGCTGGAGATCGTCATACCGCTCAAGATTTCTTGCGCCAACTCTTGGATAGAGTCACTCGTAAGACCGTTAGCAGAGATGATCCAGTTTCCTGAAACATCTTGAGCGGCTCCGTTCGGGTGATCGATAATCAACGAATAACCATCAGGCACATCGATCAAGATATAATCTAAGTACTCTGAGCCATCCATATCAGCGTCAACAAAAGTAACGGCATCAGACACATTGACTGGAGAACCATCCTCACTAATGTATAGCTGACCAGAACTTTCCAAACGAGTGTCTGACTCGACCCTCGCATCAACGGTGACACTGATTGAACCCGAGATATCTTTTACATCAGCCGCGCCTGTTGGCGACGTGTCGGTAACTTCGTAAGTAATTGGGATCGAAAATGTACCGCTCAAATCTTCAGTAGCGGTTACTGATAGTCTTCCGCTACTTAAAAGCTCGGACAGTGTTGGCGTCGTAGAGTCTAATAAACTTTCTAAATCTAACCCTGAAGCTGGTACGGCAATAACACTGCCATCGAAATAAAGAGTCAGGTCAGCGGGAAGGCTATCAATCACATATCCCGTTAAAGACTCACTTCCATCAATATCTTGATTCACAGATGGTTCAAGATTCAATCCAATTTGACTGTCTTCAATACCTTGAGTACTCACCGTTTGGCCATCTTCTTGATCGACAATCGGTGCTAATTCTACCTTCAACGTCATCGGGAATTCGCCCGAATCACCATCAGGCTCTGTCGAGATAGCAATAACAGTTAGCTCTAGCTCGCCACTAAAATCAGTAATTGGCTTGAGATACAAATCGTTCAGTTGGGCGTTAGAAACCTGGAATACAGGGCCTGTTACATCATCAATGTAGGCGATGGTTAGCGACACTGGCTCGCCCAATGAGTCCACCAGCAAGGTGCCGTCAGGAATATTGGTCAGGAGTATATTAATCTCTTCTGAGACATCGTCATCTGAGGTTTGGACTACAAAATCGAGACGAATCAAACCATCTTCATTAAGAACAGATTGGTTGCTGATGACTTTGGTATCGCTGTCATAATCCCAATGCGCATTTCCGCCATCCACAACAATGGGCTCATCGACGACACCCTTGAGGAAAATATTGATGGTTTTAGTATCGCTAGAGGCTTGCCCATTTATAGGAATAAGTGAATCAACCGTCGACTCAGTAGCGACCGCCGTGACGTTTATATATAGATCTTCAGTAAATGAACTGATGTCCTCTTTTGGCTGAATGTAAGCAACACCGTTAGCGATGGCACTCGCAGGAACGAAGTAAGTATTTGTCCCGATTAAAGCAGTACCATCTCCCAGAATCGACCAGCCTTCCTGAACTTCAATAATATAACTTAACGATTCAGAGCCATCAGTATCAGCAAGCACACCATCAATCACCTCATTCAAGACGATTTTTTCATCTTCTAATCCTTTGTAGTCCTTAACCGATACATGTGGAGTATCAGCATCCGGTGAAATCTCGACAACTACGGTATTAACAATATCGGCTGTTTTATCATCGGGGTCAGCGAAGGTGTTTCCCGCTTCGGTTGCAATCGCAGTAATCTCAAACTCGAATCGACCCGCAAGGTTTTCATCGGCTCTGATTTCCATTTTGTCGATTTGGGTCTGGGTGTACTCTTTACCTTCTTTAACGGCGTTTCCGTTCAAGGTGATATTCAGCCCATCTGGAATCCCACTAATGGTATAAGACAGTTCTTCAGATGTATCTTGGTCAACCAACTGAGCGGTGATATCTAATTTAATTGGGTCCGCATCATCTTCTACGGATTGGTAAGTAAATACAGAATCTGACCAATCCGGGGCATCCGCTACGGGTAAAACGGAAACGGCAATGTCGGCCGTGAGTTCTTTTGGAACCGTATCAGTACTAATAATAGCGTTGATCGCTAGAATAACCGTTGAGGTCGTATTCGATTCATGGAGGGCAGGTCGATAAGTCAACTGACCATTCGGGCCGGTAAACTGACTGTCAATCGCCGTTAACTGATTACCTGAAAGCGTCACCTTGCCATCAACCACTTGAAGCAATACACCATTTAAATACAGGCTACCGCCTTGCAAAGAAGCTTCTGAGAATTCGATAGCCGTAACGGTTTCGCTTTGGTCCACGTCTCCAGTAGAAACACTCACTACAATAATGGCGTCGTTATCTTCTGTGGTTTCTGAATCTTCATAGCGAATAAAGCCTTCGTTATCATCCAGTATGAGCTCCGCGTTACTAACGACTTCATCGCCATCGGCATCTCGCACCAAATAGTCAATATCATCGACGATCTTAGGATCCGCAGGATTAGTCGTTACATTTGGGTTCGTGGTTAGCTGATAGCTACCATCAGGTGAAAGGGTAAATTGACCATAAATTGAATTACTGTCGTAAACATTAATTAGGTCAATCGTTATCGGGGTATCAGCATCCACAAAGGTGTAGGTAGTACCGCGATAATCGAAACTTACAATAGTTGCGCCATCGGCACCTGCGAACTCTTCTGTCAGGAACTGTCCATTTAGGTTATCACCCTCAACCATTTCAATTGATCCTGAACGCGCAACCGGAATGGCATCTTTCACATTCACTACATAGATGGCAGGATCTGAACTATCTCCATCTGCGTCGTTAACAGTTAGTTCAAAATTAAGAGCCAGATTATTCTCTCCATCAGCATTGGCGTGATCGAGTGGTGCATACAGGTCAAACTCCGTCGTCCCATCAGTATTAAAACGGATTCTAAATACGTTGTTTCCATCAGAATCTTGACCATAATACCAACCATCAGAATCAACATCTTGAAGTGAAATGTCTTTTCCTGCGCTGCTGTAACCAAGCGCATCAAAAGCGGATGTATTGATCGTAACAGAAACGACGTCATCAGACCCCTCAATGATCCCTAGTGAAGGACTAGAGACTTCTGATCCTGATGGCTGACCGTCCCCCAATAAACCATCTTCATCAACAGAAATACTCCCGATGACAGATATTTCAGGGTCTTTACCGTCATAGATCTTAATATCTGATTCTTGCGTATCTCGAGAACCATCTGAGTCAATGGTGACAATAGAGGCCGGAATGGTCAGCTCGGTGTCTTTAGAGCCTGAGCCGTGATCAATGGACTGATATAGCTCAATAACAACATCAACATTTGTCGAACCATTGGCTTCTAGACTAAAATCATCGGGTAGTTTGATTTTGAAGACAGCATCGCCATTACTAAGGACAGCATCAAAGGTACCATTACCGTTATCACGCCAAGTCAGTGCTTCACCATTACTGGTTACCGCTACACTATCGCTATCAAAAACAGCTTGGCCCGTGGTCACGTCCAAACCTAAGAAAACCAGAGGGTCATTACCCGCAGTAACAGCCAAAGTCACACTCGCTGTTGAACCGACTCCCGAAGGAGTGCTATCAGCGACAGGAATTTCACTGAGCTCAACTGTCCCTGAACCAATCGTCGGCTCACCGCCATCAGTCACTGACACGTTCAAAGTTAATTGAGTTTCATCGTTATCATCATCTCTTGCAGTAACAACGAAAGGGATTTGATCGGTGGATGAGCTTTGATCTAAACCTTTATTGAGAGCAAAGGTATACGTCACATCAGAATCAACTTGGTTATCTGTCGGTGGGAAACTAAGCGTAAAAGCAATGTTTTCAGCACTAACAGAGCCGACGTAACCTGTCAGCAGCTCACCACCCGGCGAAACTGTATAAACGATTTGGACGCCGCCACTAAACAATAACGGTTGATCAGCTGCGGAAAAGTACAGTGCTCCCTCATAGTCACTACCAAGATTGACACTGAAAACACCCGTGCTCGATGTAATTCCACTTGTAAGGTTAGATTCATTGACGGCGGCATCACTAACACTCACTAATTCCGGGTCAGCACCATCTTTTACTATCCATTCAAACCGACCCTCACCTAATGGCGTGCCATCAAGATCACTACCTTCAATGATCATTGGCAAAGTAAAAGAGTCTTTAAACAATTCGTGATTAAGTGGCTTGTTCAACACAAGCGTCACATTAGCCAATACATCATCACCGCTTGAAGAGCCAGCTAACGTCAACGTAAAGATCGTTTCACCACCGACTTGAGCGGTAATAACCTTTCCGTCAGCAGATAAGGTGTAGGACAACGGAAACAGGATTTCACTGGTTGTGAGGTTCAAGGCATCCAGCTGGTTCAAGGTGCCGCTATTGAAAACCAATGAGTCTGGGTCTGGGTTGTCAGATTCACCTAAAACGGTAAATTGTCCAATTACGGTTTGTACACCGTCCGCAACATCCGTTTCTGTCGTCGTCGCATTTCCATCAAGTATCTGCCCGGCATCACCATCGAAAATATCGATGACCGCTGTGCCATTTCCGAAGTCCGTACTGCTGTCGCCTGCAACATAGTTGAAAGTGATGTTTTGAGCTACTGTGTGATCCAAATTTCTGTTGGCGACGAACGTCCAGTGGCCATTTGCGAATACGGTTAAAACACCTTCATCCAAAGTAAAAGAAACTGGCGCACTACCGGATATTGTTTGTGTCGTCCCATCAACTTCAACACTTTTTATTGTCAACTGTGTATCGAGGTCGATATCATTATTCAGTACATTTCCTGACGTGACCTCGCCTTCTATCACATCATAAGACTCATCGAAAATTAACGGCTCCGAATCTTTGATTACAATGGGTAGATGACCAATTACTAACTCTGTGGTGTTGTCCGCGTCAGTTTGTAAACCCTCAATAACCAAAGCTGTCTGAATTGAATCTAACCCTGCCTCTTGGTCAATCGCCTTATAGAAGTTGATATTTACGTTGCTGCCAGATATAGCAGCATCGAATACAATTTGACCATCGCTTCGCGTACCCGTTAGGCTTTGTTTGTCACCTGATACGGCAATCGTTATTGACAAACCTTGAGAAGTTAGCGACTCAGCTAAAGTTTGATCTGCGCTAAACGAGAAGTCCGCAAAATCAATTCGAATATCAGAAGTTTGTGTTTCGTCTCCAAAAATACCGATGATGTTTTCTGAAAACACAACAGATTCAGGAAGAATAATCGTCGGCATGTCATCGATGGCTTCGTTGCCGACTGTATTGAAAACTTTTGCGTCGATCGTCCATTCCGCAGACGAATCTAAGGTAGATATATCAATATTCTCCACCACCCAATTACCCGCGGAATCAACAACGCCCTCGAATACCAGTGTCTGAGTCCCGTCGCTTACTTCAATGTAAACCGGTAAACCTTCTGCAACATTGGTCGCGCCCTGCATGGTTGTAAGTTGGCCACTACGAAATGCCAAAATGCTAAAGCCATCTAGCGTATCAATATCAATCACAGGCGAAACGGTATCAATAACAATTACCCCTGCACTATTTACCGCAGTAGCCGGGTTCCCAGCGACATCAACAGTGTCAGCCTCGATGGTAATACTACCGTCAGCAAAACTTGTTAAGTCCACGCCTTCAACTGACCAAGCGCCATTCACAACCGTTGCCGTCAACATAATCACATTGGTAGTGCTGTCTGAAATACGGATATTGACCGTTTGGCCATCCTCGACATTTTGAACCGTGCCAAAGAACTTAGCCGATTGAATTTCGAAACTGTTGAGAACGCCATCCCCACCGTCATCAACACTCGCTGTAATACTCGCCAACGTATCCTTAACAATGGTGTCAGTCGCTGTAGTAGGGTTTCCGGCAATATCGATGGTGCTAGCGACGACGGTAAGTTCACCTTCAGTAAAGTTAGAATAATCTTGAGAAACGAGTGTCCATGCCCCGCCAGAAACGGTAGTTGTGTATTCCTGAGTAACACCTTGGCTATCAGTAATAACGATCGTAATGACCTGTCCATCTTCTACATTTTCGACGGTGCCTACTAGAGCACCACTCGCAACTTCAAACTGGTTATAAAACTCATCACCAAAACCATCAAAGTCGACATCGATTGTCGCTAGCGTATCTTTGATTGTGGAATCGTTAGCAGTGATGCTATTACCAAAGTCATCGGCAATGATCGCACCAACTTGGAGATCGCCTTCCGCGAGCGAAGAAAGATCGACGCCATTAACAACATAGGTTTCGTCATTGGTGATTGCGGTAGTGGTAACTGTGTTGCCATTGATGTCGGTTATCGTCAGAACAACGGTACGTCCATCTCGAACATCAACTGCAGTACCTGTAATCGTGACAGAAGGTACTTCGAATTGGTTTTCGTAACCGTCTCCGCCATCCAAAATATCGACGGTTAATATTGCGCTCGGTAACAATACATCGAGTTCGCCATCGTTGGATGTGGTGTCTTCTTCTTCATATTCTGTGGGACGAGTATCAAAGCCCGCGTCTGCGAGAGTTTCGTCTAATGTGGAGCGGACATAAGCAATAAAAGAAGCACTGGAGCTAGGCTGATCGTTGGCAGAGTTCTGTTGCTGAGGCGCGCTTTCGATATTATTGACAAGCTGAGTCACCACCTCTTCCAACTGTTGTTCAACAGCGGCTATTTGCGGCTCAGTGAGAGGTTGAGTTTGGTCCAAATTCTGAGGCTCAATGCTCACAACTTGCACACCTTCAACTTTGGGTTGTGATGCGGGCACTTGAAGCCAAGTACCATCGGCCAGCACCTGCCATACAACGCCACCAACTTCGATATATAAAATAGGATCCATCCTAAACCTCTTCCTTACAAAAACGCTGACATTGAGAACATCAATTTACTCAATAAAAGGGGATAAAAATCAGCGAACATTCCCTAAACAATACTAGCAAAAAACAAATTATTAACAGTTAATTAATTAACACTCATACGCCGTAATGTAAACCGATATCCTGTGACTTACATTCCGTTATATGTAATGTCACAAAATACATCTTGTAAATGTGTCATAATCTTGAAATTCAAGCGTTATTTTCAAGGAATCTCATGACTGCTACGAACTATCTCAACGAATTAAATCAAAAGTATCTTGCGACTCATAAAGCAAAAGAAGACTTCTTTTGGGATACTTACATGGGGATAAGTGACGACCATAATGGGTCAACACAAGCGCAAACTCAGTGGACCGAATTTCTTAGCGCAGCTGAACAGATAACCACTATCGAAAAGCACATTTCTGCCATTGACGAAATTCAAGATACGGAAGAAAAAGAGAGCACATTAACTGGACTGAATGGCTGGTTATCGACCTTTAAATCTCACGCGATTGAATCTCAACAATCTCAGAAACTGAAAGCAGACCTCATCAAATTCGAAGCGGAACTGTTTGAAAAAAAACAAAATCACGTAATGACTTACGTCAATGAGGCGGGTGAAGAAACAGAAGGCTCGTTGCCCGTTCTAGGTTCAACAGTTAGAACTAATAGTACTGAAAAGGTAAGGCTTTCTGCACACCAAACATTGCTCGATTTAGAACAGTGGCTGCTGGTCAATGGTTTCATTGAGCTAATCAAAAAGCGTAACCAATTTGCTCAGTCACTTGGTTTTAAAACCTTTTTTGATTACTCAGTCGTTAAAACCGAGCAGATGACAACAGAGCAGCTGTTTACGATCCTGGACGACTTCGACGCACGTACGCGTGATAGCCATCAACAAAGTCTAACGAACTTAGCTAAGCAGAAAGGTAAAAGTGCACTGCAAGCTCATAACTTTACCTACTCTTTTGCTGGTGACGTTATGAATGACTTAGACCCTTATGTTCCCTTCTCAAAATCACTGAGACGCTGGATAGAATCTTTTGGTCGCCTGAACATCGAATACTCTCAAGCGACATTGAAATTGGATTTACTTGATCGTAAAGGAAAGTATCCTAATGGCTTCTGTCATGGACCGATCCCTTCTTTCTACGACCAAGGCGCTTGGGTTGCAGCTCAAGTTAATTTCACGAGCAACGCTAAGCCCGATCAAATAGGCAGTGGTTATGATGGGATTAACACCTTGTTTCACGAAGGTGGACACGCGGCGCATTTTGCTAATGTAAAAATGAACGCGCCTTGTTTCTCTCAAGAGTTTGCCCCCACCTCGATGGCTTACGCTGAAACTCAATCTATGTTCTGTGACAGCTTGTTGAACGACGCCGATTGGTTAAAACAGTACGCGCTCAATTCAGAAGGCCAACCTGTGCCAGACGAGTTGATTAAAGCGATTATTGATAACAAACAACCGTTTAGATCCTATCAAGAGCGCAGTATTCTTGTGGTTCCTTACTTTGAGCGAGCACTTTACGAGCTAGCAGATGAGGATCTAACACCTGAAAAGATCACGGCACTTGCACGTAGCAGTGAAAAGACAATTCTTGGATTGGCTTGCAGTCCTCGCCCACTGATGGCGATCCCACATCTATTGTCAGATGAAGCATCTTGTTCATATCAAGGCTATCTATTGGCTCACATGGCGGTGTATCAAACTCGTGCTTATTTCACCGACAAGTTTGGGTACTTAACGGATAACCCAGAGATCGGGCCTTTGTTAGCGAAACACTATTGGCATAAAGGCAATAGCGTGAACCATAACGGAACAATAGAAAGCCTGACCGGGGAAGGCTTCAATGCCAAATACCTTGCAGATGAATGTAATTTATCACCAGAACAAGCTTGGGCGATTGAAGAGAGAAAAATCAAACAACTGGCTTCTCGAGAACGTACAAAAGTCGCTGATTTGAATGCCAAGATATCAATCGTCGATGGTGCAACTGAATTAGCGAATAATGAAAAGTCGAATGACCAAATGTGTGACGATTTTGAAGGCTTTATTGTGGAACAGTATGGACGATAAATATTGCTTTAATGGAAGCTGAAAAAGTTAGCTCTAATTAAACGCATTAACGCAAAAAAGGACGATAATATCGTCCTTTTTATTATTCAACTTTCAAGTACTCACTCTATACGGCAACGCAAGCTGACCGAATTTCGGTATCAAACTCAATATCAACCGACTCAATGCTTCTCAAAGACTTTCTATGGATGCCGTACACCTGCCCCGTCAAAACAATATAAAACTTCTCAGTTTTAAGTAGCTCCCACGCTTCATCTAAAGATTCAACATAGACCTTGTTTTGCGAGTCTTGCGGGCGAGTACCAGCAACTCTTCCATGCTTACGTGCTAATTCAAACAGTCCATTACGATTAGGTTTACACATAAACAGAGTGTCATTGCCATAAATGACACCCTTGCCAGTCATGCTCTTAACCATTGTATTTCTCCAAATAATAGTTCCACTCATTAACGCTGAGTGGCATACCACATGTCGAACAGTGGATGCTTAAGCCGCACAGAGAAGAGAATATGGTGTAAAGACCGGGCAGCATTACACCATAGCGTTCAATTTCGAGTATTTGAGTTCTACGGGCATAGACTCTTCAACAGATCTAAGCTCATAGAATTGCTTATGTTCTTAGAAGTAGTAGTAAGCAGCAGCGAATACGTGTGTTTCTTCGTCGTATTGCGTGTTACCAGTTGAGCGTGCGCCTTCAATGTCTTGCTTGATATCGATACCCATATCTGCGTTATCGGCAATACGGTACATCGCTGCGATGTTGATGTACGAAGAATCTACATCTGATAGGTTGTCTTCTTCGTTAGTATTGAAAGCGTAACCAGCTGCGATAGTCAGATCATCAGACAGTGTGTAACCGCCAGAGAAGTAGAAACCAGTATTCTTCATTTCATCGTTCTGATCGATCCAAGAGTTAAGGCCTAACTTCATTGAGCCCAACTTCATGTTGCCAGTTACTGTGTATACTTCGTAATCTTTCTCATCGTCACGAGCTTCGTAACCTGCGTATACGCTAAATACTTCTTGCTCGATACCGATGTAACCGTTCACGCCTTTGTCTGCGTCGTTATGATCGTCATCAGTCTCAAAGTAAGAGATCGCGTAAGCGATACCGTTAGTTGTACCTTGGAATTTAACTACGTTAAACGCATCTGATGCATCACCAGCAGAAGCACCGAACTCGTAAGTAGTGTCGCCAGCGCCATCGACTTTATCTAAAGCCGTGTCGTTTTCCCAACCAAATGAAGCGATACCGTAGCCAGTGTCAAAACCAATCCAAGCTTTGTCTACGTGAGTTGCTGGACCGGTATCAATACCGTTAACCCAAGCAGAAGTTGCAGCGTCAGCATCCGCTACGTTGTTGTCTGTCGTGTACTGAAGCATTAAGTCTGTTTCTACGTAAGCCACTACGCGGTTGTTGCGGTAGTTAAGAGCCAATGTTAGACCTGTAGCCCAGTCATCGTAAAAAGCTTTAGAGCCCGTATCGTAGTAACCACCAACACCGAAAGAACCAGACACTGAGAACTGATCTTTGTGCATTGGGTTAAAAGCAAACATCTCTTCATTCTGGCTGTTTTGACTGCTTGTGTTTACAGCAAACGCTGAAGTTGAAATGCTTGCAATCGCAAGTGCTACTAATGTCTTTTTCATGATAACCACTACCTATATATATTGATTCGGCCTTGTTAGTCCGGCCTTTTGGAGTGGCGCTATTGTTCAAAAAATTACGTTATTGATATACCGTAAAATTACTGAAAATTTTATAGCCTCGGTGAATTAAATTACATAATGATATGTTGATATGGCTTTTATATTGAGAATCGCAAGCCGAGCGTAAATCCGATGTCGGTACTGTTATCCATATTACGAATGTTTTCGATCATCAAGGCTTCAATGGCGAGTTGGTTAATGCGGTATCGATAACCCACTACGACTTCGTTAGAAGGTTCCGAGAAATCGGGTTCATCTGTTGCCCACCCTTGATAATTTAAAGACTCAAGTAACAAGCTGTGCCGAGCATTAAACCTATACTCATACCCTATCGCCCAACTTGCGCTTACGTTTTCAAAACTTAAGTCTTCTAAACCAACTAAGTAGTCATCACCGTTACGGTGAACCAAGCCTACCGTCGAAAAAAAGTTATGCCTTGATGTGATATAGCTATAGTTGAGTTGAACACCTTGCTCGAAGCTCGTTCTGGCAAATTCCCCACTTCTAACATTGTTGTAAAACAAAGAGCCACCAGCAGAGAGCGACATCGGTCCTCTAGAATACAACAGCAGCTCATTGTAAAAAGTCAGCGCATTGGTTAAGTCATCACCCTCAAAATCGGATACATGAACCCCGGCATTATTAAAATCCATGGTGAACTGATCTTCAGCCACTTCATCGCGGCCATTCTGTCCAATACCAAACAGATCGTGAAAACCCATCACAAAGCTGTCTAAGCCGTTATCCTTTGCAGTGACCACTCGATAATCCAACTCCGTTTTCCAAACAGGAGAGGCTTGCCATTGAATTGCGATATTCGACTGATTTTGGTAGTAGTCGAGGGCGTACGCGTCCGTATGAGCCCATATACTGGCTTGGGTGTATGAAGATTTGAATTCAACGCTTCCCGCTCTATTAGGCTGAGCAGAACGAAGCTGTGTTGAAAGCACATTGGAATGAATCGGGGATTGAGCATAGACGAACATGGGAGACGCTATTGCAGTACGGAAAGTTAGCATCAATACTAATAAAGACAGTAATACTCTTAAAACAATCACGGTTTTCACTCGGCAATATCAAACGCCTCGATTCTCTTAAAAACACTGTTCAATTGATGCAGTAAAACTACGGCTTTTCTCTATCAGGTATATAACAAAGCGTTATAAAAACGGAAGATTTAGAATCCCTTGTTTATCTGTTCTTGTTACCTTGCACTATCCAGCATGAGAGAATATCTTCTTCCGGTGAATGAATGAGCCACTAATTGATAAGGGAAAAATGTGACAGATTCGAGTCAGAGCTTTGAACAATTATTAATGAAGCAATCTGCAACTTTGATCAATAGCGATCCAAGGGACTTTAATGCCACTTGGTCAGAGGCAAGCTTTGATGTTTTAGATTGGTTCGATATTGATAGGCTCACACTCTACCCAAATTCTATGGTGCTGTTGGAAGATGGGAAAACATGTTCCGTATCCAAGTCGCACATTCCATCGATCAACAAGAGAGACTTCGTTGGTTGTAATCACTTAGAATATTTAAAGCTTCTCAAAACCAACGAAACTTACTTGGAGTTTTCAGAAGCGGAGCTCGCTGTCAGTCAAAATGATGTGTTAAGTGAGTTGTACGATCAAGGTGGAAAGTGGCACTGCGTCATTCCTCTTCAGTTATTTAACCAGCGCTGGGGCGCATTATCCTTTACGAATTTTCACGACAATAACAAAACATTAGGGTTAGAAGACATTAAGCGATTGAAGCTGGTGTGCGAGATCTGGCTTTGCTACTGGCAGCACTCGACCTTAGCAAGAACGCTAAACCAGAGTGAAAACTTGTGGGAAGATGATAGCGACAAATTATTGCTGTTGACTCAAAAACAGACCAAGGTACTGTCTCTTATTGCTCAAGGGTTTAGTGCCAAAGAGTGCGCTGATAAATTGCACTTGAGCCCCCGAACCATTGAATCGCATAAATACAGAATGCTTGGTTTAATGGAGCTCAATAACCACAACGAATTAGTACAGTTTGCCTTGCGTAACGGCCTCGGTATCTCGGAAAATCAACACACCACACGATAGCCTTTTATAGCTTAATTCTTTTGTACAACCGCTATTCGTTGCCTTCACTCAACGCAAACTTAATCTCATCAGACGAGAAACCTTTACGACTCAACATTGCGTAGGCCTTTGAACGTTCCTTGTGATCGTTAAGGTCATAGGATTTTTTCTGCAACTGTTCTAAACAAGAAGAATAAAAATCCAATTGCTCTTCGTTAATTAATCGGTCGATTAACGATGACAACTCGCTGGTGTCAATTTGTCGTTGTCTTAGCTCTTGCTGGATAGCGGTCAAGCCTTTGCCTTTACGAGCATACTTGAGCACTTCTTTTTCCAAATCCGCTTTCTCAGCTTTGATTTGGATATTACTTTTCAGTTCATGCGCTTGTGGGTGCTGATCAATCGCGACTTTTACTTGCTGATAGCTAAAACCACGCTTTTGCAGTGTCGCAACCAACTTTTCACGGCTCATGGTAAAGCTGGTGTAATAGTGGTTGATTCGGTCTATCAAGATACTCTGCTCATCAATAGACTTGTCGAAGGACACCTTATGGATAGCATCAGAAATCACTGAGTCCGTCAGGCCCTTCTTCTTCAGTTTTTCGACAATGTATCGAGAACCAAATTCACCAGAGAATGCTTGTTCCACGAATTGTTCTGCAAACACTTGGTCAGACTTGAGATACCCAAAGCCTTTCAGAGTACCCAAAGTTTCATCGATCCATTCTTGATTGTCGGTTTTCACTTTCAGCTTTGCAATCAGCTCGCTTTCCGTCATATCTCTCTGGGTTAAATGCCACATCGCAGAGTTCATGACGCTTTCGATTCGCGTCGCTTTTCTTACCGTAGTATTTCTAGTATTCGTTTTTTGCTGTGAATCATCCATTAGATTTCAACTGTCCAAACTAAGCCTACCCCATCATAACGTAATTCTAAGGTGGGTGAAGTGACATAAAAGAATGAAGCTCAATATAAACTGACAGCCAATAAAAATGGACGCTAATTCAGCGTCCATTTAATTTCACATTAAGAGGTCGACGATACGCCGAACTTAGCTTTTTCGCACTAGCCTTTTTCCGTATTAGCTATTTTCGGATTAGCTCTCTTCGTGGTTGTAAACATGCACATCACGTTGAGGGAATGGAATCGTGATGCCTTCTTCATCGAAGCGTTTCTTCACGGTTTCCGTCACATCCCAATACACATCCCAGTAATCGTCAGTTTTAACCCAAGGTCTTACCACGAAATCAACAGAAGACGTATTCAAGGTATGAAGCTTGATCATATGTTCTGGCTTTTTAAGTACTAGAGGGTGCGCAATGATGATGTCGTTCAATACCGCTTTTGCTTTATCGATGTCATCGGAATAACCAATGCCAAACACCATATCCACACGTCTCACACGCTCTGCTGTGATGTTGTTTATAACGTCACCCCAGATCTTGTTGTTCGGGATCACCAAGCGTTGGTTATCAATGGTTTGAACCGTTGTCGACACTAAACTCATGTCTTTTACTGTGCCTTGAACGCCAGCTACTTTAACCATATCGCCAACATCATAAGGACGATAGATCAAGATCATCAAGCCTGACGCAAAGTTAGACAGCGTATCTTGCAATGCGAAACCAATGATGACACCCGCAACACCGAAACCCGTTAGTAGTGGCGCTAGCTCAATCCCAATTTGAGACAGGGCGATAAGCAAACCAATAAACACGACCGCTTTAGATGCGATGGATACGAAGAACTCCTGCATCAATACGCTGAAGTCCATTTTAGAGTGCGAAACACTCTTACGAACGGTCTTACGAGCGACGTTAGCAATAAGACGAGTTATATACAAAATACCGAGAAACAGAGCGAGTTTAACGATAAAAGAAGGGGTATTTTCGAAAGCCCATGAGCTAAACGAACGTAACCAACCATCTAGCAGTTCGAGTGCGACATCAACATCCAACACGTCAGCGTTGATATCACCCGTCGTTGCTAAAAGCACGCGCTTATAAGAAGTCACATCCACGCCGTACGGTTCCATTAGCGTGATGGTCTCTTCCAAGCTCGCAACCATAACACTGGTTCGCTCGCTGAAACGTTCAAGCTCCTTTTTAATGGTCGCTTTCTCTTCTTCATTCACAAAAGACAAACGCGCTTCTAAGTCTTGACGCTGTGTGTCTGTGTAAAGGATGGCGTTAGTCAGATATTTAGAACGTTCAACAAGCGCCGTTTTGAGTTCACTTTCAGGAACAGCAACATCAACACCACGCTCTTTCGACCAATCTAATGTCGTAGAAAGTTGTTGATAATAAACATCCATCATCCCGATTCGTTTTTGAATCCGTAACTCAAGACGCTTTTTAGCATCACCTTCAGCCGAACGGTTTTCTCTGCTCATTGAAACGATTTTAACTTCATTCAATGCCAGTAGCTTTTGTAAGAGTTCGACCTGCTGAGCAAGAGTGACATCAAGCCCCTCTTTCTTATCTGACGATAGCTGCGAAAAGATCTCTTCACGTAATGCTTGGTTTTTACGCCTTAATATATCTTCTAAAAATGGCTTCTCAGCATCATGTGCCGATTCTAATGTTGTTAGGTCCAGCATTAGCTGGTCTTGTACTTCTGCTATTTTATCGACACTTTGTGCAAAACTCCCTGATGCAACAAACGCCAACATTAAAAATAGACAACGCCAAACCTTTATCATGTTAATTCCTATGAATGTCTAAATTGACCCTATAAATAGTAGTAAAAAGAATATGGATAACAAGCATTTAAAAGTATGTTGTGTTAAATATTCGCAAAATATCAGCTCGGATCTAATATTTGAGAGTTCCAATCCCTTCTTATGACCTGTAGAGTACGCATCCAACAAAGAATAACGGCCAAAATCATCAATTAGGCACATGCACAAAAATGCCTTTAATCCGATGTCGGCTCATAGCAAGAGAATAAAAAATGAACAACGAACTTGATATTATCGATTCCTTAGAAGAACTGGAAAAGTTCCTAATCTCAGTTGAAGCTGGCGGTTTGGGTCTTGAAGGCGTTGAAGGCGTAGGCATGGCAACCAATAATTCAGATGGTCGTCATTTCGTTGCTGTATTTGATAGCAACCACAAGGTTCTACTTGCTCGCTGGATCACTAAAGAAGTCTTTGAAAATGGTAAAGACCTAGTTCGTAACGGACCTCGTCGCACTCATTAAGACGTCCGAATAGAGCCTAGAACACCTAAGACTAATAGATTGAGCCCAATTAAGTTTCTAACGAGCGATTGGGCTTTTTTGTGCCTGCTGTTTAATTAACGTTTTCAAACACAGCCACGCTGCACCTCATGTAAGCGTAGCTGGCTCGCTTAGAACGTTACTTTGAAACTGTCACCTTGAAAAATCATCTTGGTTAGAAAAAAACCACCTTGGTAAGAAATACAGTCACGTTGATGAGAAAAACAGCGGTCAGATAAAAAGAGCAAATTATTATGAACTTAAGCCAAACCTTGATGCCTCACTCGCTAGGTTTGGTATTTATGCATCCCTTTTGCTTTGACAATTTTATGACTTGTAGCCCAGAGCAAAGTTATCTAAGCTAGCCACAATTCAACGAGCTCGCTTTAGCTGCTAACAACTAACAACTAACTGATTCGATTACTGACTGATTTGCTGAATACACCATTACTTTTCTTATCCAAACAGAACCGCCGACAAAAGCATTCGCTTTGGGCGCTTTTCCTTACCGGACTGGTTATCGTAACCTGTCTGGCAAGTACGCTGTCTGCAAACAAAGTAACCACTTCGGCTTCCTTAATTGGACAATCAATACTTGTCGGCGCGGAAACCAGCCACCCACAAGCAAACGTCGCATCTTTCGATAAAATGTCTGAGCTCTATGCCAGTGTTTTCGGGTCAGAAGCTTCTAAAACTCTGTCAGCGCCAAATTCTAGCGCGTGCAGTCTAAGCTCAAAAATGCTCACCTTCGCGACACCTAAAACAGGTTGGCTGATTCCTTTTATCCTGTTTATTGCTGTTGCGTACAGCTTATCACCTCACATATCGAGATTGTCTAGGGATAACCATCGCTCTTCTCGACCTACAAAACACCGCTTACATCTAAAGCACTGTATATTTAGAGAGTAAATAACCGGGCTACTACACCCTTTTATTTATTTTTTGGAGATACATTTGTGTACAACACACTACTAACTAAGTTTGTCGATTCGTTGGCATTCTGCATGCGTACATGCGCGAAAACGCTAGTCACGGCCCTTTTGGTTATGACGTCATTTACAGCTTTAGCACAGACTACGGGCTGGCTCAGCGTGCCTGAACATCCACCCGTCAAAATGCGAATGATGTCGACAGGTGAACAGTCGGATGACGGTTCTAAGATTCAAACCGTGCTGGATGTCGTTCTCGACGGCGATTGGAAAACCTATTGGCGTAGCCCAGGTGAAGGTGGTATTCCACCAAGTTGGGACTGGTCTGGTTCAACAAACATAGAGTCGGTAGAGTGGCATTGGCCGATCCCTAAGTATTACGAACAACTGGACGTGATGACGCTGGGCTACAAAAAACACGTCAGCTTCCCAGTAACATTGACACTGAAAGACAACACGAAGCCGGCGCTGTTCAAGGCGTCGTTCACCTTTCCGTCGTGTACCAATATCTGTGTTTTAACCGATTACGACATCGAACTGCCCATTGATCCGCAAACATTAGAGCTCGATGAAGAAGCGATGTTCTTGTTCAATCAAGGCATGAGCCAATCTCCACGAGAAGCTAACCGCACTTCAGTGAACGGCCTATTCTGGGATAAGAGCAAGCAACAACTGGTGACTCAGCTAACAAGTAAAGAAGGCTGGGATAAACCAATGGTGTTGATTGATGGTCAAGAAGTGCTTGATGACTTCTTCTCTCAACCTACCATCCACATCACAGACAATACAATGACTGCAGTATTTGATGTGAGTAACTGGATCGGTGACGTCGACTTAACGGATCGTACGGTGAGAGTTACCGTTTCAGATACTAACTTTGCTGAAGAGATGACCGCGCAAGTTGGCTCAGAACCCATCGTTTACCAAACAAGCAACAACAGCTTTCTAGTCATGCTTGGCTTTGCGTTAGTGGGCGGTTTAATCCTCAACATCATGCCGTGTGTGCTTCCCGTGTTAGGGATGAAGCTAAACAGCATCATTCAGAACCAAGGTGCTTCAAATCGCCACATCCGACTCTCATTCCTAGCGTCTGCTGCGGGTGTTATCACTTCGTTTGCGCTGTTAGCGCTAGGCATGACCGTTCTAAAAATGGGTGGCAATGCGATAGGTTGGGGAATCCAGTTCCAAAATGTTTGGTTCATCGGATTCATGCTGATCATTACCCTACTGTTCTCAGTTAACCTACTCGGCCTATTCGAATTCAGACTTCCGTCAGGCTTAAACACTTGGATGGCCACCAAAGGCGATGACTCACATTCAGGTCACTTCATCCAAGGCATGTTTGCGACACTATTGGCGACGCCTTGTAGTGCGCCATTCCTAGGAACCGCAGTGGCTTATGCTCTGGGCGCAAGCTACCAAGAGTTGTGGGCTATCTTTATCGCACTCGGCATTGGTATGAGCGCACCTTGGTTGATCTTCGCCTTATTCCCAAGCCTAACGAAGCTGCTACCAAAACCGGGCGCATGGATGTTCAAAGTTAAGTTGGTATTCGGCTTAATGATGTTCATCACTAGTCTGTGGTTAACAAGCCTACTGAGCCCATTCATTGGCAAGTTCCCAACCATCTTGTTGTCACTGTTTATCGTCGTTTCAGTTCTAATTTGGATTGGCATGAAGTTAGGTCGCAAGGTACTGATTCCTATCATGGCAACCACAACCTTGGTATTTGGTGCTGCATTGATCGTCGGCAGTGTTACCGCTGATAACTGGGCAACGCCAATTGTCGATAACCTTGATTGGCAGAAGCTGGATGCGAAAAAAATTCCTCAATTAGTCGATGAAGGCAAAACGGTTTTTGTTGATGTGACCGCAGAATGGTGTATCACCTGTAAGGCCAACAAAATTGGCGTCATTCTTCAAGATCCTGTCTACAGCCACCTACAGCAAGAAGACATTGTTTTGATGAAAGGCGATTGGACAACACCAAGTGAAAGTGTCACTCAATACTTACAAAGTAATGGGCGATTTGGCGTGCCATTTAATATCGTTTATGGCCCGAGCTATAAAAATGGTATTCCATTGCCCGTGATTCTAGACAGTGACACTGTTATTCAAGCCATCGACGCTGCGAGATAATTGATGAAGACGCCCAACAATGAACAAAAGCCTAGCTCTGCTGAAGACAACGCTGTAAAGGCTGAAACCAAAAAGCCAAGTTGTCTTAAGAAGTGGGGAAAGGAACTCGTTTCAATGATACTGATCGTTGGCGTGGTTTCGCTGGCCATGGATTTTTACCACAGCAGAAGCATGCCTCAAGGAGACGCGATTCCAATCGTGGGTCAGTCGCTCCAAGGTGAGGATATTGATGTTATCGAGCTAAGCAAAAACGGTAAGCCCGTTATTGTCTATTTTTGGGCGACTTGGTGTAGCGCATGCAAGCTAGTGAGCCCAACGGTCAATAGCTTCAACGACTCCCATCAAGTAGTTTCTGTCGCACTTTCATCTGGCCCAGACGAACGTGTTCAGCGCTTCTTAGACGCCAAAGAGTATGACTTCCCTGTTATCAATGATCTCTCTGGATCGATCAGCAGAAGTTGGGGAGTCAATGTCACGCCAAGCATTGTCATCATCAAAGATGGAAAGATCAGCAGTATCGCAACCGGCGTTACTTCCCCTATCGGCCTGTGGTTAAGAACCTACTTTGCATAACTCGCTTACAAAGAAAGAGCAAAGCAAACAAGCCGATTTAAGAAAATTTAACAAACAATAATACCGTGAGCGCGACCCAAAACGCGTTCACGATTATCAAGAATTAGAGAATAAACAACATGAAAAAACATTTGATAAGCACACTGATTTTAGGCTCACTAATGAGCACGAGTGCGTTCGCTGAGTTAAGCACAGAACAAACCCAGCAACTTGAAGAAATTAATCAATTCCTGAAGGAGAATCCTTCTACGATTTCAGGGCTGCATACCAGTTTAGAGCAGTACGTCGCAGGCCAAGCGCAAGCAAAGAAAGCTCAAGCTGAAAGTCACGACTGGTTGTATAACAATGACGCTCATCCAATCACGGGCAACCCTGACGGCAAATCAGTAATCGTCAACTTTACTGACTACAACTGTCCTTTCTGTAAACGCTTAGAGAAAGGCTTAGTTAAATTAGCTTCTGAAAATAGTGATATCAAAATCATCAATGTGTACTTGTCATTTAAACAGCAACAAGTAGATGGCCTTGATACCAATGCAGCTCTATACGCGATGAAAGTATGGAAAGATAATCCAGAAGCCTTCCCTGAAGTCGATAGATTACTGATGGCGAAAAGCGGTAGCCACACCAAATCTTCATTACAAGCTGTGGCAAATAAAACAGGAACAGAAGCGCAATTGGACACGACCTCAGAGCAAAGCGACATACTCATGACCAACCACCAAACCTTTAGTGCTCTAGGTTTAACCGGCACTCCAACCATGATGATGAACGGAAATGTGTTACCGGGATATGTACCTTACGACCGACTGAAAGACATCGTAGATGACGCTTTCTAATCGAATCTAGAAAGGTTGTGAGTCTTAGCAAAAATTGAAGATGAAATTGATAAAGCCTACTGGCGTTAACCCGCGGTAGGCTTTTTTATGGCTTTGGAATAATCGTTTTGAAACATAAAAGCAGTCGAAGTGTCACCATCTCGCAATGGGTTCTTAATTTATCCTCGTTACTCTAAGAGCAGTTCTGTCGATGAGTCAAAGACGTGTTAACTCTAGACAACTGTCCTTTGACCGAGCTTAGCTCGGTCTTTTTTTTACGTTTCGCATAGCGGTAGCGTTCGCGAATACCTCGCTCTACTACCTAGCAGTTACTAACTCAGCAAGCGACAAACAAGAGCACCCGGCTCCCTTAATGCATCCACATTATAGCTAAGTACACGCCCTGCAGACGGTGCGTGATAGCGACGGCATTCGTTACCAAATGCATCATATTGAATGGCTAACAATTCGCCTTGCTCTACGCTTTGCAGGAGTTCAACCTGAGGCAGAACAAAACCACCGATATCGGCACGAATAGACACAACATTGTTGCCCTCGATCCAATCAAGAGCGGGAAGTTGCTTAGGCTCTGTTATTTGCTCACCGACAGCCTCGGACATCTCATAGTAAGACAGCATATTAAACACACCGTCGACCGCCCTTTGAATCATGTCAGGCTGAGTAAATTTCCCCATCCCTACTTCGACCGTGATACTTGGGATACCACTTCGGTTCCATACTGTTTCTAAGATACCTGGGTCACCGGGATCGTTGAGCACACAATCGGGCTGCATTAATCTCGCCATCTCCAAGCATTGATCAATCCGGTAATCAGCAAAAACATAGAGAGGATAAACCGCACCGCGCGTTTGGGTATGAAGATCAACCGCGAACGTTGCATTATGCTTGAGTAAGCGCTCCCACAATGAAGCCACAAAACGCTCGGCAGCCAAACCATGGGCATCACCAGGAAAAAGTCGATTGAGGTTAGCAGGGCATGAACCCGGATCAGAAGAGATAAAGTCACGGCTATGATTTAACAAACCAGACAGGTTGACCGTAGGCACAATGGTCACTGTACCTGTTAAGTTCTTACCAACGAGATCTCTGATAATTTGTTGCGCAGCCAACACGCCATTCAACTCATCACCATGAATACCGGCGGTGATCATCAACTTGGGTCCATCTTGGCTTCCTTTAAAAACAGACACTGGCATATTTTTCGGTTGCCCTAGCCCATCGCTGGTCACTTGGAACCAAAACTGATGTTCCCCAGTAGGTAGATCGTCCACATTCAAGGAGCCAATAACCTGTCTACCTTGTAAAACATCACCTAAGTACTCTGTTTTCATGAAACCTCTCCGTCCTGTTGAGCAGAATCTATTCGCTTTGAAGTTTTTGCATCATAGAGGATATAACCATCAGCACAAACTGTTATTCGGCGACGAGAGTTCACCATCTACCTTCATTGCTGTTCAACTACCGCGAAGAAACCGCTAATCAAAACTTAAACGGACCAATAGAAAAGCGCCTGAACTTGTATAACTATTCACTAATTACTCAGCCCATTGAAATAAAAGTGCAATAAAATCAACATTTAAAAAAGTTCCCTATTCACGAAAATGTAATTTTATAGAAATGAAAGCTTAATTTATCTGCTCTAAATTAGCTTCATATCGAAACGGAGAGCACATTGCTCACGGATTTTAAAATACAAGGTAAGTGATTATGAAAAAGGCAGTTCTAGCTTCTGCAGTGGTAGCAGCACTAGTTTCAGGTTCATCTCTAGCAGCAACAGTTTACAGCTCTGACGGTACTGAGCTTAAGATTGGTGGTCGTGCTGAATTCCGTGGTGATTTCATTGGAACGTCAAAAGGCGCTGAAATTGAAGGTTCGATGAGCGATGAAACTCGTTTTCGTCTGAACATTGGCGGTGAAACTCAACTGACTGACTCTGTTTCTGCTTTCGGCTTTTATGAAGCGGAACAAGGTACTGGCGATAACACGTTTAATAACCGTTACATGTACGCTGGTGTTGATTTCGATGGCCAGGCTGTTTCGGTAGGTCGTCAAGACATGGCTTCAGTCATCGTTTCTGACTTTACGGATATCACTGAGTTCTCTGGTGTTCAACAAGTATTCGGCGCAGCTTCTGACAAAGAAGATGGCGTATTTGCATACCGTGGCGGTTTTGATGCGCTACAACTAGAAGCAACTTACCAAACCAACAGCGACAAGGACTCTGACGGCTACGGTCTTTCTGGTGTTTACTCGTTGCCATTCGGTCTAGACCTTGGTCTTGCATACTCTGGTGAAGATAAAGGTGAGGGGAATGGTAGCGCAAACCAAATCCTTGCAGGTCTAGCGTATTCTCTTGATAGCCTTTACCTAGCAGCGACTTACTCAACCGGTGATATCGACGATAAAGCAGTTGGTACTGATACAGAATCATTCACCGCAATGGAATTTGCAGCGCAGTACAAGTTCACGAAGCAAATCTCTGCTGCGGTTGTTTACACGTATCAAGAAGACGAAGCAGCAAACGGCTCTACAGCAGACTCTGTTGACGGCATCGAGCTAGCAGGTTACTACAAGCTAAATAGCAACTTCCGTACATACCTTTCTTACTACATCAATGGTTTGGATGAAGAGAAAACCGCGGATATCGTAACTGCTGGCGAAGACACTCTTCGTCTAGGTGTACGTTACGACTTCTAATCTAAATTTACTTTAGATAAAGATTAAAAAGGTTGGGCAATGGCTCAGCCTTTTTTCATATTCGAATATTCTGACTAACTTCATCAATGCTTTTTCTGGTTTCATTGTGTTAAATCCGTATCATAGGTGAACCACATCAAATAATTAGAAGCATCATGTCACAACACCATCCGATTCAAGGCGCTAGCTGGATGCTAACCGCTGGTTTAGCCTTTGCTGTCATTAACAGCCTTACTCAAATCGCTAGCATTCATTTCGGACTTACTTCTACCACCGTCGCCGTCATTCAATACGCTATCGCGTTGCTTGCTATTCTGCCTTACCTTAAAACGTTAGGGATTCGCCGTGCGCTAAAAACCGATAATCTAAAATTGCACGTGTTCCGAGTCTTCTTATCGGTTATTGGTATTCAGCTGTGGATTTGGGCGTTGGCTTACCCTGTGCCTATTTGGCAAGGTATTGCTCTTCTCATGACTTCGCCACTTTTTGCGACTATTGGATCTGGGCTTTTTCTCAAAGAGAAAGTGGGCGCTGCTCGTTGGGGTGCAACCTTGGCGGGTTTCGTGGGAGCCATGGTTATTTTGGAACCGTGGGCAGAAGATTTTAGCTGGGCAACACTACTGCCAGTTGGCGCTGCATTCTTTTGGGCGTGCTACTCTCTTATGGTGAAAAAGCTCTCCTCGCAAGACAGTCCATCGACCATGGTGGTTTACCTTCTTCTATTGATTACACCCTTTAACCTTCTTCTCGCAGTGCCTGATTGGCAAACTCCGAGCGGTGGTACTATCTGGGGAATATTGGTTGTCATTGGCATAATGACTGCGCTTGCACAATGGGCAATCGTAAAAGCATACTCCGTAGCCGATGCCTCCTTTGTTCAACCATTTGACCACGCTAAACTTCCACTCAATGTATTAGCAGGCTGGATCGTATTTAGTTGGGTTCCACCTGGTCGTTTATGGCTAGGAGCCGCTATTATTATTGCGTCAGTTGCTTTTATTACCCATTGGGAAACAAAAAGACCAGCGAAATCGAAGAAAGTTTAAAGCTAATGAAATAAATAACGCTACTGTCCGTTCTATATTGATAAGAGAATTTTAAACGAGGTCGTAACCATGAAGAAACCAGTCAAGATTACACTATACCGTTGGGCAGGCAGCTGGGGTCCATTTAAAGTCAATATCCCATGTGGAGAATGTACCCTTACTAAAGACATTCTTAAGGACACTTTTGAGAATGAATTAGCCGATGTCGATGTCGAACTGGAAGTGAAAGATTGGTTATCTCATTGGTGGGAACCGCTTAAACTGGGTTCTTGGCATGCGCCGATTCTTGTCGTTGAAGGCAAAGTCGTCAGCCAAGGCGAAGCACTCAATCGAGGGGTGCTCGTTCAATCAGTAATCAAAGAGTGGACGAAACGAGACAGCTTGAAAGGCAACATTGTTTACGGGAAAGCGACATGCCCATTCTGCGTCAAAGCTAAGAAAATGCTTGATGAAGCGGGTGTTGAATATACCTATCACGATGTCGTGAAAGACAGCGCGGCTCTATATCGTATGATCCCAGAGGTAAAAGCGCACATTGGTGAGAAAACACCAGTCACCGTCCCTCAGATCTGGCTTGATGGTAAATACATCGGCGGAGCAGACAACTTAGAAGCTTGGATGAAAGAAAATGGTCTAGATTCCATTCCAAACAACGTTGTCGATTTATCTAATCAATCGGCTAGCTGATCTCCGAAGATCTTAGAATAAGCCGATGGTTAAAAGAATTTTTGTGTCCATCCACAATAAAGTAGAGCGTTGAATATCATCAATCGCTCAAACGAAAAAGGCCTTAAACTTCATTGAGTTTAAGGCCTTTTAAAATTCCGTTTAAAAATGCTTACTTAGACATTTTCTTCATCATTCGCTTAAAGAACGACGGTTTCTTTGGCTTTGACTTGCCATACAATGCTTCGTGCATCATGTTTTTTGCTACCATTTGACCAAGGTATGCGTGGCCTAGTTCGTAATTCATGCTTATCTCCGCACATAATCAATTTTCTTATGCGCGGATTTTACACTTTAAACGCCCAAAAACAAGACTCAAATCACACTTTTATGTAAATAAATTACAGGTTACATGTGAGTTTATAAATAGAACGCAATAAAAAAGCAGCCCAATAAGCTGCTTTTAGACAAAGGCATGGTTCTAAAAACCGTTAGTTCTCAAGATACCTTTCAAACGAAGCTCTTATAACCTAGCTACGCTTTGGCTGTCTGTAAGTTTTACCAGCAATCTGGTATGTATCTTTTTGCTTTAATTCGAACATTGTTTCGAAGAACCAAGCTGCAAATTTGATTAAGTCATCGCCTTCATTCATGACATGTTCGATGTACTCTTGCTCTTCGCCTTGTTCATTCTCTTGAAGCGTCACGTGGTAAATACGCTTTTCGCCGTCAACTTCAGCTAACGCAAATTGACCAGTCAGTGATTCTGCAGCCTCAGCGACTTCAGTATCCTCGTTGGATTTCAATAACTCGAGTGCTTGAGGCAAGCCATCCAGTACACAGATCGCTTTTACCAGTACTTCAAATTCATTTTGCTGCATGTTTTACACCTATTAAATGGACCGAAGCATTGTAGGAAACCATCAACACAAATACAACGCTTTAACTAGAGCACGCAAGTATAAAACCTGCCTAGCTATATTCTATTGCTGCAGAGTCGATTTTTTTGTTAGCTCGAGTTGAAGACCAAAGCACACCGCCCATACCTACGCCGATGATAAGATAGAATACGCCAAGCTGTAGGTGAGTCGTCACCCAGCTTTCAACCAAGTATCCGCCTAGCAAGCCCGCCATACACATTTGAATTGAACCCGACAGAGCAGACACCGCGCCCGCTTGCTTCTTGTGAGGCTCCAACAACATGCTGATCGATAGAGGGAAAGAGATGCCCTGTGCTATCGCCAGCCAAGTGAATGCCCACACTAGGTTAAAGATAGAGAGTTCATGTGTTAACAACCAAGTGCCCGACGCCAATACAATCAAAATCGCTAAGCTCATTAACTGCGGCGTACTGAATCGGCGGTTGAGTAAGTTCAACGCCACACTGCCAATCAACAACCCAGCCGAAGGCACAATCATCAAAGAACCATATTCAGCGGCTGTCAGACCTAGTTGTTCTTGCATTAAGAATGGGAATAAAGATAGTGACACTAGGCTCGCCATATAGCTCATCCAGTTGTAGCTCGCGCTGCTGATCACTTGGCGGTTAGTCAGCAAGCGTCCGTAGTTTTTCACCACCTGGCTGACTTCGAAACGACTCTTTCCGTAAGGTAGCGTCTCGGGCAACACAAAGTAGCCAAGAATAAATATCGCCAATAAATACAATAAAACAAACAGGAACACCGCCTGCCAGCCGAGATGAAACGAGATCCAACCACCAAACACTGGCGCAATGATCGGCATGATAGAAGCGGTGATTGAAATATAAGAGAGCGCCCTAGTGAGTTGAGGACCATCATAACTGTCCCTAAGAACACTTCGCCCGAGCACCGAAGCACTCCCCGCCCCTAAACCTTGCAATAAACGACCAACTTCTAAAGCGGTCATATTGTCGGAAAATGCAAAACAAACGATAGTACCAATCAAATAAACACCCTGACCCAACAAGAAGATAGGTCGTCTTCCCACCGCATCAGACATCGGGCCATAAAATAGCTGCGACAAGCCAAAACCCACAAGAAACAGTGTAACGAGCAGTTGCACATCCACTTGGGTAACACTTAAGTCAGAAGCGATTAATGGCAATGATGGGAGGTAGATACTCACACCCACTTGCCCCGTAGCAATAATCATCATTGCTAAGAGTAACGGCGTTTTTTTAAAGGTCGATTGGCTCAAAAAATTCCCTGTTCGTTTGTTATTTGTTCATGATATAAGTCTATATTCAAAACCAGTAATTGATAATTAACCAAATTGGAATTTGATTAAGTCCCAACAGGAAATAATATGGATTGGATTCTTAACGTAAAAAGCTACGTAAGAGTGGTAGAAGAAGGCAGCTTCAATGGAGCCGCACGTAAATTAAATACCACCAGCTCAGCCATCAGTAAAAGAGTGAACTGGCTGGAGGAACGCATTGGCACTCAACTTTTAAAGCGCACCACTCGCTCGATTAGCCAAACCGAAGCAGGCGCACTCTTTTACCTGCGAGCCAAAGATCAGCTCGATAATTGGCAATCGATTATTGATGAGACTCGCTCAGTAAACCAAACCCCCGCTGGCTTGCTAAAGATAGGTGCGACCATTGCCGTTGGCTCTAAGTTTCTAGTGCAATATATGGACGACTTCTTAGAGAAATATCCAGACATTAAGGTGCAATTGATTACTACGACTTCCGGCCAATTACCTGAACTTGGATTGGATCTGGTGATCAGTCGCGAACTGGAGCAGCTCAACTCTTTGAGCTTCAAGAAAACCCCCTTGTTTGAGCACAAAGCCGGTTTCTATGCCGCACCGAGTTATCTCGCCAAACATGGTTACCCCACCTGTGAACAGGATTTAGAACAACATAATTCATTAATCTGGGGAGAGCGCCCGACTCGTGAAGTTACTTTGACCAAAGGCCAAAGAATCACGTTGAATGGAAACTTCGCGACCACCAATCCAGAGGCTTTGTTTCATGCAGCGAAGCGAGGTATGGGAGTACTTTTAACCATCAAAGCAATGATCAAAGAAGATCTCAAACAAGGGACATTAGTTCCAGTCTTACCAAATATCACGGCTGACGAGGTGATGGTTTACGCGTACTACCCTAAGCTTGACTACTCACATACACGAACAAAGCTCTTTTTGGATCACCTGAAAGAGAGACTAGACAGAGAGCGTAGCACTCAAATTTTGTGAAATAAGTCACAACTGAGTTTGAAAAATCATACAACACCGTCAATAATAAACTGGACGCATATTAATGATGTGCGCAACTTGTATGTATACAAGATCACGCACTTGAAAATTATGCTTATAAAAATCATACATATACAGCTTACACACTGATTCTGGTTGGCTACGGATGGTGACTATGACTCAACATACGCACAGCAACATAATAGACACAGAGCGCATTGGCCGTTTACTTAAATTGGAAGGTATCGACCTGTTAGAGTCGGCTGTGCTTACTTTGCATCAAACCTTTGGGACTCAATACACCAGCATCATTGAGAAGAAGTATTTCCCAGACCAAATGGTGCCTTTGGTGATTGCGCAATCTGACCACGTACTGCATGACAAAATCAATCCGCGTCATGGTCACATCTACCAACAAGCCGTTAATCAAAGTCACCCTGATTGCTCTTTCGCTCAATACATTATTAAATCTTTGCCAACATCAGCATTTAGGCAGGAGATCACCTCTCAAAACTCGATTGCGATACCCACTCGAACTCAGAGTGGAGAAGTCATGGGGGTACTGTTTTCGACCTTCACATCACCTCTTAGCCCTGACCAACAGCAAGAAGTGATCAAGCATCACCAACTTTTCGCAGACATCGTCATTCATACCTTGCGAGAGATGTGGTTCAACGACCGATCTGAGCAGTTAGTCAATCAACTCAGCTACGAGGTGTCGCACGATAGCTTAACTGGGCTGCTTAACCGCAGTTGTTTGTCGGATACGTTAGAGTCGATCACTCAACAGAGTGTCACGCCTTTTACCGTGGCTCTGTTGGATATAAACAGCTTCAAAGCCATTAACGACATGCACGGCAATTACATTGGCGACAAGGTACTCCAACATGTCGCTGAAACACTGCGCCGAACATTACCAGAGAACAACCTAACCTTTCGTACTGCCGGTAACGAGTTCGCTTTCATTACTTATCATAACGACCCAATCGGTGTCTGCGAACAGGTAGTAACCAAAATAAAACAAGGCTATTGCAGCGTTGATCTGAAGATTGATTTTGATGTCAGCATTGGGATTGCTCGCTCAGATGGAAATAATAAAGACGTAGAACAGATCATCTTCAATACCAGCTTGGCTTTAAAAGAATGTAAACAGCACCCAGATACACACATCCAATGCTACGACACTCATTTAAGAGCGCGCTATCAAAGAAAAACCGAGTTGATTGCGGCTTTACGCAGTGAGCTTGAAAGCTCAATCTCGAGTAAAACAGTATCCAATGGCAATCACGTCAATAACCCTGCATCTGAAAGCAATGGAATGTATGTGGTCGTCCAACCGATCGTAGGTAAAGACGATACGCGTTGGGAATATTTTGAGGTTCTCACTCGTTGGAAAACAACTCAACACGGCGACATATCTCCCGTAGAGTTCATACAAGTTGCAGAAGAGTCTGGCCTTATCGTCGAGTTGGGTGAACGTATTATCGAACTCGTTTGCCGAGCAAAAATCACACTTGAGCAAGGCTTAGGCTATAAAATCAAACTGGGTATCAACTGTTCAGCTCACGAGCTTAGTGATTCTAAACGTTACCTTGCCTACCTTACTAAAACGATCAAACAGTACAACTTCGAGGCGAATGAGTTTGTTATTGAATTAACCGAAACCGTATTACTTTCGCCGACGCCTGAAGTCAAAGACGCCCTCAACTATCTTCGAGAGCAAGGCTTCACCATTGCGTTAGATGACTTTGGTACTGGCTACTCAAGCCTGAACTACATCCACAGCTACCCTATCGATTGCATTAAAATTGATGCCGTCTTTATCCAGAACCTGTTAACCAACTCCACATCAGAGAGTGTCGTTTGGTTGATCATTCAATTGGCGCAAAGGTTGGGTGTATCACTCGTCGCGGAAGGTGTCGAAGAGCGTGAGCAGTTAGATAAGCTCCATTCAATGGGGTGCGACAGTATCCAAGGTTACCTCTATTCTTGTCCACTGCGCCCAGAAACCATCGTCAGCAACATAAATGCGCTAAGCGTATGAAGACGCCACTCTTCATGCTTCTGAGCTTCTGAGCTTCTGAGCTTTTGAGCTTTTGAGCTTTTGAGCTTTTGAGAAAATGGAGCTTAAGAAACAAAAAAGCCGCAAGGGCAAAATTGAACACTTAGGTATTCAACTCTGCACTCGCGGCTTTTCAATGTTTAGATATATAGGCTACCAAGCTCTTCGCTTATTCAACGATTAGACTCATCAGCGATATCGACTCGCTATAATTAACTGTTGTTTGATTGCTCTTCTAACGCTTTCTTGAGTAACTTATCAGCTTCATCTCTCGCGGCTACGAATGTCGCTTTTTCCTTTTTCGGCACAGAATCGGCCATCGGAATATTTGCTGTCATCGCGTTAACAGGACGACCACGTTCGATCAATTCGTAGTGTAAATGCGCTCCCGTCACTCGGCCAGTTTTACCCGATAAGCCAATACGTTGACCACGAGACACCGTTTGTCCTTTACGAACAAGGATCTTACTTAAATGCAGGTAGCGCGTTTTGTAAGTGCTGCCGTGCTGAATCACCACGTAGTTACCCGCGTATGGGTGTTTACGAGTCATGATCACTTTACCATCACCGGTCGCTTGAACTGGCGTGCCAATTGGCGTCGCGAAGTCTGTACCGTTATGGGGTGAGATTCGACCTGTCACAGGGTGTAAACGTTTAGGGTTGAATTGAGAACTCTGACGCCAACTGCTGCTCACAGGGTAACGTTGGAAAGCGCGTTGTAGGCTATCACCGTCAGCATCATAGTATTGACCATCAGTGTGAAGATAAGCAGAAACGACGCGATTGCGGTTGATGATCTTAATCGCTTCAATTTCACGTTTTCCGGTTGCAACACCATCAACGAATTGAGCTTTCTGAAGCACTTCAAACTGATCGCCAGCACGCAGGTCACGGCTAAAGTTCAGCTTATCTTTAAGAAGAGTCACAATATGATCAATCTCAAGACTGTTCAGGCCGACTTTGTTTGCCGACATAGAGAAACTGCCTTGAATATCACCCACTAGAGGCTTCTGCTTCCATTCACCAGGAATAGAAATGTCTTCAAATTCGTAAGTGCCATCATCAAGCAGTCGGTAAACCGCTTTATCCGCAACACTAAACTGGATTTCCATCTTGGACAGATTGCCCGTCGCCTCATCACGCCAGAAACGTAATGTGTTGCCAGGACGAAGCGTGTCTAGCGCGAGGAAGTTTAAATCCGTTTCCATCACGCTCATCATCGATTTATATGAAAACCCAAGTTGAGTGAAGATGCTACTCAAGTTATCGCCCGTTTGAATTTGATACTCAAACGTCGGCGGCTCAATGATGACAACAGAAGGTGTCAGGATTGACTCAATAACGGTTGAGTCCGGCAAATTCAGATCGATCGTTTTTGTCAGATCTGATTGAGAAGTTTGTAAAGCAACACCGATGACTGCAATAAGCGGCAGTCCTAAAATAGCTGCTTTTTTTACAGGTGAAAGCTCAGAAAACGGAGAGGAGAATATTTTTGAATACACGGTAAACAGGTCTTTCTACGATATAAAAGCATAGGATATGCTTTTCAAACGCATAAATCATCAATGCATTGTCATAATATGATGCGAATCTTACTCCTCGCACCTAAGTCATTGAGTTACCGTCAATGTGAAACGCTTTATCGCAAATAAAATTAACCGCTAAATTTGAAAATAAAAAAGCAGAAACACCTAGTTTCTGCTTTCTATTGATTTAGGTTATTCCGCTTCGCCTAATTAATAAACAAGCTGTATTGATAGTGAGATCCTCACTGAATACGGCTGTATAACCGTGTGTCTCGAGAGTCAGCAGTTAAGCAATAAGCAATTAAATAACTACGCAACTACGCTAAGGTTAAGCAGTAACCGTCGATACCAAACAGTTATCACCACCAAAATCATTGGGGATATAGCGATCAGCATTCGCGTCGTTCACCCACTCTTGGTCATCAACAAGGTAACGAAATTGAAACTCGCCATCTTTAGGCAGACGAGTTTTGAATTTGTAGACTTTCCCTTTCGCCAACTTTTTCATTGGGGTTGCTTTCCAATCAAGGAAATCAGCAACAATAGAAACTGAGTTTGCTTCTTGAACTTCCAGCTCGAAGGTCACTTCCACTTCATCTTTGGTTTTAAAAAAACGTTTGTTAATCATTCGCAAGCTCCATTTGTAAAAATATAAGCAGACACAGCCTTGAGGAGTGTCTAAATTTCATTCATCTAACTAGGATAATATGTAATTTAGCTCACATAAACAACAGATCCTTACACGAACCAAAACGTTATTGCTTACCAATTGATTGCGTATCAAAAGAAAAGATCATTAACACCTTTTCAGACGGTGCTTCTGCGAATGATTGTTCCTCAGAATGCTGAGTAAAGCCGATAAAACCTTTTCCTGTGAGTTTACTCTTTGGAGTATCTTCAGGAGGTTGGGTCACATCTAAGGTTTGGATTTGTACGCGATCACCCAGTAAAAGCTGGTCAACGAGCACAACACGGCTTCGCTGCTGATCGTGTTTAAACAGACCAAGGTAATAGAATACGCCGCTGCCTTGGTTAGATATCGACATTGGCGCAACAAAGAAACTCGCTTTGCCCAAAGTCACCGCTGACAGATTTTTAGTGTCTACTGTCGCCACACCACGTTCAACACCGGAATCATAGCGTCCAAACGCGATTGCTCTTGTCTCATCGACTTCATTGATAAAGGCGTAAGCGTTGGTCTCAGGTACTTTGATTGTCCATGGGTTGGTCGTCTTCAAATCAAAAACAGTTTCAACGACTGGGTCATAACTGACTTGTGAGGAAGGAAACTTCGCCAAGATCTCTTCGTCACTTAAGCTAAAGCGATAAATACCCGCCACTATCACAACGACTAGCATGACAATCGGAATCAGTAAAATCAGAGGTATAGGTAAGATTTTCTTTTTCATGAGCAATTATATTCTTTTATTTTCATCCAGTTGTGCAGACCATAAAGGGCTTTAGTATAATTATCAATACAGGGTTAACTGGAAGTGGAGCATGGATGGATATCAATCATATTAAAGATAGAAATATCAGAAGTTGCGAATGCCGCTGTGGAGCCGTCAACCTAGTATGCAGAGGCGAACCTCAACGAACCTCGGTATGCCATTGTTATGAATGTCAGAAACGCACCGGAAGTGTGTTCGGCGTTCAGGCTCGGTACCCGATAGAGCAAGTGACGCTAAGCGGAGAAGTGACCTCTTTTTCACGCATCAGCGATACAGGCAATGAAGTCACCTACCAGTTTTGTCCCAAGTGTGGCACCACCATGCTTTTACAGTCCGTTGCCGCCGCCGATTTTTATATCGTCCCACTAGGGTTGTTTAAAGAACAAGACTTCCCATTGCCAAGCTATTCAGTCTATGAAGAACGTAAACACGGTTGGGTCAAGTTTGACCACCAGATGAGCCATTACAACTAGCTTATTACTGACCTTTATCTTTGTATAGAAACAACATTAGAACAAACTGCAATACTGTTGCCTAAGATCAAATATGAAAGCCTCACAACGCTAGCGTATCTTTTCGCTAGCGTTATAATCTTGCTCCTGATTTAGCCCGGAATAAACCACATGATTTCTAAGTTGCCTCGCTGGGTTGAATACGGCGCCTTACTACTCGCAGGCCTTGCTGGCAGCGTTAATGCTATTGGGCTTCTCGGATTCCAACATCAAGCCATTTCTCATATATCCGGCACCATGTCGTTGTTGGGAAGCAGCCTACTGACCCCTTCTAATGCTTCAATACACCTTTTTTTAGTTATCATGAGCTTTATGCTCGGTGCCGCCTTCAGTGGTTTCTTTATTGAAAACCAAGCGCTGAAATTAGGGCGTCGTTATGGTGTGGCTTTATGTATTGAAGGTGGGCTACTGTTTTTAGCGCTTGGGACATTGCTGCAAGGGTATACGTCAGGCCAATATTTCGCTTCAGCCGCATGTGGCCTGCAGAATGCGATGATAACGACCTACAGCGGTGCAATCATTCGTACCACACACATGAGCGGGATCATCACTGATCTTGGCATCATGATTGGTGCACGCTTAAAAGGTACACCTTTCGATCGACGTAAAGCCAAATTACTGATGTTCATTGTCGGGGGCTTTCTGTTTGGAGGGTTAACCGGTGCGTGCTTGTTCC
Source organism: Vibrio lentus (assembly GCF_002875945.1). Classification (GTDB taxonomy): domain Bacteria; phylum Pseudomonadota; class Gammaproteobacteria; order Enterobacterales; family Vibrionaceae; genus Vibrio; species Vibrio apostichopi. Next base: position 70,453 of record NZ_MCZK01000143.1, read on the forward strand.
AACGCTTCGAAATTTTAGCGCTGGCTTTTCCTGCTTCTTTCGCTTTCATTATCGCATTTAGCTATTGGCTTTACCTGACCTATCGAACTGATACTCCAGTAAATTTATAAATATCTGGCAATATATCCTCAAAATACGTAACATCCGCAACACTTTATTCTAAACTTTTAAAGAGTTGCAGAATAACCAGTGTGAATACTTAGCGATATTTGATGAATAGTATTGCAAGCGATATTAATACTGGGTAATCTTGCATCCGATAAGAAAATACGGATGTTTAATGAATAAAAATGCCACGGATATGGCTTTTTTACGTGTAGAAATTCGAGAACAATAACATGTCTAACAACACGAACACTGCTCCAACAGAGAAATCTAAAGGCAGTTTCTGGGTTTTCTTAATCCCATCATTGATTGGTTTATTCCTTTTCATGGCGCCAATTAGCTATCAAGGCGATCTCACCATCCCTGTTGCTATCTTAGCCAAGTCAATTCAAGCGGTTTTCGGTGAATACCTAATCCCTATCATCACTGCGATCGTCGCTTTCATGTCTGTAGCTTCCGTTTTAAGCACCATTTTCAAGCCTACATTCATTACATCAAACTCATTTTTGAACGGCCTTTTCAACCCATCTCCACTATGGTTGTTGGTGCGTCTTATCGGTGGTGCTGCAGCATTCATGGCTTTCTTCCAAGTAGGCCCTGAATTTATCTGGGAAGAAAACACTGGTGGATTAGTGCTAGAAGGCCTACTTCCAACACTGTTCTCAGTGTTTATCTTTGCTGGTTTACTACTGCCACTGCTGCTTAACTTTGGTCTGCTAGAACTGTTCGGCACCTTACTCAGTAAAGTAATGCGTCCTATCTTCAACCTGCCAGGTCGTAGTGCTATCGACTGTATGGCTTCTTGGTTGGGTGACGGCAGCGTTGGTATCCTGCTTACAAGCAAACAGTACGAAAAGAAATTCTACACTCAACGTGAAGCTGCGGTTGTTGGTACGACTTTCTCTGCAGTATCTATCACGTTCAGTCTTGTGGTTATTGCTCAAGTAGAGCTAGAGCACCTATTCCTGCCTTTCTACGCAGCAATCTGTTTAGCGGGTATTGTGGCTGCGGTAATCATCCCTCGCCTTCCGCCATTAAGCATGAAGAAAGACACCTTCATCGATGGCAGCAAGCCTCACAATGATGCTGACGCTATCCCTGCGGGTCACTCAACATTCTCTTGGGGCCTTGAGCTAGCAGTAAGCAAAGCATCACAAGTGAAGTCTGCTAAATCAGTATTTGCTGAAGGCATCCGTAACGCCGTGGATATGGTATTTGGCGTACTGCCTGTTGTTATGGGCCTTGGTACGATGGCACTGGTTATTGCGGAATACACTTCTGTATTCTCATTCCTAGGTCAGCCTTTCATTCCATTCCTGGAGCTACTTGGTGTTCCAGAAGCAGTTGCAGCATCTGAAACGATTGTTGTTGGTTTTGCGGATATGTTTATCCCAGCAATCCTTGCGGCTTCTATCGACAACGAGATGACTCGCTTTGTTATTGCAGCAATGTCGGTAACTCAGCTGATCTACATGTCTGAAGTAGGCGCTCTGCTTCTAGGCAGTAAGATTCCAGTGAACATCTTGGAACTGTTTATTATCTTTATTCTGCGTACTCTAATTACGCTTCCAGTTATCGCTGGTGTAGCTCATCTAATATTCTAAATTAGATTCTACTGATATAAAAAATAAAGAACCCATTTATAAAGCCTCACTTTTATGAGGCTTTTTATTTCCGCTTAACATATTCACTTTCCCGCTCAAAACTCACTCAATATATAAAACAGGAAGTTCATTTAATTTCATATCCACTTATCCTCTCCATCGCTTTTTAATAGAAAACCACACACATAAACGTCTAATTAATAAATTATCAATACCCGTAGCCTCTAGGTTCGCGTGTATCTTCAACTCATTGAACCAAATACTAAAAGTAACAAATATGTGATTTAGTGAATTTTGTATTGTTTAGGTTGTTGTATTTTTGTAGTCTATTTTGTGAAATTACATTCAAGTAAATTTCAATCTCGTCGATATATATAATTAGAAAAACACGATTAACTTTAGACTTCGCAAAGCCTGTGAGAAGGGGAACACTCAATGAAATTTAGCCATAAGGTGGTTGCTGCATCATCAGCCTTGCTGCTAGTGACAGTATCATTGCTTTCAATACAACAACTTTACACCGTAAGAAGTGCTGTAGAAAACCACGTCAATGCGAGCCTAAAAGAGATGGTCTCTGGCGTGAAAAATACAGTCGTATCAGAAATGAACGCCAAGAAAGCGTTGGCTCAATCGACTACTGAAGTCATCGAGATTAACCCTCAAGATCGCACTTACGTAAAAGAAATCCTAGAAAAACCAAAGCTTAAAAACAGCTTCCTAGCGGTTGGTTTTGGTTATGAAGCAAACGGTTTCGTCATTGAGAATGATGACGGTTGGGAAGCAGGTCCAGATTACGACCCACGAATCCGCCCTTGGTACATTGATGCTAAATCCAAAAACAGTTTAGTGGTTACCGCTCCTTATGTGGATGCATCAAGTAAGAAAGTCATCATCTCAGTGGGTACGCCAGTTAAAGACAATGGCCGCTTCACTGCAGGTATGTTCTACGACCTGGAATTGACGAACCTTGCGACCTTAGTCAACCAAGTGAACTTGTTCGATGCTGGCTACCTATTCCTAGTCACTGCCGACGGCACAACGATTGCTCACCCGAATGCTAAAAACAACGGTGAAACGCTTTCAAGCTACATGCCTCAAGCGACTATTCGTGAAGGCTCTCAAGAGATTGAAGTTGACGGCAAAATGTTCCTCGTTAACTTCACACACATCCCAAGTGAAGATTGGTACATCGGCGCAATCCTAGATGAAGAGATCGCTTACCAAACGGTCGAAGACTTGAAAAACAGCTCAATGATCTACTCTTTGCTTGCTGTAATTCTTAGTGTCGTTGCTCTAACAGTTCTTATCCGCGTACTGATGCGTCCATTGGATGCGCTTAACCAAGCGATTCAAGATGTGGCGAGCGGACAAGGTGACCTAACTAAGCGTCTAGATACTAATACAGACAAAGAGTTCTCTGACCTAGCGAAAGGCTTCAACACCTTCACCGAAAACCTGCAAAATCAGATCATTCAATCGAAAGCGATTGGTGTTGAGATTAAGCGTGGTACAGAAATCACGGTGAAAGGCGCAGGCGAGTCAGCAAATGCGATGAACACGCAGCTGCAAGAACTAGAACAGCTAGCAACCGCAATGAACGAAATGGCAGTGACTGCAACAGAAGTCGCAAACAACGCTCAAGGCGCGGCTGCAGCAGCTCGTGAAGCTGACGAAGCAACGCTAGACGGTACTTCAGTCGTAAGTGACACCACGCAAGCGATTGATAACCTATCAGCTCGTATCGACCAAGCCGTTGCAGAAGTACAAGTACTTGAATCAGCCACTGCAAACATCGAGACGATTCTTAAGGTAATCAACGATATTGCAGACCAAACGAACCTACTGGCATTGAACGCAGCGATTGAAGCCGCGCGTGCGGGTGAATCAGGTCGCGGTTTCGCAGTCGTAGCCGACGAAGTTCGTACTCTAGCGCAACGTACTCAAGAGTCGACAACTGAAATCCGCAACATGATCGAGCAACTTCAAGCTGGCGCAAGCTCAGTATCTAACGCGATGAACCAAAGTAAAGACACAGCTACTGACGCCGTTGAACGTGCGCAGCAAGCGAACTCTTCACTCGACCGCATCCGCGACGCGATTCAGCGTATCTCTGATATGAACATTCAGATTGCTTCGGCAGCAGAAGAACAGAGCTTGGTAGCGGAAGAGATCAACAACAACACTGTTAAGATCAAAGACCTTTCAACACAAGTATCAAACGCAGCGCAAGAAGCAAACACAGCAATGCAGGTTCAAACAGATAATGTTCGTGCACAGGATGAACTATTGAACAAGTTCACGGTTTAATCGCCTGCCAGTTTAACTAACGCTCCGCTTAGTAACCAATAAATAGCTTCAAATAAAAAGCCCCGCTTACTGATTGATAGTAAGCGGGGCTTCTCTTTCTAGCCTATCCGAGTTAACTCGTGACTGGTTTCAATTCATTCGTAGTCAACATCATGCACTGGTTAGGTTCAACCTTAATAGTTAAGTCCTTGCCAACACATTCGAACGTATCACCAGACAACAAATCGGTCACTGCGCCAGTCCAATTTAATGAGGCTGTTTTGCTTCGTTTCGATTTGTTAATCACCACAATACCTTTGTCGCCACGGACAAATACCAACAAGTCATCATTCGCTTCAACCACACGCATTGCTTCGCCATGAACATGATTATGGAATTGAATCATGTTTTTCATGTAAGGCGCTTGCCAGTCGTTAAGCCATCGAGGCTCGCCATTCTGATCCAGAATACCACTGGTGCTCAATTCACTGTAAACAAGCGGCACACCGCCGTCTCGACCCAGAATGAAAGCATGAGCCAATCGCTCGTCCACTTCATCCATCACATGTTCCAAAAACACCTCGTTGTTTGGAATATCATGAGTCACAGCAAACGTGATGGCTCGCATGTTCGATAGCGCCTGACCAAAACAGTACGGATTGATCAAAGACTTAAAGCTGCCCTGCTCTTCAAAGGCTTTGAAGATGGTATTGAACAGCGGGAAATCATAAGCGCCTAAGCGAGTGTGTTTGAGGTATGGCTCAAGGAACAACTCATACTCTTCTTCCGTCGCTCCGCCATCAGTAATGATCTCGCCAAAGATATGCATTTCTTCGCAGATATCATCGGTCCACACCTTACGCAGATGTGACAATGTCATGTGTTTTGCTGCATCAATGCGGAAACCTTTGACACCAATCTTTTTCAAGGCTTTTAGGTAAGCTCTCTGCTGCGCGACCACATTGTCGTTGTCTAGCAGCGTTGGCAAGCCAGGATCGCTGGCTCCACCAGTAATACGTCCGTTTTGCACTTCCCAAGTGTCTTTCCAGTTTTTGATACCAAACGCTTCCACAAAGTCGTTTTCATCAAATAAAGGTTTAGAAAGATCACCAAACAAGCGTATGGATTGGTAATACTCTGAATCTTGTTGGTAAGACGTCATGTCTTGTTGATTGGGGTACGTTAAATCGCCACGGATACCCGATTCGTTAGCCATATGGTTGAACACGACGTCTACATAGGTACGAAGCCCGTGTTGCTTTAACGTATTCACCATCGCAGTGAAATCTTGCGTGTCACCAAGCTGATTGTCGATCACACGGTAATCTTGGGGTTGATAACGTTGCCACCATTGGGTGCCAGAATCTCGGTCGCAACCTTTAGGGCCGCGTAGCGATTTCATCGCTGGTGAAACTAAAACCGACTTATAACCCAACTCTTGGATCAGTGGGGCGTTCTTCATTACGTCAGCGTAGCACCAGTCAAAAGCATGCAATATAACATCTGTCGCTGGGTTGCTTAACATAGCTGAACTCTCCATGTTGTTCTCCTACCAAACTCGTTTACAGCTTTCTAGATAAAGACAAAGGCTAAAAGGCAAAGCTGCATAAATTTCCTTAAGAATGGTATTTATTATATGAGTTACTCATTAAAACCCCTCCTCCTCCCGCCAATTAGTCACGGCGGATGGTTGAGGGCGTAGCGCCAATTATCGCATAACGTCTGGGATGAACACTCAGCCATTGTGCTTTAAAATGCGCAAAAAAGTCACAAAAAAGGAGCGTATATACGCTCCTATTATTCAATCTAACACATATTTATGACTAAGTTCTGTAAAGAACCTTCACCACGTGCCAACCGAATTTTGTTTTTACAAGATGTGGTACAAGCGTCTCGCCAGAGAAACAAATCTTATCAAACTGAGGCACCATTTGGCCTTTCTTGAACTCGCCTAGATCGCCGCCCTTTTTACCCGATGGACAGGTTGAGTGTTTCTTCGCTAGCGTTTGAAATTTAGCGCCTTTTTTAAGCTGCGCCATGATGTCTTCTGCTAGTTCTTTATGCTTCACCAGAATATGAAGCGCTGCTGCTGTTCTTGCCATGATAATTCTCAGTTTGTTGCTGTCTGCTTGTCGACTTACCATCGACAGCGAGTATTTAGCGTGATTTTAACCCAAGAACCGCCATTCTTCACTCTATAACCGAAAACAACTGCCTTAAAGACCCTAAAAACCGCATAGTTACTTGCCGCCGCTCTCGTTTCCCTTTAAATTGATCTTTATAAATTAGCGTGCAGTAAATCAGGAGCCACTTATGGCCAAACCGATAAGTAAAGCGAGTCAGTCACAGGGAATGTTGATGTTCAAGTTATCCCTAACTCAAAGTTTTGCGATTGGCACGCTTAAGGTCAGAGAAATCGTCCCTTTCCAGCCGATGACTCAGATCCCCTACTCTCATCACCATGTGATTGGCACAGTCACCATCCGTGATCTTACGGTTCCAGTGATTGATATGTCTGCAGCGATTGGCTTTCGTCCGATCACACCTGCTGAATACAATGATTGCGTGCTCATCGTGACCGATTGTTTAAGAACAGTCGTGGCATTCTTGGTTCGTTCGATCGATAAAATCATTGAGTGTGACTGGAAAAGCATTGAATCGCCACCCGCGAGCGTGGGTCGCAATGTATTTGTGACTGGTATTACTCGTTTTGAAGATCGAATCGTGCAAATGCTCGACGTGGAGCTTCTGCTTTCTAAGATCTACCCTGCTTATGAAAACGCGCATATTCCAATGCTGACTGATGTCGAAAGGGAACGCCTCAAAGCGCTGAACATCTTATTAGTGGATGATTCTTTGATTGCGCGTAAGCAACTATCTGATGCCTTAGACAGCATCAACATCCCTTACAGCATTTGTAATAACGGCTTAGATGCGATTGACCTGATGCGACGCCAAGCTAGCGTAGGCAATGCGATTGATCTTCTAGTGAGTGATATTGAGATGCCGGGACTGGATGGTTATGAGCTAGCATTTGAAGTACAGAACGACAGCGCACTGAGTCATGCTTACTGTATTTTACATACCTCACTATCGAGTGAAATCTGTGTTGACCGTGCTAATCAGGTAGGTGCACATGAAGCGCTTGAGAAGTTCAATGCGGGCGAGTTAATCGAAGCAATGCTACGTGGTGCAAAAGTCTTAAACGAAGCCTCTACCGCTGCTTAGGCTCTGTTTTAGAAGCTGAACCAGCATCATGCTTAATGGTTTAGCTTCTTTAACTTCTTAACTTCTTAGCTTCTTAGCTTCTTAGCTTCTTGAGTATTAGAGATGAATCAGTGTAGAGCTCTGCCTTAAGATTTCTTTGGCATCGAATAGCTCTTACTCACGAATTCCACTTCCTCCACCTCATTGACATGATTAGTGAAAGACGCCAATGCATACAGTGTGTTCGCGACTAAGTTAGCGTATTTAAAAAGAATCGGATCCGGTGACTTCTTGCTTTCATGATGCTCAATACTCACCAATGCTCGCACGACTTTTTTAGCCTGACAGCGACATAAGTGAAGCTCACTGGACACTCGATGTCCGCCGGGTAAAACAAACCCTTTGAAACCACCTTCTAGCTGCTCACGAACACAGTGGTAATCTTGCTTAAGCTCGACCAATTCCGATTCAGTGATCGCTAACTTCCCACGCACGGAACCATTCAAATGGTAGATGTTCGGCTGCAGGCGTTGCAAGATCTCGCGAACTTGTGGTTCCAACTCCAAAGACAGCACCAATCCAACTCGGCAGCAAAGTTCGTCCGACAGAATCTCAAAATCACAGATAGGGCTGTCTTCATAAATAAACGGGTAGCAGAACTCGTCCCAATCTCGACTTACTGGTTTCACGTACCGATCCTTACACATAAATATTAATCAGACGCCAATATACCAAACTCTTTGATTTAGTCTGCTTTTTCTCACATCGACGTCACGCGTGTTTACAACGCTCTATGTATTTACATTTACAAAGCTCTCCGACGCGCCAACGACGATTGTTAGACGTAAAAAAGCCCTCACATTGGAGGGCTTCTTAAATAACCAGTTAAACGAGATTACTCGTTAGATACTTTTTTGTGGCCTTCTTGCAGGTGAACGAAATCCACCAGATCATCACCAGACACTTGGTATGCTTGACCAAAGCCCTTCACAAATAGACCATTCTCTGCTTTAAGGTTGAATAGAGAGAAATCTTGAAGCTGGCTCAAACCATCAATGATTTCGCCAAAACGCTCTTGCATCTGTCCAATCACTTGAGTCCAAAGTACCGTCTCACGCTCTACAACACTTGCTTGAGCATCAAACGTCAAACGCTTACGTGCGTAAAGCTGCTTTGAGCTCTCTTCGTCTTCAATCATCATCAAAGACACTTGAGGGTTTGCTTTCAAGTTACGAGCATGACGAGCAATATCAGAAATTAGAACAAAGTAACCTTCTTGGTTCTGAACGAAAGGTGCGTAACTTACGTTTGGGCGACCTTCTTCATCAACCGTTGCAAGTTGAAGGGTACGGCGCTCTTGGCGAAACTCTTTAATTTCTGGACCTAGGCGACCTTGTAGACGTTCTTGTTTTACTTGCTGTTCCATGGGTAATTCCTTTCTTCACTTTCTCTGATTTATTATTTTTGCTCGAGGTTGAGCGATCATTAGCGAGCTAAACGATCCTCGAGCATTCATGTCTTGTTTAAGCGAGTTAGCAACCTAATTTAAGCTTGCCGTTAATTGTGCTTAAGCTTGTTGTTGTAGTGCTTTGAAGCGTTCAACTTGGTCGGCAATCAGCTCACGCTTTTCATTGCGGCCTAGGTAGATCTTAAAAATGTTCTCGCCCGTTTCACTGAAGAAACCGAAGTAATGACTTTCACGACCCATGAACGCCTTACTCACCAAGCCAACGTGTTTGACGTTGTCGAGTTTCAGGTGGCCATGAAGTTCGCCTTCTTTGCCCATCAGGTTGTAGTAGCCACGCGCGACTTTACCTTTAGGGAACGGTGCTTTTACTTCAAAGATTGAACCGAATGAATGCATGATTGTGGTCATTGGGCCCCAACCAACCAAACCTTCTAGAATCTCTTGGGCACGGCTGCCATCTAACATCACCGCTATGTCGTTTGGAAAAGCAGCGACTACTTCAACCTCTGAAACGCCTAGCTTCTCAGCAATCGCAGTAGGAAGCAGTTTTGGTTCTTCTTCTAGAATGCGTGCGACACGTTGTTCTAGAGTTTCTGTCATTTCTAATGTTGTATCTGTCATTGAATATGTTTCCGTATAAACGAGTAATTTACGTAAGTTATAAACTAAAAATTCGATGTTAAGCGTGCTTCAAACTTGCATGCGGGTGAACGCCCGAACCTGACGCTTTCGGTGCTGGGTGCATAGCTTGATATTCAGCGTTAAGCACTTGAATCACACTCTGAGCCAGGCTTACTGCCCAGAAGCTGCCAGCAATAGTCAGACTCAAGTAATCCTCTGAAAGCTCAACCAAACCGTTCTTTTCCCAATGCGAAAACAGAGGCTTCAGATAATCGAACGTGTCTTGTCCCATAAAGGTCGGTAACGTACTTCTTCTAACAACACCAGAATCAAAACCGGCCTTCAATGAAGAGAAGGTTGGCTCTAGTGAACTTTGCTTCGTCATCATGGCTATTGGCAATTGACCTTGCTTTATAGACTCCATGTAGCTATCTAAAGTTCGATGTTGCATCACACCATGACCACCAATGTTGCCACCAGCACCACAACCAATCGGCAGAACTTCGGCATAAGTTTTTGCTAAGCTGTTGTAAATGCTGCGTTCTCTGTTGTCACGAGTCCAGTGATTCACGCTCAGTTGCTTGACCTTATTTTTTGCCATGAACTCGACACCCGCCAAATACATGCTCGCTTTATCTGGCGTATTCGCCGGTGGTGGGATTTTTCCTTTCTCAACGAGATTAAGCATAGGTGCATTACCCCCAACAATCAGTTGGTAGAGGTCAATACCGTGTGCACCAGTAGACATGTAGTCTTCTAAATCTTGTTGGAACACTTCCATAGACTGGTATGGCAATCCATATAGCAAATCCAGAACGATGGGAGCTTGCTCGGTACGGCTCAAAGCACTGATACGTTCCAACACAACTTCTCGGTCATCTAAGCGCTTGGCGCTGCGTCGAACTTGAGTGTTGAAACTTTGAATACCGAATGAGAATCGATTGAAACCACCCTCAAGCGCGCTATCAAACATTTGGTCGCCAAAGCGATTGATGCGCCCTTCTAAGGTCATTTCCACATCGTTTGCCAGTGGGAAATATTGGCGAATAGCCTTGCCTAACTGCTCGACTTGTTGGGGTGACAAATCAGTAGGTGTTCCACCACCAATGTAGACGGCATGAAATAATCCAGACTGAGCCCAAGGGGTTTTGGCTTTTTGCTTCAACTCAACCATCAATGCATCGAAGTATTCATCGACTAATTTACGGCTCGCGGCATTTTGGAAAAAGTTACAGAACGTGCAACGCACACGACAGAAAGGAATATGGATATACAAGCAACGCTTATCCTGTTTCTTCCCTTCGCTTAGCATCAGTTCATCAAAGAGCTCCAACTTCTTGCTCGGGACGACCGGAATTGAACTTCCTCCGGCATGTGCAGAATGCTTTTTCGCAAACGCAAAACGAAGCGGATCTGGGCTAGAAACACCCAGAATTGATTCGTCAAATTTATAAATATCAAGACTCATATAATCTCTCTAAACACTTACATAGCAAAGTCTGGAAGACTATTCGCTAAAACTGAGAGAATCATAAATAGACGCAAATGATAATGCAATTGATAATTGATCTTATTTAGATTCTGAGCAATAATCCGGTACAGATTTTAGATTTAGTAAAGGATTGAAAGTGAACGTTCCTAGATATGTTATTGCAGGCGGTGCATCGTTAGTGATTCATGCAGCGCTATTGTTTGTCGCTCAAGAATCCAAAGTATTCGCGATGCCTGCAGGTAGCCAATCGAACACGGTATCGATCAACTTCACGCCTAAGAGCACGCCTTCTCAAGCTCAACAAAAAACCATCACAGAACCGGTTGAACCAGAGCCAATCAAAGAAACCGTTTCACAAGCAGAACCTAAACCTGTCGAACCCAAGGCAGTCGAACCAAAGCAAGCCAAACCGACACCGAAGAAAAAAGCGATCACCAATAAGCCTCAACCCAAAAAAGTAGAGAAAAAGGTTGTTGAAAAAAAACCGATCCAAAAGAAACCGGTAACAGAGAAAAAGGTCGTTAAGAAAGAACGCCCAGAACCAAAGTCCAAACCAACGCCTCAACCAGAAAAGCTGGCCGACAAGAAAGTCGATAAGAATATGGACGAGTCTGCCAATCAACCTCAGGAAGTAAACCAAGGCGTATCAAACCAAGAGCCCGTATTAGTCACTAAGCCCTCTTTTTCTTCACGCCCTACACCACCAAATTACCCACGCCAAGCTAGACGTCGTGGCGTTGAAGGTGTCGCAACTTATGAAGTCTGGTTAGACGCTGAAGGCAAACAAATTAAACAAGCATTAGTAAATTCATCAGGCGCACTAATGCTCGACAACGCCGCTTTAGACGCCATTAAACAATGGAAATTCTCACCTCACACTGTCAACGGTCGAGCGATTGCTCACCGTGTACAAATACCTGTTCGTTTTAGGTTGGATTAATCATGCAACAAATCAGTTACTTACAAGATCAACTTGGCTTAATGACTTGGCCTCTTCTCATCTGTTCTGCATTAACAGCAATGATCATCGCTGAACGTGTCTTCCAAGTGATGTTGAGCATTGGTGTTGGCAAACGCGCCATTCGTCGCGAGCTCAACCAGATCTCACCAACCAACAGCAAAGAGATCGAAGCATTAGCACAATCTATTTCTGGTAAACGACCGCTACTGTACAAAGGCGTATCGATGTTGCTGGCTCACCACTCTTTCTCAAAAGGACTGCGTGAAGATGCAGCTGGGATCTGGCTACAAGAAAAACGCCACCAGCTTCATGCCGGATTGAGGCTGCTTGGTTTGATCGGCGTGATCAGTCCACTGATCGGACTGCTTGGTACGGTACTTGGACTTATCGAGATGTTCAAAGGGGTTGCAGCTACAACAGGCAGCATTACACCGAACGATCTAGCAGATGGATTAGGCTTAGCAATGAGAACCACAGCTGCAGGTTTGATGATTGCGCTTCCTGCAATCTCAGGTGCTCAACTACTCGGGCTATGGGCCGACCGAGTGCTGGCTCAGTTAGAACATACTCTGAACTACGTCAATGTGTGGCTAGAAGGTATGTCGATTCAAACCAATCACTCTGACGAGACTAAAGACTCATCAGTCAATAAAGTCGCTGTTGGTGATGTGAGTCAAGCATGATCAAAACGCCTCACTCATCTCAAACACAAAGTTTAGCGCCAGATTTAACGCCGCTGCTCGACATCATTTTTATCGTGATGGTTTTCCTGCTGCTTACCGCTTCAGTGAAGTTGGAATCTTTAGAGGTAGAGCTTCCAAGCTCTGATGTTAAGAATGTTTCTGAAGTTCATAAAGATTCGATTAGCGTCAATATTTTAGACCACGAACCTTACTGGGCGATTAACGGCAGAGAGTACATCGACTGGGAAAACTTCAAAATTGCCTTACTCGAAGAGACAGGTTCAGCGGATAAAAAGCCGATCATCATTGGCGCAGATAAAGCAGCCAACGTTGAGAACCTAGTGAAGCTGCTGTCGTTCCTTCAAGAGAATGGAATACCCGCAACCCAATTGCTCACCGAAGATGGCTAGAACAACTCTCTATTTTCATGAGGTTAAGTTCTAGTTACTAAGACCAAATAACCAGACCTAAACCTCTCTATAGATTCGAACTCACAATGCGAACGGACTGCTCACTGAGAATCTTCGCGAAACAAATAGATAATATAAAGAAATGATTATGAACAACTTAAAAGTGCTCAATAAATTAAAGACCAAGAGACATATCCTTTCAGTAGCAGCATTGAGCTTGGTACTGACTGCGCCAGCAGCAATGGCCAACGACGCTGAACAACCTCGAATCATAAGTGCAGGCAGTGCCGTTACTGAATTGGTATTGGCATTAGGCGCTGAAGAGCAGTTAGTCGCAATTGATGTGACCAGCCACTTCCCTCAATCAGAGAATCTGCCGAAGATTGGTTACCACAGAAACTTGTCTGCGGAAGGCTTGATTGCCTTAGAACCAACCACGCTCATCGGCTCAGATGAGATGGGGCCAGACAACGCGATTTCTCAATTGAAATCTGTGGGCATAGATGTCGAGATCGTAAACACCGAAGCGAACGTTGAAGGGCTGTTAAAGCGTATCGACCAAATCGCAAAGATCACCCATACCGAAGATCACTCACAGCAAGTTAAAGCAGAAGTAAATAAGAAGATTGCGGCACTAAAAGCAAACCAAGTACCCAATGACGAAGCGAAGAAAGTTTTGTTCCTATTGCTGCATGAAGGTCGTCCTGCGAACGTTGCTGGCGGTGAAACATCACCGAACGCGATCATTGAACTGGCTGGCGGCGTAAACCCTGCGGCTAAAAGCCTGACGTCTTACAAGCCACTGTCGATGGAATCACTCGTTGAAATGCAACCTGATGTCATCTTAGTGAGCGGCCGTAGCTACCAGAAAATGGGCGGCGCTGATGCCATTCTTAAATCGTTACCTATGTTAGCGGCGACACCAGCAGGTATGAACAAGCAAATCATTACCGTAAAGGGCAGCGCTTTAGTCGGCGGACTTGGTCTTGAAAGCCTTTCAGAAGCGAAGCGATTAAACGCACTTATCTATCCGTTATAACTTATCTACCCGCTATAACCCAACTACCCTATTTTTACTGTTGCTTGCTCAATACTCCTCACCGCCTCGCTTTTCGCAGAGCTGGTGGTTAGGATTGAAGCGGATGATAGACATTGAGGCCCTTTATGTTGCTACGATCCGTCCCACTGAAAACATCGATGTTAGGCTTAGGCGCTACCCTAGTCTTCGTCGCGCTGTACTCGATCACAGTTGGGCCAATGAACATTAGCTTGGCTGACAGCGCAGCCAGCCTACTCCAACCAAACAATGACTTAGCACCTCACATCAACTTGGTGATCCAAGAAATTCGCTTACCCCGAACGATATTGTGCATGCTAATCGGCGCGATTCTCGCTTTGTGTGGCGCGGTCATGCAGGGCTTGTTTCGAAATCCACTTGCCGAACCAGGAATCATCGGCGTGTCTGCCGGAGCCTCATTGGGTGCCGCATTAGCCATCGTACTTTTCTCTGAGCTTTCACTGCAATACCCCGCTTTTATGAACTTTGCAGCAGTGCCTATATTTGCCTTTTTAGGCGGAGCCTTAACCACGCTGCTGGTTTATAAGCTAGGTACTGGCAAATTCGGTACTTCAGTCACCATTATGTTGTTAGCAGGTGTGGCGATCAGCGCACTATCAGGCGCAGGTATTGGCTTCTTGAACTTCATTGCTGATGACCAAATGCTGCGTGATCTTTCATTGTGGTCAATGGGTTCATTAGCGGGCGCGAAATGGTCAGGTATTTTGCTTGCGGCAGTCACTCTCGGCGCACTATTTATTGTCTTCTACCGTCAAGCAATGTCACTGAATGCCCTGTTACTGGGCGAATCAGAAGCGCAGCATCTTGGTATCCCAGTACAGAAGCTAAAGCGAAGGTTGATTCTACTTACTGCTGCAGGCGTTGGCGTCACGGTTAGCCTATCTGGCATGATCGGCTTCATCGGTCTTGTTATCCCTCATTTGGGTCGCATGTTGGCTGGCCCAGATCACCGAATTCTCTTACCACTATCAGCGGTGCTAGGCGCATTACTATTAACCGCTGCAGACATGTTCTCACGCGTGGTACTTGCACCTGCAGAGCTACCAGTAGGTATTGTCACTGCAATCATCGGTGCTCCATTCTTCTTGTATCTACTATTTCAACAGAAAGGGAGAATCCTTTAATGTTTCCTTCAGCGTTAAAAGCGACCGACATCGAAGTGAAGTTCGGTAGTAAAGTGATATTAGATGGTGTTTCTATTGAGATTGAAGCAGGAAAGGTAACCACACTGCTCGGACCAAATGGCGCAGGGAAAAGCACTCTGCTTAAAGCGTTATGCCAAGAGATTTCGAGCAAGGGTGATATCCAATATTTTGGACACACCAAAGATAAGTGGCCTTCTCAAAAGCTGGCAAAGCACTTGGCGATGCTACCTCAGCACAGCACTTTAACCTTCCCGTTTTTGGCACATGAAGTTGTCGAGCTTGGTGGTATTCCTCTACAAGAGTCCAACAAGAACCTCACTAACATCGCGAGTCAAAAAATGGATGTTGCTGATGTGACACACTTAAGTGAAAGGCTCTACCCTTCGCTATCTGGCGGTGAAAAACAACGTGTTCACTTGGCGCGAGTACTAACTCAGCTTCATTATTCTGGCGACCAATGCATCTTGATGCTCGATGAGCCAACGTCAGCACTGGATCTCGCCCACCAGCACAACACCTTGAAAATCGCGAGAGAGTTAGCCGACAACCACAACGCCGCCGTTATCGTGGTGTTACATGACTTAAACCTAGCCGCTCAATACTCCGACCGATTGGTGGTATTAAAAGACGGTAACTTGGTTTGCGATGGCAGCCCTTGGGAAGCACTCAAGCCTACGATGATTGAGGATGTCTATGGTTACAGAAGCATCGTAGAAAAACACCCAACCATGAGCTTCCCTCAGGTTCATCCCGCACAATAAGTCCGGTTAAAGAACAACTCATTTCGAGTATTCGTGGCTTTGTTGCGTAATTC
>NZ_MCZK01000144.1:0-127 GCF_002875945.1 Vibrio lentus
TGATCAAACTCTTCAATTTAAAGTTTTGATTACCTAAATTAATAGGTGTGACTCAACGAATACTGACTTCAAAACTAATATTCATTCCCTCTTTCGAAAAAGATTGATGAACATGTAATTCTAAAGC
>NZ_MCZK01000144.1:183-224677 GCF_002875945.1 Vibrio lentus
CGTATTGGTCACTCAGTTCATTGAAATCAATTTGTTACCGAAGTAACTGTCATTCCTGAGAATGACGTTTGATATTCATCAACGAGTGCCCACACAGATTGATAGGTTTAAATTGTTAAAGAGCTTTGCTTATCGAAACTTTCTTTTTACAAAGAAACCCTTGAAAGCGGACGTGAATTCTAGCGATTTAATCTTAAGTGTCAAACACTTTTTAAAATTAATTTCTTTCGAACTTTCCGTCTTACTGATTACCGCTGAAGCCTTGTGGCATCTGCCGTGTCAGTGAGGCGGCATTATAGAGATCATCGAAAACATGGCAACCCCTATTTTAATAAAAATTCAAAAAAGTTGCTTAAGCGGCTACTTTTACATCAAAACCCTCTTTCACAGGTTAAAGCTCATACAATCAAGAGCATATAACTTAGAATTTTGCGACTAGATCTTTCGAGAATGCCTCTATATCCAGTTCGATACTCCACTTTTCACCTAACTCTACTATGTTATCTAGTGATTGCTGAACCGTTTTTATCGTCAATGTATTGTTATCTAGGTCGTATACCTGTTTTTGCGTAGTGTAATAGAAGTAAAGGATAGTTAACGCTTCTCGATCGCCTTGCTCAGCTTTTGGTTGAATACGCTTAAGCTTACGATAGATTTGATTGTGAACTTGTTTAAGGTTCCACACATAAAGCGCCTCTTTAAAGTAATCATGCCCTTTCACACGACTCGCAATAAACGCATTCAAGGCGACTGATAAAATCACCCCGAGTACATTCAAATGGAAATTGCCTGTCGCTTCCCCACTAGCGGATCCAGCTGAACCAAAAAGTTCAATCAGAATGCTACCGAATACGATGGCAAACAAGGCGAGTGACCCAACCAATGAAACCAACAGTAGGTTCATCTTCTTTCTATATTCTTCTTTATTAATCTTCTGTAACTTCATCGACTACTTCCTTATGTAAGTCACCTAATAATTTGCGCATACTATCTATGTAAACCTTGGTTCGCTTCAACCTTTACCATCTTGTAATGTGGTCACTCTCTATTTAATACGTAAAGCTCTTCTGATCAGTACTATACATAACTCCATTTGACTTCATTAATAGAAAAGAGTTACATACCGCCATAATTTTGGTTATTCATCAATTCATGCTGATAAAGCCTGTTTCGCTTTATCACATACTGACAAGGTACATTCCATGCGTTCATTTGTATTACGCGCTCGCGCAGCCCCGACAGAGAGTAAACTTATCTTAGAAGGTGTTGGACAAGATGCTCATACCGAGATTCTGGCTCATACTCTGATGAACACGATCTTCGTTGCTCAATCTCACCGTGAGAATGTGACTGTGCACCTTGTGCTAGAGAGTACTAAAGACTTTTCACGTACCATTACATTCGATTCAAATGAAATCACCAACATTGGTGGCTTTCATGAGTCTGCATTGTTATCAGCGGTAGTGCGTGCGGTTGAAGCTTCTCAAGGTATGACGAAAGAGCAAACTCGTCAGGTTGAACCGGGCATCACTGTTCGTACAATGAGCTTTGAAAAGTTGGTTAAAGAACTGGCTGAAGACCACCAGCTGTACATGATGGATAAGAAAGGCGACTTTATCCGTGACGCAGAGATTGCGGAAAACCCATGTTTCCTTCTAACTGACCATATCCCTATGCCGAAGAAAAGCTACAACAGCTTGAAGCGCTTAGGGACAGAGAAAATCAGCTTAGGTCCAAACATGTTGTTCGCTTCTCAGTGTGTTGTATTAATCAACAATGAGCTTGATCTAAGAGACTTCTGATTCTCTGCCACCACTTATTAAGCAACATCCCTTAAAACCCAGCCTTCCGTTGGGTTTTATATTGTCTTACCCCTCGCATGCCAAACCTTTCGTTACTACTTCTTTACTACATAGTGACCTGTAATCATTTCGCTATTTTCAGCTTTGTTGCATTAAACCTCGGAGCAATGCCTCTCTCTAACTCATTCAATCTTATAAATTTCTCATATCACTTCTATACTGATTCCAATCTTAATTAATCGTGTTAAAGGCAAAGGATGAGCGTATTAACCGTATTCTTCTGTGGCACAGGCTCAAACTCAGAAGACAACAATCACAAAAACTATGTTTCTGGCGAATTGATTTCGACGCTAGCGAAGAATGCAACGGGCAGAGACATGATTGACTACATTCAAGTGGATGGGGTTGGTAGTGGGAATCAGAATGAGTGGTTGAAGCAAGGCAAGGACGACACCTATTCTGGAGTTAAGGGAACATTGCTAGGCAAAGGCATCGACAGCAATATGCGCCATGTACTGAACATCTTGCGCGGAAGCCAACAAGATAAGAATGACTATATGAAACGAGCGAAAGGGCTGCTTAGTGAATCTCGTCCAGAAAAGTCAGCTTGGCCTTTTGCGACTAACCAAAAATATCAAGATTGGTTGAAAGATTCACAAGCTCTAGCTGCAGACTTAAAACAAGGAATTGCCGCTCGCCAACAAAACATTGCAATTGAACGCCAAACCAAACCCATTAGCCAAGTTAACATCGTAGGTTGGAGCCGAGGTGGGGTCAGTTGTTTTGAATTGGCGAACCGAATGCTCAAAGATCCCAAGCTAAGTCATATTCCAGTCAACATTTTTGCGTGTGATCCCGTGCCCGGTGGGATGAACGCATTCAAGGATTACAAATTACTGGGAAAAAACGTCAAACAGATCGTGTGTGTTTTTGCTGAAGACGAACGCTCATTGGCTTTCAAAGCGAGAATGCCGCGCTTGTCCCCTTCCACTAAATATTACACAACCTACATGCCAGGCCGACACGGCACTTTGGTAGGCAATGCCAATACCTCTGGCGGAAGTAAAGGTTCGGGTTTACTTACTGGCCCTGGACTTGTTACCCGAGACTTCATGGAAAAGGTATTAACGGGCTGGGGAACGCAACTCAAGGCAAACTCGACGTTGAACTTTTCTAGGCAACGCATCATCGAGTTATACGAGCAAATGCGCAATAATGAAGAATACTTCAACAAAATGCACGGCATGACTTACACCGCAAAGAACCGACTGTTATGGACAAGCAAAGATCGAATCGGTCAGCAGAGAGAGCGTCGCTATGGTATTCCAATGTATCGCTTTCAGTTCCCCGGAATCACTAACAATTACGGCGATGCCATTAATCGTCATCACTGTGATGTATTAGCCACCAATGCTTTCGCTGCATACGGTACTTCGGCTGCGCTGCCAAACGCCGTCTGATAATCATGCTTTGTTAATCCCATTTCAAGGCGGAACAACCTAAACAAAAAAAGAGCTCAACTATGTGAGCTCTTTTTTATTATCGATGTCTTGTTATCGATGGTGCTATCTCGTAATCAGATCTGATTAACCAAAGATGAAGCTGTATAGGAAGCCTGCACCCATCGCCATACTTAGGATAACGAATAGGAATGCTGCAATCATTTGGTTTTTGAAGATTGATTTGAGCAGGATAACTTCTGTCAAGCTTGCACCCGCACTACCAATGATCAATGCCATTACCGAACCTAGCGCCATACCTTTCTGAACTAGAGCAGCACTTAATGGAATTACCGCTTCAGCACGAATGTACAATGGAATACCAATCACAGCCGCTACAGGAATCGCATACCACATACCTTCACCAGCGTATTCTGCAATTAGGTCTGTAGGAATGAAACCGTAGATGAATGAACCAATCGCGATACCCATCATTAGGTAAGGGAAAACTTGTTTGAAGTCTTTCCAAGTTGAGAACCAAATTCTCATCCAACGGCTAGGCTCTTTCTTCTCTACGATTTCAGCCGTTGCGCTTCCATCCGTTGAGCAGCATGAAACAGTGACTTGTAGCTCTTCTTTTTTCGAATCGCAGCAAGATGTTTCTTTTGCCATTACAGGTGCAGGTTCACCACATGCACTTGTACAACAAGAAGATTCTGCCTTCGCTGGCGCTGCTTTCTTAGGAGCAGAATCACCACAGCTAGTGCCACAGCTTGAAGCAGAACCTGTCGATTCATACGCTTCAGGTTTTACGTAACGCTCAAAGCCAAGCTTCTCAAGTGCGTAACCTGCCACTACCGATACCGTCATTGCGACTAAGAAGTAGAACACTGCAACTTGCCAGCCGAACGTAATCACGAACAAACCAATGATCACAGGGTTCAATAGTGGGCTACCGAATAGGAACACCATCATTGGACCAAAACCTGCTCGTGCACGCAGCAATCCTTTAAGGAAAGGAATCGTCGAACATGAACAGAAAGGCGTAATTGCACCCAATAGTGCTGCAACCACATAGCCCTTACCGTTACGTGAGCTCAAGATAGATTGAATCTTTTCCGGCGTAAGAAACTCTTGCAGAATCCCAACAATGTAGCTGATCGCCAAGAAAAGGATGATTAGCTCTACTGCTAAGAAAGCGAACATATCAAGCGCGTCTTTCAGCATTGTTAACATTTCATTGCTCATAATTAACTCCAAACTGGATTTAAGGCCGGACTCTATGAGGAAAGTAACCAACCCTTAATTTCGAATATTCTCGAATTATAGAAATATTTCGTAACAGATCAAGCTTTATTTCGATAAAAATCGAATTGAGTTTCAAAAGAACGGATTTTCAATGACTTATAGAATCACACTTTTTACATTTGTATTTAGCTTACATTTCGACTAATATCGAAATTAAATCTTGAGGAGTTAATATGAACTTAGAAGTCGTTGCGAAAGCACTTAAAGAGTTGGGTCACCCTATTCGCCTAACTATTTATAAGAGTGTCGTTAAAGCTGGCTACCAAGGCATTGCAGTTGGCGGCCTACAAGAAGAGCTGGGTATTCCTGGTTCTACCTTGTCTCACCACATTTCAAGCCTAGCGTCGGCAGGCCTAATCAGCCAAAGACGTGAGGGAAGAACCCTATTTTGCGTAGCAGAGTATGAATGCCTAGAAGGCGTGATTGATTTCCTACAAGACGAGTGTTGCGTGAATGAACAGTGCAACTAGTGCTCCTTTGAATAAGGCCCCTTTGAATAGGACATCTTTGAATTTGGAACAAGTTTGGGCTGAATATCAGCAAGCGTTAAAGTCATTCTTGCATTCCAAGGTCAACAACACCGCTGATGTAGACGACTTACTGCAAGAGATCTTGATTAAGACTTATCAGAACTTAGATAAGGTGCAAGATGCGAGCAGCGTAAAATCGTGGCTATTCCAATTAGCCAATCACACCATTATCGACTTCTATCGTAAACATGCTCGACAACAACGTGACAGCCAAATTGATGCTGAAGATCTATGGTTCACCGATTTAGACCACAACTCTGAGTTCAAACAGAAGCTTTCATTGTGTATCGAACCCTTTATTCAGGCGCTACCAGAACAAAGTTCATCGTTACTGCTCGCTGTCGACATCAAAGGCCAAAGCCAGAAAGAGATCGCAGAGGCGCAAAACGTCAGCTATTCAACGGTTAAGTCTCGCGTTCAGAAAAGTCGCGGAGATCTTAAGAACCTGTTTGAAGAGTGCTGTAACCTGTCACTTGACCAACAAGGCAATGTGATTGACTGCGAGCTCAAGCCAGACAACGATTGCAGTAACTGCTAATAGCAAATAGCTAACTCGAACCCGTTATTCAAATAGAACAAAGCCAGCAATTGATGCTGGCTTTGTTGTTTTCAGAATCTGTAAATCACTTTGCTTAAGCTAGCCTAGTGTTTGAGCGAACCTAGTACTTGTGCGGACTTAGTTACGCTGCTTCCGCTTTGACGACCGGTTGATAGCGTCCCTGTTTATGGTTCATCGCTAGAATCAAGTTGGTGACTATTGCGCCAAGCACAGACAGTAGAACCAGTGACACATCAACAATAAACAGTGAAAGCACAACAATCGTGCAGTCTAATGCCATCTGAACCTTGCCCGCGCGAATTCCAAAACGTTCTTGTAAGAACAGTGCCAGAATGTTGAAGCCACCTAAGCTCATCTTATGACGGAAGATCACCAGCATGCCGGTACCAATAAGGCCACCGCCAATTAACGCTGCATACAATGCATGAATTTCAGCAATCTGAATCACATGATACAAGTGATCCACGGCGAACGAAACAATCGAAACTGCGATAAACGTATTGATGGTAAAGCGCCATCCCATACGAGCGACCGACAAAATATAGAAAGGTAAGTTAAGTGCGAAGAACACTTGGCCAAAGCTTAAGTCTGTCACTTTGGTAATGAAGATTGCTAGACCAGCCGTGCCTCCGGTGAGCAAACCGACTTGATTGAAAAAGATAACGCCGAGTGAAACTAATGCGCTACCTAAGATCAGTGCCAATAAGTTTTCGTGAAGGTTATGATCTTTATCCATGTGAATGACTCTCCCTGAATCTTTTAACATCGCGTTTCAGTAGTTTTGAAACGATTTACGCCCAAATTTACGATGTTTGACAGATAAGTCGAGTGAACAGCCAATGTTACTTAATAATTAGTTTGTATATTAGTTTTTACAGTTTTGTGAAATCTTCGCTTAAACAGACAGTTATAATCTTGTATTTGGACTTTCATTCTTAATTACCTACTTCTATCTATTAACCAACAAACCTCGAGTTTTCCGAATTATTGGTCACGTTTCGCCCTAAATCTAGCAACGCATAAAACCATGCATAGATCTATGCATAAAACGCATAGACTAAATCACAAATGGTCATTTGATACATACCTCACTCGTCATTATGATGCGCGACTTCTTACAACATTGAGCGCATGTAAACACCTTATGTTTTCACAATCTCTTTTTGCCCAACTGGCCAGAATGACGCTATTTCTCGTCATTAGTTTGGTTATTGTGCATCACAGTCAGCCATTGATTGATCTTCTGGCTCAGCATGCCGTAAGCAGTGGGTGCCACCAGCAGTCAGGGCATGATCATTCTGGGCACGAACACCACCATGAGATGACTGACCAAGACATGTCAGCGCAAGACCACTCACATCACCACCATTAATTTAAGAGTATTAGAATGAGCATTTTCCGTTTTCCTTTACTGGTATGGCTTGGGATCGGCACACTTATTATCAGTCTAGGGATCAGACAATCATTCGGCATTTTCATGATGCCAATTTCAGATCATTTCGGCACGGGTCGAGAGTTTTTCAGCTTCGCTATTGCTCTACAAAACCTGTTGTTCGGTATGTTCCAACCTTTTGTTGGTATGGCTGCTGACAAATGGGGAGCAAGACGCATCATTATTGCTGGCGCATGTGCTTACGGTTTGGGTTTACTTCTTACCTCAATTTCTACCGAATCAAGCATGCTTTACGTTTCATTGGGCGCACTGGTTGGCCTTGGACTAAGTGCAACAAGCTATGTGATTGTGTTAGGCGCAGTAGCAAAAGTAGTACCTGCGGAGCATGCGGCTAAGGCATTTGGTTTAACCACAGCCGCAGGTTCGTTTGGTATGTTCGCGGTGATTCCGGGCGCGCAATACATGTTGAATGAATTCGATTGGCAAAGTGCGATGCAAGTATTTGGCGTGCTTTGTTGTTTGATGATCTCTTTTGCCCTGTTTATGCGAGCGCCGAAATCGACAACCAATAAACAAGTAGAAGACAACCAAACACTAAAAGAAGCGCTGTCTGAAGCATTTGCGAACAAAAGTTATTGGTTAATTCATGCAGGCTTCTTCGTGTGTGGTTTCCACGTGATGTTCATTGCGACGCACTTACCGAGTTACTTAGCCGACAAAAACCTACCCGCGAGCAGCGCAGCAATGGCACTGGCTTATGTGGGTATCTTCAACATCTTCGGGTCTTATTTCTGGGGTGTGATGGGCGACAAGTTCAGCAAGCGTCATGTAATGTCGGCACTGTACTTAGTTCGTACTGTGGTTATTGGTGCGTTTGTGACTCTGCCAGTAACGGAATCAACCGCAGCTATCTTTGGTGCAGCGATTGGTTTCTGTTGGTTGGGTACAGTTCCGTTAACGTCTGGTTTAGTTCGTCAGATCTTTGGTGCTCGTTACCTGTCGACGTTGTACGGCTTGGTGTTCTTTACTCATCAAGTGGGTAGCTTCTTAGGCGCTTGGGTTGGCGGTCGTATTTACGATTACTACGGATCTTACGAGCCAATCTGGTGGTCGACGGTGGTACTGGCATTTGCAGCAGCACTTATCCATTTGCCTATCAATGACAAGCCGATTGAGCGAATCAAATTGGCAATGGCTTAACGTTTTATGCTGACTCCCCCACTAGCGTAAGCAACAAGTCGTTCCAATAAAGCGAGTGAGTATTGAAAGGAAGTATCCTGATATGTTCACTCGCTTTTTTGTTAGTCGTTATGTCGACAATAATAACATTCGATATTTGCATAAACCTCACTGAATAATAAGACTATTTCCGCCGTTTTACTTTATAGTATTCGTTCGCTCCTTTAAAACTAATCCGCAGGCTTATGGAATACCTAGATCAGACCGCCCTAATCGCGATGGCACTCATTTTTGTCGGCTCATTTGTGCAAACAGCTATCGGCTTTGGTTTGGCTATTGTGGCTGCCCCGTTGTTGTTTTTAGTCTCGCCAGAGTATGTACCCGCACCTATCTGTCTCGTTGGCCTGTTCATTTCTATATTCAATGCGTTTAAACACCGAGCAAACATTTCTATCGGCGGATTAAAAATTGCACTGCTTGGCCGTATTCCAGGTTCGATTGCAGGTGGTGCTTTATTAGTGATGGTTTCAACGAGCGTGCTATCACTTTGGTTAGGCTTGTTGGTGGTATTTGCGGTGATTGTCAGCTTGCTGCCGTTTAGGTTAGAGCCGACACCGACCAAGATGGGCATCGCGGGATTCTTCTCAGGATTCTTCGGCACCAGTTCTGGTATTGGTGGTCCACCAATGGCACTACTACTTCAACACCAAGATGCGAATCAGCTTCGTGGCAATCTTTCTGCGTTTTTCGTGTTTAGTTCTATCATTTCATTACTGGTACAGATCCCAATTGGTTTCTTCACGATGCACCATTTGATCATCACAATCCCGTTGCTTCCTGCGGCTTGGTTGGGTTACAAAGTGGCATTAATGACGACGCAAAGCATTCCTAAAGAAAAGATTCGTATCGGCTCTTTACTGCTATGTTCTATCAGCGGCTTTACTGCCATTTGGCAAGGCTTAGCTGGCTAGAAGCAGAAACATCGATAAAGCAACAAACACACAGATTCAACACCAAACGATTGAAAGGGCGCTCTATGACATACGACGAGTTCAATGCATTTTGTGAGTCACAACCTGCCACCAGCTATGTGATGCAGTGGAATAACTCTCACGTTTGGAAAGTGGGTGGGAAGGTATTTGCGATTGGAGGTTGGGGGCCGAACGACGAGCCTGCGTTTATCTTCAAAGCGTCCGATCAGAATTTCGACTTTCTGAAAGAGGAGCCCGGTTATAAACCTGCTCCCTACTTTGCTTCGCGTGGTATGAAATGGATTCAGCTGTTTGATAGCACACCAGAAAGAGATGAGGAGCTGAGATACTACCTCACGGAGTCACACCGAATTGTCTCTTTAGGACTAACCAAAAAGAAACAAGCAGAACTCGGTCTCAATCAATAATCACAATTTCTGCTTGTTAAATGCTTATTACGGATTCAAATGCTGCATAGAAACTAGGTGGTTCTTAAAAGCTTAATTCGCTCTTAAAAACTTAGGCAGTAAAGGTTCTATCTTTTGTGTTGGAACCACTGGCACCAATAGATAGATAAGACCTGCAAAGGCAATAGACGCCGCCAAATCTTCAGGTCGATGCATACCAAGCCAAACACGACTATAAGCAACACCACCAGCCCAAACCAGTAAGCCGCCCACTAAGTAAAAACGTTTCGCTTCTAGGAACAAACCACCAAAGAACGCCAAACACACGCCAACAAAAATCATGTGTCCAGATGGGAAAGAATAGTCCGTCTCACCCAACCAATGACGCGTTCGCCACTCACTCACCTTATCTTGCACAGATGCAATCGCTGCGTTCTTTTCAACCAGTGGCAGTTCATAAAACACTTCTGGCATTTCAACCACTTCTTGCGTCACCAAATACTCAGAATAAGGACGCGGGCTTTCTGTAGAATGCTTTAAGAAGGTTTTCGCTGCAAAGCTAAGCACCAACAACAAGCCAAGCTGCAGACAAAGGCTGACTAGCTTAGCTTTGCAAAACTTCATCGTGAGTAATGCCAAAGACAAAACAGCTAACGTGACCAAGAATCCTTGATTACCCGCCGAGTAAGTCACGAACGTCATGAAGGCGCCATAGAAAGGCAAAACCGCACTTCCAAGGTCAAAGTCCGATCCAAAGATCAAAAAGGGTACGAGAGAATACAAACTTAGAACGAGCAGTAATAAGCCTTTGGATTTGTTAGAGAACAGAGAAGTCATGGCTAAGATCTTTTGGATAAAGTGGTCGGATGCTATCGCAGCTTAGCATCGCCAACATCAATTTTATGTCAAAACGGTCAGCAAGCCGTCATGGTGTAACAATATTCGATTAATAGACCTATTGAGTATTGATTCGGTGAACTGCCACACCAGCATCAATAATGTTCACCATCCACTTATGTTCATAGAGACAGCAAAGACCACTGAAACCAGACGAGGCAAAGGCATCATCCCACTAAAGACTGACTGACGCGTTCTGATGATAAAGTGAACACTTACCGGATTATAAGGCCAGAATCTTAAAAACTTTGCTGTCAGTCCTTTAAATCCATTATTGAAAGGATTACCATCTGGTCTGCTTTCAAAAGCAAAACAGATTATTAATTTTTATTCTCAGGGCGGGGCGAAATTCCCCACCGGCGGTATGTCCTTAGCAAAATCTAAAGATAAGCCCGCGAGCGCTCGATTCGTCGAGGTCAGCAGATCTGGTGAGATGCCAGAGCCGACGGTCATAGTCCGGATGAGAGAGAATGAAAACACA
Organism: Vibrio lentus; assembly: GCF_002875945.1. Taxonomy (GTDB): domain Bacteria; phylum Pseudomonadota; class Gammaproteobacteria; order Enterobacterales; family Vibrionaceae; genus Vibrio; species Vibrio apostichopi. The sequence goes on from NZ_MCZK01000144.1 coordinate 11,150, forward strand.
CTCGTTTAAGTTGGAAAGGCGTACCCGCGTGAGTTGGGTTCATGCCTCCAACTTAGGCGGGTGCATTTCGTTTTGGATAAAACCATAATGAGCTAATACCAATCACAGTAAATAAATGATCAGAGATAGCGCAGGAAAAACGCTTGAGAACAAGGCAAAATTTTTCGATAAGTAGTTATTCTACAGTCAAAAATTTTAACGCCGTTATCAAGGGTTTTAACCAGCTAGAATGACCAGTTGTTTACTACGATTGGTACAAGCCTCTTGTAATGAGTCGGCTTTGTTGTGCTCGGTTGAGATCCCTCATACAGCCCTGATTCTGGTGATATTTTAGGAGTTTAACCATGAATCAGTCTTCACTACTTGCCGAATTTGGCGAACCAATCACTCGCGTTGAAAACGCACTGCAAGCTCTACGCGAAGGTCGTGGCGTACTTTTACTTGACGATGAAGATCGCGAGAACGAAGGCGACATCATCTACTCAGTAGAACACCTAACCAATGCTCAAATGGCGCTTATGATCCGCGAATGCAGCGGCATTGTGTGCCTGTGTCTAACTGACGAGCAAGCAAACCAACTTGAACTTCCACCTATGGTTGTTGATAACAACAGCGCAAACCAAACTGCGTTTACCGTAACTATCGAAGCGAAAGTTGGCGTAACGACAGGTGTTTCTGCCGCTGACCGTGTAACAACGATCAAGACAGCTTCAAACCCAACAGCTAAGCCTACTGACCTAGCTCGCCCTGGCCACGTATTCCCATTACGTGCTCGCAAAGGTGGTGTACTTGCTCGCCGCGGCCACACAGAAGGTACTGTGGATCTGATGCAAATGGCAGGTCTTCAATCCGCAGGTGTACTGTGTGAAGTAACCAACCCAGACGGCACAATGGCAAAAGCGCCAGAGATCGTTGCTTTCGGTAAACTACACAACATGCCAGTACTGACCATTGAAGATATGGTTATGTACCGTACTGAGTTCGACCTTAAGCTTGCATAACGTTTAGTTTATTCCTCAATGCTAAACACTTAGCATTGAAGGTAAGTAAACTTAGAAATGAACATTGAAAGGCTTCACTCTTACTGCTTTTTTTAGTTAAAAGTATATAAAGGGTGAGGCCTTTTTAATTTCCGTATTTTTAGACGAGCTAGAGATGGATCGCCGAAGTGTCACTCCCCATCGAAACCTCCCCAGCCTAATCCCTAGAAAAGCGTAACCTCTCAAAAAATCCTGCAAAATATGAGAAAAATTCACTCGAATGGTGAAGTCATGCACCATTATTGAACATCCATAAATAAAGAAAAAACATAAATCACTGAAATATAACACTTATTAATTTTGGCATGGTGTCTGCACTACCACTAAGTAGGTATGCACATATTAGGAGTTAAATATGTTTGTAATTATTTCAGTTGGTTTATCCATAGCAGTACTTGCTGCCCTATTTCATTTTTCAAGGAAGAGACAAACGGCGCTATCACACAGGTTTGAAACCTTGGTTCTGCTCAGAGAGTTATTGTTGTTATCACGCAAACATCGTGCAGCAACGCATTATGCTCTGGCGTATAAATTGTCTAGCGACTCGATTCGCAAAGTGAATGAGATTTACGACAACATACTTGAGGTATCTGAACTGCTTCAATCCCATGTGTCGTTCGATAGCCGTCCTATGTATCGCATCTATCACCTCAAGCTCATCGCCATGCACAGCGACTGGCAAAACCGTAGCTTGGTGCGTAACCAATCAATTCATGGCAAAACGATTCGTCACAGCATGTTCTTAATGGATGAGGTGATGATCATTTGGTTGATTCAGTCTGAACGAGAAGACATGAGCCGCGAGTACCACATGAACTGGCAACAGATCTTGGATTGCATGGAAATCCTGACCAAGTTACGTATGTGCATACCTGATATGGAGAAGCCTGAGGAGTATGCGAGATTCAAATTCTACGCATCTCAGACACACAGAAAACTCAACCAATTATCGATTATCTGCCCTATTAGCAGTGGATCACCAGTATGCACACGAGCGATGCATGCACTCACAGAGATCGCATCAAGCACCGAAGCGACCCAACCGTCAGATAGCATGTATGAATTAACCAGTGATATATCTAGCGTCGTGTCGCAAGTTTACGACCAAGTATTATCCGACATTACTAGAAGCTTGTATCAGCCTTTACCAGACACCAACGAAAAGGTGATAAATACCCGATTATCCGTACATCATTATATGTAAAGACTTCGTGAGAGGAGAGCGTGCTGGAACTCTGAATTATTGAGTTCAAATCCGATATCACCTTTGATATCGGATTTTTGTATTTATACGTTTATGCCTTGTGTACTTGTGTACTTGTGTACTTAGGATATATAGCTTCAAACATCCCCAGACTTAATATCACTAGACCAAGCTTCTGCTGCAAAATCAATGAACTGACGAACAATAGGGAGCTGATAACTGCGAGATAGATACACCGCCCAAAGTACGCTGCTTGGTGAAACAAAGCCATCCAATACCCATTTCAATTTACCATCCGCAATCAATGGATTCGCTAAGTCACAAGGTAAACGAACTATCCCTTTTCCATGCTGCGCGGCGCGAGTTAATACTCCAACATCATTAGCCTTGATAGTGCCAGACACTTCAACCGAATAATGCTGGTTATCCTTAACGAAATCCCACTTAGAAACACTCAAATGGCGAAAACAATTGTGTTGTCTAAGCGCTTCAACCGTTTCAGGTTCACCGTGTTTGTCTAGGTAGTTTTGTGAGGCGCACACAACCGAATCGATTTCCATTAGCTTTCGGGCAATCAAGCTATCGTCAGGTTGATCGGTATAGCGAAGCGCAATATCGATTCTTTCATCCACCAGCTGAGCAAAACGATCCGAAGCAAACAGCTCAACCGTGATATTAGGGTGGCGCTCCGTAAACTGTTCGACCACATCCAACAACATGTTTTGAGTTAAACCAATGGGTGCTGCAATTCGAATCACCCCTGAAAGATCGTCGGTTTGATTGAGTGAAGTGACTTCTAGCTCTGCGGTTTCGTGGAGAATTTTTTCGCAGCGCTGCAGAGCAATTTCCCCTGCTGCCGTCAAACTCACCTTTCGAGTAGTTCTGTGCAATAGCCTCTGCTTCAACCACCCTTCTATCTCTTGAACATGGCGTGAAACCTGTAATCGGCTCATGTCCAAATGCTCAGCTGCCTGAGTGAAACTGGCACAATTCGCAACTTCGACAAAACTGCGCATCGCCGTCAACCTATCCATCACACTCTCCTTGAACTGTTTAGCAGCTAATCGAATCTTATTAGATCACTATATGGATACAATCTACATCATTTTGCGATATTTATCGCAACCTAGTGAGCTATTAGACTGCAATGGCTGTCGAGAAAACGACTTAATAAATTAGATAATTGGAGAGACATTATGAAAATTGCAGTATTAGGCGCATCAGGTTGGATTGGTAGTCACATCGCTCAAGAAGCTGAATCTCGTGGTCACGATGTAGTTGCTGTCGTAAGAGATGCAAGCCGCGTAGAAAATAATGATATTGAGGTTCGTTCGTTTGATTTACAAGACGAAGCCGCAAGTCTAGCAAATGCACTATCCGGCGTTGATGCAGTAATTACTTCAATTGGCGGACGTGCTTTGGGTAATCACGACATCGTAAAAAACACTGCGACTAAATTGCTGGCAACATTACCAAGCATCGGTATCGAGCGCCTACTTTGGGTTGGCGGTGCAGGCTCATTAGAAGTCGCGCCAAACGTACCGTTAGTAACCGTTCCTGATTTCCCCGCGGATTACAAAAACGAAGCGCTAGCACAGGGTGAAGCTCTTGAAGTGTTCAAGCAATCGAACAGTGAAGTTAATTGGACGTTCGTTAGCCCTGCAGCAGAAATATTCCCGGGTGAGAAACTATCGACCTACCGTACTGGTGGCGACCAACTGCTCACCGATGAAGATGGCAACAGCAAAATTTCAGTCAGCGATTACGCTATCGCGATGATTGATGAGCTCGAAGCTGGTAAGTTCCCACGCCAACGTATTGGTGTCGCTTACTAGTCAGCTCATATACAAAAACTAAAAAAAGCCGCTTGTTCAAAACAGTACGGCTTTCTCATCTTTATATTGAGCATTCCTTTAATCCAATGGCAAGTGACCCGTTTTCACTAGGATGACGGTCTCTTCTTCCACATAAGGGAAATGCTCGCTCATATGAGGGCTACGCATCCAAGTATGTTTTGGATACTCGCCATGTTCATCTTTAAAAGTGCCAGACAACACAAAGATCTCTTCACCGCCAAAATGACGATGCGGCTGAAAACGTTCGCCAACGGGCCATTTCACCAAGGCAACATTTTCGTGTTCAAAACCATGTAGTGGCATCACTTGTAAACCACCAATCCCCGGAAGCCATTCCGTTTCTTGAGTATTGATGCGAACTTGAGTTAAGTCTCTCGCATCAAACTGATTAAGCTTAACCAAGATCGTACAGCCATCTTTACTCGATGGAGAGTGCGCGCTGCCCGGCGGATTGCGGATATAAGTACCCGCAGGGAAATCTCCGGTTTCATCAGAGAAAACACCCTCTAACACGAAGATCTCTTCACCTTGCGGATGCGGGTGCTCAGAAAACGAAGATTCAGGATCGTACTTTACGACGCTAGTCGTGTGACCCGATTCTTTCTCTTCTCTTTCAAGCGGCTTGCGCCAAACCCCTTTAGCAGGGCTTGCAATCCAGTCTAATGATTCGGTTTCAATAACCAGCTTTTTTGAAAAGTCCATGTTGAACATAATGGCGACCTTACTCTTGGTATCGTTTTAATTATTCTTATTATCTTTCTAGCTTTTATTCTACGCGAATACTCATCAAGGAGGCCATCTCGCTGCTATTTTCCTGCGCGACAGCCACCTAAAAAGAATCCTAATTAATTGCGGCCAGCAATCACACCGCCATCAACATCCCAGATTGCACCCGTTACCCAATCTGCACTGTCTGACAGTAAGAAAGAGATGCTATTGGCAATGTCTTTCGGCAAACCGACTCGACCAATAGGGTGGAACGCGTTGAAGCCTTCTAGCGCTTGATCCACTTCTTCCGGTTTAATGAAAGATTCGTAAATCGGCGTTTTAACCACAGCCGGAGACACCGCATTCACGCGAATGTTATGCTCTGCCAATTCCATTGCCATGTGCTGTGTTAATGCGTGCAGGCCGGCTTTAGCCATTGAATAGGCAGAAGATGGCGTCGCTTTGATTGCTTGCTTACCCCACATAGAGCCAACATTAACCACACTGCCACCGCCGTTCTTGATCATCAACTTGCTTATCGCTTGAGTGATGAAGAAGGTTGCTTTATTAAGCTGCATGTATTGCTCGTAATCAGATTCTTGGTGTTCAATAAACGCTTTAGGGTTGAAGTAACCTGCAGCATTCACAAGGTAACCAATACCTTCATCTAACGACTCAAGGTGTTCGATAAGGCGAGACACACTCGCATCATCATAAAGGTTAGCTTGCCAACCTGAAGCGTGACCGAGCGATTGCAGTTCTGACACCGCTTTATCTAACTTAGTTGGGTTATTGCCAACAACCAACACATGGATGTTTTGAGCGACTAACTGCTTCGCTGTTTCAAAGCCCATACCACTTGTGCCACCGATTACTACTGCAATACCATTTTTAGTGAAGTTCATTTTGTTATCTCCTAAGTCATGTGAACGTGGTAATCTTAGGCCTTGAACTAACACTATGAATAGTAAGTACAAATCGGTTAGGTAGGTACTTATTGGTACATCTTTATGAAAAATCAGGAAAACTTTTTTTCAAGAAAATCAGCACCAGAGCGTTCAGCTCGCATGGTGGAAACCATCTACGGCTGTAAATGGTCGCTAACGGTTTACCAATTACTGGCAAATGGCATTAATCGTCCCGGTGAAATGGTGCGATCAGTAGAAGGGCTATCGACCAAGGTATTGAATGAATGTTTGAAGCGAAATGTAGAATTTGGGATTTTAGATAAGAAAATGTTCAACGAACTGCCACCAAGAGTTGAATACCAAGTGACGCCGTTCGGTGAGAAGTTCTTACTGATTTTGGACCAGCTGGAAAACCTACAAAACGAAATCGACGAGATGTAAGTTCGAGCCAGTCCAATTAATGCCAAAACGGAAAATGAAAGACGAAAAACGGAAGATGAAAAACGAAAAACGGAAGACAGCACGCAGCACTTAACTGACTGGCATTTGCTCAAAGCGACCTTTTACGAAATCAATGAAGGTTCGAATTCGACTTGGTTGATAGCGGTCTCGATGGTAGATCGCTGAAAAGTCGACCTTAGGTACCACCCATTCTTCAAATACTTGCAGCAGTTGCCCTTCGTTCAGTTCTTGTAAGCAATAAATGGTTGGAACACGAATAATTCCATTACCCGACTTCGCCCCCTGCACCAAAACTCGCCCATTTTTACATTGCAGTCTGCCCGTCACATGCACATCGACTGTTTTCTTGGTATCGTCCAAAGCTTGAAAGCTCCACTTGCGAACAGAGCCCGTTAAGCAATCATGGTGGATCAGATCTTTAGGGTGATTTGGCTTTCCTTTGCGAGCGAAATACTCAGGGCTCGCGAGTGTTCCCATTTCAATATCCAATAGCTTTCTTGCGATAAAGCCTGCATCTTCTAGGCTTCCCATGCGAAAAGCGATATCGAACGCATCTTCAATCAAGTCGACTCGGTTACTACTGAAATCAAGGCTAATGCTGATGTCTGGGTAGAGCTGCATGAATTCATTAACCAAATCAGCAATGATCACCTCACCCAAATAACCGCCGACACAGTTTACTTTTATATCGCCACGTACTTCTTCGACATCATCCACAGCAGCAATCAGAGCTTGGTCTATATTATCTAAGGCTTGCTCACATCTCGCGTACAGATCTTGCCCTGCATGAGTCAGCCTTAAAGTTCGAGTAGTACGGATAAACAACGTCACTCCCATCTGTTTTTCTAAGCTACTGACTTGGCGTGATACGTGGGAGCGCGACACATCAAGTTCCTCCGCCGCTTTGGTGAAGTTACCTAAACGAGCGATAAGCACGAAAGAACGGATATCAGATAGGTTAATTTGATTGAGCATGGTCGCCAGCTTACTTGTGAAATTAAAAAGTGATGAAGCTATAGAGTTATGACGCTATAAAGTGAACACCTTTATTGTTGCACCACAGCAACAGTGTTTCAAGTAAAGCGCTATATATCAACAATGCTATTTTCCTTAATATACCTCCATCGCAACGAAGCAAGGCAACAAGCACTTGATTCGAATGCACTTAAACAATACGTCGTAGCCAACCGACGCAATAAAAGTACAGAGGAAATAAAATGAAAAAACTAATCGTAATTACAGGTGCAAGCTCTGGTATTGGTGAAGCAATCGCTCGTCGTCTAAGCGATGAAGGTCACCCTCTGCTACTTTTAGCTCGTCGTGTTGACCGCCTTGAAGCGCTGAACCTACCAAACTCTCTATCAGTAAAAGTAGACGTAACAGACAAAGCGTCTTTTGATGCAGCAATCGCACAAGGTGAAGCGAAATTTGGCCCTGTAGACGCGCTTATCAACAACGCTGGTGCAATGCTTCTTGGTCAAATCGATACTCAAGACGCTCAAGAGTGGAAGACAATGTTCGACGTGAACGTGATTGGCCTTCTAAACGGTATGCAATCTGTACTTGCTCCGATGATGGAACGCAACACAGGTACTATCATCAACATCAGCTCAATTGCAGGTAAGAAAACATTCCCAAGCCACGCTGCTTACTGTGGTACTAAGTTCGCGGTACACGCTATCTCTGAGAACGTTCGTGAAGAAGTTGCGGCTTCAAATGTTCGTGTTACTACTATCGCACCGGGTGCTGTTGAGACTGAACTTCTGTCTCACACTACATCTCAAGAGATCAAAGACGGTTACGATTCTTGGAAAGAAGACATGGGCGGTGTATTGGCAGCTGACGATATTGCACGCGCTGTATCATTCGCTTACCAACAACCACAGAACGTATGTATCCGTGAAATCGCTCTAGCACCAACTAAGCAACAACCATAGAAGCTAATTATCACGCATACCTTTGTGATGCATAAATAGAAAGCGCCACTACTTATTCAGTAGTGGCGCTTTTGTTTTTATTGAGTCTAACTACAAGCAGTCACCGTGATTAAAACTCAACGCGGTAAACTGATGTGCTGCCGCTCACTTCGTTACCAACCGCAATAAAGTGGTTACCAGAGCGAGTGAAATACTTGATTGACTCTGGACCTAGGTCACCGGCTTTCGAGTTATAAGTATCGTTATCGCAATCACCGTCTTCATCAACCTGAGTGCACACTGGCTGAGTAAAATCGCGATTGTTCAAGTAGCTGATGAAACTTGCGTTCTTAGGCTGTGTTACGTCGTAGACCATGATGCCACCTTGGCGCTCAAGTCCGATAAAGGCATACTGCTTGCCGTTAATCTCAGCCACTTCGATCGCTTCAGGCTCAACCCCTTTATCATCACTGCGATCGTCACCACTTAGGTTGTTATCGTTGGTGCTGTTGAAGTTTGCAGGATCTTGCTCCAGAACGACTCGAGCGAAATCATCACCGCTATCAAACACTAACTCGCCTGACTCATCCCAGATAGAGAAAGAACGGCTACCGAATGCTTGAACCTTTTGTTCAGCAGCAAGTGTTCCTTGTGGCTTAATCACTTTAAGGCGAGCAAGTTGTTTGTTGTCTTTAAGTGCACCTGCCAATGGGTGGTTAGCATCTATATCTAACTTCTTACCGCGTACTTCATCGACATAAGCGATACAAAAGTCTTTTTCTGTTGTGTAGTTTTCGGTGCCTTTATAGTCATCACCATCCCACTCAAAACCTTTGTCGTCACACACTTTTTGCGTCGTCTTGATACCATACTCACGGCCATCGCCTTCGTTTGCCGTCACGATGTAGGTGTTACCATCAACACTGTAGCTGGTGATGCTGTCTGGCATGTAAAGCCCTTCTAACATTGCGTAGCTTTGCAGATTACCTATGTTATTGTCTTTGTTCGATGCATCCAACTGAGCGGTATCCCAAGGTTTACCGCCTAATCCGAGAATCGCATCCACTTCTGCACTCGCCACGTCAATCGCTGCCAATGCATTGTTTTCTTGAAGGGCAACGTAAAGCTTACCGTTATCCGCAAAGGTTAGATATTCAGGCTCTAGATCTTGAGCAACAGTTGCATTAGGCGCTGAAATTCGAACCTTGTCAGTCAATTCTTCATGGCGAGGCTGACCTTGATTGAATGCCTTAAAATCGATTTGAGTCACTTTCGCTTGCAAAGGACCATTGGCTAAATCAACCAGTGTCACTGAGCCTTCAGGATCAATGCTGTAATCCGCATTCGGCTCACCTTCGTTTGCTGATGCGATGTAACGGCCGTCCTTAGAAAAGCTCACCATGTCTGGCAATGCGCCAGCTGTGTAAGTAGTGATCAACTCTAATGTGTCTGAGCGATAAAGTGCAATGATGCCATTTTGTTGCTTGTCGGCGTTTTCAATTGCGACCGCTACTAAACCCTGATGAGTCGATACACTGTTCGCAGCACCGATATCAATACCAGAAGCCGCAGCTGCTGATTGAAGATCGATAGAGCCTTCAGATGTTGGTGCGCTGTCAGAGTTCATCGATAACACATCGACTTTTTGTGCTTGAGCATTGACGACATAAAGCTTGTCGGTACATGAATCGTAGCTGACGATTTCGGCTGCAGAAGTATCAAACGGGGCATCAGCAATAGCACGACCAACCAGACTAATCCCTGTAACAGTGGCATCTGTCTTGTTCGGTTGTTGAATGGATTGGCATTGAAGGCTAAAAGCATCAAGTGATGTTTGAGATGATGCTGCTGTCGTTGAAGTTGACTGAGAGCATCCAGCCAGAGCAGAGCTTACCGCGATAGGCAGTAATAAAGTCAGCTTATTAAATTTACGATTCATATATCCTCCATAATTAGAACCGCGATCATAGAGGGCTGTTATGACAGTTATCTTTCTCTTTTATTAACAATAAATGACGACAATCAGTTTACTTTACCCATAACAACAATAAGTTGGATTAAGTATTTCATTAACAAGCAAGCAAAAAAAAGCGCTCAAGCTGGCTGGTGCTTGAGCGCCTTTAGTAAACTAATAAAGAGGGTTAGAAGTTGTAACCACCACCGATCATGAATACCCATGGGTCGATATCAACGTCTGTTGAGTATTGTGTTGTCGTTCCACCTACTGTTTGCTTGTACTTAGCTGTCGTACCAATATCTGCATACCAAACTGACGCATTCAGGAACCAGTCTTCATTGATCATGTAATCAATACCGATGTTGGCAGCCAAGCCCCAAGAATCATCAAGAGATAGGTCACTTAAGCCTGCAGCTTTACCCGTACCATTCAAACTTTCATCGAAAAATACAGTGTAGTTGATACCCGCACCCACATAAGGGCGGAAATCACTGTTCGCTTGACCGAAGTAGTACTGCACCATAAACGTTGGCGGAAGGTGTTTAGTGTCAGCTACTTTACCTAAGCCGTTAACAGAAATGCTGTGAGAGAAAGGGCTCGCGGCTAATACTTCAAAACTGATGTTGTCAGTAAACATGTAACCGAAAGTAAGACCAAGTTGGGTATCAGAATCAACTGAAAATTCTAGGTCAGGGTTGTTAAGTACAGCGCCGCTGCTGTCGTTTGGAGATACCGTTGCTGCACCTGCACGGATGATGAAATCACCTTCTTTATGAGCAAGAACGTTGGTTGACATAAGAGCCGCAATAACCGCAATACCACATACTGTTTTTTTCATTATAATTTCCTTTTTAGGGCTTAATTCTTTATTGGTGAATGAGTAATCATTTCTTATTTTGCGTGCAAGGTAGCATAGAATAACCCTACTTTATTGATGGAAATCAATTTGTGAAAAGTTGTGATTATTTATGTAAATTTATATCGACCCGATCACTTTATTCCTTCATTTTATTGACAGTTTTGTAATGCAACTTTTCCGTGCGTCATTTTGTTAAGCTCAACCCCTGCACTTTGATCAGATCGCTTTGGATCAAAATAGAGCAAGCCAATATCTCGTACGCATCAATTTGGTGCGCTTCCACAATAATCACTCTCACCTCGTTTAATATTCAATGAGTTACATTTGGCTTAGTGCTTGCAAGTCTATGTTCATAATCATAAATACATTGAGGTTCTGACTATGCAAGACACTCTAACAATCGTTCTGGCCGGCGGTGTTGGCTCTCGGCTTTCCCCTCTCACCGATAACCGCGCAAAACCTGCGGTACCTTTTGGTGGCAAATATCGAATCATCGATTTCACACTCGCGAACTGCCTGCATTCTGGGCTTCGCCAAATTCTGGTGCTGACTCAGTACAAGTCGCACTCTTTGCAAAAACATTTACGTGATGGTTGGTCGGTGCTTAACCCCGAACTCGGCGAATACATCACCAATGTTCCCCCACAAATGCGTACGGGTGACAGCTGGTATAGCGGGACTGCCGATGCGATTTATCAAAACTTGTATTTGCTATCTCGTAGTGAAGCCAAACATGTGGTGGTGTTATCTGGCGACCATATCTATCGCATGGATTACGCACCAATGCTCAAGCAACACAAGCAGAATGAAGCCGATCTAACGGTGGCGTGCATGGAGGTTTCGATTGATGAAGCCAAAGAATTTGGCGTGATGGAGATAGACGAGTCTCTTCAAATCAATAACTTTACCGAGAAACCACGTTACCCCGCGTGCGTACCCGGTAGACCGACCCGAAGCATGGCTTCAATGGGAATTTACATCTTTGATAAGGAAGTACTGACACAGGCATTACTCGCGGATGCAGAAGACCCGAACTCAAGCCACGATTTTGGTAAAGACATCATTCCTAAATTGGTCGGTAACAACAGTGTTTACGCGCACAAGTTTGGTGATGAAGAAGGCCGAGTGACCCAAGATGCTTACTGGAGAGATGTGGGTACTATCGACTCATATTACCAATCCAACATGGATTTGTTAAAGCCAGCCTCGCCTATCGATTTATACCAACCGGATTGGGCGATTCGCACCTATGATCCGCAACTGCCACCAGCACGGACTATTGCTTCGGTAGAAGGTAACCAAGGGATATTCATTAACTCGATGATCGCGAATGGGGTGGTGATTGAAGGGGGTTCGGCGCAAAACTCTATCTTTTTCCCTAAGGTAAAAGTCAGCAATGCCGCGATTGTGATTGATAGTATTCTGTTTGAAGACGTTGAGATTGGGCGAAACTGCCACATCCAAAATTGCATCATCGATAAAAACGTCAAGGTGCCAGATGGGACTCAAATTGGCATAGATAGCCTTGCCGACGCCAAGCGCTTCCACATATCGAAACAGGGCGTCATCGTGGTGCCCTCTTCTTATCAGTTTGAAGAGTGATGCTTCAATTGAAATAGCTTCTATCTAAACCAACAAAGGCAGCGAATTCGCTGCCTTTTTATTTGGTAAGATGTTCTCAAACAAAGCTTATTTGATAAGAGCAGACTCTTTAGAAAGGCCCTAGCTCAATCATTTGAGCAATCACAACTGAAATCAAAGCACCCACTGACCAGAACAAGAACAGTGGTAAGAAGAAACGAACCCACTTAGTGTAAGGCACTTTTGCAATAGCCAGTACCGCTAACAAACCACCATTGGTTGGGTAAATGTAGTTAGAGATGCCGTCACCCAATTGAGAAGCCAACGCCGCAACTTGACGAGTTACTTGGCCAATGTCCGCCAATGGAATGATGATTGGCATAGTGATCACCGCTTGGCCACTGCCAGACGGAATAAACAAGTTAATCGCCGCCTGCGAGAAGTAGATACCCGCCGCCGCAACCAGCTTAGAGCTCCCTGAAATGATCTGCGCAAGGTAGTAGATGATCGAGTCGACAATCTTCGCGTCTTCCATAATGGTCAACACTGAGCGCGCGAAGAAGATGATCAATACAGCAACCAATACATCGCTGACACCTTTGGTCCAATATTCACAAATCTTGTTGGGAGACAAACCCGCCACCAAACCCGGAATGATCGCCATCGCCACGAATGCGCCAGCAATTTCCGTGAAACCGAAGCCCATCGTCAGAGTACCGAAGATCATGTATGCGAATACGCCTAAGAATGCGATACCAGCTAACTTCTCACGAGTGGTCAGTGTTTTCGCTTCAACATTCGATTCGTAGTGGTAACCCGTACCATGCAACAAGCCCTTGGTTGGATCTTGCTTTACCTTACGCGCGTAGTTCAACACATACCAAGCACCCGTCAATAGCATGAACATGCCGACAATAAAGCGATACCACATGCCCGAATACATAGGGAGTTCAGCGATAGTATGTGCGATACCCGTGAAGAATGGGTTTGCCAGCGCGGCCGCAAAACCCGCACAACTCGCGAGTAAGACGACACCAAGAGCCGTGATCGCATCGTAGCCAAGCTTGGTACAGATAGGGATCATCAGCGAGATGAAAATAACGTCAAGCTCACGCATACCGGTGAAGGTTACGTTGAAGAAGATCGCCGTCATGATCACAGGCGCAATCACGTACAAACCTTGCTTCTTAAGCTTAGTGGTGAGCGCAACAACCGATGCGTCTAGCAGACCCATGTGTTTGATAATACCGAAAGCACCACCAACAAATACCACAACACCCATCACGCCAGAAGCGGATTTGAAGCCTTTAAAAAATGATTCGAAAAAAGAGGCTAATGTTGTCGGGTTACTGGCTAATAGTGTGTAGCTGTCTGGGTCGATAACCGTACGGCCATTCATTACCACTCGTTCAAATTCACCAGCAGGGATAAAGTAGGTTGCGATTGCAGCAACGATTACCATGATGACCAAAGAAAGAAACGGGTGGTTTACTTCTTTCTCTGTCGAAGCTGAGTTACCAGCTGGAGATGTAGGTACGGACGTAGATACCGTAGACGTCATATAGACTCCTTACTTGTCAGCGACCAAGAAGTACTTAGTCGCTAGGGGGATTTTTGGGAAAACGAAACCCTTCACGCTGAACTAGGTTCGCGCTAACTAGGCAGTTTCTAAAAGGCCTTTGATAGATGGTGCTCTCAAATGTACATAGTGAAGTAGTGAGTACTACTCTCTTTGCGTCCGAGCAAAATGCAGATGTTCAGCCAAATCAGGCCAAACTGAATGAGGTCATTACAAGCAGATAAATAGAAAACCGGCTTTAGTAATATGTTTTTTATCAATTACAAAGACAAGCGGCGCATACTAGCATAGCGAGCCGTAAATTGTCAGAAAAGCGTGAGTTTTGTCACATTTTGTTGTGTCATGAAAAAAGCGCCCTGCAGATGCAGCGCGCTTTAAAATATATTGAGAGGTGAATCTAAAAGATTACTTAGGTGCTAGCTCGTAGTTTTCTTGCATCTCATGAGGAGCAATCCCGTACTCATAATCAGCTAAGTAGCCATCTTTATAAACCTTCATCCCTTTTTCATCCCAGCTCACTTTAATTACCACAGTTTTGCCATCTTCACTGCCCATTAGCTCAAGCATTTCAGCATCGATCTTAATGGCTTTGATGGTCTTAATACGCTTAAACGGCTTAAATTCTTTGGTCGATGTTGGCAGTGAACCATAGCTGCTGACCCACGTCTCTTTTGGAACCAACCATTGGTTGAAAATGTCATCAACAATCGCTTTCGGCATGCTCGCAATAACAACGTCGCTCGTCATTACATTGTTTGTTTCTAAGCTGTAACCACCCTTTCCATCTGAAACGTAGGTAGGAAAATCAACGCCAATTTCAGATTCAGCAGGCAAACGGCCTAACGTCACCGACTTCTTAACGTACAGTTCTGCAGTTTCAAACTGCTGCATGATCTCTGGAATTTTCTGAAACTCAACAGGCGCAGCAAAGGCATTAAAAGCGAAAGAAAGTGAAGCTGCGATCGCAGCGAATTTAACAGGCATTTTCATGGTAACGGATCCAAGTTTAACGAAGTTGTTATGGTATCCCGTACTAACAAATACCTCAATAAACTGTAGATGCTTATATTTGTAATTGTGATATTGAGTGAAAGAATGGAATCTGTGTCAAAAATAGGCGGTTTATAAATTTAAGACTAGAATAAGTCATTGAGGTGCGGCTTGATTAAGGCGATAAAATCTAAGTGAGCGAAGTCAACTGGAGCAATATTTCGAGAATGAGGATTTTTTAAACACGTTTGAAATTCACGAAACATAATATGCGATCAGTTCATCGGACTTTCAAGGGAGTAACAAGAGAATATTTGATAACACTGAAGTCAATCACACATGTGCTAATTCTCAGTTGGTTAATCTATGCGATGTTTGCTACGTTTAAATGACACAGTCATTGGAAAGGTATGATTTATGAAAATAAATGTTCAAACACATCATGTATCAATTAACGACGAGTCACGCAAAGACATCGAAGGTAAATTCGAGAAGATATCTAACCATTTCCCATCACTGATCAGTTGCGACATCATCATTACTAAAGAACACGGTCAACATCAGGTTGAAGTATTCACCAACTACGAAGGTGTACGAGTAACAGCAAAATCGACAGACGATGTTATGTACCCAGCTATCGCTGCAGCACTTAAGAAACTTGAAGCAGGCTTAAGTAACCGTAAGGGACAATTGAAATCCGATCTACACGAGAAGCCAACCAGTACGAAGCCAGAAATCGCTTCAGATATCATCCAAGAGATGAAGTTGGTATAACTCCACAGTAGAAGCGCGCTAACGAATAGCAGCGCACAAGAATTGCAAAGCCAGCACATGTTGCTGGCTTTTTCGATCTTTAGATTTGGCAATCCCCTCTCGCGATTAAACCTCAGATTCAGATCAAATCCATATCTTCTTTAAATATCTTAAGCTACTGGTTGCTATAACAATCAACAATAGTATTTGATAGAGTTATCCGAAACCTAGACCAAAACGGAATATTTGTTATGAAGAAAGTCGCGTTGATGCTTTTCCTAGCCACTCAGTTAATGGCATGTACCGAGGTTGGCAGTGAAGCTTGGTGTGCGGATATGAAAGAGAAGCCTAAAGGCGACTGGACGGCTAATGAAGCCGGTGATTTTGCTAAGCATTGTATTTTCTAAATAGGCACTAACTACTCCAGAGTTTTTCTATTTTTTAGATAAAAAAACGACCGCTAGGTAGACCGAAGTACCTAGGGTCGTTTGAGCTTCAAAATGCTAGATAAGCTCTTAACTTTCAAACAAAACACATGTTACAAAAAACATAGTGAACACAACACACTCATTAGATCAGCTTGTTACGGATGTGGATCACCACTGCTTCTGCAACAATAACCACGGCGAAGATACTCACTAATACCATTGAAACTTTTTGCCACTCAAATAGGTTCTGAGCATCGTTTAGCACCACGCCAATACCACCAGCGCCCACCAAACCCAGTACCGCAGACTCACGCACGTTGATGTCCCAACGGAACAATACAATGGAATAGAACGCTGGCATCACTTGTGGCCAATAGCCTTTAAGTAAAACGCTCATCCAAGAAGCGCCTGTCGCGCGTAAAGCTTCAATAGGCCCCATGTTCACTTCAGCAATTGCTTCCGCTAGCAGCTTCCCTACAAAGCCGATACTGCGAATGGCAATCGCCATAATACCTGCGAGAACACCGGGGCCAAACAGTGCGATGAACAACAACGCCCAAACCAATGAATTCACTGAGCGTGAAGACACGAGAAAGAATTGAGCAATCCAGTTCAAGGCTTTATTCGGAGTGATATTTGGCGCGTTCATCAGTGCCAAAGGAATTGCAAAAACCAAGGTAAACAAGGTACCTAACGTAGCGATGTGCAGTGTTTCAATCATCGCTGCGTGAATCGACTCAGGATAGAACGCGTAGTCCATTGGCACCATTCGTTCGAACATGTCGGCAAACTGCGCTGGCGCGTCGTATAAAAACTCTGGAATCACTTCAACGGTCTGCCAAGACCACACGATGGCGCACACAAGGCTAAGGTAAACAGCAAATCGAGCCACACGTTCGTTTGGTGTAAAGCGCTGCCACTCTCTATCGATAGATGCAGTTGTCATTAGAAGATTCTCCTAACAATATTGGAAAGAAATTCACCCACAAGAATCAACGCGATAATGGTGATCAAAATAGCGGCGACGAAGTCGTAGTCAAAACGTTGGAATGCCGAGAAAAGTGTACCGCCAAGGCCACCCGCACCCACGATGCCAACCATGGTTGAATTACGTAAGTTTGAGTCCAACTGATAGCTTGCGAAACCAATGAAACGAGTAAATACCTGAGGCATCACCGCGTACAAAATGACGCTGACAAAACTCGCCCCCGTCGCTTTAATCGCTTCAACCGGTTTAAAAGAAATCTCTTCAATCGCTTCAGCAAACAACTTGGCGATGAAACCGATGGATGCAAATACTAAAGTCAGGATCCCAGCTAGAGCACCAAAGCCAACCGCTTTCACAAACAAGATAGCGATAATCACTGGGTGGAAAGAACGACATAGTGCGATGAAGCCACGAATCGGTGTTGATACAATCGAAGGCATCATGTTTCTCGCAGCAAGTAAGCCAAGAAACAGCGAAATGACGATGCCGAAGAAACTCGAAATGATCGCTATCTGTAAGCTCTCCGCTAAGCCACTTAGCAGTAGATTAGTACGCGAAAAATCTGGCGGAAACATTCTTGATAGTAACCGCTCACTTTCACCAAAACCGATGACCAAACGATCAAAGGTCAGTCCTAACGTCGCAAAGCTGTAAAACAGGTAGCCAATGATTGCAGCGATAATGGCACGGTTAGTCCATGAGGTTTTGAACGGGTTTTCGTGCTTCGCTGGCGATGAGCTTGATGAAACGCTTGGCGACGAGTTTGGATTTAATCCAGCCATGACTCACCCCCATAAATGATTTTTAGGTCTTCTTCTGAAATACCTTCAGGGCTGCCATCGTAATGCACCTTGCCATTACACATGCCGATGATGCGCTTGGCATAACGCTTGGCTAAGTTCACATCATGGATATTAACCAACACTGGGATGTTTTTCTGTTCTGCGAATGTCTCCATCAACTCCATGATCTCAACCGCTGTTTTCGGGTCGAGTGATGACGTTGGTTCATCCGCCAATAAGATATATGGGTCTTGCATAACGGCGCGAGCGATACCGACACGCTGTCTTTGCCCGCCCGATAAACTGTCGGCACGTTGGTTGGCAAAATCTTGTAGGCCTACAAATTCAAGTAACTCGAACGCTTTTGCTAAGTCTTGCGCAGAGTAATTACGACGCCATGCATTCCAAGCGGTCATGTAACCCAAACGGCCACTCAACACGTTCTCGATAACCGTTAAACGTTCGACTAAGTTATATTCTTGGAACACCATGCCGATATGTCGACGCTGTTTACGTAGCGCTTGGCCTTTTAATTGAGTCAGGTCTGCGCCATCAAAAATGATTTCACCTTGGCTTGGATCGTTGAGTCGGTTGATACAGCGCAGAAGCGTACTTTTACCGGTACCAGATGGACCAATGATCGCGATGATACCTGGCTCATCGATATCAATATTAATGCCTTTAAGGATTGGCTTGCCTGCCACGTATTCGTGGAAAAGGTTGTTTATCTTTATTCCTTCATAGCTTGCTACGGCCATACTGCATTTCCTTGTGCGAATTTTAGAATGATCTATGCCCTACCCGCGAGGGCATAGATTTATAGTTGAGGTAAGTGTTTTGGGAGACCTAGGCCTGATATAAAACCTAAGTCTTCTTTGGAACCAAGAATTAGCCGTTGTTTGCTTGTTTTGCTAGCTCAGCGGCTTTTTTCTTTGCACGTTTAGCCGCATCTTTTTCAGCCAATTTCTTCAGGCCAGTTTTTGTGTAAGCCGTACCTGTCGCATGAGCGATATCACGAATCACATCCCACTCTTCTTTGTAGCTGATTGGAGAGAAACGGTCGGCACCTTTAAACGATGCGCTCATTTCTGGTGTAAAGCGGTAGCTAAAGAAAGCCTCGTTGATCTTCTCAACGAGTTCTGGTTTTAGGTTGTAAGCATAGCCAAACGCAGACGTTGGGAAGCGTGGGCTACGGTAGATGATCTTCAGTTCAGAATCATCGACACGACCTGCTGCAACCATACGATCGTAAACGTCCGATGCCACAGGTGCCGCATCATAGTCTCCGTTGAACACACCGAGAATAGATTGGTCATGCTTACCTGAGTAAAGCACTTTGTAATCTTCATCTGGCACTAGGCCTTTCGCTGGGAATAACGCACGAGGAGCTAGGTTGCCAGAGTTGGAAGATGCAGAAGTATGTGCAACCTTTTTGCCTTTCAGATCAGACATTTTGTTAATGCCGCTGTCTTTACGCACAATCGTGATTAGGTTGTAGCCTTGGAAGCCAGACTCGTCGCCTTTCACTGCGATAGGAACGTAACCCGCGAGGTTAACTGCGTAGCCAGTCGGGCCAGTAGAGAAACCTGCAACATGCAGTCGACCAGAACGCATCGCTTCTACTTGTGCAGAGTTTGAGTGCACCGTGTAGTAAATCACTCGCTTACCCGTGATTTTACTTAGGTGAGCTTGGAAGTCGGCAAACGCATCTTTGTATAACGCTGGGTCTTCTACCGGCGTGTAGGTAAACACAAGCGTACTTGGGTCGTTCCACTCATCTGGATTCTTTGGTGAATCGGCGACCAAATCTTGGTTTTCATCACAGTATCGATCGTCTAACACACCACGACTAGAGCAGTCGCTTGCCATAGCCATTGAAGGAAGTAGTAATGAGCTAGCGATTAACAGTCCTTTAACACTGATTTTCATATTCAAACCTTACTTTTACTTATTGTTGAAAGTCACCTTCGCTATTGCAGCCTTTGTGCCACCTTTTAATTCCATTAATTTCAACAGCTTAAAATCAACCCCAAATTGGAAAATTACTTTTGTGTCATTACTGTCCAAGCAAGAAGTGTCTATTTGGGTCATTTCTGTCTCACCAATTTCGGTGGTAAAAAAAGAGCCCGAAGGCTCTTTGGTTCACTGCTTTTTCTCTTATTATTCTTTGGCTAAGTGCTCTCTTTACAAACGCTATAATTAGCGACGTAACAGCGCTCTCTGAATAGCCTAAGCGTCGCTGTCCATGCAGTTTGCGTAATAAGTTACCGTTGCAGGCCAGTCGCTGAATACGCCCATAACACCGACATCTTGCGCCAGTACATCAAGCATTTTCATCATGTCACCATCATTGTTGATGCCGTCTTTCACGCTTTGGTAATACCAACCGCCGCCTTGCGCTAGTGGGCCCGAACGCTCAAGTGTCCATGCAATAATCTCAAGGTCAGCATCCTTTGCCAGTTTCGCGTAGTTTGACGCAACCAATTCGTTGTTCTCACCTAGTTCAACCAAAGCAAACAGAGGTGGCGCGATGATATTCACACCCGCATCGTGAAGCTCTTTCATGTTTTCAACAGACGCGACAAAGTCCGCTTGCTCATAGACACGGTCGTCAAGATAAACGGCTTGCTTACCGAACTTAGGCGTCTCATTAACCCAGTACTTCACATCATCTAAGTTGAATGACTGCAAGTAAGTCTCCGAAGGCTCAAAGCCCGCCTCTTTCAGCTCATCCACCAGCTTCTGCGCGTACATCTCTTGGCTAAAACCATTAAAAGGCATTTCTACCGCCGCCAATTTCAGCTCAGGAGTCACCTTTACGCCGTGCTCTTTAAACAATGCCGCACTTTCGGCGTGTGTCATCAGTGTGCCACTTTGGCTGTAAAGATCCGTTCTCCAACCAGGTGTGCCATTCATGTACTCTTCGACAGTGGTTGCTTTTGGATTCGCACCATCCATTTTCCCTTTCAGGGTTTTAAACTCCGCTAGCGTGAAATCAGAGGTACGACACTCAACCTGCGCATCTTCGCCTGTCGCCGGGTTGGCTGGCGTGAACGGTGTTGAACACTTCTTAGCGAGATCTGGATGCGCCAAAACATCGGTTGTGGTGTGCAGATCACTTTGAGAGTGACGACATACCAACGCCTTGTCTTTGGTGAAAGTCACATCACATTCCACGACGCCTGCGCCCATTTGAATAGCCGCTAAGTAGGATTCCTTGGTGTGCTCAGGAAACTGCATCGCAGCTCCGCGATGTCCAATAGAAAAATCACTACGATGAAAAGGTCCTTCACTGCAACTCAACAGCTTGGTTTTCAAAGGGCTCTCATCCATATTGTTCACTAAAAAGAGGGGACGAGGACCTAAGTCGGCTGATTCTGCTGCGGCCCATGCCGTCATCGAGCTCACACCGAGTATCAGAGCAATCGAGCCTTTCAGTATTTGCTTCATGTTTGTATCTCCTTGCAACAAGCAATTATTTTTCTAACTTCCTTTATTCGATCATTCAGTGTTGGATAGCTGTCATATATAGATAGTTGTCATATAAATTTGGGCTCAACACCGAATAACCTCATGTGAACGTATGCCACAATGTAGTGATTGCACGCATTGTGCCAAATGTTAAAGCCCTTTTATTACAATTACTTGAAACAGTTAACCATTCGACTAAAAGTTAAATGGGTCATTGTTGTCTTTTGCATTTTCTTTTAGTTTTGGTTTTCCATTTAACAAACAACTGAACCAACTAGGCCTTGAAACTCTCTTTATCCAATTGATGTTTCTTCATTTTTCGATAAAGCGTTTTGCGTGGTAGGTTCAGCTTGCTTGAGACCTCATTGATATTGCCTGCGCTCTCTATCAACGCTTCAGTCAGAACATTTCGTTCGTACTGTTCCATCTGTTTTTCAAAAGCGAAATCTTCTCCGGACGACTCACAAATCGGCGATTGAAGATCAAAGCCATCACCAACAATACCGAGCACAAACCGGTCGGCGACATTGCGTAATTCGCGCACGTTACCCGGCCATTCGTGTCGACATAATTGCTGTATTTGTTCGGGATAAATCGTTGATGGGCGTGTCTTGTATTTGTGGCTCGCTTGAATCACAAAGTGGCGGAACAACACCTGAATGTCCTCTTTGCGTTGACGCAATGCGGGAAGATTTAAGCTAGCAATATTGAGGCGATAGAAGAGATCGGCTCTGAATTCACCCGTTTCGCTCAAGCTCGCGAGATCAGCTTTGCTGGCGGCTACCACCACGATATCGACCGGGATTAACTCGTTACCACCAACGCGCTCGATCATTCTTTCTTGAATGACGCGCAGCAGTTTAATTTGTACCGCAATCGGCATGCTTTCTATTTCATCAAGAAACAGAGTACCGCCATTGGCTTGTTCTATTTTGCCAATGCGTTTCTTGTTGGCACTGGTAAACGAGCCCGCTTCATGACCAAACAACTCACTTTCGATAATGCTTTCTGTCATCCCACCACAGTTGATCGCAACAAAGGGCTTCGCCTTACGACGGCTAAATTGATGCAACGCGCGAGCAATCACCTCTTTGCCCGTTCCTGTTTCGCCGTTGATGATGGTATCAACACCAGTATGAGACAGTGCGAGCACTTGCTTACGTATCGTATCCATCGCTTTTGATTGGCCAATAACCACCGTTTCAATCGGTAACTCAGCTTCCTCATCACCGTCTGTAGCTGCTGGGCAATTGTGCTGAGACTGTGCCAACGCTAAATCGAGCTTCTCTACCAGCTCACTGGCATTAAGTGGCTTTTCTAAAAAGTCGAAAGCCCCTAGCTTCATTGCCTCTATCGCCATGGGAATATCTCCATGGCCACTCATCAACAATACAGGAACGTTAGCGGCTCTATGTTGAATTGAACTCAGCAGCGTAAGCCCATCCACCTGTGGCATTCGTACATCACACAATACAACCGACTGGCTGTTTGCTTTGAGCGATTTAAGGCCAAGGTTAGGGTCGGTAAAAGTCGTCACGCTAAACCCTTCTAGCTCCAACATTTCACTCACGGCTTCAACGACATCGATTTCATCATCGATTAGAACTATGTGTTTTTCTGCAGTCATGAGGCTATGCCTTTTGGTAGAGTGACGATAAAAGTAGTGCCTTGGTGTTCAACGGATTCCACGTGAATCGAGCCGCCAAAGTCTTTTATGATGTTGTATGCGATAGACAAACCGAGCCCAAGCCCCTTACCTGTTGTCTTGCGGGTATAAAATGGATCAAACAGATGCGGAATGTCCTCTTCAGGTATCCCTGATCCGTTGTCCATAACCAAAATCTGGATGGTATTCGAATGCTCTTGAGTGGAGATGCTGAGCTCTGGTTGCTCTCTGTGCTCAACGGCATCCAGAGCATTGCTGATCAAATTCACCAGTACCTGTTCTAAGCGAATGCTGTTGGCTCGAACCACCTGGTCGCTTTGTGGTGAATACTGTATCGACACTGCGCTCTGTCTGGTTTCAAACAGGTCAATTGCATCACCGACGACC
Source organism: Vibrio lentus (assembly GCF_002875945.1). Lineage (GTDB taxonomy): Bacteria > Pseudomonadota > Gammaproteobacteria > Enterobacterales > Vibrionaceae > Vibrio > Vibrio apostichopi. The sequence goes on from NZ_MCZK01000144.1 coordinate 34,685, forward strand.
TTATCCAATTCAACGTTATCAATCTTGCCATCGCTCTTACGCGAGAAGGCTTTTAAGTGACGAGTTATCGCAGCCACTTTGTCTAACAAGACCTCGATCTTTTTCAGGTTCTCTTCTGCCCTGTCTGGCCTTTGCTTACCTAACCATAATTGAGCACTTCGAACGTGACTGTTCACTGCGGTCAGAGGTTGATTGATCTCATGCGTGATCCCGACACTTAATTGCCCAAGCGCAGCCAGTTTTCCGGCTTGGATTAACTCGTCTTGAGTCACTCGTAATTTTGCTTCGGCTAAGGTACGTTCTTCTACCTCTGCTTCTAATTTACGATTGGTTTGCTTAACAACTTTAGCCGTGGTCTGGAATACCTTTAGGTACTTGGCCATTTGCGTCACTTCGTCTTTGCCACGAATGGAAACCTCGGTATCTAAATGGCCGGTAGAAATCGCGAACATGTTGTCTTTGAGCTGTAAAAGCCGTTCTAAAATACTCTTACGTACGTAGAACCACGAAATGGCAGCGGCAGCCAACACGCTAAACAGAGAAAGAAAAAGAGAGAGTTGCTGATTCGATTGTAAAGACAGCTGCGCTTGTTGAATCGATTGGTCAATATTGCTATTCACCTTGCTGGTGTTGCTTTCGATTTGCACGGTTAACTGATTCAAATGTTCGCGGCTGTTTTGCAGGAAATACTGCTCTTGATAGAGATGATCAAGCGCCTTGTTTTTGAGTCCATACAAGCTGCTATCACTTGAGGCGAGGTTATAAATCACCGTGAGTTGATGATCTAACTCAGGAAAATCACGTCTTAAATCACCACTGACCCAAAGTTTCCACCACTCTTCACCTACCTGTTCCAAACGGTAACTGGTGTAATCCAACTCATTAAAGCTGGAGTCGTTATACAGCTTCTCTACCAAGCCTAATTGGTAATAAAGCAGAGATTTCAACTGGGTATATTGAATTTGATCTTTGGCTGACTCAGGCAAACTATCGAGTGAATCACTGGCTTGTTGCAATAGCGGATAAAAGCCTTCAAGCAAATTACGAAGTTCTTGATTGAGTTGTTCTGACTCAATCTCACTTTGATACAACAGACTAAGACTATTATTAACTTGGGCAATAAGATCTTTAAAATAGGCATGATAATCAGGGAATTGAACCATAACACTATTCATCACTGAAATGGCTTCTTCAATTTTAAGCATCGCCTGTTTACGCTCTAAATTAGATTCAGCATCACTGAGTTGAGATGAGGTTGTGATAATCACACGCACCATATCATTAAGGCGTGCAGCGTTATCTAAGGCGGGGATTTCACTCTCTTTTAATTCAACGAGGCGTTGGTTTAGATCGTCAAAAGTAAAGCTAGAAACAACTGAAAGGAAGATGGTGGTCATCGATAGCATAGCAAATGCCAACACCAAACGCAGTTCGATGCCTTTCCAACCAAACCACTTGCGACGCGGGATTTTGATCGAAAACGGGCGTTCAAAACTGTCTTTATTTTCTATCACCTCGGAGACATGACTACTCACTCGCTCCACCCTCTTCTCATCAATAATCCATAGGAATTGGTCAATGATTCAATCAGTTAGGGCTTGAGCCTTACTTAGGTTTGCATCAAATAGCTTTAGTGAAACTATTAAATGAAGAGTAACCATTAACATTTCACATAAGATATCATAACAATTATTTTATAAAGCTTAGGTTGTCTGTTTTGCGATAATAGAAAGTGACCGCACCGACAGAAATGTGATTACTTTATCAATACCAGTCGAGTAAAGTGAATTCATCAGTCTCAATTAAGCAGTAAAACTCACGTAATATTAATCAGTTAAGGTTTATTGATACCAACAAAAAATCGCACAAGCTTTCACTCATGCGATTTCATTTATGTTGTGACTCTCAACAAGGAACTAGGCAACTAGCGATTAGTAACGAGCAACGAGCAACGAGCAACGAGCAACGAGGCCATGCTTAACGATCTTAGAGAATGATCATCCCATCTCGATAAGTCAGTGCTGGCGAAACATCTTGCCCGAGTAACACAGGGCCATCGAGGTCGACAATTTCAGATTGAACCGCAATAGGTAGTGCTGCGCGCATCGCCAATGAGGTGCCAAGCATGCAACCCGACATCAGAGTAAAACCGAGCCTTTGAGCTTCTTCAGCAAGTACCAAAGCTTCGGTCAAACCACCGGTTTTATCTAGCTTGATATTGACCATTTCATACTTGCCTAACAACGCTGAAAGTTGCGAAGTAGTGTGACAGCTTTCATCAGCACACAGTGGGATCGGGTGATTGATGTGTGCCAGTGATGCATCATGCTGCTGTGGCAAAGGTTGCTCGATCATCGCGATATCAAACTCAGTCAGTTGATTGAACAACTCTTCGAGGTTCAACCCTGTCCACGCTTCATTAGCATCCAGTACAATCTGAACATCTGCCGCAGCTTCTCGCACAGCGCTAACACGCTCGACGACTTGCTCGCCATCAAGCTTTACTTTCAAGAGCTTCGCACCATTCGCCACATAATCTCGCGTTTGTGTCGCCATAGCTTCTGGTGTGCCAATGGAGACTGTCATTGCAGTAACGATTTGATCAGGCAACTCGAACAAGCTATTTGGGAAAATCTGTTCATTCTGCTGCGCTTCAAAATCCCAAAGCGCACAATCGACCGCATTTCGCGCTGCCCCTCCGGTCAATAAAGACTGAAGATGATCTCTCAACTCAGCGGGATCGGTAATACCTCGTTCAAACATAGCTTCAAGTGCGCTAGACGCTTGTTGGATTTGCGCCAATACAGACTCTGATGATTCGCCATACCTTGGGTAAGGTGTGCACTCTCCCTGAGCTTGTTTGCCATCATGTTCAACGTAAACACGAACAACGTGACACTCAGTTCGGCTGCCTCGAGAGATGCGAAAAGGCGTTTGCATCGCGATAGTAATGGGTTCTGCTGTAATCTTCATAATTTCACTCGGTTGATGTTCGCTTTAACAAATGGAAACGTAGAAATGATGAAGTCGTTAAAGTGAATGTCGCAAATGATCAGTAATGTGTTGTACACCAAAACGCACTGGGTCCGTCACTGGTACTTGATAAAGTGTGGTCCATTTTTGGCACAATGTCTCAGCATCTTCAATGCTAATCGCCGATGTGTTTAAACAGATGCCGACCAGTTTCACGTCTGAATTCGTCAATCGCGCGGCTTGCAAGTTAGCTTCAATGGTCTGTTCTATGCTTGGCAATTGAGCGTGGGGAAGGTTGCGAATATGTGGTCGCCCGACTTCATGGCACAGCACCAAAGCGTCGGCTTGCGCACCATGCAATAACCCTAAACTCACGCCTGAAAAAGACGGATTGAACAACGAACCTTGGCCTTCAATGATGTCCCATTCGTGGTCAGTAAAATCGGGGCTAATCGCTTCAACCGCGCCAGAAATAAAATCCGCAACCACAGCATCAATCGAAATACCGCTGCCTTCAATCAAGATACCTGTCTGTCCTGTCGCTTTAAACTGAGCAGATGTTCCTACTTGTTTAAGCGATTTTTCAATGGCCAACGCCGAGAACATTTTTCCTACTGAGCAGTCTGTTCCGACCGTAAGAAGGCGCTTACCCTGACGAGGCTTACCGTTACCAACGTCTAGATCACCATCAAAATGGCGTACATCATGAAGCTTAGTCAATCCTCGCTGTTGCATGTCAGCAAGCGGTGAAAATTCACTCAAGCGTTGGTGCATGCCCGATGCAATCTCAAATCCCATTTCTGCTGCTGCCATTATGGTTGGCTGCCAAGAATCAGGAATAACGCCACCTGGGTTTGCCGTGCCAATCACTAGAGTTTTCGCACCCTGTGCTTGTGCCTCTTGTAAGGTCATGTCCGCTAAGCCAAGAGAAACCGTATCGTCTGTTAAACGCAGTTGGCCTAGGCAGATCTCTGGTCGCCATTGGTGAATACCTCGGGCTGTTTTTGCTGCGAGTGGGTCGGTAACATCCCCAAGAAAAAGAAGGTAAGGTTGAGCGATAGACATGAGCGTTCCTAATTAATAAGTCCTTATATGGATTTACTTTAATTAAGAATTTGAAGGCTGCCGAATACCTATTTATCGCGTGCCTATAACCTTAAGTTATGGAGTGAGTATGGCTCTTCAATGAAGCGATAAATTGCTTAACGGAAATCGACTGTGGCGTGTGTTCCGCACACAGAGTCGAGACCGAAAACTCTATGTTTGGCTGAAGTCGCAGCACGCAAACCGAATCGTCATGTTGATATTGCTCTGCCGTCCACGGGTCAACAATCGCAAACCCTGCTTGGTGCTTGACCAGTTCCGCAGCAGCGCTGTATCCGCGTACCGATATTGGATGATGATAATGCTCATCTAGCGCAACAAGGCTTTGATGGAGCAGCAAACCCAGTGGGTCGCGACTATCAAGCCCGATGATTGGCAACGGATAGTTGATCAAATCATCGAGGGTTAATTTTGCGGGTAAGTGATCAACCGTATTGGATGGAACCAGAACCTTGAGTGATTCAGTTAATAACGTTTCACTTAATATGCCAGGCGGCGTTTCATCCCCAAACGCGATGGCAATATCGAGCTCATGCTTCAATAAGCCAGCACACAGTTCATCACGGTTGGCGGTCAGTAACTCAAAAGAGAGAGCTTGTTTACTGCCATTTTGCTCGCGAGACATTTGGGCGATCACCGGAGTCAGCAATTTGGTCGCCAGAATCGGCGGCGCACCAATACGTAAGTGCTGATGGCCTAGCTTCACTTTGTTGGTTAGAGATCGAAATTGCCCCAGTTGTTGATAGACCTTCTCCGCTTCTGGTAACAAGGTTTTCGCCTCAACCGTTGGTACTAACCGACCTTTCACACGCTCGAACAATCCAAACCCAAGTTGTTGTTCTGTGTGCGCCAAAATACGGGTCACATTAGGTTGCGACACATGCAGATTGCGCGCAGCCCCAGATACGGTTCCGGTCTGCATAATGGCGTAGAAGACTTCCAACTGTCTTAGGTTCAAATTGATGTCCTATGGTTCACAAAAAAGCTAACACGTTCAGGTATCGATCCAAGAGGTCAATTACCTAGTAGTAAGTAGTGAGTTTAGTTTAATAGCTCTTCAATCTTAGGCTGGAGCACTTTCGACCAAACTTGATAAGCCTTCGCGTTCAAGTGTAAGTCATCACACGAGTACTCATTCGACAAAAGCTTATTAGGTGACAATACTGAATTCACATCTAAGAATGCCATGCCTTGCTGAGTGCAGTACTCGCTTATTTTGCTATTGAGCAGTTCCACTGAAGGATTCAATCCTTGCAGTTTAGAGCCAACATAAAGCGTTGATTGCACCAAGATACGAATATCATTTTCTTGCCACATTTTAAGCATATCAACGTAGTTCTGGTAGATATGGTCGACATCATAACCCTGAGCTAAATCGTTTATCCCTGCCATGAAGCACACCAGCTTTGGCTTCACGTTCAACGTGGTATCAATGCGGCGTAACATACCTGTGGTGGTATCGCCTGCTAGGCCACGATTGACCATCGAAACATCCCGGAAAATATCTGCCCACGGTGCCCACTCGGTGATCGAATCACCAAACATCACTAAATCAGCATTCGGAGAGAAATGGCGATGATTGTCTGATGTCATGATGTAGCGGCTCATGCTGTGACCTCGCTGTTGAATCTCAGACTGAATAGCGACCGCTTTAAGGATCACGCCATTCGGTGTGGTGCTATCAAATTGAGAAAGTACACCTTCGATATGCGGCTTTAATGGACTAAGTTGGGTGCTCAATTGATGATGTTCTTTAAGGGAAGATAACCTCTCTAGTAATGCATACAGAGAGCGGTTTTGACCAACGTCTTGGAATAACTGATATAAATCGAGGACAGGGTGTTGTTGCAGCGCGGCAAGTAATTGCTTGTCTTCCATGGTGTTATCTAGCCCTTCAATTATCTGGTGATGAACTCAAGATAATATCCGATTGCTCACGGGATAGATAACACTACAAGAAGGATTTACTTTTCTTTAATTAATAGGTGATTACGGTTATCACGGCTTTTCTTGATCAGCTCGTTGCTCTCGTCCATTTCATCTGACTTTGCAAGGCGATCGTAAAGCAGCACGTTAACGGTCGCGGCCAAATTCATGCAACCAACCGTTGGTACGTACACAACGTGATCCGCTCTATCGGCTACATCTTGAGAAATGGAACCGTCTTCAGGGCCAAAAATATAGATAGCATTTTCTGGGTGTTTAAAACGCGGAAGCGGTGTTGCCCCTTCAGCCAACTCCACACAGACAATCTGAGTTTCCGCATCAAGGTTATCTAGAAACGACTCAACACCCGTTAGTGGAATTGTACGAGTTGCACTCTTGGTGTCGGTATGGAACTTAACCGCTTTTTCGTAGCGTTGCCCTGTGTATTTAACTTCGTCGACTTGGTAACAGCCAGCCGCGCGCATAACAGCACCAACGTTAGTCGGGCTCTTTGGGTTAGTTAAACCAATAGTCACATAGCTTTTGTTCATGAATCTTCTCACTTAACGAATAGACATAGCAGGGTGCTACAAAGCGTCGCATTCTAACAAAGCAGCGCCGAATTCAAAAGCATCGAAGTAATCTCACTTTTTCTTTCTTAAGCCCCTAGTTGCAAGGCATCTCTCATTAAAAACCTAACCACTATCATATTTATAAAACAAAAACATTCTAGGGTAACAATTAGACAACAAGTCCATTTACATTTTTAAATCACATTAATAATGTGGTCAAAACCGCATTGAACAATTGCACAGGAAGCGCTAAATGACCCTAACCATCAAGAACCGCCTTTATATTCTCTCTTTCATTCCCCTGCTACTAATGGCAATTGGGATGATGAGCGTGACGTATATGAAGAGCACCGAGCTAACCGCACAACAAGTAGAATCGACGCGTAGCAATATGATGGCGATGAAAGAAAAAGAACTCAAAGCGTACCTACAAATGGCCTACTCTTCGATCAGCCCATTTATAGATAAAGGAGCGACACTGGAAGAGGCTCTGCCTACATTAAGAACGCTAGAATATGGTGAGTCTGGTTATATTTTCGGTTATGACTCTAAAGGCGTTCGAGTCGTTGTTGGGCAAAACAATGATGGTATTGGTAAAAACTACTACGACCTTCAAGACAAAAAAGGCAACTACTTAATCCGCGACCTGATCAAAAACTCAAAATTAGGTGAGTTCACCACTTACTACTTTCCAAAACTGGGTCAGTCCGAAGCTTTACCAAAACTCAGCTATTCGATTTTCATTCCGCAGTGGGATTTAATGCTCGGTACGGGTTTTTACACTGACGACATCGATGCTGTGATTGCAGAGATGAAAGCGAGTTCAAATGTCGCACTGCAAAGCTCACTCACTACTATTGCGATTTTCTGTGGCTTGATCGCTCTTGTAGTGGCAGTTTTCGCCGTTGCCGTGAACCGCACGATCATGCAACCACTCGAGCAGTTTGACCGCTCAATTAGCGCCTTTGCTAGCGGTGAGGCCGATCTAACAGCTCGAATGGAAGCATTCAAAGCACCAGAGTTCACCAAGCTCAGCGAGAACTTCAATGCCTTTGTGGCAAGCCTACAAACCATCATTCGCAGCGTCAGTGATGTGGGTCAGCAAGTGGTTTCAGAAACCAACAGCATGTCTTCTCGCGCCGCTCAGGTAGATGAGATTGCTACAGGCCAGCGTGAAGAGACCGAACAAGTTGCAACAGCAATGACCGAGATGACCACAACCGCGCAAGAGATCTCGAGCAACGCAAGCCAAGCGGCTGACTCAGCGAAATTAGCAGAAAACAATGCCAAAGAAGCGCAACAGATAGTCAACGCAGCTGCCGATTCGGTTGCAGGGCTTGCAAGTGAAGTATCCGAAGCGAATACAGTCGTATCACGCTTGGAAGGCGATGTTCAAAACATCTCGTCTTCACTGGCCGTTATTCAAGATATTGCCGAACAGACCAACCTTTTGGCTTTGAATGCCGCGATCGAGGCAGCACGTGCTGGCGAACAAGGTCGTGGATTCGCAGTGGTAGCGGATGAGGTTCGTAAGCTGGCAAGTCGTACTCAAGAAAGTACGGGGGATATTCATAAAATGATTCAGCAGTTAAAAGCCGCTTCAGACGCTGCCGTAAAAGCCATGGACTCAAGCCAAAATAGAAGTGCTCAGACCGTAGAAGAAGCTAATGCCGCAGCCGCAGCACTGGCGAAGATCCAAGCATCGATTGATACCATCATGGACATGAACTCGCTTATTGCCACAGCCACGGAACAGCAAAACATTGTCGGCCAAGAGATATCTCAACGCATTGTGGTGATTTCAGATCAAAGCTCACAATCGGCATCACTGGCGAATCAAAACCGCACCGGTAGCCAAAACTTAAACACCCGCGCCAATGAGCTATACCACTTGGTGGATCGCTTTACGGTCTAATACATTTACGTTCGATTGAATAGCAAATAAACGCGACAAAACGTTCAAAGCTTTTCGAATCAAATGCAATAGGGCTTCAGAATCATCATTCTGAAGCCCTATTTTTTATCGCAGAGTGTTTGAATGAAAGGAATAGCGCTGAGTAGAACTAAGCTCCAACTCCGGCCTTAACGCAATCTTGATTCAGTGGGCAATGTTCACACTTAGGTTTTGGGTTACAAAATTGCTGACCATGCTCGACGAGTAAGCCATGATAATAGCCGTACCTTTTTGTATCCAGAGGGATTGCGCTTTCCATTAAAGCTCGAAATTTCTCATACGATTTAGGCACATCCAGTCCATTGCGAGTAAAGATCCTTCTCGCGTACGCATCAATCACAAAAGATGGCTTGCCTATCGCATACACTAGAATCGCGTCAGCCGTTTCACCACCTATTCCTTTGACTTCCAATAACTCTTTTCGAAGCTGATCTTTGTCCTGCTTACGAACCACCGACATATCGTATTGGTACTTAGAAAACCACTCAGTCACGGCCTTCAACTTAATGGCTTTCTGATTATAGTAACCACTAGAACGAATCTTTTGGGCAAGATAATCAAGATCCATCTTTGCAACTGACCTTGGATTACACTTGTCGCCTAAATTGGTGAGTGCTTTCTCTGCATTCTTCCAGTTGGTATTTTGAACCAGAATAGCGCCTAAAATGATCTCGTAAGGGTCATTTCTTTGCCACCAATCAAAATAGCCGTAGTACTGCTCAAGTGTCTCGAACACTCTGAGTATCAAGTCGTTTGGACTGATTGCATTACGGTGGCTTGGCGTCATAGAACTAGTCCAGTTGCTCAGAAAGGAAATCGACTAATAAGCGAACCTTTGAAGACAAGTTACGGTTCTGCGGATAAAGCGCCCAGATCCCCTCTTTGTCATCTCGGTAATCCGATAGCACCTCAACCAACTCTCCAGAATCAAGGTCTTCGCTCACGTAGTACTCTGGTAATTGCACTAAGCCAATGCTCTGCTTTGCTGCATCCAGCAAGGCTAGACCACTGTTGCACTTGATACGCCCATTCACGCGAACTGAGCGAGGGCGACCATTTTCTTTAAAACGCCAATGCTCAAAACCACCGACCAAACATTGGTGATGGCTTAACTCAGAAAGCGTATGCGGCTCGCCATAACTCTCAATATATTCAGGGCTTGCACACACGTAGAGTTGTCGTTGAGAAAGCTTCTTCGCCACAAGGCTTGAATCTTCTAGGCGACCAAGACGAATCGCCACATCAACACCCGAATCGATAAGATCAAGTTTTTGGTTGGTCAGCATCAGCTCGAGCTCTACTTGCGGGTGAAGCTTTAAGAATTGGTGAAGTATCGGGGCGAGTTGACGTTCGCCATAGGTCACGGGCGCAGTCACTTTCAACAAACCTTTCGGTGTGGATTGCATCTGCGTTACGGCTAGTTCAGCAATTTCTAAGCCCTCGACCAGCAACTTACATTGCTGATAATAGAGTTGCCCCGCCTCTGTTAGAGAAACCTTTCGAGTCGTTCGATTGAGTAGTTTAACTGCGAGTCTTTCTTCGAGATTTGCCACCCTGCGACTGATTTGAGCCACCGACGTAGCAAGCTTCTGCGCCGCACCAGTAAAGCTTTCACGCTCTGCCACTGCAACAAACTCACTTACCCCTTCCCAATTGGCCATGCATTTACCCTATGTTGAACGATGGTTACCCATACAGTGTATTGAAGTTACAAATTGCTGTCACCTTGCTTGATATGCTCTGTGCATAAATCTTCACCACCTACAATCGTTCAAAATCATTCCAACCAACCGCTGACATTTCTCATTATTCCTTACCGTACACTAACAAAATCGTCTTCTCCCCTGACACTCATCTTACCACTTCATTGATATGTTGGTTCTGTACCGGAACACAGGTACTTCAACAAAGTAAGGTACTCCTATGAAAAAATTAATCATACTTGCATCAACTCTTGTACTCAGCACAACAGCGTTTGCAGCAACCAAAACAACGATTCAAGAAACAACGCTAAAATCTGATACATTTGTTACTGAAGCGGAAGCATACGATGCAGGAACAAACCTTATGGATGAGCTAAGCGCAAAGACACCTTTTGAGCTTTCTAGAGAACTGCCACAGTTCCAACAAACAACAAAATACGATTCGTTCAAGATTGATGACGCGAATATGGAAGTGAAAAAAATCACTAACATGAGCGGTGACATCCATTACCAAGCGAATGTAAAAGTTGACTACCGTTACACATACAAAGACGGTCGTAGCAGCTAACAAAGCATTATTACAAGGTCGGAAAAACCGATCTGGTATCTAAAAAGAAAGCCCGCACTCATTGATCGCGGGCTTTTTTGTGGTTCATCGAGGATGAGTAGAGACAAGAAACTAGCAACTAGCAACTAGCAACTAGCAACGATTATCGGCTCATATTTGCCTGTTTGTTTACAAGATTAAACTTCAAACTGAGAAACTAGGCCATCAAGCGCTTCGCACTGTTCTGCTAGTGCCATACACGCGTTCTCGGCGCTGCTTGCCATCTCCACCATTTGCATAGTGCTTTCAGCTATGCGTTGTACATTCTTGTTCACTTCTTCAGACACTTGAGATTGTTGCGATGCCGCCGTTGCGATTTGCGTGTTCATCTCGTTCATCATGCCGATTGAGTTACGAATTTCACTCAATGAAGACGCAGCTGTACTTGCTTGAACGATGGTTTTCTCGCCGCTGACTTTACTTTCATTCATCACGATAACCGCTTGCTTGGCACCGACTTCAAGACGTTCGATCATCGACTGAATTTCACCTGTACTGTCTTGAGTTTTACTCGCCAAAGCGCGCACTTCATCTGCTACAACAGCAAAACCACGGCCCTGCTCACCGGCGCGAGCGGCTTCAATCGCGGCATTCAATGCCAATAAGTTGGTTTGCTCTGCAATTCCTCTGATCACGCCAAGAATAGACGCAATGTTCTTCACATCGGTATCCAGCTCTTGAACCACACCACCTGCATTCTCGATATCTTGCGCGAGGCGTTCGATAGAAGTCACCGTTAAACCCAAAGTGCTGTCCGCCGATTCCACTTCGTGGTTCGCGACATTACTTGCGGTTGCTGCATCTAATGCATTGCCACTCACAGCCATGCTTGTTGCTTGCATTTCATGAACCGCTGCTGCCACAACTTCACTTTCTTGTTGTTGATTAGCAGAGAACTGAGCCACACTTTGCGTCAAAGACTTGATGTTCTCCATCTCAGAACGTACCGCATTCGATGCCAAGATAACTTGTTCGACAGTAACGTGGATCTTGCTAACGAACTGATTAAATGCAGAACTCAAACGAGCAATTTCATCACTACCTTCAACAACCATGCGCTGAGACAAATCACCATCTCCAGAAGCAATATCACTCATGGCTTTTTCGACGTTTTGGATTGGTTTCACAATAAAACGATTCGATAGCCATATAGAGAACAACGCGGCAAAGATAGCAACACCCATCCCTACTTCAATGATCAACTTACTTGATTCAATTGAATCATCCGCTTGTTGACGAAGCGCTTTCTGCTTCAGTTCAATTAGGGTTCTGATATCACGTAATTGGTCACGGATAATCGCAAACTCAGCATCTAGTGCTGGTGAGTAATCGATGTTGTATTGGTGCGCATTGGCAGGGTCTGCAAACATTGGTTCATGCAGCGACACCCACTTACTCATCGCGTTAACCAACTTTGATAGCTCACCGCGAGAAGAAGGATCCAACACGCCTGCCCTGTAAAGCGTTTCAACACTCTCAAAACGAGGAACCGCTTTATAAGCGTTGTCTCTGAATTCAAATTTTTGGTATTCGATGGCAGCTTGGTCTTTTGCAAGCAACAGACCTTGAGCCGAAGCGATAATTTGGTAGATATCACGATAGCCGTCTTCTAGATTGTCCAGAACCGGTTGAACGATATTATTAAGCTCGTTATTAATCTCCGCTTGAGCATTAGACTTGATAACGTTAAGCACTGTTACAGTAGAGAAAACAATCACAATCACCAGCAACGGGATCGCAATTTTACTCTTAATCGAAAGATTGTTGATATTCATAGGGGTTAATAACCACATGGTAAATAGGGATGCGCGCGCAATATACAGCACCCATATGAAATCGCGCTAAGGTTTTGTGAGCCCCATCTCATAGCAAACGATACCGCTTATTCGCATGGTGATTATTTAATCAAAGGTTAACTTTCAATAGACAAAATATTCTCTGATTTGGACTTATTTGCCGCTGATACACGCAAATACTGGAGAAGTGTTAGAAATAACACCATAATGTACGGCTCAAAAGTAAATAGGTATAAACATGAAAATTTGTGGCGTTGAAATCAAAGGTAATGATGCAATCATTTGTCTACTTTCTCTTTCTGATGGCGTATTTAACATTCCTGATTGTCGCGTTTCAAAAGTCGCAATTGGCGATGCAAACGACACGCAAAACATGAAAGATTTTCAATTCTCTTTCGCAAAACTGATGGAAGATTACCAAGTAGATAAAGTGGTAATTCGTCAGCGCCAAACTAAAGGCAAATTTGCTGGCGGTGGCTTCGGTTTCAAACTAGAAGCAGCAATTCAGTTGATCGATGGCCTTGACGTAACGGTCGTATCACCAGCTGACATTAAAGAAAGTCTTAAGCGCAATCCTCTTATGATGAAGTTCAAAGAAACTGGCCTTAAGCAATACCAAGAAGCACCGTTTACAACGGCATACGCTTGTTTGATGCAACGTTAATCGTTAGCGCAAGATTTACAAAAAAAGAGCCTGCATCGTCAGGCTCTTTTTTGTTTCTACAGCGATGCTTTCAAGTACAAGCCAGCTTGGTCATACACTCTTACCGATCTAATGCTGCATGTCTTCGGAATTTAACCAGTTCAGGTTTCTTCACCACCAAATAAACCGCAGCGGCTGACAACGCGAAGCCCATTGCACCATAGATATCGAACGATTCACCAAAGATAAGCCAAGCTTGAATTGCGGTCGTCGGTGGAACGAGATAGAACACCGATGCCACACTTGAAGATGCGCCATGTTCTACCATGTACAGCAGCAACAATATTGCGATACAAGACAACACAACCACCAACCAGATTAGCGTTAACGTAAATTCTACCGTCCAGTTCACCTGCATGGTTTCGTAACGCATTGCAAAAGGCAGAAACAGCGCAGCTGAAGCCAAGTATTGCACCATCGCGCCACCCACCATATCAGTGCCCTGACAAAAACGTTTCTGGTACAAGGTGCCGCAGGTAATACCCACCAGTGACACTAAACACAACAACGTAGCCATGCCTTTTTGGTCATCTGACTGCCATTGAATATTTCCCATCAACACTAAGCTAATCCCCGCAAAACCCAGCGCTAAGCCAAGCCATTGCGCGAAGTTAAAGCGCTGTGAAGCACAACTGACCATAATCAGCGCGGTAAGGATAGGTTGTAGACCCACCAACAGCGAACTTAACCCCGCAGGCATCCCCCAATCGATCGCCAAATAAGTGCCACCAAGATAAAAGCCATGAATCAAGATACCGACCACACAAGCATGGAAGAATGCTCGACCACGAGGAATTTGACGCTTAAGGATTGCAATCAAAACCAAGAACAGCGCCACGTTGGCCACCATCCTTAGTGAAAGTAACGTCGCGGGTTCGGCGTATTCCACACCAAGACGTGCGCCAACAAAGCCTGACGACCACAATATTACAAACACAAACGGAATCATTTTAATCAGCATTACAAACCTCTGGTCAACTCTTCATCAATGCTGTTACCTTAGTTGGGTACAGATAACTAATAAAGATACAGATATAACACTTTAAATGGTTACAGATTGAGAGTGAACAACGAGGGAGAATAACGTGGAAGCAGAACTCATCGGCAATAAATATCTCGCCACCGAACAACATATTAAGGCTCAGATTGATAAAGGGCTTTTTCATCCAGATGATCGCCTTCCCTCGATCCGTCAGTTAAGCGAACAGCTTGGTGTGAGCAAAAACACCGTGATTCGCGCCTATCAAGAATTGGAAGCCACGGGCTGGGTATATTCAGTTCCCAAGTCCGGTTATCGCGTCAAAGCCCCGAACACCACAAGTTGGGATGCGCCCAGCCAACCTCAAAAAGTTGACCTGTTGTCGGTCACCAAGTCTGTACTCTCTCGTCCAAAAGGTCGTTTGAAACTGCTTGCTGGTTCTGCACACCCGAACATTAATAATCCTGCGATTCGAAGCTTATACGCCGAGATCGGTCGCCATAGCCGTTTACAAACTCAGTTGCCCGGTTATTACCAATTACCCCCCGGCGACGAGCAATTAGTAAAGCAATTGTTAAAGATCACCCATGATCTAGGTGTGCCTGCGGGATCGAAAGAGATTGCGATTACTCATGGTGCTCAACAGGCGATCAGTTTGGCTTTACGTGCACTCACCAAACCGGGTGACATCGTAGCGGTAGAGTCACCGTGTTACTTCGGGAATTTATTGTTACTCGAGTCACTTGGCTTACAAGCCCTTGAAATACCAAGCAGTGTTAGCCACGGAATCGACATTCCTTCGCTACAAAGTGCATTAGATAAGTGGGAAGTGAAAACGCTGCTGCTGACACCAAACTTTACCAACCCGACAGGTTCAAGAATGCCTCTAGCCAATCGAAAAGCCTTGTTGGAGATAACCGGATCTTTGCCGATTATAGAAGACGATGTGTTTGGCAGTCTGGCGTTTGATGCACCGATTGCGAGTCTAAAAGAGCTTGATGACCAAGATCGCGTGATCTACGTAAACTCGCTATCTAAAACCTTAGATTCCCGCCTGCGTGTCGGTTGGTTACTTTCAGGTCGCTATCAACCCTTGGTCGAAAAGTATCTGCTATGTGACAATATGGGCAGCTCGAACCTCATGCAATCCGCGGTCGGGCAGTTTCTCACGACAGGCAAATATCGCAGTCATTTATCCAAAATGAAACGGCTCTATCAAACCAATCAAAAACAGTTTCAAAGCCTGTTAATACAAGCACTGGATAGCTACCCGCACCTTGTTGGGCGCTATCACTTGTCAAAACCGGAAGGCTCATTTCTCAACTGGATAACACTCCCAGAATCGGTCGACAGTTATGCCGTCTATCAAGATTGCTTAAAACATAAACTAGGGATCTTACCCGGCACCGTGTTTGGTACACACGATCAATTCAAACACTGCCTGCGCTTCACTGTCGCCAACATCGAAGAGAGTAAAGATTGGAAAGAAGGAATTGTCACGTTGGCGAAGTTGATCGCGAAACATGCACGTTAGATATTTCCAGTATTCGACTAATATTCTCAGCCCAGAGTTAATAGCTTTGACCTTACTAACATATTAAACATTAGAGATTCGCTACACTCGCAGCCTTTCTATGCTTGGCAGAATTAAACGTGGCAACAATAAAAGATGTAGCAGCACTTGCAGGGGTTTCAACAGCAACGGTTTCTCGTGTATTAAACCGTACCTGCTATGTTGAGCCCATCACGCTAGAACGTGTAGAACGTGCAGTCAAAGAGCTTAATTACCACAAAGACGCGCGTGCAACCGCCTTAGCAAGCAGAAGCAGCAATACGCTTGGGTTACTGACGGGCAACCTTGCGGATCCATTTTTTGCGCTAGTCGCCAAGAGTGTCGAGGAAGTGGCTAGAACCAATGGCTACCAATTGGTCGTGGTAAGTGGCGGACACAATGCTCAGCGAGAAAAAGAAGGCCTCGACTTTCTTATCAGCCAAGGTTGTGAAGCAATGGTCATCCATTCGAAAATGCTCGATGACACCACCCTACTACGTTACTCCGCTCAATTACCGGCAATGGTGTTACTCAACCGTACGATCGCTCAAATATCGAATCGCTCAGTTTGGGTAGACAACCAACTTGGGGCTCAAATATCAGTGCAACACCTCATCGAGCTGGGTCATCGAAAAATTGCCTATGTCTCGAGCGACCTTCCAATCCAGGACAGAACCGACCGCTTGCAAGGCTACCAAGAAGCCATGAAAACGGCCAATATCGAAATACAACCTAATTGGATCATCAACCAAAACTTTAGTGAATCAGGTGGTGAAGCCGCGGGTGACATTTTGGTAAGCCAATGCCCAGAGGTCACAGCCGCAGTCACCTTTAATGATGTGATGGCCGCAGGCTTAATGACCAGCTTACAAGATCAAGGCATCTCGGTTCCCAACGATATTTCAGTCATCGGCTTTGATGATGTTTTGCTCGCTCGCTACCTTTACCCTCCGTTAACCACCATGCACAACCCTATTGACGAGATGTCGACTTATGCGGCTAACCTTGCCATAAAACTTAAAGCCGCAGGATACGCACCTCCCAAACAACATAAATTCGAAGCGACACTGGTTGAAAGGCAGACGGTTAAGTCAATCAAGCACTAAAATGAGACGAAATGTGACCAAAATCTCATGTACACATCTCATGTAACCGCTTACATGAAAACAGCATTGAAGTCGCACTTTCGATTTCAGAGCACGCTTATTATCCATTCCGAACAAACCCTACATTCACCTGAGGACAACAAATATGAATAACTCAAAGCCTCTACCATCGTTCGGATTAGCATTAGCGCCTATAGCCGTTATGTTTGCGCTGCTTGCTATTGGATACGGTGTTTTAGGACTTCGCATTGAAGTTCTGCTACTCATTTCTGCGACTTTCACAGCATGTATTGCTTGGAAGATGGGCTACAACTGGGATGACATCATCAACGCGATTGTTGAGAAACTCGCAAAAGCAATGCCTGTTATCTTGATATTGGTTTCAGTGGGCGGCCTTATCGCCAGCTGGATGATCAGTGGCACCATCCCTTACATGGTTTACTGGGGACTTAAAGTCATCAGTGCTGAATACATACTCATTGCTGCCTTTTTCGTTACTTCTGTTGTCTCTGTGTGTACTGGTACTTCTTGGGGCTCTGCGGGTACCGTTGGTGTCGCACTGATGGGTGTTGCGGCAGGTTTAGATGTATCACTGGCTGCAGCTGCCGGCGCCGTTGTTTCTGGCGCCTATTTTGGCGATAAGATCTCGCCTCTTTCAGACTCAACCAACTTTGCACCTGTCGTTTCAGGCACGACCTTATACGAACACATTCAACACATGCTTTACACAACGCTACCGGGTTTTGTGATTGCTTCTGTTGTCTTTTTCTTCGCTGGCCAAAGTGCCGATATAAGCACGGTTGGCGAGCCAGAAAAAGTGACTCAAATTCTTGCTGGGTTAGATAGCCTTTATAACTTCAACATTCTTCTGATTATCCCACCAGTCATGATCCTTTGGGGTGCGTTAACCAAAAAGCCTGTGCTGCCACTGATGTTAGGTGCGTCTGCCCTAGCGATTGTATTAGGTATGGTTCTACAAGGTTTCTCTCTTCAACAAGGTTTCCAAGCTTATGTCGACGGCTTCAATGTCGCTCTGTTTGAATCAAAAGGTACAGCGATTGATGGCTTAATTCCTGATGTGTCTAAGCTGCTTAACCGTGGTGGTTTGTTCTCAATGATGAGCACCATCCTACTAGTTTTCTGTGCGTTCTCTTTTGCAGGTGTGTTAAGCCTAACCGGTGCACTAAATGTGGTACTAGGTCGTTTCTTGCATATGATTCACTCAACAGGACAACTTATCGCATCAACAGTAATCGCGACGATTACCGTAGTTTTCACGACATCTGATGGCAAACTAGCCCTTCTTATCCCAGGTGAGTTGTTCCAAAACGCTTACCGTAAAATGGGGCTAGATACTAAAAACCTATCCAGAACCATCGAAGACGCAGGCACGATTATTGAGCCACTGGTTCCTTGGACAGCTGCGGGTATTTACATGGCAAGCACACTCGGCGTAGCAACGTTAGATTACCTACCTTGGGCTATCCAATGTTACACCGGCGTCGTTTTCGCTCTGATTTATGGCTTCACTGGATTTGGTATTGCACGCGCAAAGCCCGAACAGTCAGAAGACTCCGTAGAAACTTCTCTAGCTCACAGCACTAAGTAAGGCTCACATCCTATGAATTCTTTCGACAATACGATTAACCGCCGAAATACAGGATCGGTAAAGTGGGATTTTATGGATCAGAAGCTAGGGTTGGAAGGATCTGACTTGCTACCTATGTGGGTCTCTGACTACGATTTCCAAGCTCCTCAGCAAGTGCTCGACCGTTTAGCTCAAGATATCGCTCATGGTATTTTTGGGTACTCAGAACGTCAGGATGACTATTACCAAGCTATGATTGATTGGTTTAGAAACCAACATGACACTGAAATCAAAAAAGAGTGGATAACCACGATACATGGTGTATTGCCGGGTATCGCAATGGCACTACAAATGCTCACGCAAGTGAATGACCAGATCGTTATCCAAAGCCCAGGCTACGGATCATTTCGTAAGATCATCGAACTGAATGACCGAAGAGTTTTGAACAATCCGTTGATTGAATCTGATGGTCACTACCAGCTTGATTTTGCTCACTTGGAAGACTGCTTTGCCAATGGTGCAAAGGCATTGATCTTCTGTAATCCTCATAACCCAACAGGAAGAGCATGGAATAAGCAAGAGATAACCCAAGTTGCAGAGCTGTGTAAAAAACACGATGTATGTCTAATCAGTGATGAAATTTGGAGTGATCTAACGCTAACACCTAATGTATTCCATTCAACATTAAGCTTACCAAGTTCGCTAACCGACAAACTTATTGTGGCGACTGCGGCCAGTAAAACGTTTGGTTTGTCATCATTGAGAATCTCAAACTTCGTCATTCCGAATTCGGAGTTGAAGGAGCAGTTTATTCGCCGTTTGGACGCTCATGGCATGGATTGCTTCAACAGCCTATCAATGTCAGCGGCGACCACGGCGTATCAAGAGTGTGAAACTTGGTTAGCGGACTTAAAACACTATCTGCAAGACAATATAGAAACGCTGAACGGATTCATAAAAGCAGAATTTCCTCATATTCGTTTCACAAAGCCCGAAGCGACGTATCTTGCATGGCTAGATTGCCGTGCAATGAAACTAAGCGATGCAGAGCTAGAACGTAAACTCATTGCAGCCGGCATTGTACCAAGTATGGGTTGTGCCTTTGGCGAGGAAGGTTCAGGGTTTATTCGCTTGAATCTAGGGTGTCCTGCAGAAATATTATCAGACGCTTTGGTGCGACTTAAAATAGCATTAGGTGCAGATAAATAAGCAATAAAAAAACATATCCCAATCAATACAACAAAGCCCCACTCAACTGAGCGGGGCTTTCATCATTCTTAGTCTTACTTAGCTAAAGGCAGATTAACCTTTCCAAGCAAACTGTTCGAATACCTTGTCTACTGGCGTTTCAGCAACACGGTTTACATAGTTACTGATTACTTTCTGAGACAAGCCAAGAATCACTTCTAACACTTGTTGTTGACCGTAACCCGCATCAAAGAATGCTGTCATTTCACTTTCAGACACATTGCCACGATTACGAACCATGCTTAGCGTGAAGTCGTGCAGTGCTTGCAACTTCTCAGTTGGCATGGCTGTACGATTACGTAGCGCTTCGGTGATTGCAGGATCAACCTTCATTGAGTGTGCAATACCTGTATGCGCCGGCACACAGTAATGACATTCGTGTTCAACGTTAATGGTTTGCCAAACAACCGTAAGCTCTTCAGCATCAAAAGACGAGTCGTTAAAAAGCTGATGAAGCTCTCTGTAGGCTTTCAGCGTATTTGGAGATTCAGCTAGTACGCCAAACAACCCCGGTACTCTTCCCATCTGTTTTTTTGCACCCTCAAGAATGAGTTTACTTTGTTCTGGTGCTGATTCTACTGAGTGAATTTTGAAGTTGCTCATGGCTCTATTCCTATCAATTCTGATTCTAAGTTTATTCAATCACGGAGTAATTAATGACGGTTCTCCGTTGGTGTGAAAACAATATAAACCAAACCAGAACGATCGTTCAAGTGTTATTTTGAACAATCGTTCAAAATAACTATCGAATAAGAAATCAAAAGGGGAAGTAGACTATTTAAAATCGAGCTATTTTTAACTTATCTTTCTGATTAAAAACAAAAAAGCCCATCAAGTGAAACCTGATGGGCTTACATTCATCTAAGATTTTATTTTGAGCGACTACCAATATTCAGCATGAGCCAAAGCTTGAACACAGCTCGACTGTTCACTCGTCACTTTGATTTCACTGCCAGTCAGCGATTGAGCGATCCAGCCATGAGGGTAGCTCAACTCAAATGGCGCTGGGATTTGTTCAACAGTGATTTGCTCAAAGCCCACTCTTGAATAATAGCTAGGATCACCGTACGTCACCGCAAGTTCGACACCCTGTTCTTTTAGAGCGTCTAAACCAAAGTTAATCAGCTTTTGGCCAATACCGCGCTTTTGAACCTGAGTGCTCACCGCTACTGGTGAAAGCAAGTACGCCTTGGTTTCATCGTCAAATGAAAGCGGAGTAAAGATAATCGCGCCAACAATCGTGCTGTCAGATTCACTGGCATCATCTTCAGCAACAAAGCAAAGTAACTTGTCCGAATCAGTGGTTGTTAAGAGATCGTTGGCAAGCTTACCCACTGTTTTACCTTCGTTCTCGCCTTCTGAATTAGTAAAGGTTTGAGTAAAAAGTTGAGTGATCGTTTCGATTTCGCTTGAATCATATTGTCTAAATTTCATGGTGTTCTTCACTTACTGTACTTTCTTCAACACAAAGAAGTGATAATCAAAATCACGCTTAGCAGAGCCTTCCGAAAGTTCGCTCTTAAGCCTGCTGTTATTGAAGAATTGTTTAATTTCATTGTCGCAATCTGCGAGCGCTTTTGAGTTCGGCATCGTCGCTTTCAAAGACTCGACTTGCTTTTGTAAAGGCTGATAATAGGCAAGCCAGCCTGCATCGCTCAGCGTAAAGTCATCCAAAACTTGATAACCAGCCGCCTTTGCATGCTTGATGCGCTCAGCGACCGTGGTCATGTCTGGGTACTCTTTTTGCCAGAACGCTTTGATTGATTCGCTTGGACTGTCGGTGTTCCACACCAAATCATTGACGACCAAGATGCCATCATCGGAAAGTAGCTTCCGCCACTGCTTTAACGCCTTCTGAACACCCATGATGTAAGCGCTGCCTTCCGACCAGATTAAGTCGAACGACATAGTTTCAAACGGCAAATCCATCATGCTTGCGCACACGGTTTTAATATTGCTTTCTAAGCCAAATGCTTGCGCTTGCTGAGCCAGAATATCTAAACTCGGTTGATCATTGTCGACTGCAGTAATCTGCACATCGGGTTGATTTTCTTTGAGGGCTTTCGCCAGCACAGAGGTGGCAATACCTTTACCACAACCAATCTCAAGGACGTGTTTCGGTGTGTGAGGAACTTGTGCCAATGCCGCTAAAGTATCTTCAGCCGTTCCAGGCCCTAACCGTTCTAATCCGTCAAAAATGACGCCAAAATCCGCCATGTATTGCTCATGTTCATTCATGTCTTTCGATAACCACTTTAATCGCAGAGCCTGCTTCTCATCAAAGCCCTGCTTAATTAACCAATCGAGGTGTGCATCTGGCGCAAGCTTGTCCATCGACTCATGCCACTCTTCTAAGCCACTTTCGCCTAACATTGCGGCTAATAGATCTCGTGAACGCTGCTTTTGTACTAGCTCTTCATCCAACTGCTTAAGGCGATTTTCCAACAAACTTCGTTCGACCTTTGCATCTAAACAGGCTTGGCACTCTTTGAGTGTTAATCCACCCGCTTGCAGTTGTTGTAACAACCGAACACGCTGCAGATCTTTTTCTGAATACAGACGATAACCATTACTCTGGCGTTGAGCTTCAATCAAACCTAGCTTGCCGTAATACAGCAATGTCGAGCGACTCAATCCAACTAACTCGGCCAGTTCAGAGATACGATACATGCACTTCCCCCCTCATTTCGGTAGCAAAGATAAACTATGAAGTTGTAGTCAGGTCAACAGCCCATTAAACATTTGTCTTATCTTGTCCTTGTTGAGCTTCAAATTGGTAAAGCTCTCTGAGCGTATCTTTTAACCATAGAACGATTGGGTTGTAGGCATTACGCTTGTGCCAAATCATGGTGAATGGGATCAGCAACTTATTGGCACTTTCTTCATCTAGAGGGATAGGTAAGCAGGTAAGATTGGGGTGAAGTTGTTCTACGTAACGTCGGCAGTAATTCGGCGCAACAGTAGTCATGGTGTGATTTGACTGGGCAGTCATAAATAACGATTGTTCGAAGCCCGCTAACGTCAATGCGATATTGCGGTCGAGCTGCAGGTCGGTTAGTACTTCATCCAGCGCCCATGTTTCACTTTTCTCCCACACAATATTGATATGAGGGTATTTAAGGAAAGCCTCAAGGTTCCACTCTTCTTGCAAGGCCGGATGGTCTTTTCTTAGATACACGACAGGCAAGTCGTGGAACAGAACCTCGAAGTCGATGAAATATGGCAGCGCGTCTAGGGATTCTTTCGAACGCGGGTGGCTTTCTCGCCCAGAAAACCCAATGTCCGATTCGCCGCGAACGATGGAATCGATCGAGTCATAATCCCAATTACGCATTTTGATTTTTGCATCTGGATAGCGTTGATACACGCTTTGCGTCAGCTCATTGAGCATGATTAGCGACAGAGGAGATTCAGCCTCGAGATTCAAGCGCAGATCTTTGGGCGCATCGTCGCCACGAGTCGTCAATATTTGGCTACCGATCTGCAACCAATCTTGAAGATCTTTCACCATGCTCAGCGCAAGTGGTGTTGGCGTTAAACCTCTTGGTGTCTTTACAAATAGAGGATCATCGAACCAGTCTCGAAGTTTAGTCAGTGATTTGCTTACCGTTGAGGGCGTAACGTTGAGCTTTTTGGCAGCTTTGGAAACACT
Organism: Vibrio lentus; assembly: GCF_002875945.1. GTDB lineage: Bacteria > Pseudomonadota > Gammaproteobacteria > Enterobacterales > Vibrionaceae > Vibrio > Vibrio apostichopi. The sequence continues at coordinate 58,148 of NZ_MCZK01000144.1, forward strand.
CTGCTCTTGCAACAGCAATTGCAGAGTGAATAACAGATTCAGATCAAGACGGGCTAGTGGCTTCTTCATAATCACTTTTAACTTGGGAAGGACCTACCCATAGTATTAGAGCAATACTGATAACTCCACCAGCAGCTAATATAAATACCAACATATTCAATGCACTTAGCCCGATAACGCCCATCAACCAGATAAACAGTGCCGACGTACACACCTGAGAAACGCCCAGTATCGAACTCGCGACGCCTGCTCGTTGTGAATAACAGCTCAATGCTTGGCTCATCGCAACACCAAAACCCAGTGAGAAACCGCCGCACACGAAAGCAAAACCTAACAACGTGACGTAATGGCCTAAGCCGCCGCCAATCGACGCGAGCAACAAAATAGTGGCAATAACAAAGCACGCTTGTGAAGTCAGCATTAGGTTCTTTTGTTTAAACACATTCAAAGCAAACGGGGCTGAGAAAGACACCAACATACTCACCAACGCGGTTAAAGCCATGGTGTAAGAGTACTGACCTCGGTCGAAACCAAGCTCTGTCATGATCAGCATTGGAGACACATTCACGTAAGTCAAAATCGCCGTCACGCCTAAGCTGGTCATGATCACACGGCTGACAAACAACGGTTCTTTAAACGTTTCGATTGAAGTTGATTGAGGTGTCTCAGATAAAGAAGCTTTCGTTATTATCGACTCTGTAACCTTAGGTTTAGTCTCTTTTAGCACGAGCACCGACAACAAACACACCACCACTCCCATGCTCGCCATGGTCGTGAACAAACTCGGCCACGGGTAAACCGTCATGATTAAGTGGCCAATCACAGGCGCAAGCACGGGTACGATGCAGGTAATGCCATTCATCATCGACAACACCTTAGCGCGCTTTTGGTCGTCTAACACATCTCGCAAAATAGCGAATGCCACTACATAACATGAACCCGCACCAACACCTTGGAAAAAGCGTACCGCTAGAAACGGTTCCGCACTGGTGACGACTCCACCTAACATCGAAGAGATAGCAAAGACAATCGCACCGAAAATAGCGACTGGCTTTCTTCCTACACTGTCGGCAAATTTACCGGCGAACAACATGGTGGTTGCCATGCCCGCAAGATAGATGGAGAACGCGACATGAAGCTGCGCCTCAGAGGCATTTAAGTCCGCTGCAATTTGAGGTAAGCCAACCAGATACAAGTCAATCGCCGTTGGATACAAGAGAACAAGCGCAAAACTACAAAACAGAAAACGATACATAAAACCCCCACATAATTGGTGTGAGGATAATAAGAGCGAAACGCTAAACTACCGAGTGGCTTCTGCGACAACGGATCTTTCCATTTACGACAAACCCTCATGACTCTGGTTAGAAGCATCTCTGATTGAGGCGTACATCAAACAGCTAATAACACAAAGTCCACCCATTATTAGATAGCCCGTACTCATACCAAACAGCTTTACACTCATCCCAGAAATCAAGTAACAAAACAACCACCAGAAGTGTGTCAAAGAAAAATGAGCCGCAAAATAGGGAGCCGTATCTTCACCTTCACAAGTTTGGGTAATCAACAAGCCAGCTGAGGTTTGAATACAAGACATACCAACGCCCATCGCTAAACACATTAGGCCAAACCCTATCCAACCCGGCGTAAAGCTCCCTAAGACAAAAGAAGCGCATATGGTAACTAACCCTATCCAGTGAAAATGCTGGGGAGAGTGACTCTCTAACCACTTTGGTAATCGTAGCGCCATAAGCATAGAGCCCAAGCCAACAACCATCATCGCTAATGCGGTTTGCGTTTCATCACCATGCAGTACTTCATGAACATAAATCACAGTGTTAACTAACACCATCGCAGATGCACTGGCGGCGGCCAAATAAGCAAACCACAAAGCTCTCAACTTAGGTTTTTTCAAATAATTGCGAAGCCCTTGCACCGCACTAGGGCTCTCAGTTTTATTGACTGACTCTTTCACACGTTTCAGATTTGGTAGTGTGCACAGTAAGATCAAAACACCCGACAGAATAAAAGTGGCCGCATCCAACATAAACAACTGCCTAAAGCCAATTAAACTCAGTAATAAAGCCGTTAACATTGGGCTAAAAATCTGCTCAAGATCGTAAGCCATTCTGCTAAACGATAGTGCTTTCGCGTATTGTGTTTTATCAACTAACACCAAAGGCAGAGTGGATTGAAACATCGGAGTAAACCCCGCAGAGCATGCATTGATAAGAAACATCAGCACATAGACTTCCCACACGTCAGTGACAAACGGCAAGCAAACAAACAGTAGCGCCCTAATCAAATCGAGTGCAACCAGAGTCTGCCGTTTCGGCAGCTTATGAGCAATAGCACCAAATATCGGAGCTAATCCAATATACGCCAACATCTTTAAAGCAAAAGCGATACTCAGAACCATACCCGCTTCATCGCCAGACAGTTCATAGGCAAGTAAAGCTAAGCAGACAGAGCTCATGCCAGTGCCGACCAAAGATATGATTTGTGCAGAGAGCAAGCGAACATAATCTCGATTGCGCCACATAGACGTATTGCTCATTTCCGCGATCATTCTTTCACCTCAATCCGCCCGATCAAGTCCGAGAATAACCCACGCAACCACAGCTTTACGCTATCCCACAGTCGCACTACCCAAGAGCCTTTTTCTACAGATTGCTCCGCTACTAAAATGTAACTTGCCACCTGATTGCCGTTACTTTCCCATACGACTTTTCCAACTTCGGCCCCCTGCTTAACTGGCGCAACCAACGGCTCAATCAATACAACCGATTTTTGCAGAGAATCGACTGTTCCTCTCGGCATTGTTAAATACGCATCTTCGGCTACCTTGGCGTTAACTTGTTCAGCTCCTCCCTTCCAAACTCGCACCTGAGACTCGATTTGATTCTCTTCCATCACTTGTTTGGTATCGTAGAAACGAAATCCATAACTCAATAAATTCTTTGAAGCCGTGGTTCGGGCTTGAGGACTATTGGTACCCATAACAACTGATATCAAACGCATTTTACCTTCTGTAGCAGAGCTGACTAAGCTATAGCCAGCATCTTCGGTATAACCCGTTTTTCCACCATCGACGTTGATAGACTTGTCCCAAAGCAGTTTATTTCGATTATATTGAGTAATCTTATTCCATTTAAACAAGCGCTCTTCATACAAAGCATAAACGTCTGGTACATCCTTAATAATCGACTTCATCAAAATTGCCATATCAAGCGGAGAAGTTTGAATTCCTTCACCGTCCAAGCCATGCGCATTCACAAAGTTAGTATCTTGCAGCCCGAGAGAACTCGCCCAACCATTCATTAGGCTAACAAAAGCTTGCTCACTACCCGCGATATATTCAGCCAAAGCAACAGAAGCATCATTTCCCGACTGAACGATCACGCCTTTCATAAGGTTAGAGATTGAAATCTCATCTCCAGGTTGAATAAACATCTTGGATGAATCTGAGAATTTGGCCGACCAAGCATTTTCACTGATCGAGACTGTATCCTCCCAGGTCAATCTACCGGCCTTAATTTCTTGCCCGATGACGTAAGCTGTCATCAATTTAGTTAAACTTGCAGGAGCTAAAATCGCACGTGAGTTTTGCTCAGCAATGATGGCGCCAGATTGAAAATCCATTAATACGTAACCTTTGGCGGGCAAGTCTGGTGGGTTAGGCGTTACCACCGCGAAGCTTGGGCTACTGACGCTTCCTAAAATAAAGCCTAACAATACGAATAGCCGGATATTCTTAATCAACGCTTTTAAACAAGTAGATGATTGCAAAGTAAGTAGGAATACACTTAGTCGATTCGACAATAACGCACGATTCATGACTCTTCCTCCAGCGTCAGTACAGCAATATCGCCAATATAGCTCTGACGACCAACTTGATTGGTCGTAATGTACTGGTGGGTTTCCGATCCTTTACCGCAAACCAAGATAAGATCGCCACTTCGACTCAATTGCTTAGCGACCTGAATTGCCTCATAACGATCACTAATTTCATAGCAAAGTGCGTCGTTTACTTGTGAGGTTAATGCTCTGAAAATGTCCTCTTGCATTTCACCTAATGGGTTGTCCGAAGTAAAAATGACAACATCAGAATGGTTAGCACATAACTTCCCGATATCCGCTGCATCACGAATTCGATCACCTGTCACGCCAACGACAGTGATAACTCGCTTAGCCAATTGAGAATGGATGCCTCGATAGAGAGCCGTGAGGCCATCATGGTTATGGGCGTAATCAACGAGAGCCACAGCACCATTATTTAGCGAGAGATATTTTGAACGCCCATCAGGGGCAACAACGCTATTCAACGCGTCCGCGATATTCGACAACGACCACTTTAATGCCAAAAGGGTTGTCGCCATTGCTAGGGTGTTCTCGACATTAAACTGAAAGGGAAGTTGGCTAGAAACAGACTTTTTGCTACCTTGATGATTGAGAATAAAGGTAGCGCCAAATTTCTCAACCTTAAGCTGTTCGACATAGAGATCCGCTTTAGGGTTATGCATTGAGAAAGTCAGTACATTCACTCGACTACTTGCTCGTTCAATCGCGACATTGGCGTGTGCATCATCGAGGTTGATCACCGCAAAGCCATTGGGTTGAATACGATCTAAAATCTGAAGCTTCGCTTGAACATAACCATCCATCGTCCTGTGATAGTCAAGGTGGTCACGACCAATGTTGGTGATCACTCCAACGGAGAGCGGTACAAACCCAGCTCTGTCTTGAACTAATGCATGACTACTCAGTTCCATGACATTGTCAGTAACCTGCGCTTCAGCCATATCCTTGAATAAGTTTAACAATGTGACCCCGTCTGGCGTGGTATTACTCAACTCTTGTTTTTTGCCCGCAAACTCCACACCGAGCGTCCCAATATAGGCGCTCTGTTGCTTGTTCTTAAGAATCTGATTCAAACCATGTGCGACGGTCGTTTTTCCATTGGTCCCCGTAATACCGATATGATTGATCTTCTTATGCGGGTATTCATAGAAAGCTTTAATAAGTAGCAGGCTTTGATAATGACTTCCGGTTATTAATACAGGCACAGACGCTGAAACGGGTTTTGTTGCAATGATTGCAACCGCACCATTCGCAACTGCACTTTCAATATATCGATGGCTGTCATGAGCAGTCCCTTCACGACAAACGAATACATCCTGAGGCTCAATGTCCTCACTATTTGTTGAGAAGCGCCTAATCGACAGCGTGCTCAGTTGTTTTAAGAAGCCTTTCAATTTGTCACTCAACATCCACTTGTCCCTTATTTGGCTAGGATTTCTTGCTTGAGTTGAGTATATTTTGCTAATCACCATCGATAAAATTGAACAAATCAATCCAACTTATCAGCGAAATTGATAACCTAGATTCTTTTTTGTTATTTCTACCAAATGCGAGGATTGCTGTGAAAGATCTTAATTGGCGTGGAATCGACCTCAACCTACTGTTAACTTTCGATGCTCTTTTTCGTTTAAAAAGTGTTTCGACAGCCTCAAAAGAGTTGCACTTGGGACAACCTGCCACCAGCTATAACCTAAAACGACTTCGAGAGTTATTAGATGACCCGCTGTTTGAAAGGCAAGGTAATAAGATGCTGCCAACCATGAGAGCACATGAAGTCGCCCCCAAGGTTCAACAAATTTTGGCGATTTTTACGCAAGATGTTTTACCTGCTGAGCAATTTGAGCCAGAAAACTACACAGGTCAGTTCGTCATTGGCATCAGTGATTATGCAGAGCAGATCTTTGGTCCGGACATTTTCGACACTCTTCAGCAACTTGCACCTCTTAGCAAAGTTCTGCTCAAACCGGTCGATAGCGCAAATTGTGTGACCTTACTTGAAGACCAAGATACTGACTTGTGCATTGGCGTATTTCAGGAATTGCCAAGCCATTTAAATACCACTTTCCTTTACCGAGAAAAACATCTGTGCACCTTTGATAACAAGGTATTGAAAACCATCCTCCCGATACCACTCGAGACTTATTTAAAAACGCCACAAATGATTATTACGGCTAACCAAGAACTCACGAGCCAAGTCGATATCACGTTGGAGAATATTGGTGTAAAACGCAATGTTGTGCTTGGTACAACTCGTTTTTTAACCATTCGAAGAATGCTTTCGGGAAGAAACGTATTAGCTGTAATGGCAGAGATGGTAGGTCGTTCTGAATTGATAGAAGATGACTTGGTCTTATGCGAACCGCCGATTAAAATCCCTGACTTTGACATCGACATGGTGACGTTGAAACGAAATGCAAATCACCCTCGCATCCAGTTTCTTACTCTGCTCGTCCAAAACCTGATTCAAGAAAAAGTCAAAGAGCTCAGGCTCATCAAATAACACTCATGACAAACACGATGACATGCAAGGATTCATTAAATAAGCAAGGTTTTGACTCAATTTCACTGTAATTAAGACATGACTTAATCAACCTCAACTTGCGAATTCTTGAACGGCGATCAATTTACAAAAGTTATCAAAAAGCTAAAAAGAATCACCAGGCAAATATCACAAGCTATCAGATATACACCCCATAAATTCGCGCTTAAATTTTTTAGAAAAATTCAAAATTTATTAGAATTTAACCCCTAACTTTGCTGAGTAATTTGTTAGTCTTGGCAACAAATATTTACAATCCAACTAAAAATTAATTGGATACCTCGAGGTTGTTTTCTTGAATATGAAATTATTCGGCAGTTCTTTGATTCTTTCAGGAACTGCATTAGGGGCTGGTATGCTTGCCATTCCCATGGTGTTGGCCCAATTTGGCTTCATGATCAGCTCAGTGCTGATGCTACTTATCTTTATCGGCACCACTTACTCAGCTCTTCTTCTGGCAGAAGCGTGCACCAAAACTAAAGACAACAGTGGCATGAGCAGTGTTGCTTACCTAACTCTGGGCAGCAAAGGTAAACACTTTATCAATGCACTCTTTTACCTGTTGCTGGTCTGCATGCTGATCGCTTATATCTTGGGTGTTGGCGATATCATTCATAAGCTATTGCTCGACGTGGGCGTAGACATCTCTGCATCCGCTGCTTATACCGTTTTCAGCCTATTGATGGGTGTGATTGTGGTGGCGGGTAAATCATATATCGACAAATTAAATCGCGGTTTATTCATCATGATGGTGGTGATGCTATTTATCGTTATCGCCTCTTTGTTTAGCAACATTCGCCTTGATTACCTGACTCAAGCCAGCAAATACAAGGCTAATGACGTGGTGCAGTACAGCGCGGTTATCTTTACTAGTTTTGCCTCTATGGTAGTGATCCCGTCACTGGTTATCTACAACCGCGAAGCGACTCAAAAGCAGATCCGTAACATGATTCTGCTGGGCTCGGTGATTCCACTAATCTGCTACCTAACTTGGTTATTCGCGATTATCGGTAACCTTGGTACAGACGCTATCAGCCAGTTCCATAACATTTCAGAACTGATCTCTGCGTTTAGCGGGCAGTCTGCTTGGCTGAAAGTCGTGATTGCGCTGTTCTCAGCATTGGCACTGGTGACATCTTTCCTTGGCGTGTCCATGGCGCTTTACGACCAAAACAAAGACGCCGTTACCAATAACAAACTACTGGCTTACGCTCTGACCTTTGTATTGCCTTTGGTACTCGCTGAACTGTTCGCGAGCCAGTTTGTGAGCATGCTGGATTATGCGGGCATGGTATTGGTATTCTTAGCTATCTGGGGGCCTCTGGCGATGGTAGTTAAGGTTCGTAGACCTGATTTCCCTCACCTACAAACTGAAGGCAGCTACACAGCAGCCGGTGGCGATACGGCACTGATGGCAACATTCGGCTTTGGTGCGTTGATTTTTATCTCTTGGTTTATGGGTTAACTATTCACTTGGTCATAGACCCAAACTAAGACCAGAAAGAGCAGCGTTGACTGCTCTTTTTTTATGCCTAATTTCCCTACCCACGTTATTCCTTCCTCCTTCTCGACAGGCATCGCCTGAGACCTTCAAAGAACGTATTTAGAAACAGTCATTTAGATAAACAACTCGTCATATTTAGATCTCAGCACCAGCTCAAAACACCATGTTCTATGATCATATAAAGTAACTCCATTGCTGATACATCTGATAATTAGATCACAAAACAACCTCAATGGTATTGTATTGGTACTATCATTTAAAATACCATCATTGCATACCCTACAGTACTAAAGGACATAATAATGAAATCGACTAACTTCAAACTGTCTTCAATGATGTTCATTGAATGGTTTATCTGGGGAGCATGGTTTGTTCCCTTATGGCAAATACTCAATACCAATGGTTTTACCCCGACTGAGATCGCATGGTCTTATGCATGTACCGCAATCGCCGCGATCATTTCACCGATCCTAGTTGGATCAATCACCGACCGTTTCTTCGCAGCGCAGAAAGTACTTTCAGTGATGTTGATAGCGGGTGCAGGTTTAATGTACTTAGCAGCTCAACAAACCGAGTTTGCCACCTTCTTCCCAATCCTTTTGCTTTACTCGTTAACCTACATGCCGACGATTGCACTGACCAACAGCATTGCTTTCTCTAACGTAGAAGACGTAGAACGTGACTTCCCGCGTATTCGTGTAATGGGCACCATCGGCTGGATCGCTTCTGGTATCGCGATTGGTTTCTTACCAGGTTGGTTGGGTTACGGCGATATTTCATCAAGCAATATCCCTCTAATTCTGACGGCACTCGCTTCAGCTGCTCTGGGTATCTTCGCACTGACATTGCCAGACACTCCACCCAAAAGTACCGGTAAACTTAGCCTAAAAGTAATGCTTGGCCTTGATGCACTCGTGTTGCTGAAAGACAAAAACTTCCTAGCATTCTTCGTTTGTTCTTTCATGTTCAGCATGCCATTGGCGTTCTACTACATCTTTGCAAACGGCTACTTAACCGAAGTAGGCATGAGCAACGCAACTGGCTGGATGACGCTGGGTCAGTTCTCTGAAATCTTCTTTATGCTGGCGTTACCTCTCTTCACCAAACGATTTGGTATTAAGAAGGTACTACTACTTGGTCTCTTTACGGCAGCAGTTCGTTACGGTTTCTTCGTCTACGGAAGCGCAGACACTTGGTACCTATACTCACTGTTGTTCGCAGGCATCCTATTGCACGGTGTGAGCTATGACTTCTACTTCGTAACGGCTTACATCTACGTCGACAAAAAAGCACCCGCTCACATGCGTACCGCAGCGCAAGGCCTTATCACATTGGGTTGCCAAGGTATCGGTAGCTTGCTGGGTTACCGCTTAGGTGGCGTATTAATGGAGAAGATGTTTGCTTACGACGAACCACAGAATGGACTCACGTTCGATTGGTCCGGCATGTGGGGCTTCGGTGCCATCATGATTGCCATCATCCTCGTGATCTTCATGTACTTCTTCCGTGAACCAAACGGCGAAATCAAAGAGATTAAAATCGACAACAAATCAGATGGAAACCCATCAGAGCAGACTCAAGTAGAAAAAGCTCAAGCGTAACTTTATACCTGCTCAGTCTTCTCTCTAGCCTTATTTTTTAGCTAAAGGCTGAGCAGTTTTTAAATAACCTATTTTTGGTGAAGTAAGATGAACATTTCAAAACAAGACAGAATTTTAGGCACTTTTTATGGTCAAGCACTGGGTGATTCAATGGGAATGCCATCAGAGCTTTGGCCTAGAAGCCGAGTAAAAGCGCACTTTGGTTGGATTGACTCTTTCCTGCCAGGGCCTGCTGAAAACAACGCCGCTTGTTATTTCGATGCTTGCCAGTTCACGGATGACACCTCAATGGCGCTGGCTCTTGCTGACGCTATCATCGAATGCGACGGTGAGATCTCACCAGAGATCATTGCTCGCAACGTATTAAGCTGGGCTGAAGGCTTTGACGCATTCAACAAAAACATTTTCGGTCCTAGCTCAAAAGCTGCGATGCGTGCGATTAAAGAAGGCACTTCCATTGATGAGCTTGAAAACAACGGTGTGACTAACGGTGCTGCGATGCGTGTATCGCCAATGGGCTGCCTTGTGCCAACCGCCAGCCTAGATACCTTTATCGAGCAAGTTGCACTGGCTTCAAGCCCAACACACAAATCAGATGTTGCTATCGCGGGTGCGGTTGCGATTGCTTGGTCGGTATCAAAAGCAATTGAAGGACATAGCTGGAGCGAAATTAAAGACCAATTACCTGCGATTGCCAACGCAGCACAAACCAAGAACATCACCACATTCAGTGCTTCAATGGGCGCTCGCATTGAACTTGCTTTGATGGTTGCTTCAGAAAACAGCGGCATTGAAGAGCGCATGGAAAAAGTCTACAACTTAGTCGGTGCTGGCGTGAGCACTATTGAATCGGTACCAGCAGCCATTGCGATGGTTGAACTGGCGCAAACCGATCCAAACCGCTGTGCGATCCTGTGTGCTAACTTAGGTGGTGATACCGACACGATTGGTGCGATGGCGACCGCAATTTGTGGCGCATTGAATGGTATCCAAGCTATCGATGTCGATCTAAAAAAACAGCTTGATGACGAAAACCAACTCGACTTTGCAGGTTATGCCGCAACCTTCCTGCGTTTAAGAGAAATTAAGGAGCAAGGGTATGCCTCATAGTTCTTTGATTACACTGATTCCAACCCTCAAGAATCAACGACAGTTGTGCCTGATTGGTGCGGCTGTGGTCGATATCGTGACAGAAACACCTGCCCTCCCGAAGCGTGGCACCGATGTAGAGCTGACCGAGAAAGGCATTCATGTCGGAGGTTGCGCCCTAAATATCGCGATTGCTCTGAAAAAGCTGGGCGTTGAATCAATTAATGCCTTACCAATTGGTCAAGGTAAATGGGCTGACATCATCACCACAGCAATGGCTGAAAAAGGCCTAACAAGTCACCTACAAGATCCAAGTGGCGACAATGGCTGGTGCTTAGCGCTCGTTGAGCCAGACGGTGAACGAACCTTCTTATCTGTTAGCGGTGTCGAGAACAACTGGAACCAACAAGCGCTTGATCAGTTAGATCTGCAAGACGATGCGATTATCTACCTTTCTGGTTATCAGTTGTCTTCGGGTTGTGGTGAAGAGATCGTTAGTTGGCTAGAAACGTTGCCCAACAGCATTGAGTTATTCATCGATTTTGGCCCTCGCATTGGTGATATTCCAAAACCACTGTTTGATCGCCTAATCAAACTGAAACCAACGGTATCTTTGAATCGCCAAGAAGCTGAAGTTCTGGGTATGCAAGACATCAACACCTTCGTTGAGCAATGGCATCACACTTATCGCTGCCCGCTGATTTTACGTATCGACAGTGATGGCGCTTTGTTCGCCACTCATGATGGCTACGGAAACGTTGCGCCATTTAAAGCTACAGTGGTAGATACTATTGGCGCAGGTGACACCCATGCCGGAGGCGTATTAGCTGGCTTGGCTTCTGGCTGGGAATTGCCCGACGCAATCTTGTTAGGCAACGCCGTGGCATCTTACGTGGTGAGCCATGTAGGTGGCGACTGTGCCCCAAGCGTGGACGAGATTACTCGCTACCTTAACCAATACTAATCCTTGCTAATTCATGTACACACTAGGCTCAGTCTTACTGGGCCTTTTTGTTACGCCTGTCTTTTTTCACCTACCTTTTTGGCCCTTCTCCCATGATTAATTTTTCTGCTTTGAACCGCTTTTCAATTGCAAATAACAAAGCAACCAGAATTCTGCTCGCGAGCTGTGGAATCAACCTGTGCATCGGTGTTCTTTATACTTGGAGTGTATTCAAAAACTCGCTTTTAGAACTTGGTTGGAACAACACTCAAGCCTCGATGCCCTACACGATCACCATCATCACTCTTTCATTGGCACTGCTCATTGCTGGTCGTATTCAAGATAAGATTGGTCCACAAAAGGTATTGATGGTGGGCTCTTTGATGGCGGGCACAGGAATGATCTTAGCGAGCCTATCTTTGACACCATGGAACCTGAATGTGAGTTTTGGTTTGGTCACTGGTGCGGGAATTGGCTTCGCTTACGCATGCTTGAACCCAACGGCAATGAAGTGGTTTCATTCTTCTCAGAAAGGCATGGTCAATGGGTTACTCGCCACGGCGTTTGGCCTTGCGGCTATCTACTTGGCTCCGCTTACTAGCTACCTAATATCCGTCGTTGGATTGGAACAAAGCCTCCGCATACTTGGAACTGGACTCATCGTCATTGCGTTCCCACTGGCTTGTTCGATCAAAAACCCGCCAACTGGGTATGAGCCGAAAGCCAACTCAGAAGAATCTGACTTATCAAAGCCTGCAGTACCTCCCGCACGTAATTACATGTGGAAAGAGATGCTCGCCACCAAGCAGTTCTACCTGTTGTGGTTCACTTACGCCTTTGGCACTGCCGCAGGTTTGATGATCATCGCCAACATCACCTCGATTGCTGCTGAGCAAGCCAATATCTTAGAAGGCGCTTATTTGATTGTGACCTTATCGATATTCAACTCAGCAGGTCGATTAGTGTCTGGGCTATTGAGCGACAAGATTGGTGCGTTGAAAACATTAGCGATTGCGCTTGGACTACAGACCATCAATATGCTGCTGTTCAGCCAGTTTGTGTCTAGCCCGACTCTAATGGTTGGCGCAGCGTTGGCAGGCATTGGATATGGCACCTTATTGGCAGTGTTTCCTTCAATCATGGCGGACTTGTACGGCCTGAAAAACTTTGGCGCCAACTATGGTGTTCTTTATACCGCTTGGGGTATTGGTGGCTTTATCGGCCCTATCCTTGCAGCAATCTCCGTCGATTGGTATGGCAGTTACTCGATAGCCTATTTGATCTGTGCGGTGTTGGTGAGTATCGCCACAGTTCTAACTTTCAAAGTAAAACCCATTTCAACAGAGCCTTGTAGCGACAAAGCGTCAGCCTCACGTTATCAGTTGAAACGTTCAAACTAATTGGATAAAACCTCGGAGCGGTGGAATCTTTGTTTCGCCCTCAGATTTCACATTTCTATTAAGTGTGGGCTGAGAACTTCGGGTATACTTCGATTAAATATAAAAGCTAAAACAGACCTTTATGAGCGCTTATCAACCACTGCTTACCCTGATTCAAGAACGAATCGAACAGAAAGATAAATCACCCTTATATCTGAAGATTGCCGATTCAGTGAAGCTGGCGACTGAGCAACAGATGCTCAAAGGTGGAGACTTCATTCCTACCGAGCGTGAGTTCAGTGACAAGCTTGGAGTGTCTCGTATCACCGTTCGTAAAGCGTTGGATATATTAGATAAAGAAGGCGTGATTGTTCGCTCTCGTGGTTTGGGTACCATGATCAGTGAAACCGTTGAGTACTCCAGTAAAGAAGCGACCGGCTTCTCTCAACAAGTGGTTCTGAAAGGCAAAAAGCCCGACACGTTATGGATTAAGAAAGACGTGATTGCGTGTTCTTCTGAAATAGCCAAGATGCTTAAAATCGACGAGAACGATCAAGTCTTTCTATTGAAGCGTGTTCGTTACATCGACGAGCAAGCGGTATCTATTGAAGAGTCTTACGTTCCTGCGCATCTTATCCACGACCCAGACGAGATTCAGTTGTCGCTTTACGACTACTTCCGCAGCCAAGATATCTCACCGACAAAAACTCAAAGCCGAGTGTCCGCTAAGATGCCAACGGAAGAGTTTCTAGAGAAACTCAACATCGATGAAACGGTGCCAGTGCTGCTTATCGAGCAAACCGCTTACGATAAAAAAGGCGTACCGATTGAATACAGCATCAACCGCTGTCGTGGTGATATGTATGTGTTCGTGAGCGAAGACTAGCTTCTAGCTTCTAGCTTCTAGCTTCTAGCTTCTAGCATCTAGCATCTAGCATCAATAATGACAGCAGATACAAAAAGCCCGTTAACCTTACTCAAATTAGCAATCGCAACTAATTAACAGTAGGACTAACGGGCTTTTTCAATTTCTGATTGTTATGGCCGATAACTAAAAGTACTTACTTAGTCAAATTACCAAGCAATTGCTCACACTGTGCTTTTAGCGATTTAAGCTCATCTTCATTCATCTGAGAAAGACACAGCATTTCAACTGGCACGGTCTGCGCTAGCTCTTTTAGCTCTACTCCCGCAGATGTCAGTGTAATAACCCTAACTCGTTCATCTTCAGCACTGCGAGTTCTAAGCACATAACCTTTCGCTTCCAAACGCTTGAGTAATGGCGTCAACGTCCCTGAATCCAAATGCGTTTTTGCGCCTAGCGCTTTAACATTGATCTCTTGTTGCTCCCACAGCACCATCATCACAATGTACTGCAAGTAAGTAAGATCAAGCGCTTTCAGTAAAGGTTGATACGCTCTACTCATTGCATTCGACGCACTATACAACGCAAAACACACCTGATTATCCAGCTTTAGATAGTCATCTTGGTCGCTCATGATCACCTCACTAATAAATTAAATTGTGCACAATATACTTGCGCGCTCAAATTTTATCAATTAAGCTAGCTTTAAAATTAAATTGCGCGCAATTTAATTTTACACAATTCAAAAAAAGGACTAAAATAATGACAACACTCTACACAACTTCTGCAACAGCAACGGCAGGTCGTAATGGCCAAGTATCAACTGATGACAATCTTCTCTCACTAGCATTGAGCTACCCTAAAGAGATGGGCGGTTCAGGTGAAGCGACCAACCCAGAACAGCTCTTTGCTGCAGGCTATTCTGCGTGCTTCTCAAATGCGCTACTTCATGTCGCTAAAGAGATGAAGATTAAGATCGCATCCGCGCCAACAACCGCAACGGTTGGCATTGGGCCAAACGAAAACGGTGGCTTTGCTTTAACGGTAGCGCTATCTATTGAGCTCGATTTAGAGCAAGAACAGGCAGTTACACTTGTGAAAACCGCTCACCAAGTCTGCCCATATTCAAATGCTGTTCGTGGCAACATTGATGTGAAGTTGTCGGTTAACGGAGAGGCACTTTAGTCCCACTTGATGTTTCTTCGAACTCAGTTCTGGGTGCTTGAGAATCCGTTCGAGCGCTTAGAACTTAGCTAATACGCAAATCTAGACACCAACAATAAGCTCGGACGACACTCTTATGCCAAAATAATAAAAACAAGATATCGAAATATTGCGATATCTTGTTTCAACGGGTATATTGCACATAAATCAAATACAGTAATCCAATGCCATGTCAGATATGAATGAAGTTTTAAAATCGATCAACAACCCTGTTCGCAGAGACATTCTTCATTGGCTAAAGTCGCCCCATGAGCACTTTAACCTTGAGAAACAGCTCGTTGATACCGATGTTGAAGGGGTATGTGTCAGCATTATTCAAGAGAAAAGCGGTTTGTCTCAGTCGACGGTGTCTTCTTATCTATCTAACCTGCAACGTGCAAAGTTGGTTACTTCAAAACGCATTGGCTCGTGGACTTACTACAAGCGCAATGACGAATACATCGAGAAGTTTTTAAAAGAATTATCTCATTCCCTCTAACGAGCGGGAACAAAACCGATTGGGTGGACGACACCGCCCTAACTTAAATTTTGATCTTTTAATCTTTAGCTGTTGTCCATTTTTAGAAGCTTAGACATCGAGAATTCTCGATATCTAGCTATTCAAATATGTAGTTAGGCAAATATATAGTTAAGAAAATATACAGTTAAGCACAAACAAAAATACGAAAAAATTAAACGGAGTTGGTACACATGAGCAAGTCTATACAATCTGTTGACCCGAGCAATGGCGAGCTTCTTGGTGAGGTGAACAATGCCTCTGTAGAGGAAGTGACTCAAACGATTCGTAAGTCAAAAGCGGCGCAAAAGGCATGGCGTAAACTCTCTATGAAGGAGCGCGCGCAAACCATCATCAAAGCCTATCAACAACTTGATCAGTACGCCGATTCTTTCTCTGAGTTGCTTGCTCGTGAAATGGGTAAAGATATTCGTCGCGCCACTGGCGAAGCAACTGGTGCGATTTATATGGGTCAGCATTATGCAGAAGAGGCACAACGCGCACTCAATACGCGAAAGTTATCTGGATCTACTGAACTTCAATATCGACCACTTGGTGTTGTGGGTGTTATCTCACCTTGGAATTATCCAGTCATGATGGCCAACAATCTCATCGTGCCTGCGCTGGTTGCTGGTAATACAGTGATTCTAAAACCTTCTGAAGAAACGCCTCTTATCGCCGAAGCTTTCTTTGGTGAGTTGCAAAAACACCTGCCTGAAGATGTATTAACCATTCTGCATGGCGACCGTGAAACGGGTAAAGCCTTGGTTGAGGGTGACATTCAAATGATCGCATTCACCGGTTCAAAAGCTGCCGGCCAAGACATCATGGTGCGTGCGGCAAGCAAGGTAAAGCGCCTTGTGATGGAGTTAGGCGGTAAAGACCCAATGATCGTCATGCGCGACGCGAACCTAGAACAAGCAGCACGCTTTGCCGTTGCGGGTAGTTTTGAAAACTCAGGACAAATGTGTACTTCTATCGAACGTATTTATGTTGATGAACGTATCGCCGATAAATTTGAACAACGAGTCACCGAGATCGCCAACATGTATCAGATTGGCCCTTGGGATATGCCCAACGTCAATATCGGGCCAATTATCAATGCGACACAACATGGCAAGATTGTCGACCAACTAGAAGACGCACAACAAAAAGGAGCGACTTTTCTTTTAGGTGGTTCAGAGCAACCCGAGCGTTATATCCGCCCTACGGTTATCACCGGAATGACAGCAGAAATGAAACTGGAAACAGAAGAAACCTTTGGTCCGGTTGTCGCGATCAGTCGCTATTCCGATATTGATGATGCGATTGAGCGAGCCAATGCCAGTGAGTACGGCCTAGGTGCCGTGGTATTTGGAAACCAAGGCGCCCACAACGTTGCTGACGAACTGGATGCTGGCATGGTTGGAGTAAATCAAGGACAAGGTGGCAGTGGCGATGCCCCATGGGTTGGTGCGAAACAGAGCGGTTTGGGATTCCATGGTTCTGTTGACGGACACCGTCAGTTTGCACAAGTAAAAGTAGTTTCAAAATAAGGGTTCATGATGAGTAACAATGAAAATTTCTATGTGGTTAGACGCGAATCAGGCACTCAACGCAGTGACCTACCCGTATGGGCACCAAAATCGGCTAATCCATTTGCACTTGATAAGCACGTAAACGCGGTGACACGCGCTGAAGTACACAATGTACCGGGTGCTTTTCAGTTACTTGACGTGCTGCTCCCTGAAGAAGTTCAGCGCATACTCGAAGAAGCCAACCAACTTGGCTTTACGGAAGATGCAGCCGTTTCTTTACCAAGAGAAGTTCGTCACAATCAGAATCTCAACTTGATCGCGGATACTGAAACCCTCGACATTATTTGGAAGCGTTGCCAAGATCATTTCGTTGATAAATACGATCACTTTGCTGGCGTGAAACCTTTGGGTATTAACGGTCGTTTTCGCTTTTATCGTTACGATGAAGGGGACTTCTTTAAGATGCATACCGATGGATCGTGGCCTGGTAGTCAGGTTATCGATGGGGAGTTGGTCGATGATTCATTTGGCGACCGTTGGAGCATGTACACCTTCTTGATTCTATTAAGTGACGACTTCGTTGGCGGCGAAACTCAATTTATGGTTAACCGTAATGACCCGAGCAAGCCTGCTCGTCGTCAAGGGCATCATCAGGAGAATGCCAATGTAGAATCGGTTAGAACACCAAGCGGCAGCATTCTGTGCTTTCCTCACGGCACTCACCCAGCCCATTGCATACACGGTTCTGCGCCAATACAGTCTGGAACCAAGTACATTGTTCGTACCGATGTGTTGTTTGAGCTTTAGCGTGTTGTCTTGATAGCTTTATCTCTTCCAAAAAAATGTCCCGCTCTAGGCGGGACATTTTGTATAGATGAACTCTTAACTCTTAACTCTTAACTCTTAACTCTTAAAAGTATTGGCGATCTGTTTGAGAGAAGCGGCCAATTCAGCTTGCTCCTTGGCTGTTGCTGCAATTTGAGTAGCGCCCGTGGTCGACTCTGTCGATTTCTGCTCTACTGCCATCACGTTCTGAGCGATATCTTGAGTCACAACCGCTTGCTCTTCTGTTGCCGTTGCAATCTGTTCAGTCATGCTGAAGATCTCGCTCACCGCTGCAGAAATGTCTTGTAGCGTATGCTCCACTTCTCTTGAGTCTTCAACCGCTTTCGATGACATCTTCTTGCTGTTATCGATAACATTGAACGCCGTTTGCACATCGGATTGAAGTGAACTGATGAAGCCTTCAATCTCTAATGTAGACTCTTGAGTACGTTGCGCCAATGTACGAACTTCATCAGCAACCACCGCAAAACCACGACCCTGCTCACCCGCACGAGCCGCCTCAATCGCCGCATTCAATGCCAATAAGTTAGTTTGGTCTGCAACCGACTTAATCACATCAATCACGCTGTTAATGTTATTGCTGCTCTCATGTAGATGAGTAATCTTGTCGGCTAAACCGTTAATTTCTGAAGCCAGCTTTTCGATAGAATGGTAAGAATTCTGAACGGTGCTCAAGCCTTCTTGCGATTGCTCATCGACCATTTTAGCCGAGCTTGCTGTCTGCTGAGTTTTAGCCGCAACTTCATTCACCGTTGCTGACAGCTCTTCAGTAGCCGTTGCGATCAAACCAATCTGATCTTGCTGCTGCACTAAAGTGTCTGAGTTGTACTGACACGTTTGTGATGTCTCTTCAGCCGCTGACGCCAGCGTCAGGCTCGATTGAGAAATACTATCAATCACACCTGAAAACTTCTCTAACGTTGCATTCAATGCTGATGATATCTGCCCTAATTCGCTGTTACCAACATACTTAGCACGAACGGTTAGGTCGTTATCATCACGCACTTTAGAGAGCATTAACGTTAGATCTTTTACTCTGGTCGTTAAGTCCGTAATCGCTTTAAAGCTCACAAACGTCGCGAACAAAGTAATCACAACAAACAAAGCAATACTGGCCATCATCGCAGACTGTGCTTGTGTTGTTTTTTGTTCAGTCAGCGTGATAAGTGATTCCGCTAAGTGGTTTTCTGTCTTTTTCAATTGAACGATACGAGCCGTCGATTGAGCGAACCAATACACTGGGTCGACATCAAAACCGCTCATCTTAGATTCAGCTAGATCACGAAGCTTCTCAACTTCTGCGACCGAGCGATCATTCAACTGTTGCTCAAAGAAACGCACGTTGGCTGAGTTGCTCAACACTTCGAAGTTTGAGAAGTAGGTATTTTGCTCTGTCACCAAGGAGATGAATTTCACCAGCATACCTGGGCCAAACTCATTTTTAGAAAAGGTGTTGTTGAGGACAGCGCGCTCGATACCTGCTCGCTCTTTACCTTGCAAGAAGTTGTAGTAAGCGATGGTTTCAGTCGTAATGGTGGCATCAGAACTCAGCTCAGCAATTAAGGCTGACACGCTAAGCAACTTTGCATTGAGTTTGGTGTAGTAACCCAAAGCTTCAGACAACGGGATAGATTGAGAATCCACTCGATTACGAATCGTGGTTATCTGATTAAGGCTTTGGCTTATTTCAGCGTTCAAGCGATTGATCTGTGGCAGATCGATATCGGCAGACTGCCAATATTCGTTTCTCTGCTCACGTCTGTTATCTGCACTGGTTCGTTGTGAACGTAATTCGCCCACAAATTGAGTGCCTTGAGAGCCGATAAAGCCAGCCGTCATGCCTCGCTCTTTTTGCAACTCATGCACCAATTCACTGTATACAACCGACAAGCGTGTCAGTTGATTCAATGAAGACATTTCACTCGTCGTTTCTACGCCTTTGGATATCGCAGAAACGCTGAGCCATAGAAACCCTAAGATCGGCAAAATAAGCAAAGCAATGATTTTTTGCTTAAAAGACATATCGGTTAATTTCATTTTTATTTCCTAGCAGCGAACAAATCTTATCTGTCGGGTAATTAGACACACTTCTAAAACGGTGTACCTTTACCGAGATCATATAATTATTTAGTTTTATCAATTACCGTGCCATGTAGGACAGCAATCGATAACGCTAGCATTTAACCTTACAGAATTCATTGACTTATTTATAAAACTGTTAGCTATGCAACTTTAGAAAACGCAAAAAACGTGCAACAACATTTTATTGACGTAAGTGACTGAAAGTTGACAGATTTTAATAACCCTAAAGGGGTATATAGGTGCTCATTATACCCTCCGTTCTTACTATATATTCAGCCCCAACTATGTATAATGCCGGGCTCAAAAAGTTAAGAATTCAATTAACGTAGAAGCATAATCAGAGGTTTTTATGGACTGTCCCGCTTGCGAAGAAAACATTGGATGGGAATGGGTAGAAGAAGCAGCAATCGAACCCAATGAAGAATTCGACTGCCCAGAGTGCGAAGAAACGTTGATGTATACCATTGATGAAGGCACCTATTACGGCGCGCAACATAAAACCGTCGAAGTTGTCGATCACTAGCCTTTATCTAGTTCACTACTAAGCAGGGAAAAGTGATCACTTAAATGATGCTTTCCCACGCATGGCGCAATGGCATCACCTTCCATTGCGCTCAAGAAAAATTCCGCAGGTCCTACTCGACTTTCCGGTAGTCGTCTTATCACGCATAAAGCCAGTTTCCTCACCCAGTCGGGAATGTACGTGATTCGCGCCGTTTTACCCTGAGATTGAAAAGCAAGCTCTGTTATTTGTGTTGCACTGAGGATATCAGGCCCGCCCACATCCAACTCTTTTTCGGTACGAGGCAGCGAAGCCAAGATAAAGTCGGCTAAATCTATGCCATGAATTGCATTCAAACGAACATTTCCTGAACCAAATAGGTGCACCCTTCCCGACTTCGCCATGTTGTAGAACTCTTCGATGTCGGCAAAAAATCCATTCGGACGAATCACACAAGGTGCTAAATATTCAGATGCCAATAATCGACGAGCAAAGCGTTCTTTTGCTTCAAGCAAGCGAACGTTTTTAATCACATTCGCCCTAAATGCCGAGACATAAACAAACTTTCTAACGCCTGCTCGTTCAGCTTCTTCTAACAGGTTGAGATTGGCTTGATAGTCCACATCCATGTAGCTCAATCCCTCTTTCTGACGTGTGATACCAACACAAGAGATGACGATATCCACTTCGTCACAACAACCTTTCAGGCTATCGGCATCGGTCACTTGAGCAATCTGGATTTGATAGTCACTCAAGCCGAGATCTTTCAATTTTTCAGCACTGCGAGCCTGAGCTTTGAAATCAGCATCACACGCTTGCAACGCTTCGATAAGATGACGACCTAAGTATCCTGTCGCGCCAGCCACTAGAATTCGGCTCTTGGGCTCATTCGTTACATTCATTTATAGACAGCCTCATTGATTAAACAGCCTCATTCATTAAACAGCCTCATTCATTAGACGGCTTCGTTTTCCGGACGGTAAGGTTCTTCTCGCAGAATGTGGCTGATTAATAACTTCAAATAGAACACAGGTAAGAACCACTCTAAGCCGACAGGGGATTCGACGACATAAAGCGATAAGATTAAGCTCAGTGTATACAAAATCAAGGCAACAGGGCGCTGAAGGTAGAGTGCAGTTTTCAGTACCAAGGCACATGCCAACATCATGTAA
Organism: Vibrio lentus; assembly: GCF_002875945.1. Classification (GTDB taxonomy): domain Bacteria; phylum Pseudomonadota; class Gammaproteobacteria; order Enterobacterales; family Vibrionaceae; genus Vibrio; species Vibrio apostichopi. The sequence continues at coordinate 79,768 of NZ_MCZK01000144.1, forward strand.
CCACCCGTCACCGCTACCCACATCAGGTTCAAATCCAAGAACAACCAACTGAATACTGTTAACTGAATGAAGTGAATGGCGATAAAGGTCATGTGTTGCTTAAAACCTTCCCCTTCTCTGTGAAACCAACGCTTCGCACTTGATGTTGCATTGGTGATCACACCACCCAACATGTCGATAGTTAACAGTACCGCTGCTAGGTATTGTCCCCAAGACCAGCCCAACTCTGCATGGTTGGCATAAGCCGCAATAAGCGCACCCGCTATGAACGGAATGTACAGTTGCAGGTTCTTCTCTGCCGATGTCGCACCCGGCCCGATAAATTTATCTAGCCCGCCTAAGAAGCCCGCTCTGAATGGGGGTAGGTTCCAATCAATTCTCATAGTTACCTCGAATAATCGTCGTTTAATTTTTATTTAGAACACTTGGTCTTTTTAAATTAGATCGAAGTTTAACCGCTGTAAAGAATTATTTTGACTACTTGGACTAATTTAAACTAAAATGACACTCATCAGCTGCATTAAGCTATTGCTTCAGTTGCCTAAATTGACTGAACCTTCAATTATTGAATTCCGAGGAAGACTCATGCCAAAGATCGTCGATCATGACCAAAGACGCGAAGAGATCGCACTGAAAGCCGCAGGTGTGTTTTTGGAGTTTGGTTATAAAGAACTGGGAATGAGACAGCTGTGCTCGCACCTCAACATGAGCAAAAGCGCGGTTTATCACTATTACAAAAGTAAAGATGAGCTGTTCAAGGCTGCGACCGAAGCGATTGTTCGACACGATAGCGGTAACCTCGCCGACTTGCCTCTAGCTGTGGATGCAACCACTGAGCAGAAGATTGAAAACTTCGTCCATATCTTTCAGGCGATAGAATCACGTCACTTCCAAGAAATGAAATTGGTCTTTGATTACATTGATGTGATTGGTCAAGAAGCTGTGGCTGAAGATGCCAGCATCGAGATCGCCAACAATAAGTATCAACAACTGCTCGCCCATTACATTGATGCCGAGAATGCGATTGAGCTATATAGCATCCTCATCGGCCTGCTGACACACCAAACACTGTGTGGTGGAAAGCTTGAACCTGAGTATGTGCGTTCCGTGGCAAGCAAATACTTAGCCTAACCGGTTTCTCGAAAAGTAAGAACATAGCTAAAAAATATCAAAGGCTTAGTTACTCTATGCGGTTCAAGTGAAGCGATCACTTATCAAGCACAACCAAACACCCCTTTACTAGAACGAACGTTCAGCATAAAATATTGAACATATGTTCAGATTAATGAAGTAGATGTTATGGCCAAGACCGCGAAGTTCGATAGACAAGATGTAGTAGATAAAGCAACGAACCTATATTGGGAAAAGGGCTTCCACGCGACATCTATGCGCAACCTGCAAGACGTGATTGATATGCGTCCGGGTAGCATCTACGCGACGTTTGGTAGCAAAGAAGGTCTGTTTAAAGAGACATTGGCTCGCTATACCGAACTTGGCATCCTCAATCTGAACCGTTTCCGTAGCGAAACTGATTCTCCGATCAAAGCGCTCGAAAACTTCGTAAAACGTGCTGTGGTCGAATCAAAACAAAGCTCACCAAATGGCATGTGTATGCTGGCAAAAACGGTCGCAGAACTGACTGATGAACACGCAGAGTTATTAGAAGAAGCGAAGAAATCACTGAAGATCATGGAAAGTGAGTTCGCTAAGCTGATTTCAGAAGCTCAAGAGCTAGGTGAGATAAGCAAAGAGCGCGAACCTACTCAACTTGCTCGTCATGTTCAGGTTCAAATCGCAGGCCTGCGCACCTACGCGAAAACCTGTGACGATATCGATTTGCTTAACTCAATGGTTGAAGACGTATTTAAGTACCACCCTTTTTAAGAGCTAAACTTATCTATTGGAAAGCCATACAAAAAGACTCCACTTTCACCTTAACAGGTCTAGAGCGGAGTATTTTTAGTTTGGAACCGATAAACTTTGCGGTCTAAGGATTACACCTTTCTCATGATCAACACTTGCGCATTAAGCATCGCCTCTTTGGTGCTGACATCTAAGGTTTTAACGTTCGCGAAGCGCTCGACCTCTTTGATCGCCACATCGTGAGCGAAGATCACCAACCTCGCCCTTTCTATGTCTTTTTGTGTGATGCGATTACCTATCCCGTTGGCACCCTGTGTTTCGACTTTAATCCGAACCCCAAGATGATGCGCCGCCTTTTCCAAAGACTTAGCCGCTAGGAAAGTGTGGGCAACACCAGATGGACAAGACGTGATCGCGAGTACATCCGCTTGCCCTTCTTCTGTCACCGAACCACCCGCAAACTGATTAGAGCGAGCCTCACCTTCTACCACATTCTTTTTCAGCAGTATCACGATTAAAGCCGTAGTTAGTGCTCCCGCGAGTGTGCCAATGATGTAGCCAATTTTGCCATCCACCACAGGTAAAACAATCCAACCGCCCCATGGTGCATGATTGACTACATGGAACATAAAGCCGACCACGTTACCGACAATACCACCAGCCACAACTGCAGGCAGAACACGTGCAGGGTCGGCGGCTGCAAAGGGAATCGCACCTTCACTGATGCCGATCATTCCCATGATCCCCGCTGCTTTTCCGGCTTCGCGTTCATCGCGTTTGAATTTCTTCGGTGATATGAAAGTCGCCAATGCCATACCGAGTGGTGGCGTACAAATCGCAATGCCAACGCCGCCCATTAACCAAGGCTGGGTATTCACCTGCGTTTGAGCAAACAGCGTTGCAACCTTGTTGATCGGGCCGCCCATATCAAAGGCCGTCATCGCACCCAAAATACTGCCGAGCACCATTTTTCCCGAGCCCGCCATGCCCGTGAGCATTTGGTTCATCTCAAGCATAACCTGAGCTATCGGAGAGCCAATCACCCACATCACCGCGCCACAAGTGACGAAAGTGCCGACTAATGGATAGATGAAGATAGAACTCAGCGAGATCATGCTGTCTGGCAGTTTGATCTTCTTAAGTAGATTCACCACAAAGCCCGCAAAGAAACCGACCACTATCGCCCCAAGAAAGCCTGTGTTGTATTGATTCACCGCAACCCAAGAACCAATCATACCTGGCGCTAAACCCGGTTTGTCGGCCATCGAATACGCGATGTAACCGCCCAGCACCGCAGTAAACAGCGTTAAACCTGCGATGCCCATCTGCGCGATGTCTGCCAGAACACCGCTCTCAGGTACAGCGCCGTGACCCGACATCATCACCGACAGAGACAACAGGACTCCGCCCGCGACCACGAATGGGATCATGTGTGACGTGCCGTACAGCAGGTGTTCTTTGAGACGATTAAGAGATTGAGCCCAAGGGCTGAGTGGTTCGACGTAAACTTCATTATAGTTTGAGGCGTAACTATCGAACGATTCAGAATTAGCTTCGAGAAACAGCTCTTGAGCTTCCTCTACAGACTCAACCGCCTTTAATTTTGTAACAAAGTCATCTTCAATCAGTTTGGTCGAGATCTGAGCCAGTACCTCGATATGATGGTCATCGTTGTTATCTGGTGAAGCAAGCATGAAAAACACATCAGACAGCTCACCGCCATCAGCACCATAATCAATACCCGTTCGGCTAATCCCAACCGCAACGGCAGGTTTAGCTACAGCAGTACTTTTCGCGTGTGGAATGGCGATACCATCATCAAAGCCCGTGTTACCGATGGCTTCACGCTTCCAGATGTCATCAAGGAATTCACTTTTATTGGAAAGCTTACCAGAACGGTCGAGCAGCTCGACAAGCTCTTCAAATACCGCCTGTTTTGAGTCTGCCTGTAGTTCCAAGCAGATAATCTCGGGCTCGATAATGTCAGTGATATCCATGTGCTGCCTCGTCCGAGTACCAATTTGAGTGAATGAGATAAAGAGGTTAATAAGATGAAAAGATTAACGGTGTGGGGGCACTCAATATATAGGACGAAAGGTGCATTAACTAGATTATTGTAACCAAGAACTCAGAGTGTGACGTCCACCTTAGAATAAAAAACGGCAATCCATAAAATCCACAGAACCCATAACAATATCGCCCCTCCCCTATGCGAGCTTTCCATACTGGATTTCTCATGCAAGATAGCTTTTGCAAAATAGCTTCTGAAAGGTAGCTTATGTAACGTAACAGGGACGAGATTAAGCCGAGAATAATAATGAGAATTGTAGCGGTAACTGCGTGCCCTACAGGCATTGCACACACCTATATGGCAGCTGATGCTTTAAATAAAACAGCCCCTAAATTCAACGTTTCAATCAAAGTTGAAACACAAGGCGCTATGGGTATTGAAAACTTACTCTCTGCACAGGACATTAGCCTCGCAGACAAGGTGTTGATCGTCTCTGATATCGACATTGAACAGCCAAGTCGCTTCGACCCAGCTAAAACCTTATTCATTCCCATGGAAGAGGTATTGTTGAGTGTCGATAAAGTCTTTATTAAGCATTGTCGAACCTAAACCTTTCATGAACGAATATCAGATCACCTTCTTCGTTGACGATCCTGCAGCTAACTCACACGTCGCGCAGCCACTTAGCCGTTTGGCAAAGAAATTCAAAAGTACCATCCGTATTATCAATATCACTCAAAACCGAACGGCTGATCTCTCCAAATCTGTTGCGATGTTGCAAGTGGGTTTACTTCGTGGTGATTTGTGTCAGATCACCGCCATTGGCATCGATGCCGAGCTAGCGTGTTTCGTTCTTAAAGATGTGATTGCTGAGCATTACGCTATGGTCGGCTCGCAAGTGAACCATGAGTTCTCGAAGGACTTAATCCAACGCATGCCGCAGATATGTCCACCTTGTGACATCAAGTGGCACCATGCCAAAGCACAAACTCAACTGACCAAATTTGAGTGCTTGAAAGGGCTCGCTCACCTCGTTTACCCACAAGACCCAGATGAGCTGATTCTTGCCTTTATTAAGCGAGAGGAACGCTCGTCTACGTGTGTATCACCGGGGATCGCACTGCCACATGTAATGTTTGAATCAACTCAGGATCTTTCGATTGCAGTCATTGTCAGTGATGACCCGATTGATTGGGCTTCACGCATTGGTGAGGTGCACGTTGCTATCGCTTTGGTATTGCCAACGAAGCCACAGCGAGAGCATATTGTGGCGGCCACCAACCTAACCAGAAACCTGCTCCATGATCAGGTCAACGAGCGTTTACAAAAGACTCGAAGCAGCGTCGACCTACAAGCCCTATTGATGTACATCTCTTCACGCCTGATTTAGTTCTTCTCTCTCTTTTAAATTCAATTTATTAATCAACTAAGTTATTCACTCCATTAGTTGTAATCTCCATTGTTCGCACAATAAAAAACGGCTGAGCAATCACGCTCAGCCGTTCTATTCTAAATTGCTTTCTTGTAAGTTTAGTTACCTAAGCCGTTTTGTTCTCTTGTTTCGCATCTTCCACCGAGTCGTCCACGGCTTTCACCAGCATCAGACCAACGATGAATACGATACCGCCACACAGTACGAACATCATTCTTCCCCAGAATGGGTTAGGTAGAGCAAACATCGCCATTACTGCCACACCAGACACTGCAATCAGTGAACCCAGCATGTAACGTTGTTTGTTATCCAGTTTCTTCTGCGCTGTTGATTCAGAAACCAACGGTGTCGCAAGGTTGTTGAAGAAGGTATCAACATCTTTCTGACGAGTCGCTTCTAGTGGTTTGTAGAACAAAGTCGACAGAATGAAGAAGCCACCTGTAAACGTTAAGTGAGCAATCAGACCTACCGCTACTTTCAAGTCAGACCATTCACGGCCTGTTAGCGGCTCTAGGTTGAACCAGTTTTGTAGCATTTCAGCGGTAATAACGAAGCCTACGATGTAAGACACAATCGCGCCAACCACTAGCGTGCCCCAACCTGCCCAGTCCGGAGTCTTTTTAATGAAGAAGCCACAGAATGCTGGAATCGTCATTGGGAAACCGATTAATGCACCCACGTACATCATGGTATCGAACAGGCTCAAACCTTTCAGCGAGTTGATAAACAGTGCGATAAGGATGATAGCGACACCGAAGACCGAAGACATCAACTTAGACACAACCATCAACTCTTTCTCTGTCGCGTTTGGACGAAGAATCGGTTGGTAGAAGTTGATAACAAAGATACCTGAGTTACGGTTTAAACCTGAGTCCATTGAAGACATGGTTGCTGCAAACATCGCTGCAATTAGAAGCCCTACCATACCTGCTGGCATGTATTGCTCTACAAAGTATAGGTAAGCAAAGTCGCCCGCTTTAGAGCCTGCATCTGGATAATGCGCCGCAAGGTCAATGCCTTGTCCAGCGACAAACCAAGGTGGCATGAACCAAATGATTGGACCGATTGTCATCAGAATACATGCCAACAGAGCCGCTTTCTTCGCGTTCTTTGAGTCTTTTGCCGCTAGGTAACGGTAAGAGTTCAACATGTTGTTGGTGATACTGAACTGCTTGAAGAAGATGAAGAATGCCCAGATTCCGAAGATGCTTACGTAGTTCAGATTGTTACCAGAAACGAATGATGCGCCTTCTGCTACAGGGAAGTCATTAATGATCTCAGTAACACCGCCACCTTGCACAATAGCGACCGCAGCACACGTTACTGTTACCGCCATGATGATGACCATCTGCATGAAGTCAGATGCGATAACCGCCCATGAACCACCAGTCACCGACATAACAAGTACAACAAGACCGGTTAGAACGATGGTTGTCGTCATATCGAAGCCAAAGATGCCCGATGCGATAATCGCCAAACCGTTCAGCCAGATACCCGCAGAAACAATACTGTTCGGCATGCCAGACCAAGTAAACACTTGCTCGTTGAAGCTACCAAAACGCATACGAATCGCGTCAATTGGCGTGACTACACGCAGCTGACGGAATTTCGGAGCGAAGTACAGGTAGTTCATCAGGTAACCAAAGGCGTTCGCTAAGAAGATAACCGCGACAGCCATACCATCGGCATACGCTTTACCTGCTGCGCCAGTGAAGGTCCAAGCACTGAACTGAGTCATAAACGCAGTCGCGCCAACCATCCACCAAAGCATGTTACCGCCCCCGCGGAAATAATCACTGGTTGTACTGGTGAACGTTCTAAACATCCAACCTATTGCGATAAGGAAAAGGAAATAAATTCCTACGATCAGAGTATTGAGTTCCATGTATAAGTCTTCTTTATTATTAATATCTGAAGAGCATATTATCCGTAGAAATTTTAATTTGTAGTATTATAAGTCAAGATTGTGGTAAGCCGTATAAACCTGAATATTTAATTTTTAGACCTGAATTACATGTTAGTTAACAAAGAATATAATGCTATAAACTAAACATTAAAAATCAATAGATTACAGACATTTCAATCAGTAAGTCAACCAACAACAACGGGCTTTTATCGTCTCGATAAATGAATTTGAATTTACTTTAAAACCATTTAATGCACCCATTTTATATCTAAGCCCTTAGACGTTTAATCCCATTAATAGAGAGCGAAAAATAATAAGCAACTCGCAAAACCAAACCTTGTTGTTATTAATTGGAGCTATATAGAGAGTCGCAATAAATACACAAATATCAAAGAAAGGTTTGATAATAGATAAGGAAAACAGTCGAGAAGAGAAAGCTTAAAAGAAAACAGGGAACATATTGATCACCACCACACAGAGTCAGTTGTGATGACCAAGTCATACAAAATTCGCTCGTCTAAAATCAGATCGAGAAGATAATTTGAAACAGTATCAGATAGATCCACGATATTCGGTTGGGGTTTTTCCTGTTCGGTTTTTAAATACTCGGCAGAAGTAGTTCACATCTTTGAAGCCACAACGGACTGACACTTCATTGAGCTTGAAGTTGTACTTTTTGAGCATGAACTTAGCACGATCGACCCGCACGCGGGTGATGTATTCTGCCAGCGTCATGTGGCCTTGTTGACGGAACATTCGCGACAAGTGATTGGCTGAAATACTAAAGCGCGAGGCGATACTGTCTCGGGTGATATGACGGTGGAAATTCTCTTGAATGTAGATACAAATTCCCTGATAGACATCCTGCACTCGGCTGTGGGATTTCTCGACTGGCGCATCCAACATCGTCTTACTGTATTGCAGTAGCGCTTGCAGTAATAACTCGTCCATTGGCTGCTTGTTACTCTCTCTCGCGAGTGAGCTGAGCGCCTCTAGAATGTTATCAATCGCAAAACCAGAGCGAGTCTGAATACTGTGCTTTTGAATATCATAGAAGCTCTCCTCGCCTTTGCGTTTGCTCACCAAACTTAAACCCAGCTGGCGACGCCCAAATAGCATGCTCAGCACCGAGCAGTCAGTGTCCCAATTGGGTTTATTCCAACAGTTGGGTGGGATGAAAATCGCGTCTCCGGCTTTGGCAATCACGTTGGTGATCTTCCGATCATGACTCTCCATTTCATTAATATACTCTCCGTTCAGCACTAGCTCTAAACGTGGAAAGTTCACCTGATAACTGCATGCTGAAGGCGTATGAAAATCTCCAGCAAACCAGATGTTGTGAAACGGTTCTCGCTCGTTTAACACCGACGAGATTAGGTCATGAAATATCATTCTTCGAACTCTTATGGGCAGCAATAAGGCTACGGGAATAGATATACTCCTTAGTGAAACATAGTGCTATTGAGCAAAATCACAATTTGAGATCTAGGTTACAAAAATCCAGTCGTGGAAATAAATCTCCAGTCACAAATCTGGTATGGCACGTAATTTCTCTAATAACCCAACACGCTACAGCCCTTATAAATAAAAGCTTCATCACCTCAGAATCGCTGTCAACAGTGACCAAAAAACGCACCACTAACCGATCAAAATCACACTCCATTTAGAACGCATTAATCATCCAGTAAATGCATTTTTTCTTCACTACAGAAGGTAAGCCGTAGATTCCAGAATACCCCTAACAAAATAAAAAAAGAGTAGGGGTTCATTATGATCACGACATTGATCAATCAAGATTTGATTAAGCTTTCGCTTAACGCTGATTCAAAAGAAGACGTATTTAAAGAGCTGATAGACGTGCTTTATGCGCAAGGTCGAATTTCAGACAAAACACAGTTTCTTGCCGACATTAAGGCGCGTGAAGAGCAAGGTAATACAGGGTTTGAAGAGGGCATCGCCCTACCACACGCAAAAAGCAGTGCGGTGATCAAACCTGCGGTTGTTATCGGCGTCCATAGACAGGGCATCGAGTACGGCGCCGATGACGGTCAGCCATCAAAACTGTTCTTCATGATTGCTTCTCCTGATGGCGGCGATAATCACCACATCGAAGTATTGGCAGAGCTTTCTTCAAAACTGATTGAAGAAGGTTTTATCGAAAGCTTTATGAATGCTCAATCTGAACAAGAAGCATTGGAACTACTGCTTACCAAACCAGAACCTTCAGTAACCGAAACCAACATTGAGAAGCAAGGCTTCATCATTGGCGTGACTGGCTGTCCTGCTGGCGTTGCACACACTTATTTGGCAGCAGAAGCACTAGAGAAAGGCGCTGCAGCACTTGGCTACGACATCAAGGTCGAAACCAACGGTTCTATTGGTGTTAAGAACAGCCCGACTCAAGAAGAGATTGAACGCGCAGACGCGATTGTCGTGGCTTGTGACAAGCAGGTCGACATGGCTCGCTTTGCTGGAAAACGTGTCATCTGCACCAACGTAAAAGCGCCAATCAAAGACGCGCAAGGCTTAATTAAACAAGCACTCAACGCACCTAGCTACCAAGCTGAACAAACACCAACCAATCAATCTGTTGTAGAAAAAGCCTCACAAGCGCGTTCAGACCTTTATCGTTACTTGATGAATGGCGTATCTCACATGATCCCATTTGTGGTGACAGGCGGTCTTTTGATTGCCCTAGCACTAGCCATTGGCGGCGAACCAAGTGAATCCGGTATGGCAATTCCTGCTGGCAGCATGTGGAACCAAATATTAGAAGTGGGCGTGGTTGCCTTCACCCTGATGATCCCAATATTGGCTGGCTACATTGCTTACGCGATCGCTGACCGTCCTGCCCTAACTCCTGGCTTAATTGGCGGTTGGATTGCTAACAACGGCTCTTTCTACGGCGCTGACGCAGGCACAGGCTTCATTGGCGCAATCATCGCCGGTCTATTAGTCGGTTACTTCGTTAAATGGATCACCTCGTTTAACTACCACAAATTCGTTCAACCACTTGTACCTATCATGATCGCTCCGATCACTGGCTCTCTATTCATCGCGGGTCTGTTCATCTTCGTCATTGGCGCGCCTATCGCGGGGCTAATGGATGCTCTGACTGCCCTACTTACTAGCATGAGTACAGGCAATGTGGTTCTGCTTGGCATCGTACTAGGTGGTATGGCCGGATTCGATATGGGTGGCCCGTTCAACAAAGTAGCGTTCCTATTCTCGGTTGGCATGATTGCTAGCGGTCAAACTCAGTTCATGGGGGCAATGGCATGTGCAATCCCTGTCGCTCCGCTAGGCATGGCTATCGCGACCAGATTGGGCCGTAAGTTCGACCTGTTTGAATCTTCTGAAATCGAAGCAGGTAAAGCAGCAGGCGCAATGGGCTTAGTAGGTATCTCTGAAGGCGCGATTCCTTTCGCGGCTCAAGACCCAATGTCAGTAATCCCTGCCAACGTACTTGGCTCAATGACGGCCGCGGTAATGGCGTTCTCATTTGGTATCACCAACAGCGTTGCTCACGGTGGTCCGGTTGTTGCTCTGCTAGGCGCAATGAACTACCCAATGCTGGCACTTCTGTGCATGGCATCAGGTGCGGGTGTGACTGCGGTTACTTGTATCGCGCTTAAAAATCTACGCAAAGCCAAGCTAACGACAGCCGCGGCTTAAGCCATTTCAACTCCAATGGCTTGAGCCCTTCGACCCTACTGTTTTTAGTAACTAATACTTTTAGCAACGAATAAGTCGATTACAGCTCAAGCCATGTTTCCCTTCATGGTGATTTCGATGTCTGATTTTTCTTTAGCGAACGACTCGTTCGTACAACGCTTTTTCTACCCTATGACCAACGTGATTCAAAACTACGCATGGGGTAGCCCTTCTTCGTTCAATCAACTGTTTGGTATTGATAACCAGTCTGGTGAACCACAAGCGGAGATCTGGATGGGCGCTCACCCGAATGGTTGCTCGATGGTGACTGATAACGGGCAACAGACCACCCTTTCGAGCTTGATTTCTAAGAACCTAAACCTGTTTTTAAGCGAGAAGGTGGCGAGTCGTTTTGGCGAACTGCCGTACCTGTTCAAGGTGTTAGCAGCAGAGAAAGCACTGTCTGTTCAAGTTCACCCAAACAAGCAACAAGCGGAATCTGGCTATGCTCTTGAAGAGCAGCAAGGTATTCCGATGACCGCAGGCAACCGTAACTACAAGGATGCCAACCACAAGCCCGAACTGGTGTATGCCCTAACCGACTACACCGCAATGAATGGTTTCAGGTCTATCAACGAGATCCTTGAACACTTCCACTACCTCGGTATTCCAGAGTTACATTCGATGGTTAACGATCTCGCGGGCGATCAAACTCCCAATGGCTTAGCCTGCTTTTTTGCGAGTCTGTTGTCTTTAGAAGGTGAACAAAAAGGAATGGCGCTTACCATGTTGATCATGAAGGCCAAACTTTCTGATAAACGTGTATTCCAATTGATTTCAGAACTGGAAGATCAATACCCAGGTGATGTCGGCCTGTTTGCGCCGCTACTATTGAATGTGATTACCCTAAAGCCGGGGCAAGCCATGTATCTGGACGCTGAAACACCTCATGCTTACATCAAGGGTACAGGCTTAGAAATCATGGCGAACTCCGATAATGTGCTGCGCGCGGGGTTAACGCCTAAGTACATGGACGTAAATGAACTGGTTTCTTGTACTCGATTTAATGAGAAGCCTGCGGATAGATTACTACTGAGCCCGATCGAGCAAGGTGATGTAATGGAATACCAAATTCCAGTCGAGGACTTTAAGTTCTCTATCGTGCAAAACTCACATCAAAGAAAGATCACCACTGAGGGGGCAGAGATCCTGCTTCCGCTCGACGAGTCTATGGTGCTCACTCACCAATGTGGTGAAACCTGCGTAATAGAGAAAGGCCAGTCGGTATTCATTCCGGCTTATGCTGAGAGTTACAAACTGGACTGCGTTGGACGTGTAGCGCGCGCTTACAACTAGCTCCATCACCACTAATCACACACTATCTATGCCCTGCTTATTCAGGGCATTTTTGTTTCTGAAGAGGCAAGTCTACGTGTCAAAAACATAAAAAATACGTCATCAAATATGACCCAACTCACACCGCATTAATGATGCAAATCACACTTAATTTTGCTGGATACAAATGTACAGTGAAGGGCTTTTATTTGCTATTTCGCGAATCGGGTTAATCCATTAATTTTAATTCAAGAACTTCAATAGTGAATGAGTTAATAAATGATCACACAGCTAACTAACGTCAACTTAATTAATAACAACCTTCAAGCGAATAATAAAAAAGAACTGTTTGAAGAATTGGCAGGCATGTTATTTGAGAACAACCGAATCAGTAATAAAGAAGCCTTCTTGGCAGACATCGAAATTCGTGAATCTCAAAGCATTACCTCGATGGACGGCATCGCTTACCCACACTCAAAAAGCAAGGCTGTCACTGAGCCGGCAATCGCTGTCGGTGTTAAGCGCGAAGGCATTGAGTATGGCGATGAAGACGGCATTAACCCAACCGTGTTTTTTATGATTGCCTCACCAGACAACGGTGCTGACCATCATATTTATGTACTACAAGAACTATTTGGAAAATTCAGCGATGAATTTATTCAAGATATCCATAACGCAAAAGACGAACAACAGATCCTTAATATTTTAATTAATTCATAAGGCGTAGAAAATTATGAGCACCCTAACAACTCAAGCTACGAATACCAGTAGCAATTCTAATAAAACAAATAAAAACAGTAGTAGCGACTTTAAAAAAATCCTTAGTACCATGAAAGGTCACCTGCTTTTCGGAACCTCACACATGCTACCTTTTATCGTAGCCGGTGGTGTTCTGTTGGCTTTAGCGGTCATGGCATCAGGCAAAGGTGCAGTACCAGCAGACGGTTTGCTGGCAGACATCTCTAATATCGGTATCAAAGGCCTTGTTCTTTTCCCAATCATTCTTGGCGGCTTTATTGGTTACTCAATTGCAGATAAACCCGCACTAGCACCAGCGATGATCTCTTCTGGCATCATGGCTGACATGGGCGGCGGCTTCCTGGGCTGTATCGTGGCTGGCTTCATCGCCGGTGGCGTGGTGTTCCAACTTAAGAAGATCCCGCTTTCTGCAAACATGACGGCGCTGGGGGCTTACTTCATCTACCCGCTTCTAGGCACATTAATCTCTGCAGGTATTGTACTGTGGGGCATCGGTGAGCCAATCAAACTGTTCATGTCTTCAATGAACGAGTTCCTAGCTTCAATGGCTGGCGCATCTAAGATGGTTCTGGGCACAATCCTTGGCGGTATGACGGCGTTTGATATGGGCGGCCCTATCAACAAAGTAGCGACCTTATTTGCTCAAACTCAAGTAGACACGCAACCTTGGCTAATGGGCGGTGTAGGCATCGCGATTTGTACACCACCTCTAGGTATGGCATTGGCAACCTTCCTATTCAAAAACAAGTTCTCGAAACAAGAACAAGAAGCAGGTAAAGCAGCAGCAATCATGGGCTCTATCGGTATCTCGGAAGGTGCTATTCCGTTCGCAGCGAACGACCCAATGCGCGTACTGCCTTCAATCGTTGCCGGTGGCATCGTGGGCTGTGTGTTCGGCTTCATGACAGACGTTCTACTACACGCCCCATGGGGCGGCCTAATCACTGCGCCAGTATCAAGCAACATTCCAATGTATGTAGTGGGTATTGCACTTGGCTCGCTAACCACAGCGGTTATCGTTGGCTTCTGGAAACCAGTCTCGGTTGAAACAGAAGAAGACATGCTTGAAGCAGCGCCAGTACAAGCTCAAGCGGCTCCTGAAGCAGGTGAAGGCGAATATGACATCGTAGCAGTAACTTGTTGCCCTTCTGGTGTTGCACACACCTTCATGGCGGCAAAAGCACTAGAGAAAGCAGGCTTAGCAGCAGGCCTTAAGATTAAGGTAGAAACTCAAGGTCAAAACGGTATTAAGAACCGCATCACTGACCTAGATGTGGCGAATGCGAAACTGGTTATCTTGGCTCACGATATTCAAGTGAAAGATGCTCACCGCTTTGCCAATGCGAACGTGATTGAGTGTTCAACCAAAGAAGCGATGAAGAAAGCCGCAACACTGATCGTCGCATAACCCAACGTCAAGTTAGCTCCTAACTCTAGAGCCCTACCCCCTAAGGGCTCTATTTTTCTCTTCTCTATGAGCTCGTTACATGCTCTTCAGTCCCCACTTCTCAGCGGTTTGCTTGAAGAAACCTTGCGTCTTTTTCAATTCAACCCAGTGGTTAATGTAGTTAATCCAAACCTGATCATCTTGTGGTAGTAGCATCGCAATTGGAGTTGGTTTACGTGGCTCTTTCACCGGAACTATCGCGAGTTGTTTAAACTTCTCGACTAAGGTTGCAGCCTCTACGTTTGAAGTCACGGAGACATCGGCGCGGCGAGCTAAAAGCTCTTGGAAATCCCGTGCTGGCGCTTCAATCACGATGTGTTGTGCCGATGGAAAGAAGTCCTTCACCATTTTTTCTTGTACTGTGCCGAGCGTGGCAGCAACTTTGATTTCTGCTTTGTCAAAGTCACTCCAGTAGGAGAACTTCCCTAGGTCTTTCTTTTGCACAACAGGGACGAAAGCCAGATAGAAATAGGGTTGGCTGTACCCCGCGACTTTTGCTCGAGACATGTTGAGCGATGCGCTGCCAGTCACGTCGTATTTGTTGGCTGTGATGCCATTCACCAAGGTTTTCCAGTCTGTTGCGACGTATTCCACTTTAACGCCTAGGTCCTTAGCCAACTCAGTCGTGACATCGATATCAAAGCCGCGGTAGCTATTGGTCGCTGGATCCTTCATTGTCATTGGGTTCCAATCCCCAGTTGTACCAACGCGAAGAACTCCGGCATCGAGTATCTCCTGCAAACGACTTTGTGCATGTGCAATTTGTGTAAAAGCAAGTAAGCACATTCCTAATGCAATTAAGCTTTTCTTCATTTTTTATTCCTTCAAAGAATGCTGATTTCTAAGTGATGAATGTAGATATTCTTCTTAATTATTAACCATTAAACAGATTTGGTTGTTAACATAGCAATAACAAATGGAGTTTTTGGGAGTAAATGTGAACTATCGTCACTTATCGCTAGTTTCTCTGCTGTTTCTGACAGGATGTTCAGACTACCAATGGGGATGGTATGTACTCGACCCGTCGACGGAGCAGGGGCGAACTAACATTCAGTTTTTGATGGCTGGTTTTAGCGAGACTATTCAGGTTTCGTTGCTAAGCATGTTTTTTGCTATGGCTCTGGGTCTATTGGTCGCCTTTCCAGCGCTTTCTAGTTCTCCAATACTCAGGGGGATTAATCGACTTTACGTAGAGGTGATGCGTTCTATCCCTGTGTTGGTATTGCTATTGTGGGTGTATTACGGAATGCCGACATTACTCGATGTCTCTTTGAACCACTTCTGGGCAGGGGTAATCGCATTGACCATTGCCGAGAGCGCCTTTATGGCAGAAGTGTTCCGTGGGGGGATTCAAGCGATTAATCGTGGCCAACATGAAGCGGCCGAATCCTTGGGATTAACCTATTGGCAAAAAATGCGATTCGTTATCCTACCGCAGGCATTCCGTCAGATACTGCCGCCCTTGGGCAATCAGTTTGTTTATATCCTCAAGATGAGTTCGCTAGTGAGTGTGATTGGTTTGAGTGATTTAACAAGGCGAGCAAATGAGCTGGTGGTGAACGAATATTTACCTTTAGAGATCTATACGTTTCTGGTTTTGGAGTACCTTGTTCTTATTTTGGTCGTATCACAAGCGGTTCGTTGGCTAGAAAAAAGAATTGCGATTCCGAGCCATTAAATAGTTCTAACCTTCAAGAGTGTTTAGCTATCTCCAACAAAAAAGCCTCGAGCACAGTCCCGAGCTCCTGTTGATACTCCTCCTAAGAAAAATCCCCCCTCATCTGAGCGGGGATTTCTTTATTTTGACTCTTCGACACATCGACTTATTCAGTAAGTGCTTCTTCTGTCTCTAAATCAAACAGGTGACACTGTGAAGTGTTGAAGTGAAGCATTGTCTCTTGTCCAGTTTCTGCCGTGCGATCTGCATCGAAAGGCACGCGAGCCACCAGCTTATCAGCACCCAATTTGAAGTAGAGATACAGCTCGTTACCCATAGACTCAACCACATCAAGCCTGTGCGTTTGAGTATTTACCTCAGATAAAGGCGCATCGTGATTAGCCAGTTGAATGTGTTCTGGGCGAACACCGAACCACACCCACTCACCCATCTTTTCACGAGCGACAATCTGCTTGTCTTGTGGCAGCGTCCAACGAGTACCACTTTCAGAGACCACGTTCATCACACCATCAATCTCATCCAATCTCACCTTGATAAGGTTCATGGCTGGCGAACCAATAAAGCCCGCGACAAACTTGTTTGCTGGGTATTGGTAAAGATTCATTGGCGTATCGACCTGCATGATCTCACCTTGATTCAATACACAGATGCGGTCGCCAAGAGTCATGGCTTCCACCTGATCGTGTGTCACGTAGATCATGGTGGCGTTCTGCCCTTCTTGCTTCAGGTTATTGTGCAGCTGCGCAATGCTGACTCGTGTTGAAACACGCAGCTTTGCATCCAAGTTAGACAAAGGTTCATCAAACAGAAATACATCTGGCTTACGCACCATCGCACGACCTAGGGCCACACGCTGCCTTTGACCCCCAGACATTTCACCCGGCTTGTTATTTAGCAGATGTTCGATATCCAACGTCTTGGCTGCGTCTTCAATACGTTCATTGATTTCATGCTTTGGCAGCTTTTGTTGCTTAAGGCCAAAAGCCATATTTTCATACACCGACATGTGCGGATAAAGCGCGTAGTTCTGAAACACCATTGAGATACCGCGATCTTTAGGTGGCAGCTCGTTCACACGCTTATCGCCAATGTAGACATCGCCTTCTGAGATATCTTCAAGGCCTGCGATCATGCGAAGCGTGGTGGATTTTGCGCAGCCAGACGGCCCAACAAACACCATAAACTCACCTTCGCGAATATTAAGATCGACACCGTGCACGGCCTTAAAACCATTTGGGTAGGTTTTTTCTACCCCTCTCAGTGTGACTTCAGCCATAACCTGTCCTTAAATCAATTCGTTAAATACTATCTTTAGATTCTGTCGTTAAACGTTTTAGCCACGTTCTTGCAGTTGATTGAGCTCAAAATGAGCAACCGATGCGATGACCAGATCCGCCACTGGTTCTAACTCGCTGTGTTGCGCAGTGCCAGTCAGCACGCCAACATTACTTGCGCCTGCGTTGCGGCCAAATTCCATATCCGAAACCGTGTCACCAAACATGATCACTTCGTGTGGCTCAATACCACATTTTTCACAGAATGCATTGAGTAGTGCGGGCGCTGGCTTAGGTTCGATATCACCATCGGAGTAACCGACATAATCAAACATCTCGCTCAAACCAGATTGCTCTAAGGTGTAGATGGTTGAGTCTTTGGTGTCTGCGGTCGCGACACCTAAAATCATGCCCTGCTGCTTGAACAGACCCAGCTTTTCAGACACACCCGGTAGGGCTTCAATCCAGCTTGGATTCTCTTCCACTTCGTCATTGAAAGCGGCTTTGGTCATCTTAGTAAACTCAGCGAGCGAGACATTGGGTTGCAGCATTTTGAACCATGCTGTCGCGGTATCTTCCACTGGGTTTGAAGCTAATAATCCATAGTTATCAACCACATCACCTTCCACGCCGATGGCCAAGAGTAACTCAGCAGGTGTGACAGTTTGATTACCTTGATGCTGGTCACTGAAGGATTTCACGCGGTCACAGGCACCACGAGAAACGTTAAGCCACATCTTGTGAAACTCTAACAATGTGCCGTCTTTATCAAATAACATCGCCTTAAACTTCATCACGGCTCATTCGCTCCATTAGTTCTCCCCAAGTACGCACTAGGGGTTGGTTAAATTCTGGTTGTTTGCCGTCGAATACGGCATTGATACAGCCTTCAAATTCATTCTCATTCGATGAAGATTGAGTGCTGTTCGATCCTGTTGAAAATTGAAGATCTCCACGACGGATATCGACTCGACACCAACGGTAGCCCTCATCAACATGGATACTTGCCAGCTCATCACTTAAAGCGATTCGGTCTACAATCGCGCCATCCACCACGCACTCCGCGTAGTAAGGGTTTTCTGAGTCAGAGATTGCGATTCGGTATGTAAGAGTTTGTCCTTGAGAGTCGTTGCCCGGCAGCAAATCACCTAAGTTGATGTCAAACTTCAGGCCACAGCGGCGCTCTAGGTAAACTTGCCCATTACGCAAACCAGACAAGATGCCTTCGCCGCTCAAGCCATGGCTGTATACGAAAGTTGATGGGTCACCGTAGATAGAAGGCTCATCCGATTTAGGATTACGTTCATGGGGCTCAAGGTGTGAATCACTGCCGCCAATCGCGGTAATGCGCTGTCCACAGTTCCACATTTCATTGAGAACCAATAACGCCTCTTCGGTCGCTTTTGGCGAGGTCGACCATGTTGGGTCACAACACACTTCAAACGTAGACACTTGGCTTAGATCCACTTGCTCGTAATGCCAGTGCCACGGCTTCATCATCGGGTGATTAATGCCAAGGGAACTGTGTCCGCCATTGTGTCCACTTCTAGCTAAGCTCAATCCAGCTTCCATGGTCGCTTGGCTGCTGTGTTCAACGTTTCTGAGATCCAAAGACTTAACCGGCCCATGCACATTGAAGTGCCCAAGGTCGGTCGTGACTTCTAACGCTGGTAGAAACAAGCACTGATTGGATACAGGCAGCTTAGGCTGGCAGATGTTGTGCTCAGTGAAAAAGAAGAAATCGAGCCCTTGTGATTCGACAATATCTTTAGCCGCTGCCAAGGTGTTATGGCCATCAGAAAGCTGAGTGTGGGCGTGTAAATCGCCACGATACCAGCGGGAATCAGAACTCAGCATGTGGCTGTAATCGAACTCGATATAGTGATCAGTTGTGACCGTTGGGTTCAGTTCTAGCTCACTCTCAATTCCGTCAGTACCTAGCTCATTAGAATGATTAACTAACTCATCAGAGCAAAGCACATCGACTTGATATTGCATCGCGCGCTCGGTGCGAAACTCACCTTCGAGATTGTAAAGTTCTAAGAACCACTCGCCCGATGGAATGGCACCATCAATCGCGCCTAACCCGGAGTCTTGTTGTTGGATAGTGAGTGACTTGTGCGCCTTTTCAAACAGCACTTTGCCACGAAAAGCTTGATTGGCATCATACGCAGCCGCGTACAAAAATCCTTTTTTCACCGTCGTGCCCGTAATCACTACGCTGTGAGAACCTGCTGGCACATCAAAGGGGATACGTACTCTGCCAAACGGCAGCTCACCTTGAAATTGGGTCATTGTCTTCACCAAATTCGTCCTAATTGAAGGACTGGGTCAAAAAGAGGCCCACCCGAAAAGATGGGCCTTTGTTGGTTCATCGTTCGCTATTAATAGCTATTCGCTGTTAACAACTATTCATTGCTAATCGCTCTTCGTTACTAATAGCCAAGAGCTAATCACTTTACAGATTAAGAACGATTCGCTCGGTCTAGTGCACGTTGTGCTTTCTTAGCCGCTTGTTTTAGCGCTTTGTCAGCAGGCACGTTTTGGATTTGAATCTGGTCTGCTGCCACCTTCAGAGCATCCATGATCTTACCGTTGGTAGGATCTAGGAAGTCTTTGGTCGCCGTGTTCGCTTGCTTCAAAGGAATCAAAGCTTGTGGGTTATCTTTAGTGAACGCTTGGTATTCTGGTACTTCAGAAACACTGTTACGCACTGGGATGTAACCCGTAAACATTGACCATGCTGCCGTGTTCTTCGCATTGGTGTAGAACTCAACAAACTCGAATGCACCTTTTGCTGCCGCTTCGTCTGTGCCTTTTGGCATCACGTAAACCAACGCACCCGCTTGTGGTGCAGAAGGGTTTGAACCCCAACCAGGCTGTGTAGTTGCTGAAAGCTTAGTGAAGTCCAAATCACCTTGGTCGCCCGATGAACCAGTGTAACCAAGTGCGTTATCCTTCATCACGTCATCAATGGTTTTGTACCAGTATTCCCAACCTTGACCGCCGTAGTGAATGCGCATGATTTGATCATCGTGGATCCACTTACGGAAGCTGTCCCACACCTCAACCCATTCAGCCGAGTCGATGAGCACTGTTTTGCCATCATCACTGATGATCTGCGCGCCGTTAGAGAAAGCCGCGTCAATCATGTTGTCTTGACCCCACATCGGCTCCCAGCCATAAAACGTCACTTTGCCTTTCTCATCACGCTGTGTGACTTTCTCAGCGACCTTAGCCACGCCTTGCCATGTGTTTAGGTCTTGCTCGGTAAAACCGTTGTCTGCCAATACCTGCTTGTTGTAGTAGAACACTTGAGTTGTACCGTAAGCAGGCAAGCCGATGATGGTGCCATCGTCCGCAGTCACTTGGTCTTTAAACGCGCCAATGAAATCAGAGAAGTTAAACTCTTCATCCATGAAAGCCGTTAGGTCGCGGCTCAAACCACGTCCGTGCATCGCTTCCGCACGACCTGAATCTAACAACACAAGTTCAGGTGCCGTTTTAGATGCGAGGCCTGCTTGCAGCTTCTGGTAAGTTTCTGTGTAGTTACCTTGCAATGCTGGCTTCACCACATACTCATCTTGGCTCGCGTTGAACTCTTCGATGAGCTTAGTCATCATTTGCTGTGGCTTAGTACCACCGGAATACCAAAAGTTAACTTCGGTTGCGGCAAGAACACTGCTAGAGAACATAGACGCGCTTGCTGCGCCAGCACACACTAGTGCGAGAGTTTTTAATTTCATTTCCGTTTACTCTTTTACGCCGTTATCGGCGATACCTGAAAGAATCGTCTTTTGACAAATGACGAATAGAATTAACAAAGGCAATACTGCAATGGTGCTCGCCGCCATGATTTGCGACCAGTTCAACCCATAGTTACCTTCGGCAATAAAGTAGTGACGAATACCAGTAGCGATCAGGTTTAAATCCTGAGTTGTTATCACTAGGCTCGGCCACATGTAGCTGTTGTAATTGGTAATAAAAGTGATGAGGAACAGTGTTGCGACTGCTGCTCGGCATTGCGGTAAGATGATTGCCCATAAGATCTTGAGCTCACCTGCACCATCAATTCGTGCCGCTTCAATCAGCGACGGATGCACCTTGATAAACACTTGGCGCAGATAGAACACACCGAAAACCGACGCCGCATTCGACGCAACTAAGCCCATGTGAGAGTCCAACAAACCCAGTTTTGCCAAGGTGATGTAAGACGGAATGTAAGTCACTGCGCCCGGCAGCATGTAACAGCCCATCACGATGAAATAGAGCACCGTCTTCGAGCGAAACTTCAGCTGAGTCAGCGCGTATGCAAACATCGCCGAATTCACAATCACCAACAAGGTGGTGAACAAAGCCACACTAAAGCTGTTGAAGATGTACAAGCCAAACGGCGCGCTGTGAAAGGTTTCGACAAAGGTCTCCCAGCGAAACTGCTCTGGAATCAAATCCAGCGGGTTAGCAAAAATCTCATCATTGGTTTTCAGCGAACCAGACAACATCCATAAGAACGGGAACACCATGATGGTTCCGCAGGTTGCCAAGAACAGGTGCTTAGCCAGTGCGATAAACGAGCGGCGATCCACTGAGGTTTTCTTTGAGACAATCTCTGATTTGGTCGCTTTCATTTGGGCTGTGACTTTAGATTCAGCCACTCTTTGATTTAAGACTTGATTGGCATCCAATACTTGCGTGGTCATAATTCTGTCCTTTCAAAAATCGACTAGTAGTACACCCAGCGCTTGCCGATGTAGGTATTAATAAGTGCCAGCAATCCGGTAATCAGGAATATCACTAACGATGTCGCGGCCGCAGGTCCCATTTCGTAACGTTCAAACGCCTGTTGGTAGAACAAGTACAACAAGGTACGAGTCTCACCGCCCGGCCCGCCTTGCGTTAGGATCTGGAACTGATCGAACGCCTGCATTGCCGTGATAATGTTGACCACCACTAAGAAGAATGTAGTGGGTGAAATCAGCGGCAGCGTTATCTTCAAAAAGCGCGTTAAACTGCTGCAACCATCAATCAAAGAGGCCTCATACAGTGACTCTGGAATCTTATTAAGCGCACTAATGTAAAACAGCATCGTCCAACCAATCGCTTGCCACACCGTCACGATAATCACCGCAACCAAGGCCGTGTTTCCGTTTTCTAACCATGGAATCGCGCTAAACCCTGCCGACTCCAATAGGTGATTGACCAAGCCCGATTTCGTTTCAAAAACCCAAGACCAAACAATCGACACAGCAACGGTTGGCGTAATCCAAGGGGAGAAGATCACCGCACGATAAAACTGGCTGCCCTTGAAGTTTTTGTGCAGCAACATCGCAAACACGAGTCCAAGAATGATGGTTGGAATCACCACACCGACCGAGAACCAAAACGTATTGAGCACCGCTTGAATGAACTCGTAGTCCTCAACCATGTACTCGTAATTTTCTAAACCGATGAACGAATAATCTGGCGAGATGTAATCCCAATCGGTGAAGCTGATATAAATTGAATAACCAAATGGTACGAGCCAAAAAGTAAACAGTGGCACCAACAACGGTGCGGTAAATAACAGTACCTTTAAGCGGTTTTTCATTGGTTGTGAGAAAGCACTCATGGTGACCTCGTCCTTATTTGTATGCGGTTAAACTAAGTGTTTTTTATGACAGGTTAGTAAGAGCGTCCTTCATTTTTTTTATGGCTACCCATAAGAAAATCTTTACTCCAGTTCACCGTCTTCCATCTGGTGATAGAGCCAATCGCAGAAGAAATTCACCTTGGCGCTGCGACTGTGTTTGGTAATCAAGTAGTGGGCAGACTCGGCAGGCATCGACGAATCACTTGCCAGTACAAGGTCGTTTTTCTTTAGCAACTCTGACACAGCGAGAGAACGTACCAATAACATCCCAATGCCATGCTTGACCGCCTCCAAGGCGTGCAGAGAGTTACTCACTTCGAGCAGAACTTTCGGTAAAGTCATCTCGAACTGGTTATGACTGAGCCATTGCAACCAGTTCTCTCGGTAGCCTTTTACCTGAACCGTTGGCAGGGCAGCGAAGTCGGGCTTGCTAAGTAGTTCTTGATGGTCGGCTTTGAATTGAGGGCTGCACACCAACTGCCAATGTTCTTGAAACAGTCGCTCACAATGGGTGTCTTCGCTTTCGACCTTGCCGTTGGTCAGTTCGATATCAACATTCTGACAAGGGGTGGTTGATGGCCAGTCCACCAGCTGAATATCGAGCCTGATAAAAGGGTATTTTTGATAAAAGGATGGCAGGCGAGGTAACAGCCAGTTATGGCAAAAGGTGTGATTAACGCGCAGGCTCAACACGTCGGTTTCTTTTTCCCCGAACAGGATTTGAGTCTGCAATTTCAGGTGAGCGAGTGAGCCCGCCACAATCGGTTGATAATGTTGAGCCGAAGAGGTCAGCTTTACGCCTTTAGAGCTGCGTTCAAACAGGGTGGTATCGAGAAAGGTTTCTAAACTTTTGAGCTGCTGACTCACCGCAGCTTGAGTAACACAAAGCTCTCGGGCAGCCGCGCCAATGGAACCAAGACGAGCAACAGCTTCGAACGCAACAAGAGCGCGTAGAGGGGGTAACATGGCTTCACCTGATTGAAATAAAAGTGAAAAATACTTCAATCAGGTTTCAGTTTTTTGCGGTTCCAGTTACAGATTAATGACGAAAGGACATTGATCAGATATTTATGATCAACGTCCCTTTTCTTCTATTTCTTATTTCTATTGATATGTCAGAGGCTCAATTACTCAGTGATGTAGAGATCCTTAGAATAGATGCGCCCTTCCACGTTGTTCTTCGCAAAGCCACCAACACTTGGTCGCACTAGGCGAGCCTGCATGTAGTAATAAATTGGCGCGATAGGCATATCTTCAGCCAGTAACTGTTCCGCTTGGTCATAGAAACCTTGGCGATCTTGTTCACTGGTTGCGGCCAATGCGTTGTCCATTGCTGTGTCGTATTTGTCGTTGTTGTAGCGCGCAAAGTTACCGGAAGATTCAGAACGCAGTAGGCTCAAGAATGTCGACGCTTCATTGTAATCACCACACCAAGAAGCCCGCATCACATCAAAATCACCTTGGCGACGTGATACTAGGTAAGATTTCCACTCTTGGTTTTCTAGCTCAACTTGCGCGCCTAGATTACCTTTCAGCATGGAAGCAATCGCCACTGCAATCGACTTGTTCGATTCACTGGTGTTGTAAAGCAATTTGAAATCCAACGGATTAGCCGCATCGTAGCCCGCTTCTTTCAGCAGTTCTTTGGCCTTTTGGTCACGCTCCTTTTGAGTCCATGTGCTGTATTCAGGCTGTGTCGCATCAAAACCAGCCGTGTACTCATGAGCAAAGGTATAAGCAGGCAAGTTACCCACCTGAGTAACACCATTGGTGATAACGTCACGCATCATGGAATAAGAGACGGCTTTACGCACTCGCGCGTCATCAAACGGTGGTCGCGTGGTATTAAACGCGTAGTAGTAAGTACACAGCAAAGGCACCGCGGTAAACGCATCTTGGTATTTGGCTTTAAGTTGTTGCGCCATGTGTGTCGGCACATCAGACGTGATATCAACCTCGCCCACCGCGTAACGGTTGATCGAGGCATTCTGGTTCTCGAACGGAATGTAAGTCACTTCAGTTAAGTGCGTATCTGCGTTGTCCCAATATTTCGGGTTCTTCTTCAGTTCAATGCGCTCGTTAACCACCCACTCATCCAGCACAAACGCGCCATTCCCCACAAACTGCTTAGGATCGCTCCACGGCTTGTCGCTGTTTTCTAGCGTTGCCTTATGAACTGGCATCATTGAGGTGTGGCCCGTCATCGCCACAAAGTAAGGCACTTTACTATCGAGTTCGAACTTCACCGTGTGCTTGTCGACGGCAGAGATACCTAACTCTTCAACGGGCTTCTTGCCTTCAGCTACGTCAGCAATGTTGTTGATTTGAGTAAGCTTAAGATACCAAACATTCGGCGAAGCGAGTTTCGGGTCGACCGCTCGTCTTATCGCATACACGAAATCATCGGCAGTCACAGGATCGCCATTCGACCATTGAGCATCTTTACGCAGGTGGAATACAAACGTCTGGTTGTCTTCGGTTTCCCAAGATTCCGCAACACCTGGAGTGATGTTGCCATCGCGATCTTGAATCACTAAACCTTCAAATAGGTCGCGTAGAATGTGCATTTCAGGCAAGCCTTCTGCCTTCGCCGGATCGAGTGTCGCAGCTTCCGCATCATTAGCACGCACCAAGTGTTGCTCTTTCGCCAGAGAAGTTCCGGCAGGCAATGTGTCAGCAACGGCAGTCACTGAGATAAAAGGGGTCAATAAAGATGAAATGATTAAAGCCGTTGAATGTTTCTTAAAATCCATGTTTTTTTGCTCTCCTAGCCTATCTTTGAAGCAAGTAATAAAATTAACAATGCGACGGTTGACGAGTTTTAATGCTTTAGTTTATTTAAGTAGATTTGTTTAATCGTCAATACTTGATAGTACTTGATCAATCTGGAGATAAAGGTGAGTTTAATTCCAAGAACGGAAAGAGCTGCATTTTCAATAAAGCCGCTGTCATATGGAAAGTCGGTATTGGGCGCACCCTTGCTCTATTTCCCCGCGCAAGTAGAAAGCGAATCTCGAGGTCTAATATTAGCAGGCACACACGGTGACGAAACCGCTTCTATCGCAGGTTTGTCTTGTGCGTTAAGAAGCTTGCCAGCCGCCAACTTACGACACGATGTGATCTTGTCGATGAACCCAGACGGCAATCAACTAGGCACTCGCGCCAACGCAAACCAAGTCGATCTGAACCGCGCTTTCCCAACTGAAAATTGGACACAAAGCAGTACCGTCTATCGCTGGAGTTCTCACACACCAGTAAGAGATGTAAAAGTAAAAACCGGCCAAGCCGATCAGCTTGAACCGGAAGTGCAGTCACTCATTAACCTCATTGAGCAGCGCCAACCTAAATTCGTCATCTCTTTCCACGAACCACTCGCCATGGTCGACGACCCAACTCAATCAGAACTTGCCACTTGGCTAGGTAAGCAATTCAACCTACCAGTCGTCGAAGACGTTGATTACGAAACCCCAGGCTCATTCGGTACATGGTGCCAAGAAAGAGACCTGCCTTGTATTACAGTAGAGCTACCGCCCGTGTCTGCGGATTTGACTATAGAACAATATCTGGATGCGTTTGTGGCGGTGTTGGGGTGTGAGGAAGTTATTTAAAGAAGCACATTTGGGGATATAAATAAGTTCATACAAAAAAAGAGGCTATTGAAGCCTCTTTCTGGGTATCCTTTAACTTTTACTTTCTTCAATTTAGTTAAAGTTTGGGAGGAGAGCACTGAAAGTATTCAGTCCAGTAAGCTCTCCAATCAGAAGACAAGCTGAACAAAGGGATACCTCTCTGATGTGCTATCTCTAGCCAACCTTCACTTACCATAGGCTCCTGCCTCAAGGCTCGAGATATGTTATTGGGAGCTTTTATGTTCTTCGAATCTGTAATTATGTATGTATTAATTGCTTTTGTTATCTCGCTACCACTACTTGACCCATATCCCTGCTTTGCACGAACTACCAGACCCGCGAACACTATTGGGAGGTAAAGAGTCCCTTTGATTTTTCTCGCTTCCAAGTATTTAGGAAGTTCATCAAGGATCTCATCATCAAAATCTAATTCTTTGATTGGATTTGAGTAAAATTGTTTGGGTAGATCTATCTCCGAAGTGTTCTCAAAAAACGGTAGCAACCCCGTCTGATAGTATCTGTCTAAATCAAGAATAGAACTTCTGTTATACATATTGTCGATTCGCGGAACGGTTATGTAACTAGAATCATCACAGAGAAGTCCTTGAGGTTCATCTTTCGTATTTATTAGATGTGCATAACAACCATAGTCTAAGGAATACAGATTAAACTTCTGACTTTGTATTGAACTTACGGAAACACCTTGCTTAATCAAGTGAATCACCCTAGCGTCAAACAAGAAATCAATTAGCGAATCATTCGTATCACTTTGCACTAAAAACGCTCTAGTTTTTTTGTCAGCAATAACGGCACTAACAATCCATTCAAGTAGCTTGACTGCTTCTTTACGAGAATTGATGTCCTTGCTTTTTGAGGTCGTATACCAGTGCCTAGCAGCGTTGCGAATTCCTGTGACTCCAATTTTTCTCCCGTCAGCATACAATGATGCTTGGGATATAATATGAATTGCGTCTCTAGGAACACCTTCACTTGCTCGAGTAAATTCTTCTAGAGCGGGCTTGTTCGTAAACACCTGAGAGATAAATGACTCGACATTATCTGGAACTACGCCATATTTATCTGATGCTTGTACATGCTTATAAATAAGATTCTTAAAAAATTGTACCGACTTTTCACTATCACTATCGAAGACCATAAACTGGTCTAAATTAATTGAGGTAGAAGCGTCTGAAGCAACTTCTAAACCAATAAACTCCCCGCTGTTATTACATGTGCGGAAATTCGAACGATGCTCGATGGCTGCAATTTTTACCGTGATTGATGGAATAGAAAAGACTATTCTCCTAAGCATATCAGCTAAATATGGCTGAAGGTCTAGTGGAATCTCACTCCACTCATCTATCAATAAATAAAAGCTTTGCTCTGGTAGTTGTTTAACAATGCGAGTCAATATCCTAGATAGAGCCCCAAAGTGAATCCGAAGAGATCTTTTCCCACTTTCTCGCATTGTAGATGAGTCGGAGCACTTTTCCTGTTTTCGATCTGAAATAGAAATACCAAGTTTTGGCGTTGTTGATAACATCCCATTCAGACTGTTAGTGGAATCTTGAGAAACTGAACTGCTTGAGTTGGTCTCAACCTCAAACTGTCCCTCTACTGTCATATTAGTTGCTTCTTCAACGAAGTTATCCAATAGTGGAACTAAAATCGAAAGATCGCACTCATCGTTATTATAACTTTCTTCCAGAATCTGCTCTCTAACTTCACAGAGAGTATCAGACAATAACCGAGAAGCTCTTTCGCTGAGGGTTAAGTTTGTATCTGAATACATTCCACCTGTAGATCCCATCGTTCTCATGTCGAGACTAACGGTAAGAACTCCTTGGTTTTGAGTGTCATTCTTTAGATATCTAAGAAGGTGGGTTTTGCCTGTGCCTCGTCGGCCGTAAATAATTTGGTTTTCAGCACAAGAAAATAGTGAAAATACAGACCCAACATGAACAAATGACTTCACCAAGTAATCATCTGGCTTGCGCTCCGCTCGCCTAGGCATTGTCACAAGTATTTCACTCAGAGATTTCATTCTTCAGCTTGCTCCATTATTTTTATGTCACCACTATCATATAACGGAATCCATAACCCTGAAAACTAACAAGTTACTTTTGTCTACCAACAAACGAAGATGAAACGCTCAATGACTCACCGACGTCGAAAACAAGTTGATAATCACCACACCTGCCAGAATCAAAGCGATGCCAATAATCGCGAAGATATCGAGCTTTTGCCCGTAGACTAGCCAAGACAAAGCTGCGACTAGCACTATCCCTGCCCCACACCAAATCGCATACGCCACACCCAAAGACATGGTTTGCACTGTGAGAGACAACAAATAAAAGGCACAGCCGTAGCTAACCAATACTGCGGCAGTGGCCGGTAAAGAAGTAAATTGCTGCGTTTTAGGTAATAGAGAAGTTGCGACAACTTCAAGCACGATGGCAAGTGACAGCATCACTGGAGGTGGGAGAGATAAAAGCATGTTTGAGTCCACAACAATAAAATACGGCGCTCAGAATATTGTAGTTTTATTTCCAATTCATGCGATTTTCAGTAAGCAATTATTATGACGTACCCTAAAAGATCTTAACCAAAAAACTCAATGAATCGATCTTAGATAACTCATACTTATACAAAATAAAAGAGCCCGCTAATTCATGGCTAACAGGCTCTTCTGCAATCGAGCAAATAAGGTTTTTAGTCTTTTAAAAACAAAGCCGTAACGCTTAGTTTGCTGATGTCGAGTCTCTTAAAATATCGCGCTTAACTTCACCTTTCAGATCCGTCAAAGTTTGTTGGTCGATATCAATCAAGAAGTGGTCACTCGCTTGGCCTGTTGCGAATTTTTCAAGAATCACGAACAAGCTACCAAAGCGAGAACGGAACACTTCACCTACGGTATATTGGCCAAGGTCACCCAGTTCAGAATCCACGGTGCCGTCAAACTCAGCAAGCTCACGGCTTAGCAGTTCGTATTGGCGAAGCTGTGTTTCACCGATATCACGGAATGCCAGTTCGTCTGCATTACGTAGTCGGTAGAAATCAGTTGCGAGAGTTTCACCTTCCCATGTAGCGAAATCTTCGAGCACTAGACCTTCTTGAGATGCAATAGCTTCTGCTTCAACTGTAGCTGCTTGCCAGTCTTGCTTAAATTGTTCGAAATCGTCTACGCCATTTACAACACAACCCTCGACTGGATAATTCATTTCATCTGCTAGCTGACAAAGCGTAAAGTTCGTTTCTAGCTGAGACATGATCATCATCTCTTCACCGTTCATTTCCATGATCATAGCGCGCATCTCTAGCGGCCAGTCACCCGGAAGAAAACGAAGACGCGTTAATTCACGGATATGCCAATCCGTCAGTTCGTAGTAACTCTCTGAATTCAGAATATCTTTGTTCCAGATTTTAGCTTGTGCTTCTGGGTCTCCGATTGCAGCTTGAGTAAGGTATTCATGCTCTTCTTCATAGTGGCTGAATAACTCGTTGTAACGTTTAACTTGATCGATAACCACTGTTTCAACTTCGATTTGGTTATCAGGGCGAATGTTCAGCAGCTTGTACGCAGGAATGTAACCCGCTAGCGATGGTGCTTGAATATTAAAGAGTGTGTGCTGTACACCATCGATATTGAAGCTCTTCTTACCCGTATCGTTAAAGTGCATGTGGCCACCAACGTGGATATTTAGGCCAGTAGCAGCTAATGCTCGGCTAGTATTGTCATCCGGCTCACGAGCCAGTTGATGGCTTCCTTCACCAAACAAGTCTTCGATCTCTTCAGAGGCTCCGTTGTAGAAGTCGGTCATTGGGAAGTGCGAGAAAGAAACAAGCGTCTTATTCTGCTCTTTGGCTGCTTTTACTACATCAGAGATCCAATCGATCACATGTTCTTTGTGAGTCAGCATCATGTTGTAGCCAGCGCTGCTTGAACCATCAAAAGTGTTGCCATCTACAGAGCTATCAGACGAGTTTTCTTTAGGGCGATAAACGTTCGCGTCAATGGCCAACAACCACAACCCTTTAACTGGCTCGACTAAGTAACTGGTATCAGGCACTTCAGAACAGCTTGAGTAACCACTTTCTTTGTAACTGCCGCCCGTACCTTCATAACAGATCTCGTACATGCGCTTATCAAACGCCGCTTCTTCTTTAGCTAAGTCATAGCTGTAATTAGTTCGAGCTTGGTCGCTGCTGTAAGGGGTTTCAAAGTAGAGGTAATCTTGTTGAGGGTAGAAGCCGTGAGTACCAAGGATACTCATGATCTCTTCATAGCCCCACTCACGTACTTCTTCAGTGCATATGGTTGCTAGGTTGTCGCCTTCACCGGGAATGGTTGTCCACTCACCCTCATAGCCAACACACTCTTCTTTACCGCGGCTGTAGATACGCTGATTCTTACCACCCTCGCCTAGGTAATCCGATTTGCCTGCTGGGATTGTAAATGGACGCACTGGATCGTGGTTACCCGGCGCTGCAAAAAACTCAAGGCCGTACGTATCGCGATAGTGATCAAAAATGCTAACCAAGCCACGCATATGAATCGGCTGACCGTCGTCACTGAAGTCACCCGGCAGGGCTACGTATTTCACGCCACGCTCAACCACATCATCAAGCGCTGCGATCATCGCAAAGTAGTTTTCATTGAACAGACGAGTAGAGTTCATCTGCGACTCCATCGTTCGAATTGTCGCATACTCACCACTATCTGAGTTGTAGAGCCCAGCAAACGAACCGTCTTTAAAATCACCGTAAACGTCATGAAAATGGATATCAGGCATGAATGCGACTTGCACTGCACTCTCTAGATTACCGCTGTCGTCACTTGGCGAACTTGAATTACAACCCGCTAATGTGGCAGCTATCAAGCCTGACAGTACGGTCAATGTACTCTTTTTCATTTTCTCTTCCCAAAAAGTTAGAACTCAAAATTTGGCGAGGAGATTAGGTGAGAAAAATGACACTATTGTTTCTGATATCTTACAAAACGTCGCATATAGAGTGCTTATGCGACCTTGCTTCAATCCTTAAAATTCAATTAGTTAGCTAACATCACAAGCGTCAATGATTTGATAACACAAATCACATGCAAGTATACAAACCATCACACATCGAACGACCGAACATCAATGGTAGCAATGCATCCAAGCGGTTCAAGAATGTCACCCCTTGCCTAAAAGTGGCTTGTTGGTCTCAAGGTTTACGACCACTAAGTCGGGCAGACTCCCAACACCACTATTACATATATGTAATAATCATTTTCTATTTCAGGGGATTATCAAAACTCGCACTCGCACCTATACTAGCTCCAACAAAACGAGAGAGCGGAAACAATTAAGCTCAACTACTCTTAACGGGTTGAAGCTAATTGCACAGTTATCCGCTGTACTGACATATATAGGAAGCATCCAATGACAATCGAAATTAAACCTGGTCAAACTCATATCAAATCAAAAGCAATGGTTGCTTGGGCAGCTGGCGAGCCACTAAAAATGGAAGAAGTTGATGTACAACTTCCTAAAGCTGGTGAGGTTCTAGTTCGCATCGTTGCTACTGGTGTTTGTCACACTGACGCATTCACATTATCAGGTGACGATCCAGAAGGTATCTTCCCTTCAATTCTTGGTCACGAAGGTGGCGGTATCGTTGAGATGATCGGCGAAGGCGTTACAAGTGTTGAGATTGGCGACCACGTTATCCCACTTTACACAGCTGAATGTGGCGAATGTAAGTTCTGTAAATCGGGTAAAACTAACCTGTGCCAAGCGGTTCGTGAAACGCAAGGTAAAGGCCTAATGCCAGACGGTACAAGCCGCTTCTCTATCAATGGCGAAACAATTTTCCATTACATGGGTTGCTCTACTTTCTCTGAGTACACGGTACTCCCAGAAATCTCACTAGCGAAAGTAAGCAAAGAAGCACCGCTTGAAGAAGTTTGTCTTCTAGGTTGTGGTGTAACTACGGGTATGGGCGCGGTACTGAACACAGCTAAAGTTGAAAAAGGCGACAACGTTGCTGTATTCGGCCTAGGCGGTATCGGTCTTTCTGCAATCATTGGTGCTCGCATGGCTGGTGCTAACCGCATCATCGGTGTTGATATCAACGAGAGCAAATTCGAGCTAGCAAAACAGCTTGGCGCGACTGACTGCATCAACCCAACTAAATTCGACAAGCCAATCCAAGACGTTATCGTTGAGATGACAGACGGCGGTGTTGAGTACTCTTTCGAGTGTATCGGCAACGTAAACGTGATGCGTCAAGCACTTGAGTGCTGTCACAAAGGTTGGGGCGAATCGGTAATCATTGGTGTTGCGGGTGCAGGTCAAGAGATCGCAACTCGCCCATTCCAACTAGTGACTGGTCGTGTATGGCGTGGTTCTGCTTTCGGTGGTGTTAAAGGCCGCTCTGAGCTTCCAGAAATAGTTAACCGTTACATGGCGGGTGAGTTTGGTCTTCAAGAGTTCATCACTCACACTATGGGTCTGCAAGACGTAAACGAAGCATTCGACCTAATGCACAAAGGTGAATCTATCCGTACTGTTCTACACATGGATAGATAATTCACTTGGCCTCGATTCTTTCGAGCATCGAGGCCAAAGCTATAAATGAAAAGCAACAAACTGTCTTCACCACCTCCTGCCCGGTGGGTGGTGAAACTTTAGATGATATAGACATGTTATTCCCCAAAACCATCAACCTAACGGAGCACAATAGATGACAATCGAAAACATTAGCCAAGCAAAGGTTGCTGGTGGTTGGCACAAACAATACACCCACTTTTCTGCAACGCTTGACTGCAACATGCGTTTTGCGATTTTCTTGCCACCTAACGCAAGCAAAGAAAACCCAGTTCCTGTTTTGTATTGGTTATCAGGCTTAACCTGTACCGATGAAAACTTCATGCAAAAAGCCGGCGCATTCAAAGCTGCGGCCGAACAAGGTATCGCGATTGTCGCACCAGACAGTAGCCCACGTGGCGAAGGCGTTGCCGACAATGAAAGCTACGATCTCGGCCAAGGCGCAGGCTTCTATGTGAATGCCACTCAAGCACCATGGGACAGCCATTACCACATGTACGATTACGTGGTAACAGAGCTTCCAGCCTTGATTGAGTCTTTCTTCCCAGTAACATCTGTGAAATCGATTTCTGGTCACAGCATGGGCGGACACGGTGCCCTAACGATTGGTATCAAGAACGAAGATAGCTACCGTTCTATCTCGGCATTCAGCCCAATCACCAACCCAATGCAATGCCCTTGGGGACAAAAAGCATTCAACCAATACTTGGGCTTAGATATTGAAGAGTGGAAGCACTACGATGCCTCTGAGCTTCTAAAAACCAAAGGCACTAAGCTG
Organism: Vibrio lentus; assembly: GCF_002875945.1. Taxonomy (GTDB): domain Bacteria; phylum Pseudomonadota; class Gammaproteobacteria; order Enterobacterales; family Vibrionaceae; genus Vibrio; species Vibrio apostichopi. The sequence goes on from NZ_MCZK01000144.1 coordinate 113,753, forward strand.
CCAATGTTGGTTGACCAAGGTGAAGCCGATAACTTCCTGATTGAGCAGCTAAAACCTGAGCAATTAGTCGAAGCGGCTAAGGTAACCAATGCCGATTTAGAGCTACGTATGCAGCCAGGTTACGACCATAGCTACTTCTTCATCTCTAGCTTTATTGATGAACACATTGAGTTCCACGCAGCTTATCTGAACAAGTAGTCACACCGATTTAGCCCACACCTTGCAAAAGCGTGAGGTGTGGGCTTTTTTGTGCCTGCTATTTAGGCGAGCCCGCTGTAACTCAATAGCAGCAACAACGATTCACTCTTTCAAACACCCCGCTATACCAACAAAACAATACAACTAAAGGTACGACTATGAGCTGGTTTTTCTTAATGATGGGCGTGATGGCGGAAGCACTTTCTCACGTAGCACTTAAAGCAACTGATGGTTTTAGCTTATCTAAACCCATTCCTGCTCTATTGGTGATTTCAGGACACTTGGCGGCATTTCTATTTTTGAGCCAAGCCATGAAAGGGATGCCTGTTGGTGTGGTTCACTCTTTGTGGGCGGGTTTGGCTATCGTAACCGTGAGCCTGATTTCTACGTTCGTTTACCGCCAGCACCTCGATACTATGGTGTGGATCGGTATGTTATTTGTGGCAGCAGGTGTTGTGATGATCAACCTATCTCAAGGTCACTCGCACTAGTGTAGATAGTGGCTTATGAACAGTGTGTCAATTCATTCAAACTTCCTAACAGACAGGTGATGCCTTCACTTATTCATACTCTTACAATCAGCAAATCAAACCTGTTACCATAGCGTCTTCAACATCACCTATTTTGAAGGTTGCTATGAAAGCAATTAAGACTCTTTTCTTCCTGATGGTTTTGCTGAGCGGTCTGTTTACCGCTTGGCTGTTTATCCCGATTCCAGCGACCATGGACAAGCAAACGCTCGATGTTCCATTAACGGAACCATTCAAGCTTGTCGCGTACCGCAGCAACCCGAATGATGCCAGTAAGCCGCTCACTTACCACTACTATGTGATTTCTGATGTGGTTGGCGTGGACGACATGGACCCGTTTTTGATTACCACAGACCAGTTCGTGAAGCTTGGCGAATTCGATGAGAACACGTTTAATTTAACGGTTAACGGTAAGATCGAGAGCTATACCAACGATTTGTGGGTCAAAAAAGCCGACGGCAAACTGCAGCACTGGTACGTAAGTGTTGATACGAACTATATTCGTTAGAATAGACCTTAGATAAGATTTATCTTCAGACTGCGCTTTGGCTTCCAAGCGCAGTTTTTGTTTCTAGCCGCCCGCTTTACACTCTACTCTTTTCCACTTTCACCCGTGACTGCCGTACTCTTAAAAATGCTACAAGCAGAGCAGGTTTTATAAGCCCTTAAGATACGATAAGCTCCACCTATGCTCGACTCCCAATAAATCAAAAATAATAAAGGATCACCCGTGGAATTTACGCTCGACAAATTTAACGGCATCATCATCGACCCAGCAACAGCCCCTCACGATGCTGGCTCATTCAATGCCGAACTTAGCCAGATCACCGAATTTTCAAAGCAAAATAACAAAGGCATCATTTGGATTAGTTTGCCTATTTCGTTCTCGCACCTTATTCCGGTGGCGACTGAGCTTGGCTTTGTGTTTCACAACTGCTTAGAAGAAGAGATTACGCTGATTCATAAATCCGAGATTGTAGAATTTGTACCTTTCATCCCTACCCACACCTTGGGCGCTGGCGCGTTGATCACCAACGAACACAACCAAGTGCTGATGATCAAAGAGCACGGCATGACGGGTTACAAATTACCGGGGGGTCATATTGAATTGGGTGAAGGCATTGAAGAATCGGTAGTTCGAGAAACCTTGGAAGAGACTGGCATAGAAGCAACATTCGTGTCTGTAGTTGGTATGGCGACAAGGCACCCGTATCAATTCGGTAAATCAAACCTCTACTTTATTTGTCACCTTATCGCTCAAACTCAAGAGATCGCGATTCAAGACACTGACGAGATTGCAGAAGCTAAATGGATTGATGTTGAAGAGTATATTAACAACCCCGACAGCTACCCGTTCAACCGCCAGTTAGTCGGTTCTTTGATAGGCAAACAAGGATTAGAGCTTACCCAACTAGAAGGCAACTATGGCCCTGTCCACAAGCCAGAGATCTTCTTTTCGCAAAGCTAGAACGATTCAGACATAAAAACGCCCAACTCTAATGAATTGGGCGTTTTGGTTTTGCTTTCACTTTTTATTTTTCTTGATTAAGCCGACTGCGTTGTTAGTTATTCTTCACTCCCTCAACTATCTAACACTTAAAGCTAATCCGTCTTAGAACATATCTGTTTTAGAAAAATCCTAGTGGATTGGTATCGTAGCTGATCAGCAGGTTCTTGGTATTTTGGTAGTGGTCGAGCATCATCTTGTGCGTCTCACGGCCGATGCCTGATTTCTTATAACCACCAAACGCGGCGTGCGCTGGATAAGCGTGGTAACAGTTCACCCAAATACGCCCCGCTTCAATATTGCGACCCATGCGATACGCTAGGTTTGCATCACGCGTCCAAACGCCAGCACCCAAGCCATATTCGGTATCGTTGGCGATCTCAAGCGCTTCTGCTTCATCTTTAAACGTCGTTACCGCGATAACTGGGCCGAAGATCTCTTCTTGGAACACACGCATCTTGTTGTGCCCTTCCAGCATGGTTGGTTGAATGTAAAAACCATTGCCGAGATCATCTGGTTGCTGCGCGATTTCACCACCTGTCAGCACTTTCGCACCTTCTTGACGACCGATTTCTAGGTAGCTAAGAATCTTATCGAACTGTTCTTTAGAGGCTTGTGCGCCAACCTGAGTATCAGTATCTAACGGGTTACCTTGCTTAATGGTTTGAGCGCGCTCGACTACCTTGGCGATGAACTTGTCGTAGACCGATTCATGGATCAACACACGTGATGGACAGGTACACACTTCACCTTGGTTGAAGAACGCAAGCAGCATGCCTTCGACACACTTATCAAGGTATTCGTCTTCGTGGTTAAAGATATCTGGGAAGTAGATGTTTGGAGACTTACCGCCAAGCTCAACCGTTGATGGAATCAAGCTTTCAGCCGCACATTTCAGAATATGATGCCCAACTTCAGTTGAGCCAGTAAACGCCAACTTAGCCAAACGATCGCTAGTTGCTAATGCTTGGCCTGCTTCGCTACCAAAACCATTCACGATGTTGACCACGCCTGCTGGTAGAAGATCGGCGATCTTTTCCATCATCACCAGAATCGATGTCGGTGTTTGCTCGGCTGGCTTCATCACCACACAACAGCCTGCTGCTAATGCGGGTGCCAGTTTCCAAGCCGCCATTAAAATCGGGAAGTTCCAAGGAATAATCTGCCCTACTACACCAATTGGCTCAGGAAAGTGGTAGCTTGCTGTGTTTGAATCTAGCTCTGCTGCGCTGCCTTCTTGCGCTCGAATACAACCCGCGAAATAACGGAAGTGATCGACAACCAAAGGAATATCTGCCGCCAGAGTTTCACGCACAGGCTTGCCGTTTTCCCATGTTTCAGCGACTGCGATTTCTTCTAGGTTTGCTTCAATGCGGTCGGCAATTTTAAGTAGGATGTTCGAACGTTCAGTCACACTGGTCGCAGCCCAACTTGCACGAGCTGCATGCGCGGCATCGAGTGCCAAGCTAATGTCCGCCTCGGTTGAGCGTGCAACTTGGCAATACACCTGACCATTCACTGGGGAAGTGTTATCAAAATACTCGCCGCTAACAGGCTTCACCCACTCGCCACCGATAAAGTTTTCGTATTGCGCTTTAAAGTTAACCACTGCGTTATCACTACCCGGCTGTGCGTAAATCATAGTTAGATCCTTCTTTGATTTTTAGTCGTTGTTTATTCGTTATTGAGCTTATGTTATCGAGCTAGTATGGCGGCTTCCCTTGAGAACAGATCCCGTGAGAAGAAAGCTCGCAAGAAGAGAGCCACCATGTTTATGCTTTCTGTTTAAAACACTGATACTTCGTGTTTTCTTCACAACAGTAACAACGCAAATCACACGCCAGAACTTCAAAACTTGTTGTTAATAAATTGTAAAACTATGATTACCAAACGTTTACAACCCAAAGTGAGTTGGCATTGAACGGACGTATGGAAACCACTCCAGTGTTCAACTGTTCCAAATTGGTACACCCTCACTGTTACGACATGGAACAGTCATGCACCTTCAACAAGCAAACACCTCAGATTGGCTTTCGTCTTCTTGGCACCGCAGCACAGAAGCAGGTCTAAAACAGAGAAGACTTCCCGAAGACATTCGCCTGCCGCAATCGATCCTTAAACAGCGACGTCATCAATCGGCTGACTTGATTCAAATCGTCGAGCGCAATGCACTGCCTCTGTTTAATCAGATGTTTGCACGCACTGACAGTCGTTTGATTCTGACGGATATTGAGGGTGTAATTCTGGCAAGTTGGGGACAGGAGCGGTTTAAAGAGAAACTGACGTCAATTGCACTCAGCTCTGGGGCATGTTGGCAGGAACAACTGAAAGGCACTAACGCGATTGGCACCGCCATTGTTGAAGCCAAGCCCGTATCCATCATTGGCGAACAGCACTTCATCCACCAGCATCGATTCATCAGTTGCTCAGCAAGCCCGGTGTTCGATCATCAAGGTCAAATGGTTGGCGTATTGGACATCACCAGTGAGCAGCAACAACACGACAGTTCCGTTCAATTGCTGGTTCAAAATATGGTTCAGCTTGTTGAAAACCAGCTACTGAGTCATATCCCGCAAGGCACGACTCGAATCGACCTCGCGTGTGAGAAATCGTTATTGCACAGTGGTTGGCAAGGGATTGTGATAGCGAATGAAGCAGGTGAAGTAGTGGCGCACAATCAGGTTGCCTCCCAACTACTGGATCAAACCTCGATCGTTGGCGAATGCATAGATACCCTCTTCAATCGAACCTCATTAGATACACCCTTTGTATTTGAAAAACAGCACCTCAAACGAACGACTACCAAACGTACGCGTTCACTCTCAGCATCGTGCGATTTACATCACGGTGAACAACAAATTGAACATGCTTGGCAGCAAGCCAACAAGGTAATAGACAAAGGGATCAGCTTGTTGATCTTAGGAGAAACTGGGGTTGGCAAAGGCGAGTTTGTTAAGGCGTTACACAAGCAAAGCCAACGTAAATCTTCGCCCTTAGTGGCGGTGAATTGCGGTGCGCTACCGAAAGATCTTATCGAATCTGAACTGTTTGGTTATGCACCAGGCGCTTTTACAGGAGCAAGCCACAAAGGCTTCCAAGGCAAGATCCGCCAAGCAGATAAGGGAATTCTGTTTCTAGATGAGATTGCCGACATGCCATTGGAAGCTCAGTGCCGATTGCTGCATGTTCTGCAAGATAAGTCCGTTGTGCCTGTGGGTTCAAATCAGAGCTATCAAGTCGATTGTCAGATCATCGCTGCCACACATAAAAACTTAGAACAATTGGTCGCAACTGGAGAATTTCGACAAGATCTCTTTTATCGCCTGAATGGCTTGGCCTTCACCTTACCAAGCCTGCAACATCGACAAGATAAACATGCCTTAATCGAGCACATTCATCGTAAATACGCCGAAGACGAACAGACAATCTGCCCGCACTTAATGAGTTTGCTGTGCGCCTATTCATGGCCCGGTAATATCCGCGAATTAGACAACTTACTTAAGGTTGCAGCTCTATTGGCAAGTGACGAACCACAGCTCACACTCGAACATGTACCTAGCCACCTTGCTCAACACCTCACGTCATTAGCGCAAGATAATAATCATAAGCTCATCACAACCAATGCCATCGAAGGTAGGCCAAAGTCCGATTTAAAAAGTACCGTTGAAGATACCTTGCTGCAAACCTATCAAGCCAACCAAGGTAATATCAGCAAGACTTCACGAATACTGGGTATCAGCCGTAATACCATTTATCGAAAATTGAAAAGCTTGGGGATTCTCCAGTAATCACCAATGACGATCCCAGCCTGCCCTTTCGTTATCAATAAATAAAATTCACTTCCAGTGAGACATTTTGCCCTCAGATTCGTAGTGCTTCAAAACGAACGAGGGCTCAGATGCAAACAATCAACATAGTATGGCTAAAGCGCGATTTAAGACTCACCGACCACGTACCTTTACTGCACGCTTTATCAGATAAACACCCAACGATATTGCTCTACATTTTCGAACCCATGCTGCTAAACAATGCCCACTATTCTGAGCGACATTGGCGATTTGTTTGGCAATCACTGCAATGTATGAACCAGTCGTTGAAAGAGCATGGACATGAGGTTTCAGTACTCCATGGCAATGCTGTGGACTGCTTCGAAGCGATCCAATCTCGTTACCACATAAAAAACGTCTTCTCTCACCAAGAGATAGGGTTAAATTGCACCTTTGAGCGCGACGTACAACTCTCTGCTTGGCTTAAAGAGCACGACATCCCGTGGCAAGAGTTCGCACAGGGCGCTGTGGTGAGAGGGTCGAAAAACAGAATCGGTTGGGACAAGCACTGGAACAGTGTCATGCGCGCGCCCATAGCAGAAAGTCAGTTGACCACGGAATCACTGCATGCTCTTGACGCTGAAGAGCTTGAGTTAGCCATCGAGCCTCCACAAGCATGGTTAACCAAAGGTAACGGAATACAAACGGGCGGCAGCGCACTGGCATGGGCAACTTTGCATGATTTCTTTGAACGCCGTGGTCGCGATTACTACCGCAGTATCTCAAGCCCTGAAGCCTCACGACATGCCTGTACTCGCCTATCCCCATATTTGGCTTGGGGCAACATATCGCTGCGTGAAGTTTATCAACACCTATTGGGACACTGGCAAGTCGCAGGATTTCGTCGCAGCTTGATTGCACTCTCCTCTAGGCTTCATTGGCACTGTCATTTCATACAGAAGTTTGAATCGGAATGCGATATGGAATTTCGCTGCATCAATCACGCCTACGAGAAGTTATTGCAGAATGAAACGCTAAAAGATCCAGCACGTTTACAGGCATGGAAGATGGGATTAACAGGCGTGCCATTGGTCGATGCCTGTATGCGCTGCCTGCATCATACGGGGTATATTAATTTCCGCATGCGCTCAATGCTGGTGAGCTTTCTCACGCATCATATGAATATGGACTGGCGTGATGGTGTCACTCACTTGGCTCAGCTGTTCCTCGATTTTGAACCTGGCATTCATTATCCACAGTTTCAAATGCAAGCTGGGGTAACGGGCATCAACACCATCCGAATTTACAACCCAACCAAGCAAGCCCAAGAACACGATTCTGATGGAGATTTCATCCGAAAATGGGTACCAGAACTTTCAGACATACCCACTCCACTTCTGTTTGAACCGTGGAAGATGACTCCCATGGAGGTGATGATGCATGAGCTTGAACCAGATTCTCCTTACCTTAATCCGGTCGTCGATCTCGACACTAGCGCAAAAGAAGCGCGGGTGCGTTTATGGTCGTGGCGAAAACTGACTGAGGTAAAACAAGAACGAAGTCGAATTTTGGCTCGCCATGTCAGGCCGTCGAAAAAGAAGCCTAATCAGAGTCCAACTCGACAAGTTGATTGAGCACTTCCTTGTCTAACACAGGATGATGTTTGCTTGCGAGGATCAAAACAATATCGACCGAAGGTAACGGCGGCATATCTTCAAGAACGTTTAAATCCGGAGTCACGCTGAGCTTGCCCATTGCACCAACCGCTAGGCCTGCTTTTACTATCGCGCGCTGCGCCGAAGCGGTATTGCTGCAAGCCAACAGTTGATAGGGCGTTCCCTGTTTAGCTAAACCATTGACCGCGGCTGCGTGATATTTACAATCGGTCTGAAACAGAGCCAATGGAATCGGCTTTGAATCATCGAGCATAAAATCAGGGCTGCTTATCCAAACTCCGGTATCACTGGTGAGCCAATGCCCCTCTTCGCTGTCAGGCGCTCTGGTGACAATCGCCGCATCTAAACGGCCATCATCCAACCACTCTCTCAGCGTAATGCTTGGCAGGCTAAATATTTGAATGGAACAGGTAGGTTCTGCTTGCTGTAACAGGCGAATGACTTTTGGAAGAATGGTGTCATTGTAATCTTCAGGACAACCTAATCGTAGGGGCTGTTTGTCCTCATAACGCTTTACTTGTTTCAGCGCGGTATTGTGAAGGGCGACCAGCTGCTCCGCATGAGAGCGCAGCGCCAAGCCCGCTTCCGTGAGTATTAAGTTACGGCCCTCTTTCTGAAACAGAGTGACATTCAGTTCCTCTTCCAGTTTACGCATCTGAGCACTAAACGCGGATTGGGTGCGATTGATCTGTTTCGCAGCACGCGTGAAGCTACTGGTTTCCACGAACGCGAGAAAACCTCGCAGAGCATCAATATCCATGCTGAATTAACCACCCATCGTTTTTATTAATGTAATACATCAAAATTATCCGTTAGTTCGCCGCAATACAATCCCTTAAGCTCAAAAGCATATTCACCAAACACAGGGAAGCATCTATGCAGCTTTATATTGGAAACCAAAACTACTCTACTTGGTCACTGCGCGCTTGGCTAATCTTCGATAATTACAACCTGAATGCCGAAGTCATCAAACTCAAGCTTTTCACCTCGGATTTTTATGACACGCTAGCATTAGTGACACCGACAGCAAAAGTGCCGACTCTGGTCGATGGTGATGTCGCGGTGTGGGATTCGTTGGCGATTCTTGAATACATTAACGAAACCTATTTAGACGGTGCTGCATGGCCTGAATCACGCGAAGAACGTGCTCTCGCCAGAGCAATTGCTGCAGAAATGCATTCGGGTTTTTCTGATGTAAGAAATGAAATGCCGATGAACTGCCGAGCAAGAAGAACACTCTCACTCAGTGAAGGCGCGCTTAAAGATATCGCTCGTATCGACCAAATATGGTCCACGCAAATGGAACAATACCCAGAGGGTTGGTTGTTTGGTGAATGGTCGATTGCAGATGCGATGTTTGCCCCTGTCGCCATCCGAGTACAAACTTACGGCATTGAGCTTTCTGAAAAAGCGGCGCTATACCAACAACGCGCGCTCAACAGCCCATCAATACAAAAATGGCAAGCAGAAGCGAGTCTAGAAACCGATGTGGTTGAAGAGGATGAGGCGGGCAAGCCTGTATAAATAGTTAGCAATGAGTCTCGATAAGGGCATCGAGGCTCATTCGTTGTTAAGTGGTTAATTAGCTAGTTAATTAGCCAGAAGGGTTTCACTAGAGCGCGTTGTTCTCAAAGTATGTTGTTCAACAGCTCACTAAATCTGGACGCTATCCACTGATGCGAAGCGGATGTAAATGTACGCTGGTGCTGCAATAAATAGAGGTCTACGTGATATTGTTTACTGTCTACGAAATCGTAAATGTCCACAAACCGACTATCGAAATCCGGTAGTGAACTCAGCGCGTTCATACCAAAAATTACCGCATCTGAGCGAGACGCAATCTCCATTAACACATGAGTTTGAGTACTTCTAAGTTTTGGTCGTTTATCGCTTTCAAGCTCTAACAATATTTGCTGAAGAGGCGTGTTGAATGCTTGTTTGTGATCCTCTTCTACATTCATCGCGAGCACCGGGTATCGCATGATTTCATCTAACGTAGCGTTTCTCCCCACTAGAGGATGGTCCCTCCGAACAAACAGCTTTGGGTAAATGGTTCCTAACTTTGTCGCTTGGTATTTTTGATCTAGCGAACTCGAATAATGAATCGCAAAATCTAACTTCCCTTTATCTAGCAAATCATAAGGATTACTTTTCGCTGCCATTTCTATCAAGTTCACATCCGGAGCTTCATCAAATAGCCCCAAAGCCAAATTAGGAAGAATGGTACTGCCCAGAAAAGTAGGCAAGGAGATCGAAAACGTATCGTTACATTCTCGAGGATCAAATTGATTACGCTGAAACAACGCACTGAGTTGTGGCAGAATGTGTTGCAGTTCTTTGCCTAACTCTAATGATTTTGCTGTCGGTGTCAGGCCTGTCGATGTTCGAATAAAGAGAGGATCATCGAACGTTTCTCTCAACCGTTTTAAGCTCCGACTCATGGCTGACTGCGAAACAAACAACGCCTTAGCAGCATTGGTGACATTACGTTCTTTAAGCAACGTATCAAAGGCCACCAGCAGATTTAAGTCGACTCGATTCAACTGATATGAAATATCTTTTTGCATAAGTCCTCTAGCTAGCTTGAACAATGACATTGTTTAGAATGAAATTACCATAACATGAAAAGATACCCCCAGTTAAAGGGGTATCCAATCTAGATTAGCTTTCGATTCTACTTTGATAGAATCACTTGTTTACTTTAATAAAATCACTTGGCTTCCATGAATTATCAAACCATTTTTCAGTCGGTGAATACATGCGGAAGATGATATTAAAACCCTTACCTTCCGTCGTTTGAACCCAGTTATTTTCCATTCCTTTTGGTGCATTGGGAGCAAAGTGGATGGTGATAGAACCATCGGCATTTTTCTGAATACCGTCACTCAAACCATCAATACCCGCAGACTTTTGATCCGTTTCTAACATAGAACGCGTCTGATTATCGTAGATCATAAATGACCAAAATTTCTCTACTGGCGCATTTGGCGGCAGTGTCACCGTGTAATGTTGACTACCATCCAGTACTTCCTTGTTTGCATCACGTGTCGCCAATAAGTAATCCGAGCCTTTGCCTACGGTTTTTGTCACCATATCAGGGGTAATACCCGTCGCCATGAAGTGGAAGGTGGCTCGCATGTCCGAGTCAATCACACCATTCTCATCTTTAAATTCATGGCCTGAGACTAACGGAGTAAACCATTGTCTATCATCGTAGCGGAACATTTCCTCTTTAGGATGAAAGTAGGTTGAGCGCGCTTCAGCCGTTGCTATTTTTGCCGCTTCCGACAGTATTTGCTGCATGCGTTTATTAGGAGCAAACTCCTGACCTTTTTCTATCCCAATATCTTTGGCTAGCGACAGCCATTCAGCATCAAAAATAGCCGTAGGCTCATATTGAATCAATGCGTTGATTTCATCATAAAACGTCGCGTCCATTGCATGAATGGTGTTGTAGTCGACACCTGAAATGTTCATGAACTCTGTCTTATCTTCTTCTCCATACGGGTAAAGCTTGGTGGTCGCTTTTAATGCTTCAATGCTTTCTTTCATCTCTTCTGGATAGCTCACAAGGCGAAGTAATAACCAGTGTTGGTAGCCTTCACTGACAATCTCAATGTATCCCTCTGGTACTTCGCCTTTCCATGATGAATGACGAATAAAGTACTTCCCTGATTTAGCGACATTGTCTGGGTGAGTCACACCAATTCTGTCTACATATTTAAATGCAGCATTGTCGAGCAAACCAAGCACTAGAGTGGGAATATCCAAAATAATTGGGCCATTTCTTACATCAATTTCTGATGTGATATACGGTGTGGTCGTGTTCGCTGTTAACCAAAGGCTATTCGCGTCTAGATTATCTTCAGAAATTGCGATGGTTTGATTCGGCTTCATTCCAATGCTTTCATGTCCCAACAATAATCCTTGTATTGAAGCAACTGGGATACCGGATAGAAAAACACGAACGGCATTGGATACCTGAACAAAATCTTGAACCTTGGTGTGTGTTTCGGCTGTCGGTGCGCCATCGGTATAATTCAGTTCACCTAGATAGGTAGACTCAACCTTATTTGGTGTGATGATGCTCTCTGGTACTTGTGCGCTAAATTTAGGCTCCGCAAATGCGAAAGACGAACAACCTAAAGTAATCAGCAACGTAGCAATAATCGATTTTTTCATAATAGTTTCTCTTGTCTAAAGTGATTCACATAGCCTAGGCCGCACCAATTTATATTCTTCGCTTAGGTGTCACGCTCTAGGCTATTTATTTCCAGAAACGGGTTAGCGTTTATTGCTGGTTAGCCACTGATTTTTTCCATGTCTTCAAGCATCCAGTTTTTAAAGAACGTCTTCGATGTTGGACGGTAAAGTCGGAACAGTAAGAAGTAATCTTCACCACCGGTAGGAACCCAGTTTTCCTCTTGTCCTTTTGGTGCTTCTGGGCCGAAGTACAAATCGTAAGAACCATCTGGATTCTTTTTCATCGAGTCCGCGTTTCGAGAAGAGAGACCAACTCGGTCGACACCTTTCACGAAGTTCTTAGTTTCCATGTTGTAAACAATGGCAGACCAGAAATCTTCGACTGGAGTATCCGCTGGCACATTAAGCTTGTATGTCGCTTTGCCATCTAGCATCTCACCTTTTGAATCACGTAAACCCGTTAGATAAAAGGTTGAACCGCCCAATTGCTTCGGCAAGTAAGTCACGTAGAAGTACGATGCTGCTCGCTTATCGACTAACACCTCATCTTCATCTACAAATGGAAAGCCAAGCTGAGCTTGAGGGCCAAAATTCCAGAAAGACCATTGCGATAGAGGCTTGCCATTTTCATCTTTCCATAACGCACTCACCGTCTGATCTGGCTCTACGAATTTCGATTGCATGTGCGCATAAGCCATCAATACACCTTCACGTATCGCTTTTTTCTGCTCATCTGTTGGGTCGAATTTTTTGCCTTTTTCGATACCAAGATCCTTTAGCAATGACGCCATCGCCTTGTCTTGAGCTCTGACCGGGTTCTCTTGGATAACGTCATTGATGTCTTGAAAGAACGTCTCGTTGTAATACGGGAGACTGTCATACGCGACTTCCGTTGCATCTAAGTAGTCCGTCTTTGGTGGGTTTTCAGCATCAACAAGATTGTAGATTTTGATTTTCTTCGCATAGTTACCCGCATCTAAATCTGTCGCACCATTGGTTAACGATGGTCTGAATGAAAAACCATACAGATAAGTGTCGGTTTCAAATACAAAATAGCCTTGGCTTTCTAGCGCTTGCTTCGAACCAAACTCGTTGCTGTAACCTGGCGGTAAGAAGAGATATTTGCCCCCTTCACCTTTATCAGCACCTTTATAGCCAACATCTGTGATCGGCACTTCCCACTGGTTCACAACCGAACCAAAATAATTCACTTTGTCTGTTGCTGCTGGCACTTCAATAACGACAGGGCCATTTTTAGAGGTTGTGGTTGCCCACGCATAAGCTGTGGTGTCATTGGCAGTGAGGAACCCCTTTTCTGAGCCGAAAGGTTCGTTCACGTAAACCACGTCATTGTAGTCGCCATTCAAATCACGACGGGTTGCTTTCAAAAAATCAATCTGAGTAACGGCAGGCATATAGTGAATAGCCGTTTGAGTGGCACGCTGCACCATCATTTTGTACTCAAGATTTTCAATCTGTGATGCGCGAACAAGGATGTCGTCGGTATCATCAAACGATTGAGAATAGACAGGCATTGTGCTGATAGTGAGTAGCGAAGCTAATAGAAGTTTTTTCATGTTGAGCATATCTCTTCGTAAAGGTGAAACATTCAATTGTTTAAAAAACATCCTTTGTTTGAACCGAGTATACGAACGCGACCAAAATTCATCCAATGATTTATAGTCATTACTAATTATTCGAATTCTGGATAATGCTAAATGAGATTCGATTAACTCAATGACCTTTAAACTTCCCCTCTAAAGCGCTTTAATTTGATCGATTGTGATCGCCGAATCACAATGTGCAGACCTGATTGTTTATATTCAACTAAATTCAAAACATTAAGATAAACATAATGTTACGAGCAACCATCGCATTACTCAGCGTGGCCAGTTTCGCTGTATCTGCCAATGTCACCCTTCCCTCTGGAGAAGACTGGATCAATCATGCATCAGAAGGGCTGGCACCTTATTGGTTAATGCCTAGCGCGCAGGGAGAACCGATAGGCAACTTCCCCACTTTCCGCTGTGATGATGGAACACTCCTCGATGTTTCTAACGTTTGTCCTGAGTTAGACAAAGGATGGATCACGCCGCACTTTGGCAAAGAGTTCACGCGTATGAAATCGCGTCAAACCTATGCTTACGGTGTGCTCTACCATCTGACCGGAGACAAGCAGGCGTTAGTGCTTGCCAAGCAAGGGGCTTACTACCTTATTGAACACTTAGAAGATCAGCAAAATGGCGGTTTTATAAGCTTCACCAAAGACGGCAAAGCGGGACTTGAGTGGCAACAGCGAACGGCTCAAGATCAAGCGTATGCGCTGGTCGGCCTCGCCATGTATTACTACCTGACGCAAGACAAAAAGGTAGAAGAAGCACTCATCGCCCAACAAGCTTTTATCTTTGATAAGTATCGACTTAACGACAACAGCGGCCTAGCGTGGGTACTTGCTGACGGTGAAGATGGCAAAGCCACACGACGTGAATTGGTCGCACAACTTGATCAGATTAACGGCTACATGCTGTTAGTCGCTCCTTTGCTAAAAGAGCCCACCAAGACAAAATGGCTTGATGATCTGAATTGGCTCACCCAAACCATGGTCGAGCACTACCACTCTGAAGATGAACAACGCTTCTACGGTGCGATTCACAGCACAGCAGCCATGATGCCGAACGCCAATCACAACGATTTTGGACACACCATCAAAGCGTATTGGATGACTTATCTAACAGGCCAAACATTGAAGAACTCTGAATGGAAAGAGTTTGGTATGAAAGGGATGAAGCACACCTTAGACCAAGCTCAATATCAAAAAGAGTTCGTCGATGTATCCCAATACTTTGGCGACAAGCTTCAGAAGGCATGGCAAGGACAAGAGATTACTGGCTGGCAAAGCAGGCCCAACACAAACTGGGCTTCATCATGGGAATGGGCAGAGCTCGACCAAGCTGCAATGACGGTATCGCTTGTCGATGGTTCAATGAAAGAAGCTCTGCAATACACGCTACCGACATTTCATGATGTATGGGTTGACCATAAATACGGCGGCGTAGGGCTTGAACCAAAACGCACCAAAGCTTTCCATTGGGGCAACGGCTATCACCAATTTGAACATGCGTTAATTGGTTATTTGTATGCTCAGCAAGTTGAAGACCAACCCGCAATCTTGCATTACGCAAGGCCAACCGACAGCAAGATTCCATTGGAGCCGTATTACTATCAAGGGGATGTGGTGGAGTTGGAGAACACCGGAGATGGTACGCAGACAGTCAGCTTCAATAACATTCGACCTTAGCGTCTGATATTCACTCGTCGATACTTTTAGCAGAGGTTAACCGTTAAGACGAAAAAGAGATGTCACTAGCCGTTAGCAAAGCCTGAGAAGAGAAGACGCTTTTCAGGCTTTTGAAATACAGATGACCAGCGTTTATTGGTAGGGTTTGAAACTGGTATTTAAGCAAGTAAACCTTATCTGCTCTCAGTTGAGAGGGACCAAGGCATTGCGAAAATCACTTCTTCTTGTTCTGCTCAACCAGCTTTTCATTCCACGCTACGTTGCCGTCTCGCTTGCTGACATCATACTCAGAACAAAACTGCGATATGGTCATGTTGTTGTCGCCAGTTGCTAGCTTTAGCGCTAACTGCACTTGCTGGAGCTTGCTTTGAAGGCGAAGGTTTTGGCCTGCCTTTGGGCTTTTTTCTTTGGCGAACTTTAAGGCGGCATGTTTACGCTCGGCAGCCCCCGCTCGACGATCGGCTTCTGATAATAGATATTTTAGCTGCGCGACACTTTTCCCCTTTTTGAAAGCAGGCTCAAGCAGTTCGACACACTCATCAAATGATGGATTTATAACATACGGATCAATTTTGTGCGCTTGTTGGCGCATCCACTCTAGCGCGAGCTTTTCATCTGACATTTTGCGATCTTTACCAATAAAACAGCCGTACATGGTATCGCTCAATAGCAAACCGCTGCAATAAAAAGTTGACCAAGTTTTGTCTTTTTCACGAGTACTTGTAGGCAGGTATCAATAACGACAAATCGAACAGCTGATCCAACCCCGCAACAAAGAGCCAAACTTGACGCTATTGATACCTCTCTCGGCCTTTTTAACGCATCACAAACAACTCTTCGTGATAGTTCTGGTCAACGTTGAACTTGTACGTATCCAGTTCTTTTTTAAGCGATGTTGAGAACCGCTCTGGCCCGCAGAAATACAGCTCATAATCGTTTAAATCACCACACTGGTGAGCAATGCGTTCAGCGTTTAATCGAGGTGAATGCAAGGTATCAATCACGTTCAGCTTCACTCCAACTTGATGTGCAAGATGCCATAGTTCATCCACCAAATGCTCATCGACACCACGAGTGCAATAGAATAGCTCGATGCGAGAGTGAGTCTTCTCTGTTTTGAGCGCTTCAAGCGTTGCAAAAAACGACGCTACCCCGACACCACCCGCAATCCAAATTTGTGGCTTACTTAAGTCAAACTCAAGTCGACCATAAGGCCCTTCCACCGTAACAGCATCGCCCGCATTTACTCGTTCATAAAGACCATTCGTAAAGTCACCCAACTCTTTAATCAAGAAACGCAGTTCTGAATCTTCGCTACCCGAAACAATGGTGTAAACGGGTGCGGTTCTTCATTACCGAAGCGCAAGTACGCAAACTGCCCTGCTTTATGGCCTCGCCAAGATGTATCGGGCTTTAGCACCAACTCCATCACTTCGGTTTGTGGAAAGTAACGAGTGGAAGAAACAGCAGCAGAGTGACGATTACGACGCCCTACAAAACCTAACAAACTGTACATCGCTGCGACAGACCCAACCAAAGCAAATGCCACCGTTAGGTAATAAATAGGCTGGCCCCAATAGGCATGTTTGAGCAGTAATACCGAGTGAAACGCGATCAAAAGATACGCAACAGACATCAAGCGATGTGACAATTTAAAAGGTTTGTATTTCACTGCTGCCCACAACGACGCCACCAGTAAGACAAGCAATAGATAGAAACCCCACTCGCCAATATTTTCAGCAAAACCGTGTAGCCCATTGACCCACGCTTCCCAACCAGACAAAGCTCTTTCAGGGCCAGAACCGTCATGACGAACAGGTTTAGCCAACACTCCTGACGTCACTAGCCACTTAGGGATCTGGTACCACAACCAGTGTGTCACACCCAGAGCTACACCACCGATACCCAACCATTTGTGGACACGATACGCCTTATCCATACCGTTGAGCCAATTCTCAACCATAGGCAAACGCATCGCCAAGACCATGGTGATGGACATTAACATCAGAGACAACATACCCGAGTACTGAATCATGGCAGAGCGCCATTCAAATACATTGTTTGAAGCGAAAAGTTGCGGTTCCATCGCAAACCAAAAGGCTGACATTATGGCAATCATTGCCCAGAGGATATTGCGAACTGTTTTCATTTTTTAACACTCATAAAGACGACATCATTACTTTAGCTTGCGTGATGTAAAGCGACGTCAACATACGTAAATCTATGCAAAGGCACACGCTCAGCTGATCGTTAGGGGGTGCTTCCGCGTAAATATGATTTGGTTAGTGAACAAGTCGTCGAAAACAAAAAATGAGAAGAAGATAAGATATGAAGGACATGACCCTTTCAAGAAAAGATATCCAAACGATGGATCAGCGAGAACGCGCTCGCTTAATTAACTCCTTATCGGGGTTCAAAAGCGCCAACTTGATTGGTACCTGTGATAAACAAGGGCTAGAAAATCTTGCGGTGGTAAGTTCTGTGGTTCATCTAGGCTCGAACCCACCTTTGTTTGGCTTCATAGTTCGGCCAGCAGAGAGTCGTCGCCACACATTAGAGAATATCCTAGAAACTCAACACTTCACCATCAACAGCATCGGCGCTGACTTTGTTCAAAAAGCGCATCAAACCTCGGCTCGTTATCCAAAGTCGGCATCCGAATTCAAAGCCGTCGGCCTCACCCCTTACTATGACGACATGTTTCCCGCGCCGTTTGTATTAGAAAGTGCACTCAAAATAGGCTTGGTTTTGAAAGAGCAGATATCAATAGAGAGTAATCAAACCCAGATGCTGATTGGAGAGGTTATTACGATTCAAGCACCCAAGTGTGCAGTGATGCCGGATGGCTATCTTGATTTAGAAGCGCTAGATTTAGTCACGATTTCAGGGCTCGATAGCTACCACGTCACGCAAAGGCTTCACCGATTGAGTTACGCCAAGCCAGACAAGTCTCTGTTTCCGCTGACTCGTGAAGGAAGCCCAACGTCATGGGAAGCACGTGAACTCAACTTAGGTTAATTTGTTCGGAAAGTTGCGGTCAAAAATGCTAACTTTCTCTCGTTGCTAAAATACAGTTCACACAAGTACTGCTCATTAAGCACGACTCAAATAGATCTGTCTCAAAAGAGATAAGTCAAAAACAATACATCACTCAACCTAACGTCTGTTTCCAAGGAACACCTTGAAGTTAACTCACTTTAAATACAAGAATCGCAAAGGCCCAGACTATCGCCATGGTGATCAGGTGTCTTTCATGGACATCAAGCAGACCTTTGGTATGGGCAGCATTCGCGTGGGCGCTTGGGTGACGAAAGAAGAGAAGGAGCTAGCCGCGAATCTGATATTCGACTCGCTTGCAGACTTGGCTTACATCTTGGCTTTGCCGCCAGAGGCAATTGGCCTTCGCGGCACGCTAGGCTTAGCCTTTGGCAGTGGCGGCAGAAAAGGCGTGCAAGCACACTACGCACCGAATCAAAGAGAATTAGCGCTCGCTAAGAACGCCGGCGCAGGTGCGCTCGCTCATGAATTTTGGCATGCGTTTGACCACTATATTGCCGAAAAAGCTTTTGAAATTGGTGACACCTCAGGCCCTCGAAAACACATCTTGTTCGCCAGTGACTGTTGGCTACACGATAGAAAGGTGCGACCTCACCCATTAAACGAGAGTTTGATGTCTCTGTTCGATGCCACACTACTCAGCGACAACAACTTGGATAAACACGACTACGTTGCACGCAGTGTTATTGCCGACAAAGCAACGTCTGCCCGTTACTTCTCACTACCCACAGAGATGATGGCTCGAGCCTTTGAATCCGCCATCGAATCCTGCTCAGATATCCAGAACAGTTACCTAGTTGATGGCACAACCAAACCAGACATGTTCCCTCTCTATCCAGATCTCGCACATCGAGACGAAATCTACAATGCGATGCAAGGCTATTTTGCACCGTTAGGCCGCTCTTTGAGCAAGTAGCTCTTTAAGTAAATAGCGTTTTGGTCAGATAGGACAATAGATGACCCAATCTTCAAAACTGTTTATAGTCGAGGCTCAAACTTCAACATCCATGATTTAGAGGCAGTAATGATCAGTTGGCCATCTTTAGTAAAACTCGACGGTGATGATGAACTTATTTACGTCGCATCCGAGAACGATTTTCAAGCAGAATGCTCAGACATGATCTTAGGCGAAGATGATTATCTCATTGATTCTGAAGGCGATAGCTACTCGCTTCAATCAAACTCAAATCAACTGTCTCTAGCGAAACGAGCAAACCAGTATTCGGTTGAAAGCGTGACTAAACTTATTCGAAATCACGAGTTCCAGAAAGCCGAAGTGTGCCTGATGAAGATCCACTTCCTGACTGTCGAAGAAGCAATTCAATCTTTGTCTTTTGAGCCACGTTAATATGGGTTATTAATTCGAAACCTAGTTTCGAATCAGAACTTCCAAACAGTACAAACAAAAACAGCGCCTAAATAGGCGCTGTTTTTATTGTTAGTTTATGTCCAAATGAACTTAAACCGTTGATGCTACCAAGCTCGCTTTTTAACAAAACCAAGTAGGAACAAAGACGCAATCATCGTCACTACATAGACCGTCAATACAGGTAACATGATCGAGTTACTTGATGGAACAAATGGCAGGTTAATGTAGATAATCTGCACAATTGGCAAAATAAATATGTTCATAATTGCCAACTCAAATGCTGCAGGTGATTTGAACTCAGGATCAACAATACGTAGCAGTAATAAACCTGAAGCAACTGTACCGGTATAACAACCAAATGCCGCTAGGCCACGTTCGAACCCGTATTTAGGCATACGACGAGCAAACCACACAATTACGAAGAAACTGATCACCGACGCACAAATCGTTGTCGTTAAGAATGGGACAATGATCTGCTGGATATCGTTGATACCAATCGCTAAGAACACCGCACAAATCATGAAATCAACGGTTGTACCCGTAATACGGCGCGTCGTAGAGTTATCTAACACATGACACGATTTGACCTTTCTTAATGTCTTTCTCGTGATAACGCCAGCTAGCATGCCCCAAACATAAAGCATACCGAAGCCAAGGCCTCTAACCTTCTCAATTGACTCAGGCCAACTGAATGTCGCCCATGCCAAAGCGAAAACATAACCCGCACCGTACAGCACAAACATCACAGCAAAATGGAAAGCAAAAGTGTCGATATTCGCGCTATGAGTCGTAGATTGTGCACAAGGCTCAGAATTACCTTTACCCATGATGCCGGTTAATAACGGCTTCGGCATACTGGATAAATGCTTTTCAGATAACCAACCTTTCTTAATCGCTTGATTGGCAAATGGAATACCGATGAGTACAGCAAACAGAAAACCAGCGGCACCAAAGGCTAACCCAACTGTACTTGCGCTTTGTACGCCATATTCATTTTCCCAGATACCTCCAATAGCTTGAGCAGCTCCAGGGTTTTGTGAAAACCCTACGCTTACTAGGTAGCCGTAGCCAGTAAAGATT
The DNA here is from genome assembly GCF_002875945.1 of Vibrio lentus. Taxonomy (GTDB): domain Bacteria; phylum Pseudomonadota; class Gammaproteobacteria; order Enterobacterales; family Vibrionaceae; genus Vibrio; species Vibrio apostichopi. The sequence goes on from NZ_MCZK01000144.1 coordinate 134,438, forward strand.
TCGCCCGAGGTAAGGTGCGAATAAAGTTCAAAAACAGTACGCCCAGTGATCCCTTGTATCGCGTAGATAAGACAGTAAATCAGAGCAAGCCAAAGTGCCCCACTTCTTATCCAGCTAGAGTTAGCTTTGTCAGCTTCAGGTTCATCTTGTTGGATTAAACCAATACCGATAAAACCAAACACGAACAAATGAGAAACCAACACACCAAACGCGCTGGTTGGTATCTCTTTCCAGCCTTCTTGAGTTGGCATACCTATTAAACCGAAGTTCATGAGTACAAAGCCAATCACACCACCAATCAGAGCTGAAGGAATCAGGTTTTTCTGAAAGAAGGTAACTCTTGAGCGTAGGAAAGCTGCAAAAGACAGCAATACACCGACCCAAAAAAAGGCTCCTACGTATGGAAAAAACAATGATGACATAAAATAATCCTTTATTGATCTAACACGTTTTTACTACTGCTCACTCACGCAAATACGTGTTCCTATCAGTTTCAAAGCGAGGTCTTTCCACAATAACATTCAGCGAAAAGGGAAAGATCACCGCCCAAATACAGTCCAAAAATTTACAGACAATTCAAAGTTTGTAAGTCAACCGAAGTTACATGCCGCGGAAGAATTGCTGAATATCTGCCATCAACGCCTTAGGTTGCTCCATTGCAGCAAAATGACCGCCGCGTTCCATAACCGTCCAGCTCTTGATGTTATACATTCGTTCTGAGTATTTCCTCGGAGGCCACGCCAGTGTCTCTTTCGGAAACAGTGCGGCTCCTGTCGGTACCTCTACACGACTACCGTTTTCACCTAATATACGACCGCCTTCTTCACGGCGTCCGTAGTAGATCCAAGTGGAAGAGTTGAAAGTCCCTGTCGCCACATAGATCATGATGTTGGTTAACATCTCATCTTTGCTGTGAACGCTTTCAATGTCCCCATCGTCTAGATCCGACCATGAGTAAAACTTCTCAACTATCCAAGCTGCAATCGCAACTGGGTTATCTTGCATAGCGTAACTTAGTGTCTGTGGGCGTGTTGCTTGCAAAGTTCGATAGCCATCCTCCATAACAGATTCACTATCTACGCGATCTGACCATGCTTGCTCTTCTTCATCTTGAGGGCCATCAATATGACGCATCGTCGGGAAGTTGATGTGGATCGCTTTACAGTGGTCGGCATAATCGTGACCCAGCCAGCTACAAATCGCGCTTCCCCAGTCCCCACCTTGTGCCAGATAATCATCGTAACCAAGTACATCAGTCATTAAGCTGTTGAGTACCTTAGCCATAGCTCTTGGTCCCATTGGTCTTTCTGGTCGGTCAGAGAAACCAAAACCGGGCAGAGAAGGAACAATAAGATCAAACGCATCTTCTGCTTTGCCGCCAAACAACTCAGGAAAAGCAAGAGGTTCAAGCAAATCAAGAAACTCAGCAACAGAACCGGGCCAACCGTGACTAATAAGTAGAGGGCGAGGTTCTACAGAGCTGCCGCGGATATGGATATAGTGAATATTCATCCCATCAACTGAAGCCGTAAATTGCGAGAACTTATTCATTTTTCGTTCTTGTTCACGCCAATCAAACTCGTTCACCCAGTAGTCACACAACTCCTTGAGGTATTTGATATTCGTACCGTAATCCCAACCACCGTCGTCAGGCATATAACCCCATTGGTACTCAGCAACATTTTTTCTAATGTTGAACAAAATATCATCACTCAGGTTAACCTCAAATGGTTTAATCATAAAATCGTCCCTTTAATTTATGGCTGCGATATGTCGCCATCATCCTCGATATAACGACATATGCATCAGTTCTTATATTTTGTATTAATGGCTATTTGTTTACATACCAGATAGTTTTCGTCTGTTGGTATTGGTCAAATGCTTCAACACCATTGTCTTTACCGCCAAATCCTGACTGCTTAAAGCCACCGAAAGGAGTGCTGATATCCCCTTCAGAAAAACCATTAATCGAGATAGTGCCAGCATTCACAGCTGCCGCTGCGCGTTGAGCACGGTAGATGTCAGAGGTGTAAATCGAGGCTGCTAAGCCGTAATCAGTATCATTGGCAAGCTTGAGTGCTTCTTCTTCGGTATCAAAGGCCGTTACCGCTAGAATCGGACCAAAGATTTCTTCTTTGAAGATGCTCATCTCCGCAGTCACATCACTAAAAATGGTTGGCTCAACAAACAGGCCGACCTCATCAGAGGCTGTACCGCCATAAACCAATTGCGCGCCTTCGCTTTTAGCCTTATCTAGATAGCTTTTCACTTTGTCGAAGTGTTTTTGTTCAATCATTGGGCCAACAATAGTGTCAGCCTGAGTTGGGTCGCCCATCTTCCAATCTCGCATTTTCGTGATCATTTTTTCGATAATTTGGTCGCGAATAGTACGCTCAACAATTAAACGAGAACCACAACTGCAGTTTTCACCCATGTTCCAAAATGCAGCGTTTAGCATGTCATCGATGAAAGCATCCATATCAGGGATGTCTGAGAAAACGATTTGAGGAGATTTACCACCGCACTCCAAAACGATCTCTTTTAAATTACTTTGTGCGGAATACTCTAAGAACTTACGACCAACTTCAGTTGACCCAGTAAAAGAAATCATGTCGATATCATTGTGCAAACCTAACGGTTGGCCTGTGTCTTCACCATGGCCAGTGACCATGAGAAGCGCCGATTCAGGGATGCCCGCTTGGTGTGCTAATTCAACCATGCGATACGTGCTCAATGATGTTTGCTCTGCAGGTTTTACAATCACAGAGTTACCCGTTGCTAATGCAGGGCCAGCTTTGAATGCAAACATCAACGCAGGGAAGTTCCAAGGTAGTACAGCTCCCACAACACCAATCGGCTCTTTGACAATGAGCCCCATCGCATCACCATTGGTTGGTGAAACCTTACCGAACTGCTTATCTACTGCTTCTGCGTACCATTTAATAAGTGAAATAGTTTCTGGAATATCAGTTTCAAGACACTCAGCGATAGGTTTACCAGCTTCAACACAATCGAGTGCTGCTAACTCTTCGGCATGCTTTTCAAGCAGTGCAACCCACTTGTACATCACGTCTTTACGCTCCGCTGGGTTCAAATTAGACCACTCGCCTTTATTGAATCCCTCACGAGCTGCACTCACAGCTAAATTAACGATTTCTGGACTACCAGATTCAATTGCACCAATGACAGATTTGTTATGTGGAGCAATAGTAGGAAAAGACAACTCACGATTTACAGAGTGGTCAGGAATCAAATGACCTGCCCATAGTTCACCCTGTTCGGCCAAAGAAAAAATATCTGCTGCGACGAGTACATTGTTCATTAATCATTCTCTTTTTAATTTAATGTTTCCAGAATGTTAATAATTTGATAGATTCCCGTAAAGCATCAGAAAGATATATCTTGATACCTTTTAGGAATGAGTATGAGTTTGAATTATGAAATCCGGCATCTAAAACACTTCTTTGCATTGGCGGAGGAATTGAATTTTCGAAGAGCTGCAGAGAAGCTCAACATCGCTCAGCCAGCGTTATCGAGATCATTACAAAAACTCGAATCTGACCTAGGAGTAATTCTTTTTATTCGAACCACTCGCCTCGTAGAATTGACTGACGCAGGAAAAGCATTTCATGCGGGAGCACACCAAGCCTTTCTATCGCTAATCGATGCAGAAAAGAGTGCGATGCGCGTGAAGATAGGGGAAGAAGGGTCATTGAGAATTGGCTATACGAACTTTGCGATTACAGGTCAATTGCCTCAACTTCTAAAGGCATTCAAAGATTCTTACCCTTTGATTCGACTAGAACTTATGCATCAGTTTTCAGCCGACCAAATTGAGTCTCTAGAAAAAGAACGTTTAGATTTTGGCTTCATTACTGGTCCATTAATCTATAAAGGCATCACGTCATTTCCTTTTCAGCAAGACCCACTCATCGCCATCGTTCCAGACTCTCATCCACTGTCACATAAACCATCTATAGACCTTATCGATCTAAGACATGAGTCGTTTATTTTAGGAAATACCAATAACTGGACTCATTTTTTCAAGATCATTAAAAGAGTGTGTCGCAATGCTGGATTCATGCCCAATATTGTAGAGGAGGCTTACGATACCGAAGCCATTTTAGGCTTAGTCAGCTCTGGGTTTGGTATCAGCTTACATGCAGGAACGGTTAAGAATTACTATCGAAAAGGCGTCAAGATCATCGATATCAACGATCATCTCGACACAATCAGTACAGAGTTGATTACATTCAATCCTGCTCAGAGTCCGATCAAAAAGATCTTCTTCGATTTTGCTAGATCATATAGTAAAGGCCTAAAAAGTTAGCATCAGCTACTATTGATTCGTTAACCACTTTCACTTAACCAAAGTTAGTAAGGTTAGTTAACGGCAGAGCGAACTGCAGGGATTTCCAATACAAAAACAGCGCCAATTCAGGCGCTGTTTTTCGTTTCTTATCTCGCTATCGCTAGTTTAATTAAGCGACCGAAAGCTAGATTAAGCGATAAAAATCTGTGCCAGTGCGTAACCTAAGCAACATGCGCCGACTACACCGATTAAACCGACCGACATGAATGAGTGGTTGAAGTACCACTTACCAATCTTGGTGGTGCCAGATACATCGAAGTTCACTGTTGCGATATCTGATGGGTAGTTCGGGATGAAGAAGTAGCCGTACACCGCTGGCATTAAGCCGATAAGCAGTGCTGGGTCTAATCCTAAGCCAAGACCAACAGGTAACATCATACGTGCAGTCGCAGCCTGAGAGTTCACCACAACCGATACAATGAATAGCGCTAGTGCGAACGTCCATGGGTAATTAGTTACCATTTCCACGATGCCCGATTTAAACTGAGGCATTGCGTATTGGAAGTAGGTATCCGACATCCAAGCGATACCGAAGATAGCGATCGCTGCCACCATACCGGATTTGAATACCACACCATTTGGCACATCACGTGGGTCAGTTTTGGTCGCCAGCAAGATGATACCGCCGAAGCAGAGCATCATCATTTGGATGATCACCGACATCTTGATTGGTTTGTCGCCGTCTACGATGGTTCTGATCTCTGGCACCATCGCCACGATAACAATCACGACAATTGAAAGTAGGAAAATCAATACCGCATTACGAGCAGAAGTTGGCAGTACTTCATCCAAAGAAGTCGCGGTGGTGCTTTCGATGCGTTTTTTCCACTCAGGATCTTTTAGACGCGCTTGGTATTCAGGATCGTCGTTCAGTTCTTTACCACGTTTCAAGCTATACAAAGAAAGCAAAAGTGTGCCGAACAACGTTGCAGGAACCGTCACCATCAAAATGGAAAGCAGAGTAATCGAGTGTTGGATATCTGAAAGTTGCGCTAGGTAATAGACCACTGCTGCCGAGATTGGAGATGCCGTAATAGCCAATTGAGACGCCACCGATGCAGCCGCCATTGGGCGTTCAGGACGAATACCATTCTTCAATGCCACATCACCGATGATAGGCATGATTGAGTAAACCGCGTGGCCAGTACCCAATAGGAATGTCATCGAGTAGGTAACAAACGGTGCTATCAGGGTGACGCGTTTCGGGTTCTTTCTCAGCACCCTTTCCGCGACTTGCAACATGTATTTCAAGCCACCAGCCGCTTCGAGGATCGAAGCACATGTTACCACGGCGAGGATGATCAACATTACGGTGACAGGTGGAGACGTTGGTGGCATCTTGAAGACAAACACCTCGATAACCAAACCAATCCCAGAAACAACACCTAAGCCGATACCGCCATACCGAGACCCGATATAAAGTACGACTAATAAAAATAGAAACTCAAAATACAACATAAGCAACCTTGCTAAAAATGTGGACTAATTATATTTTGTCCGTAAGTTCAGCCTTTTACTTATTGCTTGGTCACACTCTGATTGCAGGCTTCCGTTAATTGTTTTTTATAAGATTATGGTCACGCTAACCGGCTTGTAAGTTTATGAAATGTAATAAGAAGCCAGACCCGAAACCTAGACTTGTTATGTGGAATAATCATAATTGTTTCTGTTAGATCTGTATCGCCTATAAAACACTAAACTCATAACTGAACGATATTATTTCAGATAAAACCAATCACAACTCAAGTCACTCACGAGCATATTACCAAGACAATTCGGCATATTCTTACTGAACACTGACTCGCCTATCTCCAGGCACTATGTCAAAATACTCGCCCTCACGAAGACAACACAGAAAGAACCACGTATATGAATTTTCAAGCTGCTATTTTTGATATGGATGGACTGCTGCTCGACACCGAGCGACTTTGTATGCAGGTTTTTGAGGAAGCATGTCACGCACAAGGTGTTCCGTTTTTGCAGGATGTTTACCTAGGCATCATCGGCTGTAACGCAAAAACCATCGAACAGATCTTTAGAAATGGCTACGGTGAAAATCTAGACTACCCAGCACTGAACAACGAATGGCGCACCCGTTACAGTGCGATTGTTAAAAACCAAGCAATCCCAGTAAAAGATGGGGTGATTGAGCTACTTGAATGGCTAAAGTCGAATGACATTCCAATCGCGGTGGCGACGTCAACTCAGCTTGATATCGCGAAGAAGAAGCTTGAGCTGGCTGGCCTAGATTCGTATTTCACCTCACTAAGCACAGGCTGCGAAGTGACTCACGGCAAGCCTCACCCAGAGATTTACTTGCTGGCGGCTGAGCGCCTAGGTGTTGCGCCTGAAACTTGTCTCGCGTTTGAAGATTCAAACAACGGCATTCGCGCTTCTATGGCAGCCAAAATGATCAGCTTCCAGATTCCTGATTTAGTAGAGCCATGTGACGAAGTAAAAGCGCTTGGACACACCATCAGCCCGTCGCTGCATCATGTGTTGGCGCAGCTGCAACAAGCTGCAGCTTAGGCTCTCACTACCGTTGGTAATGCTTTTATCTGTCTCGTCCTAAAATACGTAGACAAGCCTCTCTATTAAGCCGACTCACAGAGTCGGTTTTTTTGTTGGTATTCCTTTTATAAAAGATAAAAACTCGCGCTTGAAACTGTTACAGTCGATGTGAAATAAATGCCAGGTGATCAACAAAATTGTTAACGTCTACATATGGAGAAAGAGACACGTGATAGAAAAGTTTGAAAGCCAACTGCTTGATTTTGCAAAGCAAGAGATGACACAAGATGCCGCGCACGACATCAGCCACATCAAACGCGTAATCAAAACCGCCAAAGCTTTGTGTGCTCAAGAACAGGCTAAGCTTGAGGTCGTTCTACCCGCCGCTTACCTTCACGATTGCTTCACCTTTCCTAAGAATCACCCAGACAGAGCCAAAAGCTCACAAATGGCGGCAGACAAGGCTATCTCTTTCCTCAAATCTATCGACTATCCCGTGTCCTATTTTGATGAGATCCATCATGCCATTGTCACGCACAGCTACAGCGCTAACATCACGCCAGAAACCTTAGAAGCACAGATCGTCCAAGATGCGGATCGACTAGATTCTCTCGGTGCGATTGGCATTGCACGCTGTCTGTACGTAGGTCAGAGCTTTAACGCAGAACTCTATAACCACGAAGACCCATTCGCTGAACATCGTGACTTGGATGACAAGCATTACAGTGTCGACCATTTCTACGTAAAGCTATTCAAGCTGGCGGAAACCATGAATACAGAATCCGCCAAGTTAGAGGCCAACAAGCGCACCGACTACATGCGTGGCTTTCTTGAGCAGCTGGGCTCGGAAGTTTAGCGGCTTAGAAAAAGAATCAGGCAATAAGGAAGAGAGAAAGATATGGAAATAAACCGCTTTAAAGCGTCCGATGCCGACGAGATCGTCACTTGGTTCACATCCCTAGAAGACTACGTACTGTGGGGCGGCCGAACATTTGGTTGGCCGTTAAAAGCCGCTTCGATCATCGAACGTTCTCAAGAGCCACAGGTCGAGCTGTATACCTTCTCTGAATCTAGTCCACTATCTGAGCCGAGTTCGAGCAGCAATAACACAGAGCTGATCGGGTTTATGGAGTTTCAACGTATGTCAGACAGTGAACTTCGTTTCTGCCGAGTCGCGATTCACCCAAACCAACGAAGCAAAGGGCTTGGGCAATCCATGATAGAGAGTGCATTAGAAGCAGCGAAACAAATACCAGATGTCACCACCATTAGCTTAGCGGTCTTTCAACAGAATATCGGTGCAAAACGTTGCTACGACAAAGCAGGCTTTCAAGTGGTAGACAAAGAACCACGCGTCAAAGAATTCAATGGTAAAACATGGCCCTTGTATCAAATGGAATTAAAGCTCTGCTAGCATGTTTTACTCGGCTCGATCGTTTTAATTAACAGAATGATTTTAATTGCCAGGTTTGACCCCATATCATTAAGCATTGGCTACACAGATGTAATTTGGAACCTTCAATGACCCAAGAAAAATTCGACACCATTTATCAACGTGCGGCTCACCGTAAAGGCGGAGCGGCTGAACTCGAAAAGATTGTTCGTGCGCCTCTTTCACAAGCTGAGTTGTCACAAATCACAGACGACCGTTGGTTGGCCGCCTTTACTGAAAAGGTATTCCAATGTGGTATTTCGTGGAATGTGGTAAGAAAGAAGTGGCCGCAATTTGAAGAAGTGTTCTTTGAATTCAATATCGAAAAAATGCTGATGCTGCCAAATGAAATGTGGGATTACCTGAAAAAACACGGTAAGCGACTAGGCGGTAATACTGGCGCTTACACCTTACGCCAAATGGGCAAAGACACCTTTATCCTATCTTCTGACGTTGAAGCGCATTTGCGCAGTACCGATGTGGTCGATAGTGGTCGTAACACCAAGCGAGCACAACTGGCAGCGGGTAAAGCCTTCAACGAATGGCAACAGCAATCAGGTCGTAGCTTAAGCGAAATAAGCCAGATCGTTGCGTACAGCTGCGGTGATAATCGCGTCTAGTTTTAGGGCGAATGACTTAAAGCTCTAGATTGCACACAGTTCACTGCAAACTAAATGTTATAAGTCATTAACAAATAAGCGTGCATCGCACTTTCATCCGGTGGCATTGTATAGATAAATGTATACAATATAGAGTAACTCTCATGAATTATTCTCGACTTACCCAACTCGACTAAACAAGGGCCCTTATCTCTATGACAGCTCTCAAAAATTCTGTCTCCAAAGGTGTAAAAACGAAAGTAACAGGCCAGACTCAAGACGATGTTGTTTACTGCCATATCTTCGACGCGATATTAGAACAAAGGCTGCCACCAGCCACCAAATTAAGCGAAGAAGCGCTAGCAGAAATCTTTAGCGTTAGCCGCACCATCATCCGTCGTGCCTTGCTGCGTCTCTCTTTAGAACAAGTTGTGGTGATCCGTCCAAACCGAGGCGCAATGATTGCTGCACCGACTGTGGATGAAGCTAAGCAAATATTTAAAGCACGTGAAGTGATGGAAATTGCTATCACTGAGCTAGCCGTTAAAAACGCAACTAAAGCTCAAATCGAAGAGTGCAGAAAATTAGTCGCGAAAGAGAACTGCGCTTTCGACCAAGGTGATTACGGCTCTGGCTTACGTTTGTCTGGAGAATTCCACATCAAACTGGCTGAAATGGCAGAGAACGCACCACTGCTGGCTTTCCAACGCAGTTTAGTATCGCAAACCTCACTTCTGATCGCTCAATACGAAACTGGCAACCACTCGAACTGCTCTCTAGACGAACATTCGGGATTGCTTGATGCGATTGAGTCTGGCAACGAACAACAAGCGGTAGAATTGATGCACGAGCACCTAAGTCACATTCGCTCTAAGCTCAACCTAGACAGCAGCACCGCATCGAGCGATCTGCATGTCGTGTTCTCAGATCTGCTTAAGAGTAAATCTTAGTCGAACAGACTATTTACACCCACTGTTCACAATTTTCGGTTAACGACCATTTGTTAACAGCTTTTTGTTAACAAAACAGGAGAGAAGTAAGCCTTCGCGCTTATTTCTCTTTTTTTATGTCCTTATTCTTCATCTCTTGCTTAAAAACTGACACCAACCTTACTGAAACCCTTACCAAACCAAGGTTGAGCGTTAATACTTGTCGGGATAATCCAGCCTCACCTCTTACCATAAAGCACTTCATAGCACCTCGTTATTTTGTATACATAGAACCAAAATCATTCACACCATCAAACTTAATCATTTCCAAGTAACCCTATATAAAACAAAGAACTAAAATAAAATATAAATTGTATACAATCCCAACCAAAGACCCTTTGTTGCATTTTTGTAAATAAATAGTTGACCACAGGGTCAGGATGGATAATTATTGACCTAGAAGTCAAAAAGAATACACATGGAAATATGTCGATTTACAAGGAGGTCTCTTGATTACTTTTTTGCTCAATCAGGAAATAAGACGTGAAGATAATCTGTCGCCAAATATGACAGTGCTCAACTACCTTCGTACCAAGGTTAATAAAACGGGTACCAAAGAAGGTTGTGGGTCGGGTGACTGTGGTGCATGTACGGTAGTTCTTGGTGAAGTGGTTGATGGACAATTGCAATACCGCTCGGTGAACTCTTGCCTTACGTTCGTTTCAGCGCTGCATGGCAAGCAACTGATCACCGTAGAAGATCTACAAAACCGAGATCGCTCTTTGCACCCCGTGCAGAAAGCGGTGGTGGATTTTCACGGTTCACAGTGTGGTTACTGCACGCCAGGCTTCATCATGTCGATGTTTGCCCTAGGCAAGAACAAACCCGATGCGAGCAAAGAAGACGTCATGGAATCACTGGCGGGTAACCTATGTCGCTGTACTGGCTACCGACCAATTGTTGATGCTGCGATGTCGCTTTCAACAGACCAACCTTTGATCGACCAATTTGCTGAGCTTGAACGCAACACCATCAAGAAGCTAGAAGGTATTCAAGACACCGAAGCCAACTTACGCCTTGGTCACCTCACCGCTTTTTCCCCGAAAAGCACTGATGAGCTGGCCAAGCTTTTTCAAGCACATCCGAACGCTAAACTGGTTGCTGGCGGTACGGATTTAGCACTGGAAGTGACGCAATTCCATCGCGAGATTGAAACACTGATCAGCGTAAACCTTGTTGAAGACATGAAGGTATGCGAAGAGACAGACACTGACTTAATCATTGGTGCCAACCTGCCTATCAGTGACTCTTACGCACTACTGAAAAAACACTACCCAGATTTTGGTGAGCTACTGCACCGCTTTGCGTCACTGCAAGTACGTAACCAAGGCACCATTGGCGGTAATGTTGCCAACGCTTCACCTATCGGTGATACCCCTCCTCTGCTGATTGCTCTCGACGCGAAGATCAAACTTCGTTGTGGTGACGAGTCACGCACCATGCCGATTGAAGATTACTTCATCAGCTACAAAGTGACGGCGCAGAAAGAGAGTGAATTCATTGAACAGATCATCATTCCTAAGCCAACCAACGACAGCTTCCGAGCTTACAAAGTGTCGAAACGTTTAGACGACGACATCTCTGCGGTGTGTGGTGCGTTTGATATTCAAATTGAAGATGGCAAGGTTTCTTACGCTCGTATCGCTTTCGGCGGTATGGCAGCAACGCCTAAGCGTGCAACTCGTTGTGAAAATACGTTATTAGGCAAACCGTGGACAGACGCTAATATTAAGTTAGCGATGCAGGAACTGTATAACGACTTTGAGCCGCTATCTGATTTCCGTGCAAGCCAAGAGTACCGTTCATTGTCGGCAGCAAATATGTTGCGTCGCTACTTCATTGAACGACAGAACAAAAACAACCAAATCGAAACAAGGGTAACGTCTTATGTCTAAATCACACGAGCATGCGATGACCCACGAAGAGATGGTTACCATTGCAAAACAAGACCTAAAAACTGGCGTAGGTAAAAGCGTTAAACACGACAGTGCAGCCAAGCAAGTAACGGGCGAAGCGGTATACATTGATGACCGCCTAGAGTTCCCAAATCAGCTGCACGTCTACGCACGCCTGAGCACTCAAGCACACGCGAACATCACCAAGATAGATTTATCACCATGTTACGAATTCGAAGGCGTGGCGATTGCCATTCAAGCCAAAGACGTACCGGGTGAGCTAGATATCGGTGCCATCCTTCCAGGAGACCCACTGCTTGCCGACGGCAAAGTAGAATACTACGGGCAACCTGTGATTGCGGTAGCAGCCAACGATTTAGAAACCGCACGCAAAGCCGCACATGCTGCGATTATTGAATACGAAGAGCTACCAGCGATTCTTGATGTAAAAGAAGCGTTGGCAAAAGAGCACTTCGTGACAGAAAGCCACACTCAACAGCGTGGTGACTCGAAAGCCGCACTGGCAAAAGCAAAACACGTAATCTCTGGCGACCTAGAGATCGGCGGCCAAGAACACTTCTACCTAGAAACCCAAATCAGTAGCGTAATGCCAACCGAAGATGGCGGCATGATCGTGTATACCTCAACTCAAAACCCGACCGAAGTTCAAAAGCTGGTTGCGGAAGTGATTGGCGTACCGATGCACAAAGTCGTGATTGACATGCGCCGTATGGGTGGTGGTTTCGGTGGTAAAGAGACTCAAGCGGCCTCTCCTGCGTGTATGGCAGCTGTGATTGCCCACCTTACAGGCCGACCTACCAAAATGCGTCTGCTGCGTAATGAAGACATGCAGCAAACCGGTAAACGCCACCCGTTCTACAATCAATACACAGTCGGTTTTGACGACAATGGTGTGATTCAAGGTGCCGACATTACCGTTGCTGGTAACTGTGGCTACTCGCCAGACTTATCAAGTTCTATTGTCGACCGTGCTATGTTCCACTCAGACAACGCTTATTACCTAGGCGATGCAACTGTGGTCGGTCACCGATGCAAAACCAATACAGCATCGAACACCGCTTATCGTGGCTTTGGTGGCCCGCAAGGCATGATGACCATTGAACACATCATGGACGAGATTGCGCGTTACCTGAAAAAAGATCCTTTGGAAGTACGTAAGGCGAATTACTACGGCGAAGAAGGCCGTAACGTGACCCATTACTACCAAACCGTTGAAGACAACTTTTTACCTGAGATAACCGAACAGCTTGAACGCAGCAGTAACTATCACGCACGTCGTAAAGAAATCGCTGAGTTCAACAAGCAAAGCCCTATATTGAAGAAAGGCCTAGCTATCACACCAGTGAAATTCGGCATCTCGTTTACTGCGACTTTCTTGAACCAAGCAGGTGCGCTCATCCATATCTACACCGATGGCAGTATTCATTTGAATCACGGTGGTACGGAAATGGGGCAAGGCTTGAACATCAAAGTGGCACAAATCGTTGCACAGGAGTTCCAAGTCGATGTCGAACGTATCCAGATCACCGCTACAAACACAGACAAAGTTCCGAACACATCACCAACCGCAGCCTCATCGGGCACCGACCTCAACGGTAAGGCCGCGCAAAACGCCGCAATGACCATTAAGCAGCGCCTGATCGACTTCGCTTCTTCGCACTTCAAAGTGTGGCCTGAAGAAGTGATATTTAAGAACGGCATGGTGCAGATCCGCGATGAGATCATGACCTTCAACTCGTTTGTTGAGCTGGCTTGGTTTAACCAAATTTCGCTGTCGAGCACTGGCTTCTACCGCACTCCAAAGATCTATTACGATCACGAGAAAGCACGCGGTCGCCCGTTCTACTACTACGCGTATGGCGCCTCTTGCTCGGAAGTTATCATCGATACTCTAACGGGCGAAAACAAGATTCTGCGTGTTGATATCCTGCATGACGTGGGCGCTTCATTGAACCCAGCGATTGATATAGGCCAAGTCGAAGGTGGCTTTGTGCAAGGTGTCGGTTGGTTAACCACGGAAGAGTTGGTTTGGAACCAGCAAGGCCGCTTAATGACCAATGGCCCAGCGAGCTACAAGATCCCTGCGATTGCTGATATGCCAATTGATTTCAGAACACACCTTTTAGAAAACCGTAACAACCCAGAAGACACCGTCTTCAACTCGAAAGCCGTGGGTGAACCGCCTTTCATGTTGGGTATGTCGGTATGGAGCGCACTGAAAGATGCCATTAGCTATGTCGCTGTCGATGGCGCGATTCCTAAGCTCAACACACCTGCAACGCCAGAACGCATTCTGATGGCGATTCAGGAAGTGACTGAAACGACTCCGACCTCGGTCGATGCTCAATCAGAAACGGCTTAGGGCGTAATAAACAGCTAGGGAAGCACAGAAGGGATTTAGGAGGACGTATGTTTAAGGATAATTGGATTCACGAACTGGCAAAACTGGAAGAGAACTACGAGCCATGTGTGATGGTGACCGTACTCGAAGACAGAGGCTCAGTGCCACGTGATGCGGGTACCAAGATGCTTGTCACTCGTGACCGAATCATCGCTACGATTGGTGGTGGTCACCTTGAACATGTGGCCACTAAAATGGCGCGTGAAATGCTGATTGCCAGTGAAAAATCGCTCAAAGTGGAACGCTTTAACCTAGGGGCTCGTTTAGGCCAATGTTGTGGCGGAATGGCAACATTAAGCTTTGAACCGATTGGCACTCAACAGAATCACCTTGTGTTGTTTGGTGCAGGCCATGTGGCAAAGGCGCTGCTGCACATTGTTGCGACCCTGCCCTTCCGTGTGACCTGGATTGATGAACGCGAAGAAGTATTCCCTGAAACGCTGCCACACGGTGTGAAAAAGCTTGTCTCAGACGATCCAGTCGGCGAAGTAAAACACATGCCGCCGAACAGCTATTACCTAGTGATGACCCACAACCACCAGCTTGATTTCGATTTAACCAAAGCCATCATCGACCGTGAAGACAGCCGTTACTTTGGCATGATTGGTTCTCTGACTAAGCGCAAGAAGTTCGACTTCCGCTTAGAGCAACGCGGCTATAGCCAAGAGCAAATTGAAACCATGCTTTGCCCGATTGGCATTAGTGCGGTGAATGGCAAACATCCTGCGGAAATTGCGGTATCGGTTGCAGGTGAACTGATCGCACACTATCAAGGCCAAGCGCTTGAACAAAAGCGCCCAACCAAACAATATCGAAATCAGGATTTGACCGATCAACACAGTCAACCAAGCGACGTAGGCGAACCACCATTGGAAGAGAAGATCGCCTAATAAAAGTCGCAAAGCTTCAGTGGCCATAACGTCGCTGAAGTCATTAAAAGGAAGTAAACATGACAACGCAACGCAAAGCTTATCGCGCCAGCATTTTACACAGCGTAGCCGACCCAAAAGACGTCGGTATCGATGAGTCTTACGACTATTTTGAAGACGGTGTTTTAGTGGTTGAGAACGGCCATGTCGTCGACTTAGGCACTGCCGATGAGGTATTGGCTCGCCAACCTAAAACACTCGAAGTAAAAGAATACAAAGACAAGCTGATCACCTCTGGCTTTATTGATACGCACATCCACTACCCTCAAACAGGGATGATCGCGTCTTACGGTGAGCAGCTTCTTGATTGGTTAGAAAACTACACCTTCCCAGAAGAAAAACGCTTCAAAAACCCAGTTTACGCACACAAAGTGGCGAAGCTATTCCTAGATGAATTAGCAAGTAACGGTACTACCACGGCACTCGTATTCGGTACCGTACACAAAGAGTCGGTCAACGTATTCTTTGAAGAGGCTGAGAAACGTAACCTACGCATGATCGCGGGTAAGGTACTGATGGATCGCAATGCGCCAGACTACCTCACCGACACACCAGAATCTGGCTATGCCGATTCAAAAGAGCTGATCGAAAAGTGGCACAAGCGCGGTCGTTTGCACTATGCCGTAACGCCTCGCTTCGCGCCAACCAGCACACCAGAACAACTCGAAACAGTAGGTAAACTGCTAGAAGAATATCCTGATGTGTACATGCACACGCACCTTTCAGAAAACAAGAAAGAGATCGACTGGGTATTAGAACTATTCCCTGAACGCGACAGCTATTTGGATGTGTATGACCACTATGGTCTACTGCACAAACGCTCCGTATTCGCCCACGGTATTCACTTATCAGATTGCGAATGTAAACGCCTGGCAGATACCGATTCAGCAATCGCTTTCTGCCCAACTTCGAACCTGTTCTTAGGCTCTGGCCTGTTCAAGCTGCCAAAAATGGAAGAACACGGCATTCGCGTAGGAATGGGTACCGATGTGGGCGCAGGCACTAGCTTTTCAATTCTGCAAACCATGAGCGAAGCCTACAAAATCATGCAGCTTCAGCAAGAGAAACTGCACCCCGTTAAATCGCTATTTTTAGCGACATTAGGTGGCGCACGTTCTCTGCATTTAGAAGACAAGATCGGTAACTTGGAAGTGGGTAAAGAAGCGGATTTCGTGGTGTTGGATCTTCATGCCACACAATTGATGCGCTTTAGAATGGAACAAGCCACCAAGCTTGAAGAAAAACTGTTTGTATTGATGAGCTTGGGTGACGACAGAACTGTCAGCGAGACTTACATCTACGGCGAAAAAGCTTATGACGTGAATTTCAAAGATTACAAAAAGCTCGTTAGCTAGACTTAAAACCGAGTAACAATCGCTAGACAGCGACAGCCGTCGTTAATTAAAAATCCGTCCAGATTTATCTAGCCTTTAAAGACCAGTTGCTGATGCCACTGGTCTTTTTTGTGCTTCATTCAAAGAAATATAAATTAACCGCTCACAGACAACGATCTTCGGTGACGCCAAGTCATTATATTGATAGGTTAATGTTTATACATATCGATTTCATACTTCACTTTAGCGTCTCCTCGAACATTCGTTTCTCAGCTAAATGGAAGCACTCAATCTAGAAAGGAATTCTATGTTCGAACAGGTCGTCAGCATTCTGTTTCCCGTTTTTGCTTTAGCCAGTGCTGGCTTTGCGGTCGGCCGTTGGCTCAAACCCGATTTCAAGCCAATCAATCGCATCAACATGGATGTTTGTATTCCTGCTTTGGTGTTTGCATCGCTGACCACCATGCCCCTCGATACCGAGCAACTACCATTGATTTCAGCCTCTTTGGTCGCAGTGTTAGTGCCCGCACTGTTGATGATTCCGATCTGTAAGATCTTTAAACTCAACTTCAAAGCCTGGGCTCCGCCACACATGTTCCGTAACAGTGGTAACCTCGCGATTCCCCTATTCACCTATACCTTTGGCGAGAGCGCATTAGCCCCTGCGGTATTGCTGTTTGTGGTATCGGCATGCGTGCACATTAGTGTTGGTTTGGCTTTGCTAAGTGATGGCAACCCGATCAAACAGATCCTCAAAATGCCGATATTCTTAGCCGCCGCATTAGCGATGACGTTCAACTTATCTGGCATTGCAGTGTGGAATCCAATCTACGAAGCCACATCACTACTTGGGCAAGCAGCCGTGCCAATCATGTTGCTCTCGTTGGGTTCGCAAATGGTCAACTTGAGACTGAGCGGATTAAAGGTCGGTTTGTTGTGCACGGCTCAATCGCTGTTTACTGGCGCCATCGCCTTTACCATCATCTACTTCTTTATCCCACTGCCAACGCTGCACTTACAAATGATGGTGCTGTTCACCATGCTGCCACCCGCCGTGATGAACTACCTGTTCGCAGAAAGGTTCAATGTAGAGCCACCTAAGGTCGCGTCTATGGTGCTATTCGGCAACTTCCTGAGCGTGGTTACCTTGCCGATCTTGCTGTCGTTCGCGCTGTCTTTGTCGTCTTAAAGAACCACGAACCTTCAGGTTTACGACCCGAAAAACTTAGCCAATCAATAAAAAGGGAGCGCAGCTTAGCAAAGTTGGCGCTCCCTTTTCAGACTATATTTTCTATTTATCTTAGGCTGTGTTTCTCTCAGCAAGCACTTCCTTAAAAGCAAACATGCCATTAAGTGCCGAAGGGAACCCCGCATAGACCGACATCTGCAATATCACTTCTTTGATCTCTTCTTCGCTGCAACCGACATTAAGCGCTGCATTCAAATGCACCTTAAGCTGAGGCGCACAATTGCCAAGTGCAGTGAGAGCTGCCACGGTAGCAATCTCTCGCGATTTTAAATCCAAACCGGGGCGCGAATAGATGTCACCGAAGGGATATTCGATAGTATATTTGGCAAGATCAGGGCAGATGTCTTGCAGGCTTTCGATAACCTGCCGCCCTGCTTCTCCGTCGATGTAATTAAGTCTTTCTAAGCCAGTTTCAAAACGTGATTGATTCATAGGTTTGTTCCTGTTTTTATGATTTACAGGGACACCTTACAAGTTAGAGTCAACTCTAAGTCAACGGACTTTTCCATCTCGATACAAACTAATTTTTTGCTCTAGCGCAGCCAGATGCTTTTGCTGTTCTTCAATATGGGAACGCAAATTCTGTTGATGTTGTTCAAGCAACACTTGCCGCTGTGAGGCCGATTCTGGCCCTAACTCCCTTAGCTTTGCGTATTCCAGAATTTCATCCAGTGGCATCGCAGTGTCTTTCAACCGCTTCACAAACTCAATCCAAGTAACGTCTTTCGATGTATAGACTCGATGACCGCTGCTGTTCCGTTGAATATTTTTCAACAAGCCGATTTTTTCATAGTAGCGAAGCGTATGGGCAGATAAGCCCACTAACCGAGAAAACTCACTCACATTCATTACTTCACCTTTTCTATCTGGGTATAAGTACGAGGAACTCAAACTATGCGCACTTATCTAATTTGAGCTCTGCGGTGACTTTCGTCAAACGCAACGCAATCGCAAAACACACTAAGTAAGGACTCACATACCAGAAGATGCTTTCTAGTGGCTGCTTCACCTGCGCTTCTCTGGTTTTAATGTATTGGTTCTTTTGCTTTTCATACTGACTCAGCATGCCACTCACCCACACGGCATCGCTTTCCACCAGCGATACGCTAGGCGCAGGAACCGTAAAATCGGCTGCGTTGGGCAACAGAGTGAAATCGACATCTTTAAAAGTGATGGCTGTATCCAAATACCACAAACACGCCTCATGGTGCTGGCCATGAGTGTCTAAAGACGGCTGGCCTGTACAGATGTCGCTTCTTAATTTATCCAAAGAGAACTGCTGAATCGACTCTAAAATAGTGACAGCTCTGATTTGTTCTGTCTCGACCCAATCACCAGCCACCGACGCACGAATCTCAGACACTGCCCCCAGCATGCCGATACCCGCTAGCAGCGGCCATAAATAATCCATAAGCTTCCATTTGCGTCGGCTCAAATTGAACCCACACCAAATTGGAACATGTAAGATGAGCGTTAGCACTAGTGATAGCAAAACAAAATTCAAGGAGCTAGAGAGCATGAGTTCGCTATCGAAGAAGTTCTTCATAATGAGAGACTTGCCTGTATAACAAAGAGAAATTTGATACTAGGTTCGATATTAGAAAAGAGTGTAAGGGGAAAGTAAAAACAGCACCAACAATTGGCGTTAGCGCTGTTTATTTGAGCATGTAGTTACCGATGGTAGGGCTTAACCACTCGTTACTCAGCGATTGCTGTATTGTTCACGATACACAAGGAGCTAAAGGCTCTTATGCGGCAGACTTTAGATAGATACCGACTTCTCTTAGCTGCGCTTTAATATCTAGCATTTGGACGTGAGACAACACTAATTGGATCAAATTAAATACTGCCACCGCAAACATCAAACCTGCGACGTAGCCAGACCATACTTGTTGGTCTACCTGATACAGTGTATTGAACGAAAGAGCGAAGAAAATGAGACTGGAAAAACCAGCAGCATATTCATTGCAGTTGTAGACGTATGAACGCGTAACGTAATCGTATTTAATCTTAACCTTTCCAGCGGCTCTGCCTAGTTTAAGATTAAGAACATTCCCGCTCACTTCATATTCCAGCCCGTTAATCGAAGCAATATCCTGAACTTTCTCAAGCATGTCTTTTTTGTCCATATTATTTTGAATACTCTCCATGGTCACACTCTATTCCGCTGCCTAAAAACTATTAAATACACCAATTGCCAAAAGAAGGAGTGCGATACTAATCGCCCCGATATAAGAGATTCTGGTTCGCTCTTTTTCAGTAGGAGTCAATGAGGGGAAGCGTCCTAATGTGAATACTTTACAAACTATCCAGCCAGAACCGTAACCAATAAATTCGATCACGAGCGACTGAAACATATATCTAAAGAATGCGCTTAACGCCCTAAAATACGCGACTATCACCTCTTCCATTTTCTGTCCTAATTAAAGTCAATTTGGAACAGAAAATGCCATGGGTAGAGATTCATATCAAGTTTCTTATACAGGACTGCGCACGCAATGAATCAATTTTAAACATAAGTGCTTACTATCGACATGCAATGATTCACAGAGTCTTCTTTCTCACCAACAGGCGCAACATAGTGAATTGCAGCTTCGGCATGTGCTTGATCTGCAAGTTTACTGATAACCCATGCAGCTAGATATTTGGATGACAAGCAGCCACCGGCTGTAGCAATGTTACCTTCAGCATAAAACGGCTGATCCAACACAGTCACGCCGGATTCAATTACCCATGGCTTCGTTGTTAAATCAGTACAGGCTGGAACTTGATTCAGCAATCCCATTACCGACATTAACAAAGTCCCTGAACATTGACCGCCAATCAATTGTGTTTGTGGGTTAAGGTTTAACCTTGAGAGTAATTTAGAGTCTTGGGCAATATCGCGGGTCAACATGCCACTACCGAACAACACCGCATCAGCAGTATTGGCAAACTCCAGAGGTTGCTGAGATTGAATTGTGACTCCATTCATTGAAGTCACTGATTCTGTGGGGCTAGTGATCTGCACATTCCAGCCAAACTCTTTCATTCGATTCAAAATACCCGCGGCGATGAAAGAATCCAGCTCGTTAAATCCATCAAATGTTAGTACGGCAATATCCATATTTGCTCCACCCTTAATTATATTAAGTAACAAGTACCATGGCTTGGATGTTGATGTGCATTCTCCAAATTCTTGGCGTTAACTTTGACGATGTGCTTTAGATTTCAGATTGGGTCAAAGACATAGCTAGAGAACTTACCAGAGAACTCTTGGTATACTCTTAGCACAAACGGCTGACCACTTAAGTCTGGGCTTTTGACAACGGTTAAGTTCCACCATAACCCAGTTATACTCGGTACATTTGCGATGCCTTCTATATTCTGACTTAATACTTTATTACCAGATTGAGCTATAAGGACTTCTACAGAACCATTTGAAATTGATTCAAGAGTAGAGCCATAAACTATTACTACAAATCGACCATATGGATATAGCAACTTTGTTTCTGTTATTCTTTCTTCAAGTTCGGCTTCACTTTCAAAACTATCTTTAGATTTCTTCCTTTCAAGATCTAACAGACTCTTTAATGACTCAAACTTAACCTCACTGTCTATACCGTTAAAGGGCTTACCAGCAGTATTTAGCTCATCAACGCGATATGTGTAATCAATATTCTGAATCAAAAAGTGGTTATGGGATAGGCTCCCTGCTATATAGCCTGCCCTCCAATTCCAATATTTCCCTAAAGTTCCAGCCTGATTAGTTGGTAATCCAACGTAAGCCTGCCTTCCATTGTCATATTGTTGCTGCAAAATATTGTCGGTTTTTTCCTTATAAGAAGGTGTTGTTTGACATCCTCCAAGCAGCAAAGCCACCAGTAACCAATGCTTTTTCATATATGTTTCCCAAGCAACATAATAGCTCTCTGTTAGCAACACTCACCTGCGGTTCAGCCGAGCTTGTATTTGCAAATTTAAACCCAACAACATTAAACCAGACATACATATTCAGCTAGTAGATAAATGATATTTATGAATTTATATTGTCCAAAAACAAAAAATCCCCGGCAATAGGAGCCGGGGAGAAGATGGGGAAATGAGTCTGACGTATGCCTGCGATCAAACTCCCCCGAAACCTCATCTAAAGCTGATGTCCTAGTTGAGGGATTGGCAAATGGTTGTTGAAATGTCGTGTCTTACTTTGCTAACGATTCAGCCTCAAAAGTCATCATCTATCCTCTATATTCCGCTTGATCATGCGATAAACCAGAAATGCAGCGACAATGCATAGAACAGTCATCACGATGCTGCTAATACCAAGAAAAACGTAAATTGGTTCCACTTCTTCTCCCATCACTCTCTCCAGAAACAAGCCTCGATGACTCTGACATCATCAGTAACACACTAATATTTAATGATAATTTAAAGGTTGATACCCTCTATTTGGTCGTAATTTTTGTTTTATCGCTAATTATTAATTAGCCAAAGCCAACGAACTGTTGTTATACTCGCCCAAAATAAGGGGTGTCATCCTTTATTTTTTGAAGTCTACGTTTAGTCAGACTTATCGTCAAGCTACTTCGTAACCAAAAGTCAGAATAACCGCTCAACTCTATTGGAGTTGGGTTCCTAAATTTGAACATAGGGTCACCCCTTACAAGAGCAAAACATGAAAAAAGCAGCACTCACTACCCTCATTTTAGCCATGTCTTTATCGGCACCAATTAACGCTGAAATTGGCGTAGGTCTAACCGCCAGTTACTCGCCAAATGTTTACAAAGGAGGCGATACCGAAGTTACGCCGTTCCCTCTCATTAGTTACGATAATGGCCATTTTTTCATTGAAGGTGTCCAAGCTGGCTATCGCTTGGCTCCAAAAGGCAGCGTGAACAATCTCGTTATCTTTGCGGCCTACGATCCTCGCACCTTAGACGCGAAGGAATCCGATGATCCCGATATCAAGAAGCTGAATGATCGCGATCCTTCATTCATGGGTGGCGTAGCTTATGTATTGACGACAAATGTTGGAGAACTCCGAGCGGGTGTGGGTACAGATATTGGTTCAGTTCACAATGGCCTTTATGCAGAAACTCGTTACAGCTACCACATCAATATGGGGCCATTTGGTTTGATCCCAGCGATAGGATATTCACTCAATAGCGATAAATTGAATGAGCATTTGTATGGTGTTTCGGCGTCTGAAGCAGCCAATACTCGCTTTGAAGAATTTAACCCAAACTGGAGTGGACGTTACTTTGTCGGTTTGACCGGGTACATGCACTTATCAAAGCAATTACGTTTAACGGGAGGGGTTAGATATGAAAACCTCGACTCTGAAATCGAGAAAAGCCCGATACTTGAAAGTACAACATCGGTTATTGGGAATGTTGGAGTAAGTTACACTTTCTAATGTGCTTGAGCGCATTTAACGCGCCTGAATATCAATGAAACTGGTTTAGAAAAAGGACTTTCTACAACCTTGAACGCTAGTAGAAACCGCTATACGTACAGATCTATTTTGTGCATTTTCTTAACCACATCTTCCCCTTGAATCCTTTTTAATACCGTTCCATTCGACGATGAGATAACAATTTGCTTCTGGCTATCTAACTTGGCTGACAAGTCGGTTTTATTCGCTGAAAACGTGGTGTTGATGTAATCCGTGGCACTATTCAGTTTGTGACTGCTCAATGGGGAATGTATCAGGTTGGTCATCATTTCGAGCCTTTCAAAAAAATAAAGGTTAACAACCTCTATTCTATATGCTAAATGTATAATTTCAATAGCATGAACTCGATGAGGCCTGTTTGAGCCCATTAATGTTCAGTTACTCAACGATCGATTGTATCGCAAGCTTTGTGCCTTTATTCTACGGCCTGTTACTGCTTATTATCGATGGCACATAAAATACAACCATCATCCAACGTTCGGAGGCAAGAGTGGGAAGAGCAAGCGCTGCACAAGCGATTATTACACGACAAAAGATCATCGATGCTGCATTTGATATCGCATTAAATGAAGGCTTCGATAAGGCAACCTTTGCTTATATTGCTAAAAAAGCCGGTGTGTCTAAGTCAGGGATTAATGCTCACTTCGACAGAAAAGCCGATATTGCCAAAGAGCTTGAGCCTCTGTTTGTAAAGATCATCAATGAGCACTTAAATTACGAGTCGACCGCGGCGTTTTCGAAGACGTGGCAGAAAGCCATTGATAGTGAACCGAATTTTGTGGCAGCTATTATTGCATTTGGTCCTATTATGCCAACTGAGAAAGGCATCAAAGGGCTGCAATCCAAGATCCAAGGCGAAGAGCAAGAAGTGCTCGACTGTATCTATCACTGCATCGGCTATGCGGTTTGTAATATTCAATCTCGCCAATCCGTTTAATTCGCCTATCTTCATTCCGCAGATTTAACGAATAAAACGACCTATATTCAGCTTCACATTTCCTGTTTTCTCTTTCCTATTTCCTATTGTCCAAAAACAAAAAGCCCCGGTTATAGGAACCGGGGAAACAGGGTGGGATGAGTTTGGCGCGTGCCCGAAACCAAACTCTCCCCAAGCCTCACCTAAGACTCATGCTCTTAGGTAAAGGATTCACATCATTATTGAAGCGTCGCGCCTTGCTCAACCCAAGTGCCGATGAGTGCGCGCTCTTCATCTGTCATTTGAGTCATGTTGCCGAGCGGCATCACCTTGGTTGTTACGGTTTGAGCAACAATCCTTGGGACGTTGGCTTTAATCTCTTCTGGGGTATCAAACATCACACCACCTGGTGCAGCAGCAAAAGCAGCGTGGCTCGGGGTTGATGAGTGACACACAGAACAGCGCTCTTGAATGACTTTATTAATGGTCTCAAAGCTGACGCCTGCGCTAGCGGTTTGCACTGCATGACCAGCTGGAGCAACAGCCGCAGTTGAAGCAGGACCGTTTGCAACAAGCTCTTCTGTCGCCGATTCAGTCGCGCTTACTTGCACTTCTTGAACCACTGGCGCTTGCACAACCGGAGTCATCTGCTTTTTCGCATAAGGTGAGGTCACAAACGCAAGCGTGATCATACCCAATGCCGCTACTGGTATTGTCCATGCGAACTTCTGGCTACCATGACGGGTGTTGAAGTAGTGACGCACCAAGATACTGAAGACCGCTAGGCCAGCAAGAATCAACCAGTTATATTCCGAACCATAAGTACTTGGGAAGTGGTTACTGATCATGATGAACAGCACTGGCAATGTCATGTAGTTGTTGTGACGAGAACGCAGTAGACCTTTCGCAGGCAATGCCGGATCCGGTTCGCGCTTCTCTTCAATCGCTTTCACCAAGTTACGCTGCGCCGGCATGATAACGCGGAATACGTTACCCACCATGATGGTACCAATGATGGCACCCACGTGGATGTAAGCACCACGGCCACTGAACACTTGGGTTAGGCCATATGTCGCAGCGACAAGCAGCACAAACAGCACAACGCCAAGCAACACGGGGGTTTTACCTAATGGTGAATCACACAGTAAGTCGTAGATAAACCAACCGGCAACGAATGAACCAATACCAATCGCGATTGCCGTTGTTGAATCAAGACCGGAACCCGGTGCAATCAGGTAGATTTCAGCGTTAAGGTAGTAAACCACACCCAGTAGACACACACCGGTGATCCACGTGAAGTAGGCTTCCCATTTGAACCAGTGCAGGTGCTCTGGCATCTCTGGTGGCGCAAGTTTGTACTTCTCTAGGTGATATATACCACCACCGTGAATCGCCCATAAGTCGCCTGAAAGGCCCGTTTTTGGGTTTACTCGGTTAAGGTTGTTCTCTAACCAAACAAAGTAAAATGATGCGCCTATCCACGCAACACCAACAATCATGTGAGCCCAGCGTATTGCTAAGTTCAACCACTCTGTAATATGCGGATCCATAATAAACTCCTGTATCACAACGCTTTAGCTAAGCGTTGCTCTTCCTTATTGTCGTCCGTTGGCAGATCGTCCAAATGCAATGCCACTCGGTCGCTGTCGAAATAAACTTCATCACAGTTGTGCCCTTCGCCGCCTCTATCGACGATCAAGAACTGGTCTTGATCAGTAAGCGCAAGAACTGGGTGATGCCACACCCCTTTGTGATAGTTCACTCCTTGACGGCCGTTGCTCAAGAAAGCTCGGCTATTGGCTAATGTTGGATCGTCGCCTTTTGGCGCAACAACAATTAAATAGGGTTGACCAAGTAATGGAATGAATGCCTGAGAGCCAAGTGGATGACGCTCTAACATTTTGATGGTCAGTGGGTAGCTCAACGGTGTGGCTTGGAAGATGCTGATGATCGCTTCTCCGTCTTGGTCTTGCACATCCGTTGTCGCTAGCTTGTGGTAGCGACGTGTTGATCCTCTGTTGATCATGAAGAAATCACTATTATCGGACTCGATAACATCGCCAAACTCTGCAAAAGCCTGCTTGGTTAACGGTTCGATGGATAAACGACGTATTCCATTACTCATATCTGATTTCCTTACCTATTTCGCCTTCGTACCAAACAGACGCAAACGGCTGATACCACCGTCTGGGAATATGTTTGCACGTACGTGAGTAATCGCACCAAGGTCGTTTATCTCAGAAATGAATTCGTGAATCTCGTGCGCTTGCAGCTTTTGTGCTGGCAACAGTTCACGCCAGAATAGGCTTTGTGTTTCCACTTGATCGTCGGTACCGCCTTTCACGTAAGCGGCTTGAATTGAGCAGCTGTCAGGGTAGTTACCTTTGAAGTGAGCTGTGTCCACTACGATACGTTCGATGTTACCTGGGTGGCCTAGTGCCACAATTACCCAGTCGTTACCCGGTGTACGACGACGTGCTGTTTCCCAACCGTCACCCATGTTTTCACCGCGGCCTGGGCCTAAGATGTTGGCTTTGTTGCCGTAGTGCTCATCGCTACATGCCAATGCTCGGCCACCGTGTTCAACCGATGCTAGGTCGACTTGTTGCTGAGAATCTATTGCTTCCCAATCCACACTTGGTCGGCCATAAACACGTAAGCGAGCGACACCGCCATCTGGGTAGATGTTCAAACGTAGGTGCGTAAATACTTGGTCACTTTCGATTGCTTCAAGATGATGATGATCACCTTGTAGTGCCATTGAAGGCAGAATTTCTTGCCACTCTGTTGAATCAGTTGGCTCACCTTGTGGTGAATAACACGCGTCAATTGATGCCGAAGGTGGGAAGTTACCTGTGAAGAATGAGGTATCAATATCAACGCCAGCAATGGTGCCAGCTAAGCCAAGGCGAACGACACAGTAGTCGTAACCTTCACCGCGTTTGCGTCTGCTTTCCCAACCGTCCATCCACTTGCCGTTATCGTCGTATAAGTCGTCTTTCCACTCTGGTGCTGCGTGGCTGAGTAGACGGCTTTTATCTGCGAAAAAATCATCGGTTGCGAAGGTAGCTTCTGCGCCGAGTTTTTCGTCTGCAAGGTTTATGTACTGTTCAAATTTATGGGTCATGTCCGTGTAATCCTATGAAATTAATCAAGTAATAATAAAATGAGAACTTAGTGGCTTATGTTTTTACGAATCAAACCTTTAGGCACTAAGACTGGGCTGAGATAGCTGTTAACTCCGTTAACTTACATATCCCAGAGACGAAACATCGCGATCTTGTTGATCTCTTGAATCGCCGTAGCAAACTCAGTTTCACTATCATTTCCTAATCGCATCTCGAACGACTCAAGAATTTGGTAACGATTGGCTCCCTTCACCGCCATGATAAAAGGGAAATTGAAGCGACTTTTGTAGCTGTTGTTGTAAGAAGTGAATTTTTCAAATTCTTCGGCGTTACATTGGTCGATGCCCGCCCCCGCTTGTTCTTTGGTCGACGACTCTGTGAGTTCGCCGTTTACTGCTGCTCGACCAGCTAAATCCGGGTGAGCATTGATCAAAGCCAATTGTTTGCCTTGGTCTGCACTTAACAAAGTCGATGCCATTTTCAGATGAAGATTCTCGATATGGTCGTCTTCGGCATTCAAACCTTGGTCATACACCACTTCTGCAACCCATGGGCTGTGCTCGTAAACATCAGCAAAGTGAGCGACAAACGTATCGCGGTCCATGGTTGTTGGTTGGCATGATCGAAATTCAGTCACGTTAAGCCTCCTTGCTTCACTGCTACTTTTGCTGTTGATGATTAGCGTTATTTGGTTGATATGGATGATGTTGGTGCCAGTGGTTGGCAATATCGATTCGACGACATAACCACACGCTGTCGTGCTGTTTGACGTAATCTAAGAAACGTCTTAATGCAGCAATACGACCGGGGCGACCAATCAGACGACAATGCAGCCCAACCGACATCATTTTCGGTGCGGTTTCGCCTTCCATATAAAGGGTGTCAAACGTGTCTTTTAAATATTGGAAGAACTGTTCACCCGAGTTGAAGCCTTGCGCGGTTGAAAAACGCATGTCGTTCACATCGAGTGTGTATGGGATCACCAATTGCGGATGACCGGTCTCGGCGTGCCAATAAGGCAGGTCATCATCATAGGCATCTGAGTCATAAAGAAAGCCGCCTTCTTCTGCGACTAGGCGACGCGTATTTGGACCCGTTCGACCTGTGTACCAACCTTGTGGGCGTTGACCGGTCACTTGTTGGATGATCTCAATCGCTTTAGTCATGTGGTCGCGCTCTTCAGACTCATCAATGTATTGATAGTCGATCCAACGATAACCGTGACTACAGATTTCGTGACCCGCTTCGACCATGGCTTTGGCAACGTCTGGATGACGCTCAATCGCCATTGCAACAGCAAATACGGTCAGTGGAATTTCATATTCATCGAACAAGCGAAGAACACGCCACACACCTACACGGCTACCATATTCATAGATGGATTCCATGCTGATGTGACGTTCGCCTTTGATCGGTTGTGCTGACGGGATCTCTGAGAGAAAAGCTTCAGACTCGTCGTCTCCATGTAACAAACAACGCTCACCGCCCTCTTCATAGTTCAATACAAAAGAAACCGCGACGCGCGCATTACCTGGCCATTGAGGGTTTGGAGGGTTAGCTCCGTAACCGATCAAATTTCTTGAATAATCCTTATTCATCCAAGTACTCCTAACATAAGTGGTTGGCTTAGCCGCTCTTTAAGTAAGTCGCCAAATGATTCAACCAAATGGATTCTCGATAAACAGAGCAACCTTACCCCTGTACATTTATTGTATACAATTATTTATCTCAATGTAAAGATTTTGTTATTAAAGTTAAATTTACGCACCTTTAACAATTAAAAACAACAACTTAATAAAACCAAAGCTCACCAAAAAACGATAATCTAGATCTATAAAGTCAGAAAAAACGACACAATGGTTAACATTTTTCCAACAATTCGCTTTACTAATTGTGTACAGTTCGTACATAGTTAGTGATAACAAAGTGACCAGTTGCATTCTTTGCAAGGTCGAAACAGACAGATAAACCACGGAACAGAGGAGCGCCAAAAGCGCTATTAAAGGACTATGGGAAGATTAACAACACACGTATTAGACACGACTCACGGCTTACCGGGCGCAGAGATCAAGGTAGAGCTTTATAAGGTCAATGAAGGCTCAACAGAAAAGCTGGCGACGGTAGTCACTAACTCCGATGGCCGAACCGATGCGCCAATTCTGGCAGGGAATGATTTCCGTCCGGGGAAATATCAATTGGTGTTCTACGTTGCGGATTATTACAAAAGCAAAGGTGTGGAATTGGATGGCGTGCCTTTTCTAGACGATGTGGTTATTCGTTTCGGCTTAGATGATCCAGAAGCGCATTATCACGTTCCTCTTCTCGTCTCACCTTACAGTTTCTCAACCTATAGGGGCAGTTAGTCCCGTGACCTAGCACTTCGAACTAGGCTCACCCATCGAATAATAAACAGATTCGTGCGTGCATCTAAAATGATGCGCGCTCATTAAGCACGCTCATACAAAAATACTAACAACGTTAATAGTTAGAGATTAATAGCTAGAAAACAGATGGTTAGAAACCAATGGCTAGAAAATGAATAGCTAGGGAGTTAACCGTTAGGAAACTAATAAATAGAGAGCTAGTGGCTAGGAAAAAACCTTAAAACTTAATATTGAAATCTCGCTGTATTCAATAAATGGATCACAACATAAAAGGACTTGCTGACATGAGTGAGAGTAAAACAGAAATACTCAACCAAGATGCGAATAACGGATTTTTAGAGAAACTCTTTAAAATTAAGGCCCACGGAAGCAGTGTAAAAAATGAGTTAGTCGGCGGTGTCACCACCTTCGCGACCATGGCTTACATTATCTTCGTTAACCCTCAAATTATGGCCGCATCGGGTATGGATGCAGGCGCCGTATTCGTCGCAACCTGTATTGGTGCTGCGATCGGTTGTTTGTTAATGGGTTTATTTGCCAACTGGCCTGTCGGCCTTGCACCGGGCATGGGCTTGAACGCCTTCTTCTCGTTCACGGTAGTAAGCGAAATGGGTTACAGCTGGGAAGTCGCACTGGGTGCGGTGTTTATCTCAGGTATCTTGTTTGTCGGGATGAGTTTCTACAAAGTCCGCCAATGGATCATTGAAAGTATCCCTGTGAGTCTGCGTTACTCCATGACAGCGGGTGTTGGTTTGTTCTTAGGTCTAATCGGCCTAAAAACAGCGGGTATTGTCGTCGAAAACCCAGCAACTTTGGTTTCTCTAGGTGACTTCACTAAACCAGAAGCGCTACTGGCTGCTATCGCGTTCCTTATTATCGCGGTACTCAGTGAGCGTAAAGTATTTGGTGCAGTGCTGATCGGTATTTTGAGTGTAACGCTTGTCGGTATGATGCTTGGCTTAGTGCATTACAACGGCTTCTTCGCGGCTCCACCAAGCTTAGCGCCTACGTTCCTAAAAATGGACATTATGGGCGCTCTCGATGTTTCAATGATCAGCGTTATCTTGGCTTTCCTTTTTGTAAACATGTTCGATACCGCGGGTACTTTGATGGGCGTGGCTGAGCGTGCAAACCTGACCAATCCTGAAACGGGAAAAATTGAAGGACTAAGCAAAGCGCTTAAAGCCGACAGTATTTCAAGTGTGGCGGGTGCGTGTGTGGGTTGTCCACCAGTAACCAGTTATGTAGAAAGTGCAGCCGGTGTTGCGGCAGGCGCACGAACAGGTCTATCTGCGATTGTGGTTGGCGTGTTGTTCTTAGCTGCGATTTTCCTATCTCCACTTGCAGGCATGATCCCCGCTTACGCAACCTCTGGCGCGTTGATTTATGTCGCTTTCGTAATGATGAGCAGCATGCAGCACGTCGATTGGAAAGACTTCACCAACGGCGCACCTGCAGCCATTACCGCACTAATGATGCCTTTGACCTTCTCTATCGCGAATGGTATCGCACTGGGTTTCATTACCTACACAGTGCTTAAGCTGGCGACAGGCAAAACAAAAGATGTCTCAATTTCGATGTACTTCTTAGCCGCGATTTTTGTCGCTAAGCTGGTCTTCATCGGCTAATCACCCAACGTAGCTATCACTTGGCTTGTTCGCAGGCCAAGCGATAGACGAATGCAATAAATAAGATAAGTAAGCCGCTATATCAATAAGGAAATAATTAACAAGAAGCAACATAAGTAACATAAGTAACAGGAAGCAATGTAAGTATTAATGAAAATAAGCAGTAACCAAATTTTCAAGAAAAAGCTAATAGTACTGATGAGTAGAGAGCAGATGCACCACTGATTCGGTACACCTTTTTTATGACCCTACGCAGTTTGTAGAAGTCATTATTTGACCGTCATTCGCCTGTAAACGGAAACGCAGGCAGAGGAATATCAAATGAAACTTCTGTACACCCTAAATGAAAGACCGCCTCACGGCTTAACCTTTTTACTCGCTTTACAGCACATGCTCGCCTCGATTGGTGGCATTGTGGCTGTTCCCCTCATTGTCGGCGCTTCTATCGGCCTACCTAACACAGAGATCGTCTCGCTGATCAATGCTGCGCTACTGGCGTCAGGTATTGTAACCGTCGCTCAATGTCTCGGCTTTGGCCCTATTGGCATTCGACTGCCCGTGGTGATGGGTTCGAGCTTTGCCTTTTTAGGTGTGGCGATTTCCATCGGTAACGAAGGTGGTGTCGCCGCTATCATGGGCTCGGCGCTTATCGGCTCGTTTGTCGTGATTGGTGCCAGCTTCTATATGGACAAGGTTCGGAAGCTGTTCCCAACCGTGGTAAGTGGTGTTGTGGTTACCCTAATCGGCTTAACCATTTTACCGGTTGCCATGAATTGGGTCGGCGATTCTCCTGCCAACACTGAACAATTCGCGACGCTACCAAAACTGTTTCTAGCACTGGTCTCTTTAGGGATTGTGGTCGGCGTATCGGTTTACTGTAAAGGTGCAGTTGCCGCTTCAGCCATCGTGATTGGTTTAGCAGGTGGTTACATCGTTGCGCTATCGCTCGGCATGGTCGATCTTGAGCAAATCAGCTCTGCTGCTTGGGTTGGCGGACCTGAACCCTTCAAATATGGCTTTACCTTTTCTGCCAGTGCCATCATCAGTATGAGCTTGGTGTACATCGTGGTGATCGCCGAAGCAACGGGCGATTTCATGGCATTGGGCAACAACTGCCAAACCCAAGTCAGTGGTAAAGATCTAAAACGTGGGCTGCTAGGCGATGGCCTTGGTAGTACGCTCTCTTCTATTTTAACAGCGATGCCATTGGCGTCATTCAGCCAAAACGTCGGCATTGTAGGCATCACAGGTGTAGCAAGTCGCTATGTAGTGGCTGCAACCGGTGGTTTACTAATTTTAGGCGGTTTATTCCCGAAATTAGCCGCTATTGCTGTCACGATTCCAAAACCTGTTCTAGGTGGTGTGGGCTTTGTGATGTTCGGTATGATTGCTTACGCGGGCATCCGCATGTTGATCAAAGCCGCAGACACCAAACGAAATGCCTTGGTAATCTGTGTAGGTTTGGCGTCTGGCTTGGCGGTAACTTTCGAACCAAGACTGCTGCAACACTTACCGCATGACTTGGCCAACTTCCTTCACTCCGGCATTACCACGGGCACCATCATGACGGTTCTGCTAAACCTTGTGTTACCAAAATCATCAAAAGCTGAAGAACAAGAAGCGTTAGCCGAGAGCCAAGCGCAAGTTGAGCTAGAAATGAAAGAACAGGCTGAAGAAGAGCTACACTCAGACGAGCAATTAGAGATTCAACAAGCAAGTACAGAAGCAGATGTTCAAGCGGCTTCAGAAAACCCTGAGCCAAAAACGAACTAGCTGGTTCTCGAACTAACTAAGTCTCAAACTAACTAGTTCACAGGCTAACGTAAAACCGATTTCCGTAGGATCAGGGCTGATTAGAACATCGAACGTTTTAACGACCCTGATTCGAATTTATCTTTCACTACAAATACCAATAAAGACCCTCTTCCCTGAAAAGGCTGAGATGGCTAAGGACTACTATGAATGGAAACCATCTGGATTAAGAATCCTCTCGCAATCTACACTGGCTCACTGGCTGATGCAGAAGGCGGTATTGTCATTAAAGGCAATAAAGTCATTGAATTGGTTGGCAAACACAAAGAGCCGACCTTACCCGTAGATTACAGCGTCGACGCCTCTCGTCATGTTGTAACTCCTGGGCTTATCAATGCGCACCACCACTTCTATCAAACCCTAACGCGTGCCTACCCCGGCGCACTGAATAAAGAACTCTTCCATTGGCTACAAAGCCTCTACCCTGTTTGGGCTAACCTCGATTCTGAGATGATGAGCCTTGCTACAGAATTGGCTCTGGTTGAGCTTATGATGTCGGGCTGTACTACCGCGTCAGACCATCATTACTTGCTACCAAACGGGCTTGAGCATGCTATTGATTTGCAAGTCGAGGCCGCAGAGAAACTAGGCGTTAGAGCCATATTTACTCGAGGTTCCATGAGCTTAGGGGAAGATGAAGGTGGACTACCTCCAAGACACACCATTCAAACTGAACAAACCATCATCGACGATAGCCAACGCTTGATTCGTGATTACCACCAGCGTGATGAAGGGGCGATGATTCAAATCGCGCTCGCGCCTTGTTCGCCGTTCTCAGTCACCACTGAGCTAATGAAAGAGACTGCCAAGATCAGTGAACGTGAGAACGTGATGATGCACACGCACCTATGCGAAACGCTCGATGAAGAGGATTTCTGTATTGAGAAGTTTGGCTTGCGCCCTGTCGATTATCTGGAAGATGTGGGCTGGCTCAACGAACGCACTTGGCTCGCTCATGGTATTCACTTCAACCCAGAAGAGATCAAGCGTTTGGGCAAAGCAGACATTGGCATCAGCCACTGCCCGACGTCCAACATGATGTTGGCTTCCGGTATTTGTAAGAACAACGATCTTGAAGCCGCTGGCGTAAAAGTCGGACTGGGTGTGGATGGTTCCGCCTCAAACGACGGTTCGAACATGATTGCCGAAGTGCGCATGGCGATGTATCTACAACGTCTGCAATATGGCTCTGCCAATGTTTCACACTTTGACGCACTGCGCTGGGCGACATCAGGCTCGGCACGCGCAATGGGCAGAACCGACATTGGTACGCTAGAGGTCGGTAAACAAGCCGACATCGCGATGTTCAAGCTCGATGACATTCGTTTCTCTGGCAGCCACGATCCACTGGCTGCATTATTACTTTGTGGCGCTCAACAAGCGGATAAAGTGATGGTAGCCGGAAAATGGCGAGTTAACGATGGCGCCGTGATTGGCGTCGACATGGAGCAACTGATGCACCGCCACCACGCAGCAGCGATGAAGCTTGGTAAATTGGCGATGAATAACAATTAGTTGAAGTACTTGCCCATCAAACACTGCAAGCTAAATCGTGTGGCTTTGATGGGCAAACATCCAGAACATCCACAAAAATTCGAAAATATCGCAAACATTCTAAAACCCCATGAACATGATGTCCTCTCAATCTACGTATCTATCTATTTCCTAAAATAATTCCAGCCTTAATAAATCCAAAACAACGTTACTAATTAAAGAGAATCTAATTTAACTTCATCTAATATAATTTCCACTAATAAAACACTCACTAATAAAAACCACTAACAGAACCTTCCTTAATATAAAACCTGAACATTATCTGGCACAGATCAAATTTAAAACGCTCGTTCTATTTATATATTCATCAAATTAATCAACAGATTTAGTAATAATGGAAATTATGAGGATAATTATACTTCTATCACTTATCGCATTTATGAATAGAATAAAAACCTCTCGAGACCTTTCCATACCTAGCCTGACAAAAGACACAAGAGTAGTGACTTAAATATCATTAAATTCAATAGATCAACAATCAATCAATATGAATTCAAATGTGTGATCTAAATAGAACTTTTCATTATAAATCTACTATAGATTGACCAAATCTTATAAAAACAAAAAACACATTAAAGGAGTCAATTTTAAAAACAAAAAAATAATTATAAGAATAACAATATAAAACTATTCAATAACCCTTCATAAATATTTAAAAATGCCATCGAATGGTAGGGGGATTATTGTCTTTGTAAAAAGCTAATAACAAATCTAACAGGGCTAAACGATGAAAAAAATCACTAAAACACTCGTACTATCTTCGATTTCAATTGGGCTACTTTCTTCTTTTGCTTTCACTTCTCAAGCAGCGCCAGTTCAAATTAACCAAGCGTCAGCTGAACAAAACATACCTCAAGTCACCTACGATACGATAATCGGTGAGAATGGCGTCTTTATTGATTTAGATACCGACAACTTTATTCTAAAACAGCAAGAGTGGTATCAGATCCAAGCCTATGTTGAAGGCGCTTTGGCACTGCCCGTGACAGAAGCCAGTATGAAGTCGACTTTAAGTATTCCTAACGACATTCCTTTCTCTAATTTCGAAGCACTGGTTCAGCAGTACTCAAGTATTCACGATACCGCCTTCTATTGGAAAAAAGAGCTTTATCCAAGCATCGTTGACCTGTCATTAAGCTTGGCCAATTACGTCCAAATTAAAGACTTCATGCTTAACCCACTAAGCGATGCTTTGAATGAAATGCTGGCCAAAGCATTCTCGCCGCTCCCGGAAGATATCGAAGCGGTAGAACGCAATAGAAAGGTGGCGATCGCTTACCTGAAAAGCCTGCAAAGTTTTTCAATGAGATACCAGCATGAAGTGTCTGACGTTGGCGGCAACCTATTAGAATTTTCAGCTACATTAGACACCCAAAAATTGCAATTAGATGTGTTGGAAGGCACTCACAACGGTTACCTAAGCGACGATGGCAGCGCGCTTCAGCAGCGAGTGAATGACATCAATGCACGTATTACTCAACTCAACAAAGATTACACTCACTACGTTACGGTCGCCTCTACTGCGGTGACTTATGCATGGTTCCCTCTGGTTGCAGGTCCAATCATGGGCGTATACGGCGATAAAGCAGAAAAAGCACGTAAACTTCGTAACGAATTACAAAACGAAGTAAAAGAGCTTCAAGAGCAGTTAACTTACACGCAGAAAATATACAACTCTTATCATCGCTCTTCAGAGAGTATCGATATGATTTCTCAACAAATTGAAAATGCGATTCCACATATTAATAAGCTGAAACTGAATTGGCAGAAAATGAATGCCGACTTCACTTCACTGCTTGTGGCATTAGAACAAGCCCAGAATAATGCCGACATCATGAAGGACGACGCGATGCTTGGTGCGATAGGTGCGCTTGCCAATACAACGGTTGCAGAAAGTAACTGGAGTAATATCAGCGAGAAAGCAAAAGCGTTTGCAAACAATGCATACATTCAAGAAATGGAATAGTCCCTATACATCTCGAAGAAATAGCGCGACGAATAACGAAAAAGCAGCGCTATATACAGATATGAGACAGCTACGAGACGGCTAAAAATATAACGAGATAGCCAAATAACCCTCCGAATAGTAAGCCGCACCTTATGAAAATTAAGGTGTTGGCTTCTGCTACCCAAAATTTGGCGAATACTAATTTCGACAGGATATAAATATGAGACTTCTACCTATTATTATTTCTCTTTCATTTTCTCCACAGGCTTTTTCTAGCGACTGGCTTGAACTGAACAATTTACCCAATTCAACTGAATACCCAACTTGGGTTCAATCGGCCTATTCAGATGTTGGCGTATTGTCTCGCTCAACATCCGATCTACACATCAACCTCAGCGACTGGATAGCGGAACAGAACCTATACGTCACCAACCCTTCAAAAATCGTCGTGTTTGCAGACACCATCGAGGTTCCAGAGAACTTCAACTTGCTTGTAAACAACCAAAACATCCTGATTTTTGCACGCAAAATTGTTGGCCAAGGTACGCCAACGTTTGTGCTCGGACAACAAGGTTCTGCAGCATCGATTTCTGTGATTGCTGGCGAAATAGAAACACCGATTAATGTGCTCGCTTTCCAAAGCGATGGCAGCATTACACGAGATGCCCTAACAGGAAATACAGGAGATGGTGAATCCGTTGTCTTAGCAGGAGAGCACTACCGAAGAACCACCATCGACTCAAACATTACCGGGCAAATGAAACTGGCTACCGAACCTTTTACAGACATTATTAATCGCTCTTTTGATATGGCTGCCAGCTTGTTCGACACCAACCCAGAGCTTAGCCTCGACCTTATCAACTGGATTGAGCAGAGCCTACGTTACTCAGGTTCTGTGGTGGAAGACGACCCAATTCTTTCAGACCTTTACCTGCAAACGGTCGCGTTCAAGCAGTTCATTAGCTTCAGCACCAAAGAGAGCCACTACGTACCTTATCTCGACAAAGTACTTTACCAAGACAAGTACGAAGCGTACCTAAATGCGATGGTCGCGTATCAAGCTCAGTGGGACATTATTCAAGACAGAAACACCGTCATTGAAGACAAAATAGAAGCCGCTAAGTTAGCGCTCGCTAACATTGAAGACGTTCTTCGCGCTCAGAGTTCGATCATCACACAAACTCAATCCAACATAGATAAGATAGGGGACAGCCTTACTGAGGTAGATAGCCAATACAAAGCACAAGAGTTAGTGACCCTTGATGCGAGAACGACTTATTTAGTTGGCGTAGAGAATTGGAAAACCCAACAACAACTCAATGCTGCGCTTGCGATATTCAAAGCAATCGCTGAGATTGGAAGTGCAGTGAGTGGCGTGTTCACAGGTAATCTTTCAGGCGTCAACGACCTAACCGAGCAATTAGCGAAAACCCCAGAAGCATTAGAAAAAGCGAAAAACCTCGTCACCAATATCAAGTCGGTCACGGGTATTATTGATAGCGTGACCAAAACGATTTCTGGTATTTCTCAGTTAACCGCGGATATTAAATCAACCATCAAGCTCCAGAAGATATCTGAAGCAATGGATGGTTTTAACTTCAACATCCCAACCATCAATGAAAGTAACCTGGCGTGGGATCTGATGATCACCGAGATCCGCAGCAACTTAAGATATGCCGATAGCTTAGGTATCAAAGGATCAAGACAATACTTACTCGAACTTGAAAAGCAGGTTCTGCTCGGTAAGGCAATTAACATCACGCAGCTTAACTTTGCGCAGGAGCAAGCAAAGCTGGTCGACTTGCTGCTAACCAATAACGTAACCATCAACCAACAGCAAAGGCTGAATGATGCTATTGAAGGTTATCAAATAGATACCGACAGCTTCGATTCGATTGAACGTGAACTATCAAGAGTGTTGATGCACTTCAAACGCCCAATGTTCGTTGCTTTGTCTAACTATGTTCAGGCATACGAATACTGGGCATTGAAGCCAAGCGAGATCACGCCATCTCTGAACAAAAGTTACTTGGACTACCAGTTTGACTTGGCATCCATCGAAAGTGAGTATGTGAATGCTCTGTCTTCTTTCCAACCCGCGCCACAAGATTTCACCATCGATAACTACACTATTTCTAGCCCAGAACAACTAGATAACTTTGCAACAACCGGACAGCTGAATTTCTCTATTCCATTAGAGCAAGTCCAATTGTGTTCATTTGACCGCGTTAGGCTTTCCACGGTACGAGTGTTCTTAGAAGGTGAAAACTTACCTTATGGCAAACAACTGAATCTACGAGTCTCCAGTTCAGGCAACTATGCCGACCGATATGAAAACCAAGATTATCAGTTCAGCTCAAACCCCGTGTCACGTGCGTTCTACTACCGTCTAGATGATCCAACCACCAACGATGTCAGCATCATCACCGACGGTGCCGTAGCGAATAAGTTCGAATACGCGTATTTCCAACCTACTCCATTCACCTCATGGAATGTCACACTCAACAATTTCGATGAGACAGACCAAGCCAACAACCAATATCTAAAAGATATCGAACAGATTCGCGTCGAATTCTTAGGCAGCGGTATCCCGAATGGCAATAGCTGCTCTAACTAACAAAGCGCTACTTTAATTAACCGAAGCGTTGCTTTAATCCAAGGAACCGAGGTTAAAGGGATAAGCCAGCAACAAAAAAGGCCGACATGATGTCGGCCTTGTTCATTCAGTTCGATTTTTAGAAACCGATTTACATCTTAATCCATCAAGCTCTTAGACTTAATCGCCTTCTTAGAAAGCTCTTTAGCAAAGGCTTTGATATCAGTTTCAAACTCATCGACGCTTTGACGAATGTCATCCAGTTGAACGGTCTGCATCACTCGATTTTCCATTACGATTTGGCCGTTAACAATAGTGGTGTCGATGTTGCTTGGGTTCGCTTGGTAAACCAAAGTCGCATATGGGTCGTAATTCGGCATCATGTTCGCCGATTGTGTCTCTACAATCACGATGTCTGCTTTCTTACCCGCTTCAAGAGAACCGATTTGGTCTTCCATGTGTAGGGCTTTCGCACCACCTAATGTCGCCATCTCAATCACTTGATCAGGAATCATGATGGTGCGATCTGAATGCTTTAAGCGCTGCATATTAGCTGCGTAGCTTAGGGTGCGCATGATATCGACTTGGTTTGAACTCATTGGACCGTCTGTTCCTAAGCCAATGCGCATGTCGGCACGATACATCTCCCAAGCAGGCGCAATGCCTGTCGCCCCTTTGGCGTTCGCCATTGGGTTGTATGAGATACCCGCGTCAGCTTGCTTGAGTAGCTTTTGATCGTTCTCTGACAGGTGGATACCGTGAGCAATCACGACACGCTCATCAAGCACACCGATTTCATCCATGTATTCAACTGGCGATGTCGCTTTGGTTTCGTCTTTGATGCGCTTTTCTTCATTCGGGAATTCAGCAACGTGAATCAACACGGGTACATCGTATTGAGCCGACAGTTTATTGATTTCTTGCAGCTTATCTTTGCTCACGGTGTACACCGCGTGTGGTGCATAAGCAGGTGTGATTAACTCATCGTTTTTGTACTGCTCAATAAAGCCTTTGGCATACTCGATGCCGCCGTAAGGTTCTTTGGCATCAACCACTGGGAATTTAATCACGGTTTCACCCAGCACGGCGCGCAGGCCGACTTCTTTGGTCGCCTTAGCCATTTCGTCCATGTGGTAATACATGTCAGCGTAAGTCGTGACACCACTTTGCGCCAACTCGATAGAACCAAGTTTGGTTGCGTTGTAAATCAATTCACGGCTTAGCTTTTCTGCTTCAAGTGGGAAGAAGTAAGCAAACAGACGATTCGAGATGCCCTCTTCCCCCAAGCCACGAAACGCTATCATAGGCAAATGGTTGTGCGCATTGACCATGCCCGGCATAACGATTCCATCTTGAGCGTCAATCACCTTTTCAGCGCGGTATTGAGTAATCAAATCCTCGTTACCAACAGCGATGATCTGGTCATCTTTCACCACAACCACACCGTCTTCAATCACATCCATTTCTGAATTGATTGTTAGAACCTGTCCATTGGTGATGATCAGATCGGCGTTGTATGTTTGCGTCGAGACTGTCGAACCACAGCCTGCCAGTAGAACTGCGCTGATGGTGCATGCCAAGCTTTTGAGCGTCATTGCTAAACCTATATGTTGTGCGTGTAATATTGTTAGAAGGTCCACTTTGGTGTTCTGAGCTATTCACTTCTAAGAACAATAAGTGTCGCTAATTTTTGCGACACTATAACCTGTTATTTAAATGAAATGGCATACCTAATCGAACCGATTTCAAGTTAAATGAGTTATTGCACAACGGGTCACAAAACCGCGCGTCATGACTCGCGGATGTTGACGTTTAACCTGCTCTCTAAGTGCAAACTGTCCTTAGTTCTCGAAACCGAGCCTTTAGAAAAGAACAACGCATACATGGCAGGAATTACCAACAGTACAACGGGCAATGAGAACAACAGACCATAGCCCAGCGTGAGCGACATTGGCCCCATAAACACATCCGTTCCCCCTAACCCATAAGCAAGAGGAAGCAAGCCAGCCACCGTGGTCAGTGATGTCATCACAATCGGACGCAGACGACTGACTGCCGCTTGAGTTACCGCGTCTATCGCATTCAAACCTTCAATTCTTAACTCATTGATTCGATTAATCAGCACCAAGGAGTTATTGACCACAACGCCCGTCATCCCAAGTACGCCAATCAATCCAAACAGAGACATCGGCTGCATGTGAACCACGAGCGCCATCAACGAAGCCATAATCGCAAATGGGATAACCGCCATAATGAGCAGTGGTTGTAACAATGAGTTGAACATCACAGCTAACACGAAGTAGATCGCTACCATTGCAGCAGGGAACACCACCATAAAGCCGCTCATGGTTTCGTTGGTACTTTCAGCTTCGCCGCCCACATTAATAGTCACGCTCGATGGGTATTGACCTGTAAGCTCTGTGATTAGCTCATCGGCTAATGCGACAGGGCTAATGCTCTCATCAGATAAAGCGGCAGACACCGTCACTTCACGTTCACCGTTGTAATGCTTGATAAGGCGCGGGATTTCTATCTGCTCAACCATAGCCAAGCGACTCAATGGCACTTGCTGCCCATCCGCCGTGTAGATT
Source organism: Vibrio lentus (assembly GCF_002875945.1). Taxonomy (GTDB): domain Bacteria; phylum Pseudomonadota; class Gammaproteobacteria; order Enterobacterales; family Vibrionaceae; genus Vibrio; species Vibrio apostichopi. The sequence goes on from NZ_MCZK01000144.1 coordinate 176,161, forward strand.
TTGGTGGTTTTCAGCTTTTCAAGGTCGCGAAATTGCTCATCTAATACCACGCGAATATCGACTTCTTGATCGCCAAGCCACGTCGATGTCACGCTGTTACCATCAAATCCAACACGCAGCGCATTCGATAAATCACTCACCGTGAGGTTGTATTTCGCCAGCCAGTGATACTGAGGAACAATGTTCAACTGAGGATCTTTCAGTGCCTCACTGTGATTGATACTGGTCACGCCTTGGTAATCTCTTAGCCAAGCCATCACTAACTCTACGGTTTGATTGCGCTCACTCTCAGTTCCACCGAGCACGCGGACTTCAACCGGGTCGCCTGGAGGTGGGCCACCAGCATCAATCGAGAACTTGATGAACATGTCATCAGACAGCGCTGCCAACTCTTCATTGAGCGCCGTGATAATCTGTTCTGCTGAACGGGTGCGTTGGTCAAAGTTCGTCAGGTTAATAATGCCCTGCGATACCGGTGATGAGTAAACCAATTCATAGCTGACCAGCTCCGTTTCTGGTAACGATTCTATCGCTTGTTCGATAGACTGATGAGCGTCTCGCACTTTAGATAATGGAGTTCCCGCCTTCACTTCGGTGTAAACCTCAATGTATTTACCCGCTTCTGTTGGGAAGATATCCACTTTCAACGAAGACACTAAATAGCCAGATACCGCGAACCCAACGATGGCTAATGCAATCACTGATTTCTTGTAGTTCAGAGCCATATTCAGCAGAGAGCGGTAACGGTTTGAGATCCATTCAAAACGGTCTTTTTCTTGGGTTTTGTTATTGCTCTCTTTCGCAGAAGCCAAGTGCGCAGGTAGCGTGAGCGTGCATTCAATGAATGAGAACACGAGCGCTGCGATAACGGTAATCGGGATCACCGAGACAGCTTTACCCATGGTGCCCGGAATGAACATCATCGGGATAAACACCAAGGCCGTTGTCACTAGGCTTGCCATCAATGGCTTGATTACTTTTAAAGTCCCCGACACCGCAGCATCGACACCTTTTTTCCCGGCTTCCTTTTCTTGGAAAATACTTTCAGCAATGATCACTGAATCATCAACGATAATGCCGATCACCAGCAGTAATGCTGCCAATGTGATGCTGTCTAAATTCAGCCCCATGATTGGCAGAACCATCATCACACCGAACACACAAAACGGAATCGACACCGACACCCAGAAAGCAACACGACGTTGCAAGATCATGCTCAAAATCAGCAGAACCAACACCAAACCTATCGCGCCATTGGTTGCCACGATAGAGAACTTCTCGCCCATGTCCTTGCCAAGATCAAGACTTGTTTGGAAGATGAATTGCTCGCTAATACGTTCGCTTTCTTTGTCCAACAAAGCCTTAATGCTGTCGATGGTCGCAATCACATCCGCACTGCCACTGTTGGTGATAGAGAAAATCACCGCAGGTTTCCCGCTCATCACCGGATCTTCGGTTGCTCGCGCAAAAGTATCGATAACGGTCGCCACATCAGACACACGGACAACTTGACCGGAATCTAATGCCTTAATCACGATGTTAGACACATCACCCGTCGACTCTACTTTGGTCATGGTGACGATCTTCTGCTCTTGACTCCATGACTCGACAAAGCCACCCGATTGAGACAAGTTGTGCTGCTCTATCGCGGTACTGACATCGTCAAAAGTCACTTGATAACGGCGTGCTTTTTCAGGATCGACTTCAACCCAAAACTCTTGCTCATTAAAGCCGGAAAGCGTGATAGAACCGACGCCACCAAGACTGTTGATTTTCTTTTCTAACTGATACGCATAATGCTGTAACGATGCTGAATCTGTATTGCTATCCGCGAGGCTCACACCAAAATGATACACATCCAAAGAAGAGGTTTTTTGCTGAGTCACAACCGGCGGCGAATCAATGTCTTTCGGCAGGTTACCGACTCTGTCTACCGCTTGCTGGATATCTCTCAAGATCACCGCCGCGTCTTCACCGGGCAGATACTCGACCTCGATAAAGGAACGTCCTTCTGAAGATTCAGACGAAAAGTACACAATGCCATCGACCGAACGAAGTTCTTTCTCTATTGGGTTAGTGATGTTCAGTTCAATATCTTGAGCCGTCGCGCCGGGATAGCTGGTTTCGATTTCCGCGGTGTCCATAGCAACATCTGGATACTCTTGTAGATTGAGCTGCATTAACGACATAGCACCCGTCAACAACACCATGACCGTAATGATACGAGCCAAAAACTGACGATTCGCGAAATATGCTAGAAAGTTCATCGTTATAGCCCTTTACCTTCGTTTGATGCTGTTTGATCCAATGCGACTTGAGCAGTTGTCATGCCTTGAATTGAAAGGTCCGTAGAGGCATAAACCGACATACCCGGCTTAAATTGATGACCTTGGTTGGTGATCTCGACCAATACTGGGTAGGTTAAATTTTGCATCTCGACACCAATGCGCTGCACGTTAGCTTCCATTTTTATCTCTGGATTGGTTTCAGACCACACCACCACTTCTTGACCAACAGTGAAGTGTTTTAGGTCATACTCACTCGCCATGAACGACAGAGTCACTTTGTCGATGTTGACCACTTCATAGAGCAAATCTCCCTCGCTCACCCAAGCCCCTGATTGCGTTGGTTTATTGGAGATGTAACCTGAAATAAGAGATTCAATCTGAGTGTTTTCAAGGTCCACTTGAGATTGTTGGTAGTCAATTTGAGCAACAGACACCGACGCCTTCGCGCTTAAAAATTCAGCACGTGCTGTGTCTAACTCACCGATTGAGAGGCTGTTCTTTTCGATAAGGGCTTGATAGCGGTTATAGGTCGCCTTTCGTAAGGCAAGATTCGCTTCGGCAAGGGCTAGATTCGCTTTAGCCTTATTAACGCTAAACTCAAAGTCGTTGGCTTTAATCTGAGCCAGTATTTGTTGTTGGTTGACGGCGTCGCCCACTTCAAGGTTATTCATCTCCACGACACCGGGCACTTCTGCCACGACACTGTGTTTATTTAAGCCTTGAACGTGACCGATCAGTTCCGTAGCTTGAGCTAGTGATATTTGAGTCGTTGAGACACCGAGAAGTGCTGCCAGCGCGATAATTTTAGTTTTCATAATTAAGCCCTCACCTATTGATGTGAACTATTGTTGAACTGGCTTTGTCGAATTAAAGTCGAAGTCGATTCGACATTGAAAAATAATCTTATGACGTTGAATTTTTTGATTAACGCTATCCATTAGACATAAATTCGACATAATTTTGGATAGGCTACTTTTTTGTTCAGAATGGATGCTTGCTGGGAGTAGATGTTTTGATGAGAGCAGATATTTTAATGGAGCAGATCGATGCTTGAGCGCAGTCGTATTTTAGTAGTTGAAGACAACATCGAACTACAAGGCATTATCGCTGACTTCTTAGAGGTCAAAGAAGCTATCGCGGATTTTGCTTCAGATGGCGAACAAGGCTTCAATTTAGCAATGCAAAACGACTTCGATGCGATTGTCTTAGATGTCATGCTGCCTAAACTTGATGGAATGCAGGTAGCTACTAAGCTGCGTCAAAATGGCATAACGACACCGATTTTGATGCTAACGGCCTTGAATGGCCAAGAAGATCTGTTAAGTAGCTTTGATTCTGGTGCCGATGATTTTGTTACCAAGCCGTTCAAGTTTCCTGAATTAGAAGCTCGCCTGTCAGCACTGATCAAACGCAATAAAGGCTTAGTCGCGAAAAAGACACTGAGCTTTGGTGCAGTGATTATTGATGAAAAGACGCATACCGCATCACGAGAGGGACAAACGCTAACCCTTACACCTATCTTGTTTCAAATTCTGAGAGAGTTGGTCAAAGCTCAAGGTGGCGTCGTGTCTCGTGAAAGCCTAATCTACATGCTTTGGGGCGATGACATCCCAGACAAAGATGTACTCCGCAGCCATATCTACCTACTTCGAAACGTACTCGATAAACCATTCGACTTTCCTATGTTAAAGACGATTCCTAAGCACGGGTTTCAGTTGATCTTGTCTGCTAGCGAGTCTCAATAAGTATGAAAATTCGAACCAAATTAGGCAACTCAATTGAAGATGTCAGAATTCGCACTTTGCGTACCTTTTCTGTCATCGCTCTGGTCTCTTCATGCGTGGTATTTTTTGTGTTCTCGCTTCGTCTCGTTTGGCAGGAAGAAGCTCAAATAGAGAATCATCTGAAATCATTCAAAGGGGTAGCGGAGCAATTCTACAAACGTCTTTCTCCCGATGGCAGCCTAAAGCTATCGGAGAACGTAACGGTTTATTATGGTGAAGCCGACTTTTCCGACCAACTCAAAAAGATCCCGCCTATGGCATTGGATACGGTAGATCGCCAACGCTTTGAACTAAGACTGTCTGAAGAACACATTCTTATACCCGGTGTGGTCGTCTATCATTTTGCCTTCGAAGACCAAGGTAGAACTATCCTTGCTTACATCGCCATCAGCTCTTTTGATATGGATCTGTGGGACGACAGTTGGGGCGTATTGATGGCAATCTCAACTCTGCTAATGCTCGGGTTGATCATCGTATTGCGGATTACCCTCAAGCGGGTGTTTGACCAGCTAATAGCGCCCATTGGAGAACTCAGCACGCAGCTCAGCAAGCATGAGTCTAATAACTTCCATGTTCCCACTCACACGGTTGATGAGTTGCAGATGCTTACTTCACACCTAAACAGCTACTCAAAAATGAAAGACCGACTAGCCAAGCAAGAGATGATGTTTGCGAAGTACGCGAGTCATGAATTGAAAACACCGATAGCGATTGTGATTGGCGCTGCCGAACTGCAAGCCATGAAGCCTAATGACCCTGCATTTCAAGCCAAGCAACGCGAGCGTATTCTTGGAGCAGCCAATGGCATGAGTTCCACCGTTGAGGTGTTATTAAACATTGTGAAACAAGAGAACTCTTCAACCGAGAGAACACTCACCGTTATCGACGATACCACTCTCGATTTCTCGAAGTACCACTCGATGCTAGCTTCTGGCGTTGAGTTGGTGTTAAACGTTGAACCAAACACCACACTTAACATGCCCTTGCCACTGCTGAACATGGTTCTGAAGAACTACATTGAAAACGCGATCCGATTTACCACGCAAGGTAAAATCACAGTGACCATCAACTCAAATACGATTTCCGTTTCTGATACTGGCGCAGGGCTGAGTGATGATACAAAAACAGAACACGGCCTTGGTTTAATCATCGTCAAACGTATCGGAGACAGTTACTGGTGGGCATCAACTCTAACTGATAACGCGCATTCAGATTCGACAACAACCAGTGCTGGCTGCACTGCGACCTTTGCTCGAAGTGATGTATAAAAGCTGTATCTAAGCGACTCTTATAAGAAACAGCGTATACAAAAAAGGGCATCGAGTGATGTCCTTTTTTAATGAATCTGATGAATCAACTATTCCGCCTTTCCTTTCACCCCACACCCTTTAATCACTAGCTGAGTGATGAATTCAGCGGCATCTTCATAGTCTTTGTCATCGAGCTGATCTTTCTGCATTACGCTGCAAATCTGCCAGCCAAAATCGGCGTAGGTTTGGGTGGCCGCCCAGATGGTGAACATCAAATGGTGTGCAGGAACGTCATCCATTAAGCCTTGTGCTGACCACGTTGAGAACTTATCGAGGATCATCTGGGATTGCTTATACAGCTCATCACCAATCTCTTTCGGCAGCACTTTCGCGCCCGACATCACTTCATTGGCAAACACTTTAGAGGCATGTGGATGGTCGCGAGAAATAATCAGTTTGGTTTGAATATATTGAGATAGGGCTTCAACAGGATCGCTGAGCTCTTCAATTGGACGAGACGCTTCCAGTAATGGCTGAGTAACGGTTTCTAGAACGGCATTGTAGAGCTTATCTTTAGAACTGAAATAATAGAATACGTTGGGTTTGGGAATGTCGGCCGCTTTCGCGATATCGGCCATTTTTGTTGCGGCATAACCATGAGTGGCGAATTGTTCACACGCGACTTCGATGATTAAATCTTGATTCTTTTGTCTGATCCTAGACATATTGCATCCTTTACAGCTCATTACTTAAGCCATAGTAATCAACGTGCTTCATTAGTCCAGAAGATAATCTCAGAACTCAAGGTCACCGCATTGATAGCAATAAAATGGTCGCTCTTATGTGCAAAAGAGCGACCATTCAATACTGCTAGTTTCCAACGTTAATATTTTTCGGGCTATTCGTACTGTTCAGATTAAAGAATCAATATGGCGCGGAAGTCATTTACGTTGGTTAGCGTCGGCCCAGTAGTCAGTAACACACCGACTTGCTTAAAGAAGTCGTAGCTGTTGTTGGCCTCTAGGTAGTCATCGGCTTTAAGCGACAGGCTCGAACCTTGTTGCCATGTTTGAGGCGTGATCCATGCGCCCGCATTGTCTTCAACACCATCAATGCCATCAGTGTCAGCTGCTAAAGCGAATATGTTTTCCTGTCCTTTTAGCTCGTTATACAAACTTAAAAGGAACTCACAATTACGCCCACCGCGACCATTGCCCTTAACGGTTACCGTGGTTTCGCCGCCAGACAGTATCACGCAAGGTGTCTCAAATGGGTGATTGTTATTAGCGACTTGTTTAGCTAATGCTGCATGCACCTTCGCCACTTCTCTCGCCTCCCCCTCAATGCAATCACTCAGCACATAAGCGGGAATACCCAAACCTTCAGCTTCTGCAGCGGCAGCTTCCAATGCTGACATTGGGGTCGCGATAATATGATGCTCGGCGTTCTTCCAACAGACGTCATCTTGCTTAACGGTCTCTGATTCTGGATTATTCAACCATTCAAATGCCGAGCGTGGTGTTTCTATTTGGTAGCGTTCTAAAATTGCCATCGCATCAAAACGTGTAGTGGTGTCCGGTACGGTTGGGCCCGATGCAATCACACTGATGTCATCACCCGGTACATCCGAAATCGCCAATGACACGACTCTCGCTGGATAAGCTGCTTTTGCCAATCGGCCGCCCTTTATTGAAGATAGATGTTTTCTAACACAGTTCATCTCATCAATGGCTGCGCCAGATTTAAGCAGTGCTTTATTGATTTGTTGCTTCTCTACCAAGGTAATATCACCACCGGGCAAGCTAAGTAATGCAGAACCACCTCCTGACAAGAGACATATCACCGTATCGTCTTGACTGAGGTTACTCACCAATTCCAACATCCGGTGGCTAACTTCCAATCCCATCGCATCGGGAACGGGGTGCGCCGCTTCAATCACCTCGATGTACTCACATGGCGCGAGGTGTTCATAACGAGTCACCACCAAACCTTCTAAATCACGTAGCGCTAGGTCTTGCTGTTTCTTGGCTTGCCATACGGCTTCTAATTCGGCGGCCATCGATGCTGCCGCTTTCCCAGCCCCAATAACGACGGTTCGCCCAGCGTGATTAGCCGAGCGATAAAATATGTCTTGAGGAAGAAAAGGTTCGATGTAATTTTTGGGTAGTGCCTGATTTACAGCACTTGAGAAAAGGGTTTGCAGAAACTGCTTAGCATCAAAGTCCATCAGCCACTCCTTAGTTGACGGAGAAAAAAAGAACCCCAATACAAGGCGAAAGGGTGCCTGCTAAGATCAAGTTGGAAAGGAACAACTTCAACCTTTGCCTCGTATCGGGAACGCGTATAAAAGGAGACGAAACTACGCGATTTATAAACAAACTGTTTAAAACTGGGGGCTAACTTATCGATGTTAGCCCTGATTCATTGGTTTTGGTTTCAGCAGAAACGACAAAACCAATGTATTAGACGGATTACTCGTCAAGGGTTAGCGAATCGAGTGATCAGAACGCTTCTCTATTGCTTGAATCAGCGCAGAGTGGTCCCAACCTTCACCGCCCATTTCGGCACACTCACCAAACAACTCTTGAGCGTTAGCCGTATTCGGCAGTGCAACACCTAATTCTTGTGCGCCCGTTAGTGCTAGGTTGAGATCTTTCTGATGAAGCGAGATTCTAAAGCCCGGGTCAAAGGTACCTTCAACCATTCGCTCACCGTGCACTTCAAGGATCTTAGAGTTGGCAAAGCCGCCTAATAGCGCCTGACGAACTCGCGCAGGATCAGCACCGGCTTTTGATGCAAACACCAGTGCTTCAGAGACCGCTTCAATGTTCAGTGCAACGATAATCTGGTTAGCAACCTTACAAGTTTGACCCGCTCCGTTGTCACCCACCAGCGTGATGTTTTTACCCATGATTTCAAACAGTGGGCGTGCTTTATCAAAAGCATCTTGCTCACCGCCCACCATGATAGTCAGCGCGGCATTGATCGCGCCCACTTCACCACCTGAAACAGGTGCATCAAGGTATGAAGCACCACCTTCATTGATACGTGCTGCAATGGCTTTAGTCGCGATAGGCGAGATTGAACTCATATCGATAACTAGCTTGCCCTTTGCTCCGCCCGCAGTTAGGCCTTGCTCGACACCGTTATCACCAAACAGCACCTCTTCTACTTGAGGGGTGTTTGGCACCATAAGAATGATGACATCCGCTTGCTCTGCGGCTTCGGCTGGGGAATGACAAACCGTCGCGCCAGCCGCAACCAGATCGGCAGGAGCTGCGTTGAAGTGATCCGACAGAATCAAATCATGACCCGCTTTTCGAAGGTTACTCGCCATAGGTTTACCCATGATGCCAGTTCCGATAAATGCAATTTTAGACATGTTGTTCTCCTTAACGTTTGAGGGTTACCAGACGCAATTAACGGTACTGGTTCAGCCAACCAAGGCCTTCTGTCGTTGTCGTTTTCGGTTTGTATTCGCAACCAACCCAGCCTTGATAGCCAAGCTCATCAAGATAGTTCAGTACGAATGGATAATTTATTTCTCCGGTACCCGGCTCATGTCGACCCGGGTTATCAGCCAGCTGCACGTGAGCGATTTGGCCAATGTTCTGCTGCATGGTTGGCGTAAGGTCGCCTTCCATAACCTGCATGTGATAGATATCGTATTGGATAGAAAGGTTATCGCTTGCCACCTCTTTGATAATGGTTTTCGCTTGCTCCGTGGTGTTCAAGAAAAAGCCCGGAATATCGCGCGTGTTAATCGCTTCAATCACTAGGCTTATACCTTCTGCAGCTAACGCATTTGCGGCGTAGTGAAGGTTAATCACGAAGGTCGCCTGAGCGTCTTGCGGGGTCACTCCTTGTGGGACAATGCCCGCCAAACAGTTCACCTGTTTACAACCAAGCTTCTTGGCATAAGCTATCGCTTTAGGCACACCCGCTTGAAACTCTTCAACGCGTGCAGGGTCAACCGCAATACCACGGTCGCCTGCATCCCAATCCCCAGCAGGCAGATTAAATAGCACTTGCTCTAGATTATTAGCATCAAGCTTTTGTTTAATCTCATCCGCATCAAAGGCATATGGGAAAAGGTATTCGACACCTTGAAAGCCCGCTTCTGCGGCAGCTTCAAAGCGATCCATAAAATCAACTTCTGTGAATAACATTGACAAGTTTGCTGCAAATTTTGCCATGACTCTGTCCTTATTCTTTCTTTTTGAAAATCTGGTTATTTGTAGTAAAGCCTCGCGCTATTGGAGACTTTCTGTAGAGCCCAATCTCGGCTCTACAGATACACATTATTTTGTGATTATTTGTACGCTAGCGCGGTTGGCGCATCGCCTCGGCTTTCGGCAAGTGGTTCAAATTCGTTGATGGCGTTGATCTCTACGCCCATCGCAATGTTGGTTACTCGCTCAAGAATTAGCTCAACGACCACTGGCACCTTGTGCTTGTTCATCAGCTCTTTGGCTTGCTCAAACGCCGCGGCAATTTGCTCTGGTTCACGAACTCGAATCGCCTTACAACCTAGGCCTTCAACAACGGCAATATGGTCAACCCCGTAGCCTTCAAGCTCTGGCGCATTTTGGTTATCGAACGCAAGTTGTACACAATAATCGATATCAAATTGGCGCTGTGCTTGGCGAATCAAACCTAGATACGAGTTGTTCACCAACACATGAATGTATGGCAGATTGAATTGCGCGCCGACGGCCAGTTCTTCAATCATGAATTGGAAATCGTAATCTCCAGAGATAGCGACAATATTGCGATTTGGATCGGCCGCTCGTACACCCAATGCGGCTGGTGTTGTCCAACCCAATGGACCAGCCTGACCACAGTTGATCCAGTTACGAGGCTTATAAACATGTAGGAACTGAGCGGCAGCAATTTGTGACAAACCAATGGTGCTCACATAACAAGTGTCACGGCCAAATGCCTTGTTCATCTCTTCATAAACACGCATCGGTTTCATTGGCGCTTCATCGAAATTGGTTTTACGCAGCATGGTCGATTTGCGTTCCTGACACTCACTTGCCCAAGCATTTCGGTTTGGCAGCTTGCCAGCATCACGCCACTCTTGCGCCACTTCAACCATTAGCTCTAGTGCTGCTTTCGCATCAGAGACAATGCCTAAATCAGGACAGAACACACGGCCGATTTGGGTTGGTTCAATATCTACATGTACGAACTTTCGGCCTTCGGTGTAAACATCCACAGAACCGGTATGACGGTTAGCCCAGCGGTTACCAACACCAAACACAAAATCAGAATTCAGCATGGTTTCGTTGCCATAACGGTGAGAAGTTTGTAACCCCACCATACCTGCCATTAACTCATGATCATCCGAGATCGAACCCCAACCCATTAAGGTTGGAATAACAGGAACACCAGTGATCTCGGCAAACTGCTGCAACAATTCAGACGCGCCAGCGTTAATCACGCCACCACCAGATACAATCAGCGGTTTTTCCGATTGAGACATCATGGTTAATGCTTTCTCAACCTGCGCGCGTGTCGCTTGTGGCTTATAAGGCTCTAGCGGTTCATAGGTATCGATATCAAACTCAATCTCAGCCAGCTGAACATCAATCGGTAGATCAATCAGGATTGGACCCGGACGACCCGAACGCATTAAATGAAAGGCTTTTTGGAACGCGCGTGGCACTTGAGCCGGTTCAAGAACCGTAGTCGCCCACTTAGTGACTGGTTTAGCGATAGATTCAATATCAACCGCTTGGAAGTCTTCTTTATGAAGGCGAGCACGCGGAGCCTGACCTGTAATACATAGGATTGGGATTGAATCTGCAGACGCCGAATAAAGCCCCGTGATCATGTCCGTTCCCGCAGGGCCAGAGGTACCAATACACACACCGATATTGCCTTGATTGGTACGCGTGTACCCTTCGGCCATATGCGATGCACCCTCTACGTGGCGAGCTAAGACGTGGTCGATTCCTCCGAGCTTTTTCATAGCCGCATACATAGGGTTTATTGCTGCGCCGGGAACACCAAATGCGATGTCTACACCTTCACGTTTAAGCACTTCTACCGCTGCTTCAATCGCTTTCATAATTGCCATTCGAACCTCCAGCTCAGATTGTATACAATTAAACTAACTTTTGTGTACTATGAATCATCCTCAGCATTTATCAAGCCCAAAATGAAACATTTTCATTACATCAGCCCGTCATATTAAGTCCGCACTTACCCTGAAAAGCTTACAATTCATTGCTTTACATAAAATATCTTTACGTAAAAATAAATTACAAAAAGATCAAATGATAAATAAATGTTAAATACCGTTTGCTTGTTTACAATTTCTACAATATAAATACTCTTAAAAAGAGCATTTTGTATACAAAGTGGCATCGTATTGTTTAAAGGAGACAACAATGATGAATGACGTAAAAGAGAGAGAAGAAGTACAATGTATGCAGGTACTTGGGAAGATGGACAACTCCGAGTACAAAGAGATCTTGTCTAAAGATGCATTAAAATTCTTAGAAGCTCTCGTCAATAAGTTTGGAGATCGCCGTCATGCCCTGCTAAGTGACCGCGACGTAAAACAAGCTCAATATGACGAGGGTGAGTTACCCAATTTCAGAAAATACACCATTTCCATTCGCCAGAATAAAGAGTGGAAAGTGGCGACACCGCCACCAGAGTTACTGGATCGACGCGTAGAGATCACCGGACCTATCGAAAGAAAGATGGTGATCAACGCGCTAAACTCAGGCGCGAAAGTCTTCATGTGTTGCTTTGAGGATGCCTCTTCCCCGACTTGGGCCAATATGGTCGAAGGGCAAATCAACCTAAGAGACGCCAACCTTGGCACCATTAGTTATTTCGATGAGAAGAAGCAGAAGCGTTACCAATTAAACGACGATCCTGCACTGCTGATCGCACGCCCACGAGGGATCCACCTTCCTGAGCAATCCATCCAATTCAACAATCAGCCTATCGGCGGTTGCTTGATGGACTTCGCCTTGTACTTTTTCCATAACTATCAGTCACGTGCACAACAAGGCTTAGGCGTTTACTACTACATTCCCAAGCTTGAGAGCATGGAAGAAGCACAGTGGTGGGACGATATTTTCAGCTTCACCGAAAACTATTTCCACGTACCCAAAGGCACCATTCGTGCGACCGTGTTGATTGAAACTCTGCCAGCCGTATTCCAAATGGAAGAGATCTTGTACGCAATGCGTGATCATATCGTAGCGATGAACTGTGGCCGTTGGGATTACATCTTCAGCTACATCAAAACGCTGAAAAACCATAAAGACCGCATCCTGCCTGACCGTCACGGGATCGGCATGGATCAAGAGTTCCTAAATGCCTACAGCCAGCTGTTAGTGCGTACTTGTCATGCTCGCGGTGCACTGGCGATGGGTGGTATGTCGGCCTTTATTCCAGCAAAAGATCCGCAAGAAATGGCGCGCGTAACCGCCAAGGTTATCGAAGATAAGCAAAGAGAATCTCAGAACGGACACGACGGCACATGGGTCGCGCACCCTGCACTGGTTGATTTGGCAATGTCGATCTTTGATAAGCACTTAGATGGCAAAGTAAACCAAATGGATTTTCAAAGCCCGGAGCATGTGATCAATGCAGAATCGTTGCTAAAACCTTGTGAAGGCAGCCGCGACGAAGCAGGAGTACGTAAAAATATACGCATTGCGCTTTATTACATTGAGGCTTGGATCCAAGGCTACGGTTGTGTGCCTATCTACGGCCTTATGGAAGATGCCGCCACCGCAGAGATCTCAAGAGCCAACATCTGGCAATGGATCCACCACGGCATCACGCTTGATGACGGCCAAACCTTTACCAAACAACTGTTCCACTCTTGGCTTTACCAGGAGTTAGACACGATAAAACATGAAGTCGGTGACTCGCGCTATACAGCAGGTCGATTTGAAGAGACAGCTGATCTTTTCTATCAACTTTCTACAGCCGAAGAGTTCGCTGCCTTCCTAACTTTACCCAGCTATGGGCTATTACAAGAGTCCAGTTAGGACTCTTGTACCGAGCTGAATCAGTCAATGATATTCACAAACAAGAGTAATGATTGGCTGGCTGAGCTTGGTACGTATGCCCCTTGAAAAACTAGGAGATAACATGGGAAGTTTGACTCTACAACAAGCGTTAACCATCATCGATGGAACCTTAAAAGCAGGAAACAAGATCCACACAGAACCTTTGACGGTCGCCGTCTTAGACAGTGGTGGCAAACTGATTTCTCTGCAACGTCAAGATGGCTCTAGCATGATGCGACCAGATATCGCGATTGCTAAAGCATGGGGGGCACTCGCACTGGGTTGTTCCTCTAGAAAACTCGCCCAAGATGCTGACAACCGACCAGCATTCATCTCCGCCGTAAACGTGCTGGCACACGGAAACATGGTGCCAGTTCCAGGGGGGCTACTGATTCGAGACAAGGATAAAACGGTATTGGGTGCTATCGGCGTGAGCGGTGACATCTCAGACATCGATGAAAGCTGCGCCATTAATGGGATTGGCTGCGCAGAACTGTTTAGTGACGAGATGCTCCAAGCATAATCCAGTAATTGACTGGACTTACAAAAGAAAAAACCGAAGCCTTAAGCTTCGGTTTTTTATTCATAAATTGCGCCAACAACACTAACGAATAAACTGCAATTGGACAAAAAACACTAACGAACAAGAACCATTAAGCGCGTCCATTTAACGTCTTGCTTCAGCTTGTTAGACAACCAGTAATCAACACTAAACGACCCTGCGCCAAGTACCGCTAACGCCAGATATCCACCAGCAACTGAGACATTTTTATAGAAGTGAATCATTTGATCCGACGAACTTGGGTCGAAGTGAAACATAACACCGGACACCAAAGAGAAAAACGCAATCGACAACGCAGTAAAGCGAGTCATAAATCCAGCTAGAATCGCAAGTCCGCCACCGAGTTCAAGCAAGATAACCAAAGGCAACAAGTAAGCGCTCACGCCTTGAGATGCCATGTATCCCGCCGTTCCTTCATAGCTAAATAGCTTTCCCCAACCCGCTTGAATAAACAAGTAAGCCAATAAAATGCGAGCGAAAAAAGTCAGTGTGTCGTTCATTCTGGTGTTCATAGTTCTAAGCCTTGATAAGTTTCATTGCCGATAGGTTATTCGACTTAGCATTAAGATGATAACGAGAAAAATAGAACAACTTGTTTGAAATTTTAGTAGACATACTCGCATACAAATTACTGACTAAATCCGAAGATTCAACATCCTCAATGCTGTTACCATTGGCTGAAATTCATTGAACACTTGCCCCATTTTTATTGATTTTATGAAGATTCTGAAGAAAACACTGCCGCTCGACACCTTACAAATATTGGATGTTCTACAACGTGAAGGGACTTACTCGTCAGCCTCTGCGCATCTCAATCGATCCGTTTCTGCATTGAGTTATCAGATTCAAAAATTGGAAGACGAACTCGGCATCTTGATCTTAGATCGATCAGGACATAGAGCCGTGTTTACTCAGGTAGGACACATGTTGGTGGAAAATGGTCGCCAGTTACTTGCGGGATCCGATGAACTTATAAACCAAATACAACGTTTCTCAAGTGGTTGGGAAAGCGAACTGTTTGTTTCCTATGACGGCATTATCGGGCAAGACATTGCGTTGTCGTTAATCGCCGAAATGGCAACGGAGTGCAGCACGCAACTTTATATCCAAGAAGATATTTTGTCGGGAGGCTGGGAAGCATTAATCTCAGGAAAAGCAGATATTCTGATCTCATCAATGCCCCATATCGAGCTACCGAATACCGTCAACAGTAAAAGCATTGGCAGTGTAGAAATGATCTGGGTAGCCGCGAAAAATGCACCCATTTTAAACGAACCAAATCCGCTCAGTGAATCCACACGACGTGAACACACGATCATCGCAGTGGCCGATACCGCTAAGTCAGCACCTAAAATCACCAAAAACATCTTACTGAACCAAAAAACCAGTACGGTCAGTTCAATGAGCAGTAAGTTGACGGCAATTCAACGTAACCTTGGTATCGGTACTCTGCCTAAACAGCTTATAGCCGCCGAGTTAGAAGCCGGAAGTTTAGTGGAAATTGGCCACGCAAGAACCGTTGATATCGTGCTTGCGTGGCAAATAGGCAACATGGGGAAGGCAAAAACACTCGCTTTGAAAAAGTTAGAAAAGTGCTGGAGAGCATCGGCTCAAACTCACTAAACCGAACCTAGTCAGACACTCCGAAAATCTATTTATCCCGTCCAATAAATCGACTTTGTTGGACACTCTCGCCTTGAGGTGTGGTTGCTTCAAATCGGTACACCCTTGGGATATTTCCCTTGTAGAAAAAGGCTTGCCCTCTGTCTGATGTTTCTGTCATTTGTTGCCCGCGAATATTAGTGGTGACCTGAGCGTTAGGAACGCGTTCTCCATCTTGATAAACGGTGACGACGACACCGTTGGTTTGTTCGTTGATCGACATTTTCAACTCTGCATGGGATGCAAATGAGGTTGCGAGTAGTGCTGCGCTAAGGGCTATTTTAAGTTTCATTTCTGTAATCTCTGTATTGTTGGAATACGAGAAATATACGGATGGATGGCATCTATTGATAACGGGAAGTCTTAAATAGGATGTCCTAAAATATTGAATTACATCAATGGAACTTGTTCGGTTTTCTAGCTCAGTGTCTCTAGCTCAGTGTCGTTCCCAAATTAACCGATACTAAGTAGCGCGACACCAAATTGAAGACACAAAAAAACCGAAGTTCATCACTTCGGTTTTCAAATCAGTTTGAGTTAGCTCACGTCAATTACTCGTAAGCGCTCAACCATGTTTTTAGCAGTTGGTTGGTGTTCTTCTTCTGGCTCGCAGACAGAGATTTAACCAGCTTCTTCTGCATTTCAACATGCTCAGTCATCATTTGGTCAATCAGAATCAAACCATCTTTGGTTAGCTCAACACTCACACTGCGTCTGTCTTCTTTGCTGTGTTCACGACTGATCAACCCTTTGGCTTCCAGTTTATCAAGGCGATTGGTCATCGCACCTGATGTCAGCATCATCGAACCTATCAGCTCTGAGGGAGTGAGTCGGTAAGGCTTTCCAGAACGTCGCAAGGTGGCTAGCACATCAAACTCACCGAGTTTCATGTCGTATTTTTTATGAAGCTCGGCAACTTGAGTCTCCATATACTTGGCAATACGCATAATCCGGCCCATCATTGCCATAGGCTCAGTTTCTAGCTCAGGCTTTTCCTTTGCCCATTGCTCTACTACGCGGTCGATAGCATCCATTTGCAATCTCGCTCCGTTATTAGTCTTGATTACTTCAAACTAGTTTAACATAAAGATACTTTACAACCACTAGTTCTCAGTATACAGTTCACACAATAGTTATCTTAACGTAAAGATATTTTAAATGAACATATTATTAGCAATGATCCCCGCGTTCTTTTGGGGAACAACCTATGCAGTGACGCAATTTACGCTACAGGAGTGGCCACCATTATTATTGGGTGCTTTGCGTGCGTTACCTGCTGGTTTGTTATTGCTAGCAGTAAAGCCGACACTGCCTAAAAAAGGCGAGTGGCAGATCATTTTCACATTGGGCCTTATCAATATTGCGACCTTCTTTGGCCTGATCTTCGTGATGGCACTAACGCTGCCTTCAGCGATTTCTGGCGTGGGTATGATCTCTGTACCTGTGTTCGCGATGATCTTCCATTGGGTAGTGAAAAAGCAACGCCCGCATCTGATTCAAGCCCTTTCTGGTATTGGCTTGATCACCTTAGCGTGGATACTGTTTAACCCAAGCCAAATCGCTTTGAATCCAATTGGTTTAGGCGCCATGTTCGCCGCGATCATGTGTATTGTCATCGGCAGCAGCATTACCAAGTCACTGGGTAACCGCATGCATTGGTGGAAGGTATTAACATGGCAGCTGATTTTAGGCGGTACGATTTTATCTGTCGCGTCTGGCGTTCATGCCTTCATCGACCCACAACCTTATGTTAATGCTGTCACTCATTTCGATACTCGCAACGCTATGGGTCTATTGTGGGTAATTGGGCTAAACACAGCACTAGGTTACGGCATGTATGTATGGCTACTACAACGTATGTCAGTAGTTGATTTCACCTTTGGTGGTATCGCTAACCCAGTTGCTGGCATCGTGACGGGCATGGTGTTGATGGGTGAATCCTTCACTCCAGTACAGTACTCGCTAATGACAGGCATGATCGTAATGTCACTACTACCGCAACTCATCCTTGCAGTAAGACAAACCAAACAAGTTAAGCCTGTTAGGCAGTAAAAAGATTTAGAGTGTTACGAATAAACCCGCCAAGTGCGGGTTTTGTTTTATCTACAATACTAACAATTGCAGTACAGACACCGTATTTTGCGAGCGCCTTCTTACCCCCATCTTTTAAACCGATCTTTGAGACTCATTTTTGAGCCTGCCGCGTATCAGATATGTTTTTTCGACTAGCATAAAGTAAGTACATCGAAACGAAACTGAAAGGTGACATCATGATTACGTCGAAGCTAAAAGCAATTGTGTTAGCGAGCAGTATTTTTATCTCACACCAAGTACTGGCGACTGAAAACTACAATACTGATATTCCGTCAAGCATCATGACGCCAGATACAGTGCAAACCAGCATCGGCGAATTGAATTTTAAAGATGGTGCGCCAACGGCTGAAACCGCGCAAAAGCTTTATGACAATCTAGATACGCTTCGCTCAACAGAGGTGTTCCTCAATGCGATTCCAATGGCTTCACTTGAAGCTCTGCGTGTTGGTCATGAGGGGATCGGTTCAACATCATCAAACCAAGTGGTGGTGTTCGATAATCTGATGGATTCAAACCCTCTATTTTTAACCGGTAACACCGACACCGTTTATGCTTCGGTTTTCCTAGACCTAGAGAAAGATGGTCCAACCGTCATTGAGGTACCAGAAGGCATGGGACCAACAACGGTGAACGATGCGTTCTTTCGTTTTGTTATTGACTTGGGCATCGTGGGGCCAGATAAAGGCAAAGGTGGTAAGTATCTAATTCTTCCTCCGGGTTATGAAGGCGAAGTACCTGAAGGCTATTTTGTTTCACAATCCACCAGCTACACCAACTGGTTTATTGCGCGCGGATTCCTGAAAGATGGCAAGACCGACGCAGCAGTAACAGCTTATAAAGAGAAGCTGAAGATCTACCCATTAGCAAAGAAAGATGATCAACCAAAAATGGAATTCATCTCTGGTAGTGGCAAATCATTCAATACCATTCATGCAAACGATGAGCACTTCTACACCGAGATTAAAACAGTCCTAGATAAAGAGCCGATTTCCTTCATCGACCCAGAGCTTCGTGGATTAATGTCGAGCATTGGTATTCAGAAGAACAAACCTTTTGCACCCGATGAGCGCATGCAAAAACTGATGAAAGATGGCGTCGCGATTGGTAACGCAACAGCGAGATCACTTTACTTCCAACCAAGAGACAAGAAAGCTTACATCTATGAAGATCGCCTATGGAAAACGGCGTTTATCGGCAAAGATTACCAATGGTTAGTCGACCAAGGTGAAGGTGGACGCAACCTAGATGCTCGTTCTTACTTCTTCTACATCGCGACAGTGAATACACCAGCGATGGCTCTGAAGCTTATCGAAAAGGGCTCTCAATACGCATTGATTGACCAAGCAAAAGACGGTGAATACTTCGATGGTGGCAAACACTATAAATTGAATATTCCGGCGAATGTGCCAGCTAAGAACTTCTGGTCTATTGTGGCTTACGACACGCAAACGCGTTCAGAGCTGCAAACTAGCCAACCGCTGCCAAGTAAGAATAATCAGCGTGATGACTTCATTGAAAACAAAGATGGTTCGGTTGATTTGTACTTTGGCCCTACCGCTCCAAAAGGCAAAGAGGCGAACTGGATTGAGACGGTTCCGGGCAAGGGTTGGTTTACAGTACTGAGACTCTATGGACCACAAGAAGCATGGTATGATCAAACGTGGAAACCAAGCGACATTGAAGAGGTGAAGCTGTAACACCAAGTCTGCATCGTTAATCAAGCTGTAAACCTAAAACAAAAACGCGCCTAAATCGGCGCGTTTTCTGTTATTTCATCATTAACGATTTTCCAAACTTTCACTTAAAATCTGTTCGATGCGTTTCACTATGGGGTGCTGATAACAAGCGCGGTGGTATTGGATACCAACATCGAAAGTCACCGTTTCTCCATTGAACAATACAGGTCGCTGACTAAGCCCGCTTGGTATGGACGCTGAATCCATATCAAATCCAACGAATACATATTGGCTCACCTGAACACACTCCAGAGCTGAAGAGACCGACGCGACCGTCAGCTTTTGCTGTAATACCAACCCTGTGCGTTTTTTCAAACGTTCGTAATAAGAGTTAGCGTCCAATGAGCCCATCGAAACACGCACCGTATCAAAGCTTTCTAACTGAGTAAGGTCGATGGTTTCATTTTTGGCTAAAGGATGTGCATCTGTCACATAAGCGAACAAGTCTAGCGAACCGACTTTACGCTCTACAATACGATCATTCAGTTCGTTGGGGTAACCTGAAACGCCGATCGCTAAAGTTCCCGCTTTTGGGAATTCAACTCCATCCAACGACCAATCCATCATCGATATTTTGGGCTTTGATTCTTCACTTGTTAACCCTTTCAATAAGGGAACGGTAAACAATGTGCTCAACGGGTTAGCAGCATGAAAAACATATTCAATATTCGAATCGGCTCCGACAAACGACTGCGATATTTGCTGTGCTTGCTCTAACCTTTCTAGAGGCTCTTTCACCACCAACATCAATTGAGTGGTGAACAAGGTCGGAGCGTAAACACCTTTGGTCGCGATGAATAATTCATTAGCAAACAGATCTCGGCAATCGGCCAAATGACGATTAAACGTCGCTCGGCTAATATCTAAAATATGACACACCTTCGCCTGAGATTGTTGCTCATAAAGCAGATCCAAAAATCGATACAGATTTAAGTCGATTGTGTTTTTCAAATCCCCTACCTCATTTCCATGTTATGTCGTTCCTTTGTTCAGTATGAACGCGAACAAAATAAACCTTCAACACTCTATGCTATAACTTTGCTGCCAGTAGCGTTTTTCATGCAAACTTCCTAAAAGAAAAACGTCAACGTACTAGGGAATACGTCGGACACTGGTCATCATGAGCCCAAGAGCCGCGAACACTTGAGCGACAAAACAGGCAGCAAAGAGTGTCGGTATACCAAATATCGCCACCAGATAACCTGAAGCAGCCAAACCAAATGGCATCAACAGTTTAAATAACGATCCGGTAATACCTGCCACGCGGCCAAGGTGCTTTTCCTCGAAGGCTTCTTGGCGATAACTCCAGATACAGATGCTGCTGTAAACACCAATAGCACTCACCCACAAGAACGACGCCATTAATAAGCCTTTTTCAATCACAACTCTGTATTCTCCGGAGACACCTTGTAGTAAATAACTTTGGCTCAATAACGCTGGAAATAAGAACCCAAACGCCTCTAATGCAACGGACAAAATTAGAAGCACGCCGAGTCCGATACGTTTTCTAACTTTATCTCCGGTAAAAGAACCTAATAAACCGCCCACGCCTGAAGCCGCGATCAAGTACCCCACTTCCATGTGATTGAGTGCCAACTCCGCTTTGGCAAAGTAGATAGCTTGAATCCAGAAAATAGATCCAGTGGTGTTAATCACCATCACTACCAAGGTGATGTGCCACATGTTCTTGTTCGCATACAAAATAGACCAACCTTCTTTTAGTGCGCTAAACACCGACTGATGGACAACGGGCGTAGACGGTTTGAGGTCCAACTTATTGAGCTGCCAAAAAGCAAGCACGTACATAACTGCAATAAGTAGAAACACGTTATGTAACGCTGATAAGAGAAGCAATCCCCCAGACAACACCGGACCAACCGTTTCTAACAAACTGTACAAGGAACTCATTCTGGCAGTAGCTGTATTTTGCACTTGTTGAGGTAAGACATTTTTCATCATCCCGATACGTGCATTGTGATAGCCATAGTTAAACGCCATCATTAGGAATGCACACGGGAACAGCACATATAAAGGATTCGACAACCATCGCACAGCGATATACGAGATAACCAACACAACGACTTGCCCAAGCAACATGCATTGCGACCACTGCTTCTTATTAAACTTATCAACCCATACACCGATGAACAGCGCTAGAAGCAGATTTGGCAAAAACTCAACGGCTCTCATCCAGCCCATCATCTCTGAGGACTGTGTTAACTCGTACACCAACAAGGGAAGAGCAAGGTCATAAATCTTAGTTCCAAAGGCGACAAAAAACGCCGTCGAAAACAAAACAATAAAGCTCGAGTTTTTCCAAATTGAGTTGGTCGCCTTGGAAGCTTTTACACCTTCCATTTTTCATTCCTTTTAAAAACAATCGAATAACTCTATTATCGAGATTAAAAGATGAAGAAAAATAGAAAGATTTAACAGGGATTTCACCTTTATGCATTACTGGAAGGCACTGGCATTTTTACGTTCTCGGGTACTCATTAACCAACCGACTCAACTTTCGCTGACAGAAATTACTGAAGCTCTGGGGTGTACCAAACGTAACGCACAGCTGATTATCAAAAAGCTAGTAAACGAGGGCTTGATTGATTGGAAGTCAGGTATTGGCAGAGGCAACCTACCCACACTCACTCTACTCAAAAACGTGAACCATAAATTAGAACTGAGGATTGATGAATTACTATCGGAAAACAAAGTTGACCAAGCATTAGAGCTCATTGATGATTCACAACGCGATCAGTTTCTACTTGGTTATATCAGCCGTTATCAGAGCTTACCGACCACACTCGATATTCTGCAAATTCCCTTTTATCGAGGCACACATAACCTAGACCCGATTGAAGTAACACGACGCACTGAAGCGCATATCACTCGTTACCTGTGCAGTAATTTACTGTGTTTCAACACACGAACTCACTCGTTTGAGGGAGACCTTGCAATTGACTGGTACCAAGATGAAAGTCGTTGGTATTTCACTTTGCGAAAAGATTTAGTATTTCATGACGGCTCGCCGATTCTAGCGCAAGACATCAAAAACCATTTCCGACGCTTGCTCAATAGCTCTCACCACAATAGTCAGCAGTTTCACTGCATCTCAAATATCACTGTTGTAGACCCACTTCATCTCTATTTTGATACCAAGGCCAACGCAGGATATTTACCGTCACTGCTATCCAGCTCAGCCGCGGGTATTACGAAAAAGGTAGGAGATACGCGCCTTGGTAGTGGCAGCTTTAAATTGGTCGAACAGTCTGAATGGCTTACCAGACTGGAAGCATTCAAACACTATCATGGTCACCGCCCTTGGGTAGATGGCATAGAGATATGGAATGTCGGTGATAAAGCCAAAGACTATGAGATGCACTGCGATATTGTTCATTCGCACCCGCATTACCAACATTCCTCAATATCGTTGGGGCTTGAAGAGATGGAACAGTGGGAAAAAGGTTGCGAATACGCCTTGATTAACCCACATCGTCACCCTTGGTTTGAAAAACCAGAGCGCTACCAATCAATAAGTGAATTACTTCGCTTACTTGGTGTAGCTAAAGATATCCCTAGGCAGAGCATCGGTTATGCCAATGGAATGCTTGCCACTTTTAGCCAGTCATCAAGCCCTAAACTTATCAACGCCAATGACCAAGGCGTATTGAAAGCCGTTCATCATTTAGCTGACTCATTAACCAAACCTACCCAACCATTAAAGATCCTGACCTACCAGCTGTTTGACCACATCAAAATGGCTCGTCATTATTGTCATCGATTGAATGAACTCGGTTTTGC
Source organism: Vibrio lentus (assembly GCF_002875945.1). Lineage (GTDB taxonomy): Bacteria > Pseudomonadota > Gammaproteobacteria > Enterobacterales > Vibrionaceae > Vibrio > Vibrio apostichopi. Next base: position 199,380 of record NZ_MCZK01000144.1, read on the forward strand.
TTGCGAATATCAAGTGCTCGAGTTTCCAGATTTTTGCCAACCGGATAACCTAAAAGATGCTGACATATTAATTAGCGGTGAAGTGTTTTCAGATAACCTCGACAGCAGCTGGATGGGGTGGTTACAAAGTTCTATCGCATTAGAAGTGTGCCTCACTGATGAGCAAAAACAGTGGCGAGATGAAAACCTTGAGCAACTTTGGACACTCAATGATTACCAACAACGACAATCAGCCTTTCTAGAACTCGAGGCACAGCTAATAAAGCTCGGCGTTTATAGGCCGATTTTCCGCGTTAAACAGCAACTCAATTATGCCAAAACAGTCAATCCCGTTGAACAGTTAGCTAATGGTTGGATTGATTTCAACCAAATCACTATACGTCGCTGAGCAGGAGTTTCTCGATTAGAAATAGCCCCTTTATCAACGATTAGATAAAGGGGCTTTTGGCTTCACATAATGATCTTTTTACCCATTAAAAATCCAATAATCGACTTAAATCAGTTTCGCCGCTTCGGCCTCAATTTCAACTTTCCATCGCTCATCAAAGAGCCCTTGAACGAATAATAATGTCGTTGGAAGTCCACCAACATCAAAGGGCAATCGTTGCTTTGCGGCTTGGTAATCAGACATATCATTCCGATCAACTAAGTACAGTCTTACACTGATTAAATCTTCCATATCCATTTGATTTGCCTGAAGCACTCCTCTCAGATTTGTCCAAGCCAGTACAATCTGTTCTTCCGCACTTTCAGCAACCACACCTTCGCTATCAATCCCAAGTTGCCCAGCAATATGTAACCGCGTTGAACCGGCGGGGATTAACGCACATTGATGATAGTTAGCGGCCGGAGCTGGTACTGAAGAAGGACTCCATATCTTATTCATCATTACACCTCAGATGATGTGACGATTTTAGACATGACTGTAATGGTCGGCATATCCGTAAGCATCGCACCTAAACGGTCAAAATCGCCAATATCTTTGCGCCAAGCAATGTATTCATTGAAGTTATCCGTACTTTCCCATTCTTCACATAAAACCAAGGCATTTTCAGACAAATCTTTTTGATAAAGCTCCGCAGAAAGGTTGCCGTTAAAAGTACGAGTATCTGGCAAGATTTCGTTAAAAAACTCAACGATCTCTGCCGTTTTATCTTCAGTATGGCTCAAGGTAAATTGCACTAAAATAGTCATCATTCTCTCCGTTTTCTTATCTTGTTAAGGTACGAGGAGAATCTTACTTGTTTGTAAAAATAGATAAATACAGTAAAATTTCAAACATAGTTCGATCTAATGAGACAATAAATCACCATGAAAAACGAATTGCATCGCATGCAAGTGTTCGCTCAAATTGTAGAATCGGGCTCCATAACGAAAGCTGCTGATAAGCTAGATCTATCAAAATCTGTCGTTAGCCATCACTTACAAGGGCTTGAGCAACACCTTGGTGTGAAATTACTCACTAGAACAACACGTCGCCAATCCTTAACCGACGCTGGACAGCGTTTTTATCAAAGATGCTTAGAAATGCGAAAACTAATGTCGCTTGCGGAAGAAGAAGTGCGCGAGTCCTGTTCTGATTTTGCAGGCACAATCACCATCACATCTCCACACACATTGATGACACATCTTATTGGACCTGCAATGTGTGAGTTTATGAAAAGCCACCCTCGTATAGAGCCTCAACTATTGGCCAACGATATGCGCGTAGATCTTATTGATAAATACATAGACCTGTCGGTCACCGTTGGAGAACTTCCTGATTCCACATCTCGAGCTATAAGGCTAGGAGACCTTCAACAAGTACTGTGCTGTCATCCTGATTATCTTACAAAGGTACAAATTCAGCTTCCAATCACATCAAATGACCTCTCAAAATATGACTACATTGCCAATCAATGGGAAGGTATCAACAGTCAAAGAAGCTTTGCTATCAATAAAGGGAAAATAAGTACCTATCAATTTAGAGCAAACAGAGTTGGAGACAGTGTGCCAACCATACGAATGATGGCTTTATCTGGGTTAGGAATTGCGTGTCTTCCTAAACAAGCAATTGAAGTAGACCTCCAAAATGGTACATTAATTAATATACTGCCAGATGAAATAGAGCTTAAGGCTCCTTTCTATATTGTACACAATTTTGGATTGCAAATGCCGGCCAGAATTCGGGCCTTCATTGACGATCTTAAAAGACATGCCAAGTCTTACTCATAAAAGTTACGTCATCAGAAAACATCCATAAACAAACTCACAAATTAGACCTTACAAAGAATAATGCCTTTAACTTAATCTAATTTCATAGAAATAATTTATAAAAATTAACTATATTAGAGATTTAATTTCCACAAATCATTTCAATTAGAGACAAAAAGACAAAATTTTTCTCCGACTACCTACTTATACTGTGCCACGTCATTAAGGCGCTACAAGCCTATGATTTAAAATAATTATTAATGAGTAGTCACCATGAATTCGAAGTCGCTAACTATCTTGCTTTTTGTCTCTGTTTGCTTAATTTGGGGAACCACTTGGTTCGCTATGGAAGTGGCATTGCATTCTATCCCACCTATTTTTGCCACTGCATTGCGCTTTTTATTGGCTGCACCGTTGCTCGCAGTATTGGCGAAAGTGTTCAACCAGCCTTTGCTTTTCCCTAAAGGTAAACGTCAATGGCTACTTATTGTGGCACTGATGTATTTTGCTATTCCGTTCACTTTGATGATCTATGGTGAGCAATACATATCTTCTGGTTTGGCGTCGATCATCTTCGCGAACATGCCGGTCGCTGTGATGCTGATGTCTGGTTTATTCTTAGGTCTACGATTGGCGAAACATCAAATCTTCGGTTTGATCACTGCTGTTGTGAGCCTATGTTTAATCCTTGGCAACGAAATGCAAATGGGTGGTGATGACTACCTTATCGGCACAATTTGTTTAGGCCTTGCTGTGGCGATTCATGCGGTTATGTATGTGTTGGTTCAAAAGCACTGCAAAGGAATCGAAGTACTGACTTACAATGCTGTACCGAGCTTAATTGCTTCCCTATTCTTGTTCGCCGTTTCTGCGGTGGGTGAAAGCGTTAATGTTGAATCCTTCACTTGGGATTCAATCTCAGCCGTGATTTACCTGGGCTTTGTGGCGAGTGTTGGCGGCATTGTGGCTTACTTCAAATTAGGACAGGTTTCGACACCTTTCCAAGCCTCTATATGTTTCTTAATTTTTCCGGTAGTAGCACTTCTGATCTCTTGCTACATCAATGGTGAAGTGCTTTCTGAACAGTCATTGCTTATGATGATTCCTCTGCTTTGTGGCATCTTGCTGACCAAGGCACCAAAAGGGATCTTTAAGCTACGCTCTTCGTTAAATACAGCGAGCAGCAACTAAGTTCTATGAATTTACCCTAGAAGCCCGCAATGCGCTTCTAGGGTTATATTTAGCAACTCAAATCTAAGCTTCTAACTCACTCCCCTCTGTACACTCCTATCTGTTTCACCGCGTCCATTCTTTCACTGCCCATCACTCATTGATAATGGCAAGCGAATGACTTAAAAGTCGCAATCGGCTACATTAGCAACACCAATCATTGTCGGCTTTGGTCATAGCCTTCAGCGCCCTTCTCCAACAAAGGAATGTCATGAGTACTCCCATCAAGCACATGCGCCTTATTAAAGGTCAACCCTGTCGTGTGACTGAGTTATCTAACAGCGACGATGCGTTCTTAGAACCACACAGACATGAGTATTGGGAGTTGGTGTGGTGTGTGGATGATCTCGGCAGTCAGAGTATTGATTTCGTCGACTACGACAACAAAATCGGGCGTATTTTTACCATTGCTCCCGGTCAGGTACACCGCTCAGAACTGGTGGGAGAAAATGCTCGTTTACTGGTATTTACCCCAGGTTTTATCAAAACCAATCATCGCAACACACAACTAGTCGACACTGTTTTTGCCATGCATCAAAGTCGCCCTCCCTATTTGGATTGCAGTGAGGAAGGCAACCGCTACCTGCTGCCTATTTTCACCATGATCAAAGAAGAGTGTGAGCGAGTGGATAGCGACTGGGATTTGGTAGAATCACTGATGAATAGCTTTTTGCGCTACATATTACGCTTCGCCACCCAGTCCTCATTGAAAGGAGAAGTGCGCGACAGCCGAGTCAACAAGGTTGTTGATTTGATTGAGCAGCATTACGCCACGCACAAACATTGCGAATTTTATGCGCAAGCGCTGTCGATCACTAACAAACGCATCAACGAGATCGTCAAAGCGGAGCGAGGTAAAACGGTCACTCAATTAATCCATGATCGAACCATCTTAGAAGCGAACCGTGAATTGATCTTTTCTACCAAGACAATTAAAACCATCGCTTTTGAACTCGGCTTCGAAGACCCTGCCTATTTCAGTCGTTTTTATCGCGGCCAAATGAACGAGTCACCCGCGGAGTTTCGAACTCGATGTGCAGATCGTGCAACATAATGCGCAGATAATCCCTTTTTAGAATCCACTTAAGTTCGGATAATGCTCCCTCTTTATTTCATCCAATTTGTTGGGAGCTTTCTGGAATGGGCATTAATCTCAAAACCGATCCGATCTCAAAATCCTTTTATCAATACCTTTGGCCCGCACTAACGGGCATGGTGATCAAGTCTCTTTTTATCATGGGAGATGCTTGGTTCGTCGGACGCGGTGTTGGCCCTGATGGGCTTGGTGCTATCGCTTTAACCATCCCTGCTTTTTCAATATTCACCGCCATTGCCATGATGGTGGGCATTGGTGGCGCAGCACTTATGTCTATCGAAGTCGGCAAAGGAAATACAACGTCGGGTCAAACCCTCTTTAGCCAATCAATGCTCAGTACCGCTGTGCTTAGCACCATTTCAGTCAGCATTGCCCTGTATTTTTTAGACGATATGATTGCGTTAATGGGCGCTTCTGGTTACATGGCTGAACTGACTCACGATTACCTGTCTGTGATGCTGCCATTCTTTGTGTTGTACTCGTTAGCTTGGGTCATGTCGTGCTTTGTTCGTAACGATACCAACCCAAAACTGGCGACTTACGCGATGTCGATAGGTGCTGTGGTTAACCTAGTTTTGGACTACTTCTTCGTCTTAGAATTTGGCTGGGGTATGAAAGGCGCAGCCTACGGTACAGCAATTGCTCAAGGTGTTATCGCTTGTATTCTATTAAGCCACTTTGTACGTAAACAAGGCACCTTGGAAATGAGCTTAAAAGGGATTGGTTTGGGAAAACTGCCAAGCATCCTAAAAATAGGTACGCCGACATTCTTCATTGAAGTAACTGCAGCGATGACCATCTTATTGTTCAACTACGTGTTGCTGCATCAGTTTGGTGAGAATCATATTATCGCCTATGGCTTAACGGCAAACATCGGGGTATTCGCCCTGTTTGTGATGGTCGGAATCGCTCAAGCCTGCCAGCCAATCATCAGCTTTAATCATGGAGCCAACCAACCAAACAGAATCGAAGCGATTTTTCGCTTAGGTTTAAAAAGTGCAATTGGCAGCGGCTTGGTATTTATGGTTCTGGTGTACCTGTTTGCTCCTCAAATCGCAGCCCTCTATTTGGGTGATTCAAGCGATTTAATTGGACTGTCATCAACCGCATTGACGTTCTTCTTCTTTGCTGTGCCGCTGATGGGCATAAACTTAGTGATCGCCAACCTGTTTCAAGCAACGGCCAAACCTAAACAAGCAACACTGATATCTCTTGGACGCGGCTTTGTGTTCGTCGCCTTGGGCATCATGATTTTGCCAAAGCTATTCCCAGAACAAGGCATTTGGGCAAGTATCCTGTTCGCAGAAACCGTAACAGCCATATTCAGCCTAAGTATGTTACGCAGCTACAAGAAGCGCTTTTCTGGCTCATTAGAAAAACAGGCGGTATAGGAAGTCATCCGTTTAGAACGCCACGCCTTTGACTACCAAATAGCACATACAAAAAAGCTCCAATATCACTATTGGAGCTTTTTGTTTATCTCATCTTCCGCAGTTAACAAGAAGACGGCCTATATCATTATCAAATAATATAGTTTATTAGCTAAGCAAATGCTTTTTTTCCGTGAGAAGTATCAGACCATGCCATTGTAATTGCAGCACGAGATTTACTATTAAGGTTATCAATGAAACCATTATCACCCGCTTGAGGCGAAAATCCACTCATGGCTTGAACCAACGCATCAATCGAGGTATCAGATAACGTGGTGTACTCTCGTTCACCTCCTGAATCCTTATCCCCCATATCAACAACGACTTCTGCACGGTTACCATTGAAGTAATCATTGAAAGTTACAGAACCAATGTGTTCAAACTTGGCTTGGTCACTTTCACTTTCACTTTCAGGATCGCGCAGTATCGACAATTTAAGATCATAGCCACTGCGTTCTAACCACAATTTCTGCCAATCAATCCCATTGAAAACAATGTTGTCTTCGCTGCGAATGTCTTCAACGAGGTTGTCAATGACGTCACCACTTACAACAAAGCTATCTACGCCAGTGCCGCCCTTGAAGGTATTTTGGAATCCACCAAGTACCATCACATCACTTCCTTCGCCACCATTGAACTGGCTGAACTTAGAAAGCGCAGCAGCAATTAGGTGATCATCACCTTCGCCACCGTTGAGCACCGCGTTATAACCCATTAACTTAACAACATCATTGCCGCCACTAGCATTGATACGGTTGTAATTGCCAAAGACATTGGCGAAGTCATTACCAGCCCCCAACTCAACTTGGTTATTATTACCAATCGTAACTGAGTAGTCTTGATCGTCGCCTGTATCAACACGGTTATAGTTACCAGATGTGACGACATAATCACGGCCAGTTCCAGTGTCAATCTCGCCACCTTCACCAAAGACAAACGACTCATCATCACCTGCACCCAAGAACACGTGATTGATTCGTCCAGCAACGACGGCAGTATCATTGCCTTCGCCACCGAACATCATATTTTCACGTCCCATTAGCACACCCATATCATTGCCTTCACCGCCGGTAAAGATATTAGATGTTCCTGTTGCATAGTAGACATCATCACCTCGACCACCCCAGAAGTTATTGTTATCTCCTAGATACGCGCCGAGGTCTTTACCATCCCCCCCCCAATTGAAGTTGTAATTACCTAAAGAAACGTTGATGTCTCCATCGCCTTGCAAATGACCGCTATTACGAAGGAAATCAAAGGTTTTCTCCTTCATATTCAGTAGATCAGCCGTCAGGTTTTCTTTTAAGTTTTCCACCAGCGACTTCATTTCTGTTTGCTTATTTTCACTGAAAATAGTCGCAAACAAATTAGGTAGATTTAGCGAATTAAAACCAAATGCACGATCTTCTTTAGCGGAGCTATCTGCCGTTATTACATCGCCGTTATCCTGAGCTCCAGCGACGTTAGTGCCATTAACAGAAACGGATGAATCATCTTCTTCCTCTTTCGGTGCTTTTTCTTTCAAGCCGTGTGTTTCTGCGAACGTCTTAATGCCGTCAGCACCCATATTGACACCCGACTCTAGGTTGTCTAACAACTTAGCTGGGTCAACGAAGGCTTGTAATTGATCGCCACTAAACTCACCAACAACTTCCAGCATTTCTTTTAGGATTGCGACACCATCTACTGATTCGCCAGTACGAGACACAATATGCCCTGCTGCTGTGTAATCCACACCGAAAATATCACCTAACGTCGTCTCTGCGCCTACACCGGCGAGTTGGCCTAGAAGCTTATTTTTTAACTGACGGGGAAGATCTTCGAGGCTGTAAGTAAACGTTGTTTTAGCTTGCCCCGTTGTGGAAAATTGTTGAGTCATAAGACCAAACAACGAACCCAAATTGGTATCAAGAATCGACTGGATATTATCACCGAACATAAAGTTCCAGTTACCCGTCGTCACTTGAATATCAGCACCTTGGCCACCAACAGCAAAGTTAAACGCTAGCTTCTCATTCGCTTGACGGAACTTATCTGCACGGCTCATTTTACTTGAATCAGAGTTATCACTTCCGCCTAACCACTGGTTGTATTGCTTGTTTAACGTCGCTTCAGCGTCATTCTTCAAGCCGCGGCTACTGCGTTCATTTTGAGAATCCAAGTCAACCAAGCTTGTGTAATCAACACTGCTACTCTGATCTAAGCCAGACATGTCTTTAACAAACTTTTTAGCCCCAGATAATGTCCACTGCTGCTCTTGAGCGGCTAACCAATCTTGACCTTCACCTGAACTCGCTATGCTTTTTAACACACCAGAGATTCGAGAGGCGCCGTCAAACGGATTAACCAGAGGAGGCGTAGGAATTGATTTATCCATCATCACAATAAGATCGTTGCTTTGCCCTAAATTGAAGCTCACATTACGATTACCGATGAACATCTGTGCGCCTTCTAGAGCTTGATATCCACCAATATCAAAGCTGTGTTTACTTTCCCCATCACCAACATGAACCATCACATTGTTGTCACCAAAAGCTAGAGATTTAAAGCCACCTGTACCTACTTTAATACCTACGTTCGAAGTGCCCCAGTTAACTGCAGTAAACTCACCATCACCGACATTAACTTGGATATTGCCAGAATAGCTGAGCTTGCTCTTACTGCTACCAGATGATGAGGACTCTGTATCATTCTTGCGTTTTTCTGGTGCATTGAACACATCACTGTTTTCAGCAATTGCGCCGCGAGCTAGAGCATCAACGTCGCTAGTGCCCACTCGAGAAAGATCGATGTCTCCTTCTGCGATACCATTTCTGATACGCTCATGTTTTTCTGTCACTTTGCCTTGTTCATCCCAGCTAAGTGTCACTTTGTTGCTTTTCTCTTTTTGTACCCAATGACCATTTTCGTCACGGGTATGTTTACGACCATTCGAGTCAACAGCAACTTCTGAGCTACGGACAGAAACATTGCTGCGGATATCGTTGTCACCCATCGATTGAATAAGAAGTCTTCCGAAGCCATTTTGTTTGTCATCACTGATTAACGAACAACCGACGACACTAATATGATCAGGGTTAGTCTTCACATTTTCAGCTTCACTAAACGCTTGATTGAACGCTGCTAGTTTCACGGCTAACTCATCTGCGCTGTAACCGCTTAGATGAGTATTATTGTTTTCAGATTCATCACGACCATGACCAACTAGTTGCCAACGTAATTGTCCAGTTGACTTGTCTTTAGGTAACTTAGACGGATCACCGTAAACCACACGATAATTACCGTCTGAGTCTAGCTGAACAACCACGGTACTATCTGGATGTTTACCTGCTAAATTTTCAGCCGCTTTGGAAACCGAAGAATCATTCTCCATTTGGATAATGATTTGACCATCAAAGCGCGTTTCACCACCGTCAGATTGAGGGGATACTATGAGGCGTTCCCAACTGTTAACGTCTTTGTTTTTAACCGTGTCATCCGAGCCACTCAAGCTTGATCGGAAATCAATCTTAGGTTTGTTCGCCACATCATCATAGACAGTGCGTAAAGTCTTATCATCTTGTTCGATGACAAACTGATCCGAGGCACTCACTTTAAGTGCAGGCAACCCTAAACGATGGGTAATACCTGGAACAAAGCTTTCGATGCCTTTATGTGACTGCAAGTGCGCTTTCCCGTAGATAGCGACAAACTTTTCGCCGTCAGGAAGAGCTTGCAATGCATCGACGGCAACGTTGTTCGCAGCACCAGCACGGTACATCAAGCCATGCTCTGTCCCCGAAACTGTAGGTCGCGCTGTACTATTTGCATCTAGAGCAAGAATACGCATCCCGTTAGCACGGGCGTTTTCAAACAACGTAATATCTAAATGCTTAGTTTTGATCATTGCACTTAACTCACTAGACATAATGCCTGTGGACAAATAGTTGTCGAGCAGTGGTTGGGCGAGGTCGGACCGGAGATGCTCTAAGCCGATGACAGTCACACCTTGCTTTTTGAGCGCGTCCATTTGTTCATTAACAAAGCGCAGACCATTCACATCGCTTCCATGAACTTCCCCAATTAGGAGGCCTTTGCGCTCGTTAAGAAGTACTGACAATTGTTCTTCAACACCGCCGTTCGCACCCGCAAGCTTGTCGCTTAACTCATCATAACCAGCACCAGAATAACGGCGATCCCAGTTGTCGACGTCGGTCTCATGACTGCTGCGATATATACCCTCAATTTGGTCCATACGATCTGTCTCAAGCTGAGATATATAGCTTTGATCAGCGAATTTTTTCAGCAATATCATTTCAGCGGAGTCACTGGTCATTGGGTCAGACTTTTTAGCGGCTTCTTTCAAGAAGTAGAAAGCCATTTGTACCGACTCAACCCCCGTCAGATCCTGAAGCTCCTGATAGCTATAGCCAAGGTGAACGGTTTTTGTTGCCTCATCCAAAACAGCTTTACTAAGCAAGTCAGCGGACTGCGATTTTTCTAACCATTGTTTAAAGTCAGAATACTGTTCCCCAAGCTCGATGTGATACTTCGCGTCAAAGCCCAAGTCACTCGGAGTTTCTCCTGCATAACCTTGTTTTGGCGATAAGTATGGGTCTTCATTAGCCCAGCGCACCATCATATCCGTTAGGCCAGCATGCTCGCCATTTGCTTCTTCCATAGCAACAACATAAATACGAGCGGCCAAGTCGGTTCGCGTCTGCGCGATAGCATCAATGTTCTCTTGGGTTACTTTCATCTTGCCACTGAACAGCGCCGTGTTTACTTGCTCTTTCAATGTCGTCAATGCAAGGTTACGTCCAGAGGTTGGATGTTCAGCCAAATAATTATTGATTTGCTTGTTCAGTTCAAAACTCGCCCCCACCTGACCTCGACCAGTAGAACTATGCACTAATTCAACTTGATCCAAGATAGCTTGATAAGAAGCACCAATCGGTTTAGCAAAGACTTTCCCGCCATCTTTCAACTCTTGCTTCGTCATGATGGTAGACAAATCAACGACTAATTTTGTCTTGTTTCCTAACGACTCAAGGTCCGTTACTTTTACTTCTGTTGACTTCTTAATTGGTGTTGCGTCAAAGACAGGTAAATCAAGAATTCCCTGCAATGTCGTCTTGTCACCTAATGTAGGCTTGTAAGTAGCTAACGTATTGCCGTCCATTACCACAACACGGTTGAAAATAGCTTCTCCAACATCATTTTTTGGTAGTCTGTAACGTTGAGCCATATTTAAATCAGACTTACCAAAGAAGCGAGTCAAGTAAGTACTAAACTTGTCTTTTGATGAGAACTCTACAACACCTGCATTCGGGTCATAGAAACCGTAAACACGATTTTCTCCATCACCTTTTGCCCAAGCAGCCATTGCATGACCAGGAGCATCTAGTTCTAATAAGACAGGCTTGTTGTCAACTGAAACGTCTGTGATCTTTTCAATTACACCCGTAACCGTTAGAGCTTTCTTACCCTCAAGCTTCTCTTGCCATACTTTCATAGAAGTATCATGCATTGGGTTTTTAGCATGGATCGCTGCAAGGCTATCCATTAGCTTACTGGCGTTTGCCCTCTCCGTTTCCGAATAAAGCGTAGGGTTACTTAAGACTGCAGCTGTTGAATACATCTTTTCTAACAGCTTTCTCGCCACGCCAACTTGACCATCGCTTTCTAGCTGTTTAGCGACAAGTATCAGCTTAGATAGCGGGTCACAACGGCCACCAAATCCATCGTTTGATAAATTCAATAACAACAATTGAGGAGCAAGTTGTTCACTGGCTTTAACGTCAGTGACTCCTGAAGACGCCACGTCACGGAATAAGCGATTATGCTTCTCCGATTTAGCTTGGAATGTTGCCTTCAAACCTCGGCTTTCGACTTCCCAAGCAAGCGCACCTTTCTGTTCTGCACTCCAATTACCTTTGACCAATAGGTCCACTAACTGCTTGATATTCATATCAGGTCTAAAACCTTCCACAATATCTTTCGCATGGTCAGTTTTGTAACCATTCAAGAAATCTTTGGTAGTGCGAATGTCTTTTGATTTACCTGGCACCGTTGTGTCTGGTTTTAGTGCTTCACCGTAGCGAGAAAGGTCGTTTTTGATGCCTTTTAGTACTTCACTTGCATCGGCTGATACGCGGTCTGCGTCAAACAAACCAGATACGATTTGCTCAGCGTATTGGCTCATCAAGCGATTACTCGCCTCGTGGCCATAGAAGGTTTGCTCACCGGTCACATTAAAGCCAGATACCGCTAGCTTGGCACGAAGCTTCTCACCTTCGCCGCCTAAACCTTCATTATCAGTTAACAGCATGATCGGCGTATCTTTCGGTAAACCTTTCAAGTTTTTCTCTACGGAAAATTGGCCATTGACCGCTTTAGACAGAGCTCCAACAATTCCTGCCGGATTCGCCACTTCATGCGCAGTGATCGCTTTGGTCATGCTTGGCATTGGTCTATCCAATAACAAGCCAGAGACAGCTTGACCATTTTGAGCAGCGAAACGCGCGAGATCAGCCGCAATCGGACCGCCCATAGAGTACCCGTGAATAATAATGTTACTTGGGTCTATACCCTTATCATTCACGAGATACTTGAACATAGTACGGGCATCTTGATAGAGACCTTTTTCACTCGGCCCACCGTCGCTTTCGCCATAACCACGCATGTTAACAGCCAACATATCAATATTTTGCTTGTGATAATGACTGCGAATTGCGCTCGCTTGTTCTTCTGAGGATGAACCAGAACCGTGTAGGAACAGCACTACTTTACCGTTCCCTACACTCTCTTCGCCTTCAGATGCTTTAGCCCCCTTATGGAAGTATCCTGACAAACGTCCAGCTTCACCTTTCAGAGTCACTTTTTGAGACTCGCCTTTTTCGACAGCAAGCCCTAGCAATGTTTGGGTGATATCACCAACCTTACGACGAGCATCTTTAGTTCCGAACAACTCATTGTTTAGGAAACGAGTTAACGGACTAACAGACTCTTTGTCGCGCGGTGGTGTACCATCATTTTCAATCGCTACGTTTTCTTTGTGCTTCTCATTGCCTGATAAGACATCACTAACTTCCGGTTTACTGATTGGCGTTGCATCAAACACAGGCAAATCAAGGATTCCCTGCATAGTCGTCTTATCACCAATTGTCGGCTTATAACTCGCTAACGTGTCGCCATCCATCACCACCACGCGGTTGAAGATCGCTTCACCTGCGTCGTTTTTACCCAGCTTGTAGCTTTGAGCCATGTTCAGATCGGACTTACCGAAGAAACGCTTTAGGTAAGCACCAAATTTCTCTGCTGAAGAGAACTCAACAATGCCAGCATTTGGATCATAGAAGCCGTAAACACGGTCGTCACCTGAGCCTTTTGCCCAAGCCGCCATCGCATGCTCCGGAGCATCAAGTTCCAACAACACAGGTTTACCGTTAGCCGATACATCGGTGATCTTTTCAACCACACCGTTTACAGTAAGCGCTTGCTTCCCTTCCAGCTTTTCCTGCCATACTTTAATCGACGTATCATGCATTGGATTCTTCGCATGGATAGCTGCCAAGCTGCTGAGCAACTTGCTTGCATTGGCTTTTTCACTGTCTGAGTAAAGCGTTGGATTGCTAAGCACCGCGGCCGCAGAATACATCTTCTCCAGCAGTTGTCTTGCAACGCCGGCTTGACCATCGTTTTCTAGCTGTTTGGCGACCAGAACAAGTTTAGAAAGTGGATCACAACGTCCACCAAAACCGTCGTTCGATAGGTTCATCAGCATTAACTGTGGTGCAAGTTGCTCGGTGGCTTTCGCATCCACCACTCCAGCAGAGGCAATCTCACGGAACAGTCGGTTGTACTTCTCAGACTTGTTCTGAAACGTCACTTTTAGCGCACGACTTTCGATTTCCCAAGCAAGCGCACCTTTTTGCTCTGCACTCCAGCTACCCTTAACAAACAGATCCACCAGTTGCTTGATGCTCATGTCTGAGTTGAAGCCGTCAACGATATCCTTCGCATGGTCGTTTTTGTAGCCATTTAGGAAATCTTTGGTAGTACGAATGTCTTTCGATTTTCCTGGCACGCTAGTATCCGGTTTCAGCGCGTCGCCATAGCGTTTAAAGTCTTCCTGTAGTCCTTTAAGCACTTCGCCCGTATCAACCTTCGCTTGTGTTGACGTGCTCGTCTCATTGCTTTCGATATAAGGCGCGGTGATTTTTGTCCATTTATCAGCATGCTGCGTCATTAACCATTCGGCTTTGTGATTCGCAGAAGCACTGGATTTAGGCTTTTTAACTGGTGGTTGGCCTTTGCTTGCGCGATACTCCTGATACCAAGTATCGAAATCATCACTACCACTAACCAAAGCGTTCACTTCAGCAATAATGGCTTTACGGCTTGCAGAATCAAAATGATCGAGTGCCTTCACATCAACTTTTGCCGTGGATTCTGTTTTAGGCACAAATTCACTTAACACGTTCGGCACGCTTCGAAACTCAAACAAGATAGCGGGTTCTGGCTGCTGCACATTTCCTGTCGTAGCGTTGTTGATGCCATGTCCTGCCACTTCGCCGCCATACTGGAAGTATTCAAATACACTCTTAGCAAGGCTTTCTGAATATGAACCTTTCAGCTTACCAATGATTTGTTGTCTCACGTATCGTGAATCATCTGCACTAAGAAGTTCCAGCATTTTGACAGGCTTAGTTCTTGGCAAAATCTCCCAAGCATTTTTTACTTTCGGATCGGTTAACCCTTGAGCGTTTGGAGAGAAACCCTCCGATACAGGATCCCAATCATTGATGTAGATACCGTACTCTTTGGCCAGATCTGCAGTTTTTGAATAGATCGATGTAAGATAGGCAAACACGTTTTGTGCAGCCGTCGGATCATCTAGTTTGTGCTCATTAGAGTTGACTAAAAACTCATCTCTAAGTCCCGACTGGTACCAAGGTGCCGACTCTAGAAGCCTTACTTCCAATGACGAGCTTGAACCAAATTCTTTCGCACTAATACCCATCGTGGCTTGTTGTCCACTAGGGGTCATCCCTATTGTCTGCCCTTGAGCTTCAATTGCAGTGCCGTTACCAGCCGCGATGAGATGCTTCGAATTCGAGATAACCAGCGTAAAGTGTCCATCATCACTCACCAATTGAGGTAAGCTTTGGTGGTTTGACTGGTTGATATGGCCTGTAAACTCTTTCGCTAACCAAAGCATTGCTTCTTTACGACTTTCAACCGCCGTCGTATCACTGGTTTCACTAGGATACGTAACCAATTCAATTGTGTGCGTCTGCCAGTTGTTCACGCCATTGATATCCGCAATACGAGCTGGGTTGCTATAACCGCCTTGATTCATATCTTTGGTTAACATGAACAATGGGTTACCTTGTGAATCATGCACATACCCAAACGTCTGTGCTGAATTCTTAGGTAAAACAACAACTAGACCAGATAGTTCGTTTTCTATACCAATTGATGTCGAGGAAAAATGACCCTGAAACCCAGGAACACTTTTTGAACTATGTTGACCCGTTGCTTGATTTCCTTGTCCACCACTTAACTCTTCTAAGTCCACGCCTGAAATACGGATCTCTTTTCGAGCCACATCCTGAGAGTACGTAGTTGGCAGCACAATGCTATCTGCATTGCTCTCAGTGAACAGAGAAGTGACTGAGCTTCCGGTATTTTTAGTACGAATGCCTGCGTTAATTTGCAGACGGTTCACTGCGTTTGTCGCACCTTCCAGCGCTTCTTGCTCTTGTTCGCTCAATCCTTCACTGAATCGACCGTCGGCACTCTGTGGATTTACCGTATCGACATCGCTACTGGTTGTCTTTTCACTCGGAATAGAGTGACTTTCATTAGATAAGCCGCTGCCAGAGGCACCTTGACGATCAGGGCGGTCATTTTCGTTTTGCTTAGAACCTTTCGCGTCCGCTTGTGCTTGATTCGCTTTATTTTCAGCATTTCTGGCATCACTATTACCACGTTCTTCAGCGTCTCTAGCTGAATTATTGGCATTCGATTCAGCTTGTTTAGCTTCATTGGTTTTCGTGGTCGCTTCTGCTTTACGTGCATCAGCATCGGCTTTAGCGTCCGCAATATCTTGCTCTGCACTAGCACGATTATCTTCGCCTTTCGCAACGCCTGCTTCTGATTTAGCCACCGAATCGTTGACGTTCTTTTGGTTGTCTTTATGAGCCTGTTTCGCATCGGCGATCTGCTCGCCAGACACATCTTTGGCATTATCTAATTGGGTTTGTACATCCTTTAGAAGACCACCAGCAAAACGATCGCGCCAATGATCACCAGACACTCCCGTATACTCAGCTTTGTTGTCAAGTACATCAAGGCCTTGAGCCATTGCCGTTAGATCTTTAGTTACCGCTTCAGACTCTTCGTTCACAGCGTCGCGCTGCGCTTGACCATTACTCTCTAATGCTTCTTGATCGGTTGATTCTAATTGAGCCTGAGAACCTGATACAGCTTCAAGTTGTTTCTGCTTTTCTTGCTCTAAACGCTGGCGATCGGCTTCCGCTCGTTCTTTGTCAGACATCGCATTTTTTGCAGCTTGATTTTGTTCCGCATTATCGGCAACAGCATTAGCTTGGTGTGACGTTTCAGATTTCGCCACCACATTATCTAAAACATAGCCCAACCCATCATTATGGCCTGTGCCTTTGAATTCTATTCGGTTGCTGCCAGAATTTGCAGTCAACTTAAGTGTTTTTTGTTGCCAAGCTGCTTCATCGCCAGAGGTTGAGAATACAACATCACCGTTCCAGAGAACCTCTATGCCTTCGTTGCTTGAAATGCCTGCACGCTTTGCAAAATCAAAGCTAACCGCAATGACTTCACCTTCCGCTAAATCCGTTAAATTTTGAGAAAGACTTGTATTAGTATAAGTATCTAGCTCTGTTACACGTGAGCCATGGCCTTCGCCACTTACGCCATAAGCGCTACTTGAATATGATGCTTCTACGCCATGAGTAGATTCCCAACCGTCGCCACCTTGTTCAAAATCGCCATTAACGATTAGGTTAGGTGCTTGCGCTTGATCTGAAGACTCTTCGATGTTGAGTTCATTTTCCATGCTGCTGAGATCAGGTGTTTCAACGTTAGTCACGCTTCCACTTAGCCCGTCTCCTAGATCGGAACCTACTTCTTCGATTTCATCCAGAGCGAAACCATCAAGTTCCGTAATTTCAGGCGTTGAAATAGCACCTCGCCCTTTCTGAATTCCTGATGACGAAGCTTCATCACCTTGAACTAGGTAATTAATCGCTTGGCTGCCACCTACTCCAAGAAGAGTTTGTTTAATATTATCAAACAGTGCGGAAAGCTTATTGCTGCTAGTGTTACTTGACGCGACGGCTAGGCTATAGAAATCACCGTTACCCACTTTGATAGCAACGTTATTTCTGGCATAAGAAGCGTTAATCCCTAAGCCATCACCTACGTGAATGTTCACGTTTGCTTTGCCTTTCATCACCGCAACATTGAGACCGTCACCCACTTTGGTGTTGACGTTATATTTGCCCCATGCAACGTTAACTGAAATACCGTCACCAATTTTGGTGTTGATATTCGCATCACCATAGGCCGCCGTTACACTCAGGCCATTACCCACAGTTGTCGTAATGTTAGCTTTACCTTTCGCCGCCGTGACCTGCATACCATCACCGACTTTAGTGACAATATTGCCTTTGCTCCAAAGTGCGTTGAAGCTATCTCCGTCACCCACTTGAGTAATGATGTTCGCTTCACCTTTCGCTAAAACAACATTACGGCCATCACCCACTTTCGTAATGATATTCGCTTTGCCCCAAGCTCCCGTGTAATCATCGCCATTACCGACGTGAGTAATGACATTCGCCTTACCTTGAACCACAGAAACTTCTTGACCATCACCTACTTTGGTAATGATGTTCGCTTCACCTTTGGCGAAGTTGTATCGATCACCGTCACCGACGTGAGTGAAGATATTTGCTTGTCCCCAGGCCACGTTAACGCCTAATCCATCGCCCACTTTTGTGATGATGTTAGCTTTGCCTTTCGCCAAACCAATAGTCGTACCATCACCCACATGGGTCATGACATTGCCCACTTTTGATATCAGTAAACCAACGGTGGTTCCTTCGCCAACTTTGGTTAAGATATTACCTTTACCCGCCAACACAGCTGCGGTTGTTGCATCACCAACATGGGTCACTACGTTTGCTTTCGCAGCGGCGACAACACCCATGAAGTCATCACCGACTTTCGTTATGATATTCGCTTCACCAAGGGCTAGTACGCCAGTAAGACCATCTCCTACGTGAGTCATAATGTTTGCTTTACCAAACATCGCGGCTAAGGTTGTTCCATTACCCACTTTCGTCATCACGTTTAGTTCGCCAGCAAATAAACCTAAGCTTGTGCCATCACCAACGTGAGTATAGATATTCGCTTTACCGATCATTAATGCAGCAGTTAGGTCATTACCCACTTTAGTCATGATATTGGCTTGGCCAAGCATTGCAGCAAACGTGCTGCCATTACCCACCTGAGTGAATATATTTGCGTTACCTACCATCGCGGCTATCGAAGTACCATTGCCCACTTTGGTTGCGATATTGCCTTTCGCCACCATTAATGCGACTGTTGTACCATCACCAATATGCGTAAAGACATTGGCTTCCGCGACCATAAGCGCTAATGCATCACCATGACCAACCTTGGTAAATACATTGCCTAGGCCCCCCATTAGCGCCCACGCGTTGCCTTCACCAACGTGAGTGAAGATATTGCCTACGCCGATCATAGCTGCTATTGAAGTGCCGTCGCCTACTTTGGTGAAGATATTACCCGCAGCACCCATTACGCCAATTGTTTGGCCATCGCCGACATGAGTCAGTACGTTACCAATACCCAACATAATGCCAGTGGTATCACCATCGCCCACCTTGGTTAGAATGTTCGCCCCACCAACCATGACGCCAGTTGTCGTGCCATCACCAACATGTGTAAGTACGTTAGCGCCTCCTCCCATAACGGCAAGCGCATTGCCATTGCCTTTTTTGGTTAGGATGTTTGCACCACCAAGTGCGACTGCGGTCGTATTTGAGGCCGTATCATCACCGCTAATATGAGTAATGATATTGGCACCACCAAGCATACCTGCCGTGAGATCACCGTCACCCACTTTAGTCATGACATTCGCGCCACCGACAAGTACAGAAGCAATGTCACCCTTACCAACCTGTGTCATGACATTAAAGCCACCGACCGCTAACCACAACCCGTTGCCAGAACCAATTTGGGTATGCGTGTTGTAGCCGCCTAGCATAGTCAAACGACTATTACCGTTACCTTTCTGAACTGAAATATTGCCATAAGCAAGTAAGTGAGCTAAGTATTCGCCATCACCAATACGAACCAATACATTGACCGCACCGCCTGCATAGACATCCATTTTGCCTTGCTTGCTCTGATGGACTAATACGTTAGCCAAGCCAGCACCACGGAAAGTGAGATCGCCTTCATCGCCACTTTTAACAATAACGTTAGCCGCGCCACCACCAATAAATTCAGTATCACCAAACTTAGAGCTGTGAAGGATAACGTTGGCAATCCCTCCACCATTAAAATGAACATCACCGCGGGTAACATTGGACTTGATGACGTTACCACCACCAACACCATTAAAACGCACATCTCCTGAGCTTTCACCGGTATCTGTAGCAGGTTTAATCAATGCTTGTTCATTGTACTCGTCAATATCTGCGACCGTTTCGCTAGTACTTCTTACCGCATTTACACTGTACTGAAGATCACTCAGCGAATACCCACCTCGACCCATTGAGTGATATCCATTTGCTGACGAAATATCCTCATTGGCCAAATTTCCGGTGTAATTACCTTCTTTGTACCAAGAGCGGGCCTGGTACTTTAACTCGCCAGTTTCTGAATCATTTGCTAATTCAACCACCACAATTTTTGTATAAGGGCCAAGCACTTTCGCATATACATACGTGTTTGATTTACGATTTGACTTAACACCTTTAACATCAACTGTTGTGCCATTTGTAGAAATAGCATGGCCACCCATTTTTGCATCGGCCAAAACAACATCTTCAGCATCGATTAAGGCACCGTTTGCGTATGTAACCCATTCATATTCAGTCAGGTCTTTCTCAACAGCATGAACTGTTACTGACTGTTGATGTTCCACCGTGAGATCAGATAGTGTATACGCGCCATTAATGTTGACAGCATTGAATCCTCCCTGAGAAGAGATATCTAGATCTGATAGGTTATCAAGGTGATTACCCGCTTTATACCAAGCGGTAGAGTAGTACTCTAACAAGCCAGTTTGAGGATCGTTACGAAGCTGAACTTTGTTAATTTTTGTATAAGTATCGTCTGCGAATGCAAACAGGTAAGTATTAGGTTCACGAGATGAGCTGATGCCCGTCACTTGATGATTTTGACCAACCCAAGAGCCGCTCATGACAGCCTTAGTAAGCACGATTTCATCGGCATTGGCATTGGCTAACCCTTCGCCTTTGAAATCGTTACCAGACCCTTTACGGGTAATCTTGTTGTAAGCCCCGCCTCCAGAGAAATTAATATCGCCGTGTGCCACATCAGAATAGATACTGTTGTATCCACCAACGCCTTCAAAGCGAATGTTGCCACGTGTTTCCACATAGACATCATCCGATTGTCGCGTACGTTCAATGCGGTTTGATGCGCCCGCACCCTGCAATGTTATATCACCGACTTTACCTTTTCGAACGAGATGGTTATCGGCACCAGCACCACGGAAAGTGATATTACCCGTTTCTACTCGTGAGCTAATACTGTTGGCAGCACCAACACCATCAAACGTCACGTTACCGCTAGAGCCCTGGTATTTATTGAACCAAGTTCGGTCAAGTTTGTTTCCGGCCCCAGCTCCAGTAAAGGATAAATTACCTTGATTTGTTTCATGCCAAAGGCTGTTATAGCCACCAGCTCCACCAAACGTCACATTACCACTTAGGCCTTTACGGGTTATCCCATTATATGCAGCAACACCGCCATAATTTACGTCACCGCGATTACCTAGATGATCAATAGAAACTCCGCCAGCAGCGCCAGCGAATGAAACGTTCCCATCGCCACTTTTGTTAATGTCCGCATACCCGGCAGCACCTTTTACATTTAGGTTGCCAACAGAGTCTTCTACTCTTAGATATGCCGCACCACCTACTACCGTATCATTTCCGCTACCCGTATAAACCGTCGCCCCAATTGAACCGACAGTGACGTGATCATCACCTCCACGAGCATGTATTTCGCCGCCAAAACCGATAGCAACAATGTTGTTGTTACCTTCATCGGCGGAATAGTTCCCTGTAAAGAAGTATTCAACACTTCTCCAAAATGGTTTTCCCATAAAAAAAACTCTAAATTTGGGTTAAATAGAAAACCACTGTACTTTTCTGATACAGCGATCATTTTGAACATCGACCTTGCCGCGGACAGTGCAAACTTTCTGCCCCTTCCACGGAAGGAATACACGGCGTCGAAGGTCATTTACGACCTCTCGACCATGCCCGAATGGCGCTATCATCTCTGGAATATAAATATGCTGACCGGACCGCCAGTCAGATAAAGAGATTTCTCGATCCCCTGATAGCAGTGCATCTCGACTCTGCTCAGACAAAAACGCCCAATTACAAAATGCAATTGGGCGACCTTGTTCATCTTCGTAATAGCAAAACTGGTTTAGCTCAAACGCCGGCATAATGCGCTGCTGCCATTCAGCAACAACGTATCTGCTGTGGAGAGGCGAATGCTGACTTAACAACATCACCCCACCAATTAAATTTTTAATTTGAGCTAATGTAAGATTTGCTGATTGATGTGTAATAGACATATGCTCTATATCACCGAATACAGCTATTATTTAGCTTTAGAAGCTCTCTTCTTTGGCGCAGGTTTTTCTTCTGTCTGCACTTCTTCAGTCTGCTCAACATTAGGCTCGTCTGAAGGTAAAAAACCTGCTGCAACTAACTTGTCAAATTCTGCCGACATACGAGGATCTTCGAGCATATTTTTAACCATTGAGACCATATACATAAAACCAGAAGCTGGCATATGAACGACTTGTTTAAGTTCGAGGTCACCATCATTTTCAGCCATTACGCCGCTAGCCATATTGTTTTGATCTTGACCTACGAAATAAAGAGAGAAAACACCTTTATTGTAATTAACACTAGATACTGTTTGAACAAACTTTTCTGTCATAAATTAAACCTGATTAATTATACACAACGGCTCGATTAGCCTTAAAACAACTATTATTAAAATAGACAAAAACACCAAATAATGATTAATGATATTTTATAAATTAATTTTACACTCCAAAAAAACTTGAATCAACTTACTTTTATTTTTGTTTTAGAGTATATATTCTATTAATTTAACAACTAAAACCGCCCATTATCACAATAAAAAAAATAAACAATGCACTTTCTTAGAGGAATATTGCATGTTTTTTTTTGTTGTGGTTATTAGAAATATAAATTTGAAGAGTTACTTACGTGCTGATACTATGCCGCCCTTTTTTAAACACCATAAAAATCAGCAACGAAGCTTAAATAATGACACAAAATGAAGTTCTAACCCTGAAATGTATAAACCTCTACTTAAGTATTTTAGGCGTAAAAGAAGACATAACGAATATAAAAAACACAACTAAAGAATCAAACAACTTCAACGATGAATTAAAGAAAATACAAACAAACAACAAAGTTAATGTTGTAATTAAACGTTCAAAAACAAAAAAAATTAACAATATAACAACACCTGTTATTCTATTTGATGCTCAAGGCTTACCATTTATTTTAGCTAAAGCTAATAAAGAATCTTGTTTAATACAAAACCCTAATAAAGAATCTCCTGAAGTTATTCCCTATGATAAAATAAACTCGATATGGAACAAAAGTTGGCTTGAAATAAAACAACCTCAATCACGTTTTGATATCACCTGGTTCATTCCTGAGTTTTTGCAACACAAAAGAATACTCGGGGAAATTTTTTTGTTTTCTTTTGTATTGCAAATACTCGCCTTAATCTCACCGCTATTTTTTCAAGTTGTGATGGATAAAGTGCTTGTACATCAAGCTTGGTCAACCCTTGATGTGCTTGTTATAGGGCTTGTGATCACTGGTATTGTAGAGGTTATACTTCGTGGCTTGCGCGAATATCAATATGCACACACAGCCAATAGAATTGACATTCAATTAGGGCTTAAGTTGGTAAAACACTTGTTTGGCCTTCCTCTAATGTTCTTCAAAACACGCCAAGTAGGAGCCATCGTAACTCGCGTGCGTGAGCTTGATACAGTACGAGAATTCTTAACAGGCTCGATGTTTACTTTAACGGTCGAGTTCTTGTTCATGTTTGTCTTTCTCTACGTAATGAGTTTACTTTCACCTCCCCTCACATGGCTATTTATTGCAACCATCCCTCTTTATGTATTTCTCGCTTGGTGGCTAACACCTCGAATGCAAACTGCGGTAGAAGAGCAATTTACGCACGCCGCTGCAAATACCTCTTTTCTCACAGAGACAGTGGCTGGCAGCGAAACTCTAAAAAGCTTAGCCGTAGAGCCTCGTTTTGTTCGCCGTTGGGACGATCAAACGGAAAAAATGGTCTCTACTGGGTACGTGGTTCAGCAACTCAACAACCGATCCAACCATGTCGTTCAACTCATCCAAAAAGTAACAAGTGTAGGAGTTCTGTGGTTAGGGGCAACAGAAGTACTGTCATTGGAAATGACTATCGGCCAACTGATCGCTTTTAATATGATGACAAACCATATAGCCCAACCTTTATCACGCATGGTTGAGTTATGGGGGCAATTTATTCAAACGCGCGTGGCACTAGAAAAATTGGGAGACATGCTCAATTTACCTGTGGAGCAACACACAGGGAACGATACGATTGCATTACAAGGCGCGATTTCATTCAAAAACATCCTATTTCGTTACCAACCAGATATCCCACCGACCCTTAAAAACTTGTCCCTAGATATCCAAGCAGGTGAAACATTAGGCGTTGTGGGAACATCAGGTTCAGGGAAAAGTACTCTAGCTCGATTACTGCTACGACTCTACAGCCCTGAAAAAGGGTTAATAACGGTTGATAACACACCACTGAATCAAATTAGCATCCAGCAACTGCGCCAACAAATCGGCATAGTTCTGCAAGAAAACTACCTATTTAACAACAGTGTTTGTGAAAATATTGCCCAATCGAAACCTGAAGCTAGCCTAGAAGAGGTTATCGAAGCGGCGAAACTTTCTGGAGCTCACGAATTTATCATGAAGCTCCCAATCGGCTATGACACGATCTTAGCCGAAGGTGGGCAGTCCCTTTCTGGCGGGCAGAGACAACGCCTGGCGATTGCGCGAACTCTACTTTCAGACCCCAAAATTATGATCCTGGATGAAGCCACGAGTGCACTAGATGACGAATCACAAGCGTTGATTCAATCCAATATGGCAAATATCGCGAAGGGTCGTACGGTCATCACTATCGCTCACCGGTTATCCACCGTACGAGATTGCGACCGAATTATCGTTCTACACCAAGGTAATATCGTCGAGCAAGGTAGCCACCAGCAGTTAATCACATTGGGCAAACAGTACAAACAATTGTGGCAACTTCAGCAAGAGCTCAAGCAAGAGGATTCAAACGCATGAAAAGTGTCATCAAGCGATTCTTGGCCAAATTTCAAATAAACCAAGCGACTGAGAAGCATTACGAGTTTTTGCCTGCGCACCTCGCCCTATCACAACGCCCTCCTTCACCATTTGCTCGAATAACGGCCATCACTCTCAGCTTGGGAGTCATTGCTGTATTAATTTGGGCGTATTGGGGGAAATTAGATATACAAGCGACAGCTACCGGGCGTTTCGTTGTATCTGGCCGATCACAAGTGATTCAATCTTATGAACAAAGCCGAGTTCTCTCTATTCACGTCAAAGATGGGCAACGAGTGACAGAAGGTGCGCCGCTTCTTACTCTTGATACCTTAGGCATCAATCAAGACATTACCCGTTTAATCACTCAGTCTGAATTTCAGACTAACGACCTAATTCGATACCAATCTTTAAATAGTGGCCTACCACTATCTAAGAACCTATTATTTTCAGCCTTACCACTCGAACAACAAGCGTTGATCAATGAAAACTTCTTGAGTGAGAAACGTGAATATGAGTCGACCCTTGCAAGTATCAAAGCAGAAATGCAGGTCAACAAAACATCACAAGCGGCTCGTCAAAGTGACATCAACGCATTAATCCAGTGGCTCTTCTCCGCTTAGA
>NZ_MCZK01000145.1 GCF_002875945.1 Vibrio lentus
TCTAAGCGGAGAAGAGCCATCCAGTTAACCGAAAATATTAGTCAGAGACTTGCGGCACGAAAAACGTTGAATCAAATAAAAGTCATTGGACACGTAGAGTATCTAGAGCAAGAAAAAGAGCTGCTGGAAGTTAAGCGCCAAGTGTCGCAACAACGAGCTGAATTAAAGGTTCTAAAGTCGCAATATCATAGTCTTGAAGAAAGGCTGACGGGGTTCAAAGCACAAAAACACAGAGAATGGCTCGAAAAAAGAAAACAAGCGAAATTGCAATTAGGGGGTTTAGCTCAGGAGTTGTCTAAAGTTCGTGAGCGTGAACAGTTAGAAATCATCCGTTCCCCTGTCGATGGTACGGTTCAGCAACTCAGTATTTACACGCTAGGAGCAGTACTTCAACCAGCACAAAATTTGATGATTATTGTCCCTGAAAATGCAGTACAGCAGGCGGAAATACAAATTCTCAACAAAGACGTAGGTTTTGTTTACCCTGGACAGTCAGTGACAGTAAAAGTAGATGCATTTCCATACACTCGTTACGGTACTATCGAAGCGGAGCTATTGAGCATTTCTCGTGATTCTACTACAGACGAACGCTTGGGACTCGTTTTCC
This sequence comes from Vibrio lentus, assembly GCF_002875945.1. Classification (GTDB taxonomy): domain Bacteria; phylum Pseudomonadota; class Gammaproteobacteria; order Enterobacterales; family Vibrionaceae; genus Vibrio; species Vibrio apostichopi. The sequence continues at coordinate 608 of NZ_MCZK01000145.1, forward strand.
CAGCCCAAGTTAAGTTAATGAATAACAACATCTTAATCAACGGTAAAAGCATTGAATTGACACCGGGTATGTCTGTAGTTGCGGAAATAAAAACAGATAAACGTCGTGTTATCGACTATCTACTGAGCCCAATACGCGAATACCAAGCAGAATCGCTAAGAGAGAGATAAGTATGGATATGACCTTATCAACAACGGGAAATAGCGTTTCTACCACTCAAGATACTTCTATCAATCAGGACGCTTCTATCACACAAGATAATTGCGGAATCGACGCCGTCGTTTATGCGGGTAACTATTTCCACAAAAAGTCGACCAAGACACAGCTCAAGCATGCTTTAGGCGTCAGTCATTCCAATTTAAATGACTTGGAAATAAGGGAAGCTGCAGATTATATTGGCCTAAAAAGTCAAGTGACGAGAGTAAAATCGAACGAGCTAAATACCCTCCCGCTGCCCGTTTTAATTGAAATCGACAATAGTTGGAAAGTGCTAACTAAATCAGCTGATGGCCCCTTTGTTTTATATGACCCAGCCACTCAATTGGAGCAGCAGAGTGAGCTTAGTCCGAATAGTCACTCATCAACGTACAAGGTAATGTTGGTCGCGGATGAAAGACTAAGTAGCAAAGAAGTGAAATTTGGTCTTAGCTGGTTTGCCCCCTCTATTTGGCGTCAAAAGAGCCAAATGCGAGATGTGTTTTTTTATGCTATTGCCCTTCAAATATTCGCACTTGTCAGCCCGATGTTGTTTGAAAATGTCATCGATAAAGTGCTAGTCGGCCGCAGCTTATCCAGTTTACATGTGCTCGCCATAGCGATGCTTGCTCTTGCCATTGCAGAGCCAGCATACAGTTACTTGCGTAATACCGTATTTGGCCACCTCGCAAGTCAAGTAAATGCAGAGCTATCAGGACGCCTTTATCGCCATTTAGTTGGCCTCCCCCTCAATTACTTCAAGCAGCGTCAGACGGGACAAATCATTGCTCGAGTTCGTGAAATGGCTCAAATTCGCCAGTTTTTGACCGGTTCGACGTTGATGTTATTGCTCGACCTCATTTTTGTTACCGTCTTTCTTGCTGTTATGTTCCATTATGCCAAGACTCTAACTTGGCTAGTAATCGGTTCACTTTTTATCTATTTCTTACTTTGGCTTATTGCTGGCCCAATAATAAGAAAAAAAGTGGAATCAGAATACGAATCGGATGCCGATGCCACGACCTTTCTAACGGAAGCGGTAACAGGCATTGAAACCATTAAAACCACAGCTACTGAACATAGATTTTTACATCAATGGCAACATATTCTCAGCCAGCAACTAAACCGTAGCTTTGATGCTCAAAAATCAGGACTTATTGCAGGGCAAGGCATTGGGCTAATACAAAAACTGACTGCGGCACTGCTCCTGTGGTGGGGAGTCAGCGAAGTACTTAACGGTGAGCTCACTCCCGGACAATTGGTGGCCTTCAATATGTTAGCCGGCCACGTGACTCAGCCGGTACTTCGACTTGCGCAAATCTGGCAAGACTTCCAACATACTCTTATTGCACTAAAGCGAGTGGGCGATATTCTTGATGAACCAAAAGAAAATGGAAAACAAGGGTTAGCTTCTGTTCCTGAACTCAATGGAGGTATCGAATTTAGTAACATTCGCTTTCGTTATCACGAAGACTCTCCCGAAGTGTTGGCCAACTTATCGTTAGAAATAAAACCGGGCCAGTTTATCGGCATCACCGGGCCGTCAGGCTCAGGAAAAAGTACCATCACTCGGCTATTGCAACGTTTGTATGTCCCTCAACATGGTCAAGTATTGGTAGACGGTATGGATCTCGCGATAGCCGACCCAATTTCGCTACGTCGCAACATGAGTGTGGTATTACAAGAAAGTATTCTCTTTTCTGGGAGCGTTGCTGAGAATATCCGCCTAAGTCAGCCTCAAGCTACTGATGAGGAAATGCGCAATGCTGCGCAGCTTGCTGGTGCTTTGGAATTCATTGAAGGACTTCCCCACGGTTTTAATCAGCCCGTTGGGGAAAAAGGGGGGTCTTTATCTGGCGGCCAGCGTCAACGCATTGCGTTAGCAAGAGCCCTACTCGTGAACCCTAGGATTTTACTTCTTGATGAAGCAACATCAGCACTCGACTATAACTCTGAAGCGGCCATCATGAGTAATATGGAGGAGATCTGCCAAGGACGAACCGTAATTAGCATCGCACACCGCCTTAACACCATTCGTCATGCGGATAACATTCTTGTTCTTGACAAGGGCCAAGTCTGTGAAAGTGGAACTCACAATGAATTGGTGGAGAAAGAAGGGCTGTATGCAAAACTATGGAAGCAACAAGTAGGCACATAGTCTAATACTTAGATTCTTTCCTTAAAAACAAAAAGTTACATGTGAAAGGCGAGAATTTACCAAATAAAGACCATTAATGAGCTGTAGCCACTCATTGAATCATGAAATTATCAGGTAACACTTTGCATTAAATTATCAGATAACCATTTAATGCAAAGGTTTGACTGGAATAACTTAAGCCTCTGAAAACGAGCTTCGCGGCCATTTGGTTATATCAACCATAAAAACTTTAGCGCCAGCTAAACATTCGAACTTCGTTGCCCTCTTCAGGCTTCTTGGGGATATTTAAAGACAGCGCCAAAGAAACCGCCGCCATCACTGCACCAATGTAGAAAACCGTTGCGGGAGACGATAACCAAATCACACCAAACGCGACTGGAATAACAACCGCTGCAATATGGTTAATGGTAAAAGAGACACCTGCGGTTGATGCCATATCGGCAGGGTCTGCAATTTTCTGGAAATAGGTTTTGATAGCCAATGCCAACGCAAAGAACAGATGATCGACAACATACAGCGCGGCTGCCCACTCCGCTGTTTGTACTAAAGCATACCCAACGAACACACCAATCAAACCCACATATTCGAAGATCAATGCCTTACGCTCACCCACGACACCAATAAATTTACCAATGCGTTTTGCGAACAAGAAGTTAAACAGGTAATTGATTAAGAACAGTAGTGTTATGTCAGCAGCCGAGTAACCGAACTTCTCTACCATCAGGAAGCCTGCAAACACCGTGAAGATTTGTCTTCTTGCGCCACTCATAAACGTTAGCGCGTAGTAGAGCCAGTAACGCTTCCTCAGCACCAATTTCTTATTTTGCTGGGTCTTAGTTTGAAATTCAGGAAAACCAAAGGTCATCACCAATACCAGAATAAAACCGATGCCTCCGGTAATACCATACACCCATGCAAAATCAAGCTTGAGCTGTTCTAACATCACCCAAATTGAGCCATAAGTGATTAACGAGGCCAGTGCGCCAACGGAGATCATCTTACCTAACATCTCTGGCGCTTCTTCTATACTCAGCCATTGCAGTGACAGAGACTGCTTCAGCGTTTCAAAATAGTGAAAACCCGTCGACATCAAAACCGTAGTCAGCAACAAGCCTGTTAGTGAAGGGAATAAACCGGTTATCGCCGTGCCCACGGTCAGCATCGCCAGCGATATCAACATAAAGCGTTGCTCTCGAATGAAGGCTAAAACAAACACCACGGTAAACGCTAAGAAGCCTGGGATCTCACGAACACTTTGCAGCAAACCAATATCGGCACCGTCAAAGTTCGCTTTCTCAATCACGAAGTTGTTAAGGAGAGCCATCCAGCTCGAAAACGCGATAGGGACAACAATTGAAATCAGTAATAAGAAGTTTTGCGGCGTTTTCCAGCTCGCTGTTGATGCACTCATGACAGCCAAATCCTAAATAGTAATCCAGTATCATACTCCGGTTTTATGGCGATTAACAAATGATTAACTTTTGTTTTCTAGTGTTCATACAGAGCATAAATACATGCTTCAAAGAGATAAGCAAGAGGAATGAGTTGTTGTGAAAGATAGGAGGGGAGAATAAGAAAGCAGGAATAAGAAGGGAGCAAGCCTCCCTTCTTTGAAGCAATAAATCGTTAAAGGCCTTTATAGAAAGTTAGCCATTCACCTCGTTCTAAGCCGCTGACGTGCACCCCAGAGATGCCACTTGAAGTTGTCGCATTGGTCGGAGAAAACGAGAGATTTACGTTTTTGAATTTATCGGAGATTTCACTTGCTGTACCCGTTTGAGAAAGAATGTAGCCCAAGTTGGTTGAATTCCAATTTGAATTACCGCTGTCTTCCCACTTTTTGAGGAGCTCTTTGGTCACCAACTGGCTGCCAACCTTGAGAGCCGGGCCGCTGATATTTCGGAACTGATAATAGTCCGCCCCCGAAGAAGTTAACGCAATCACCTTATCTTCTAACACATACAAAGACTTGATGGCATTGTTACTCAGAGACTCTGTTACAAGTAAGCTTCTCGTCATGTTATCAACGATATAAAGAGAACTTGCTGTGGTAATAGCACTGGTTTTTCCGTCTCGCGATGTCGCTATCTTGCTAATAGCAGGATCAACGGTCAGCTCCCCAAGTACGGTTTGTTGTATCGAGTTAGACACCCACTCAACCTTATTGCTATCCAACCCCAACAATATCTGCTGATTCACGACAATATTGGCTGTTTTAAGGTTTAACTTATCAATCGTCATCTTAGTGGATAGGTTAGAGGTGTCGATAACTTCTGCAGCTAAATTACTGTTTGAAAAGTAATTCTTATAAACAATTAATGCTTCACTTTCGTCATAAGATGACATGACTTGCGGCGAAGAAGCTTTCAATGCGTGACTCCAGCTTTTCATATCAAGCTTATTAGCACTTAGCAATTTGAGTTCTTGCTGTGAGTATATCGAGCTTCCGGTATTTTTAATCGCCAGTAACGAGCCACTTTGTAACAGAGGAACCACTGCTGCGAAGTTATCATTGATGCACGACTCACTCGATTTAGGTGGAACGGCGGGATTAGGTTTTGGAATGGGTGGAAGCGTACCTCCACTGCGACTGCTGTATGTATCAATCGCAAAAGCCTTCACGCCAACATTGTTGTTATTCGAGCCATTGAGGCTCGTGAGGAAAACACCATTAGCGCCTTGGCTATTACAAATATCACTCGATGTGGGTGAAACATAAGCAGTCGGTTTGTAAACCTTATAGGCCTGAACACCATTTAACGCAGGAACTAACTGAATGATTTCACTCGAGTCGACCGGTATTTCTCCGCCTCCAGTACCACCTCCGTGATCGTAATCATCGTCGTCATCATCATCGTCATCATCGTCATCATGGTCGTCGTGATCGTCATCGTCGTCGTGTGAACGGATACTAACCAGACCAGAAACCGCTTGAGATGCTGGGTCACTATCGATTGTCACTGGCTTATTGCGTGAAGAGCTATCAATTTGCATAACCACATCATTCGCCGTTAAAAACACAATCTGGCTGCTAGCTGGATTCAGAGCTATCGACTTCGCACCAGACAATTGCGGTACCGATTGTGAACCGCGAACAACTAAAGAATCTTCAATTTGTAGATGCCGAGAAACCGTACCAGCAACATCAATATTAGATAAGTCTAAAGTTTTATGCTCTATCATCAAATCAAGAGCATGAGCAATATTGGTATATGAAGACTGCTTACCGTCACTTTGCGCCTTTTTCAGCGATTTTAACAACAGATTTGATAGATCTTTAGACCCATGAGTTGAGTCCAGCACACCAAAATTGATGCCAACATGATCGCCTAACTTACTTTGAAGCGATGCTTTTGCTTGTTCTACATCGTTACTTACCGTTGGGTTAAACATCATCTCGCTATGAATCAAAGTAGTGAAAGGCGTCACCACTTTCATACCAGGGGAAGCAGTCAAAATTGCACCATCATATTGCCTTTGCTGTGGGTATCCAGAAGCATCAGCAATCTGTTTCTCTTGATCACTGCATACGCCATTCAGATCTGCATCAGCGCAGACTAATGAATCTAGAAACGCATAGCCTGTAGCCGTAGACCCAACTGGGTTTTCGCTATCAGAACTGCCTCCACATCCTGAGACCATCAAGGCACTAGAGATTGCTAGTGACAATTTGCATATTAATAATTTATTGTGCATTTTTTCGACCGATTCACCTAGTTTATTATTGAATTAATAGTATTTAATTTGGCTATTAAATCACTTAACGAAATAAAAGATCAAATGATATTGATAATTACTATCATTTAAATTAATATCCTCCGCCTTTCTTATGGGTAATTTATAAATTATTTGGAGTTCAGGTGGTAAGAAATCCATACAAACTAATGAGTGTTTCACTCGTTTCCACAATGCTCATGGCTTGTGGCGGAGCAGAGTCAGATCCGAAGCTCAAACAGTCACAAACTAAGCCAAGTTCTCAGAATATTTCGGGCATAGCTTTGGATGGTTATTTACACAACGCGAAGGTTTGTTTAGACAGAAACAGCAATGCTATGTGCGACTCTGCTGATGGAGAAATTGCCACTACGGACGCCGAAGGACGATTCCAACTAGACGTCGACAATGATGTCGCCCAATACCCAATATTGGTTGAAGCGGTTGCAGGTGTAACCATCGATATGGATTCACCAAATCAGCCTATTGAATCCGGATTTACGCTAGAAGTGCCGAGTAACAATTCGAACGTGATCAGCCCCATGACATCTCTTATTGCCAGTGTGTCGAAAACCAGTGGAATCAGTTTTGATGAAGCAACCCAGCTTGTGGCCAGCGACTTAGGCATAGATCAACAACTGGCTGTTGGTGATTATTCCGCATCAAACTCAACGATAAGCCGCGAAGTACACATGTTTGCGCGCGGTGTTACTCGTGTACTTCAGGAAGCGCAAATGGCCTCTGTTGATGCAGGTGTCGACCAAGTCAATGCTCGAAAAGGCTCTATGTACAAGCTGGCAGAGCTTGATTTAGCAGAATTTAAAGCCAAGACCGATTTGCTGTCTCATGGCGCATCAGGAACCGATAGCGCATTGAAGCAACTTGGTAAGGAATACCGAGATCAACTCAAAGTTTCCCAAGAAGACATCGATGGCAATGAAATCATCACTAGGCCACCAGCGCCTAAGCATGGTCAAGTCAATGATGCCTCAGACACCTTTGATTGGCAGTTTGTGCGTGGCTTCAACCAGAATACAGATTACGAATACTCATTGGATTCAGGGAAAACTTGGACAACGGTAATTCGTAAGCCGATTGTTGTAGGAAAACTGGCGTTCGACAAAGGAGTCGTTCAAGTTCGAGTTGCCGCGTCTAACGTTCGTAATACCCCTGCCGGAAAGCCCATGCTTTCAGACAAAGCGTTTACGCTAACGACAGTGCCTGCTGCTCCAGCTTGGATTACGGTGAATAACGCGATCAACCAATTTGATTGGGCATTTGTCGACTCGTTTAATGAACTGGGTTTGTATGAATATTCATTAGATAACGGCTCAAGCTGGACGCAAGCGACTGAAAAGCCTCAAGACATTCAAGACCTAGATATCCCAGTTGGACATCTAAAAGTTCGTGTAGCCAAAGATGACTCGCTAGGTCACCCAACGGGATTAAGTTCAGCATCAGAACAATCGATGACGGTAACCCCAGGCCAACCCGTGCAACCAGTACTAGATTTTGCTAACGACAGCACCAATCAAATTAATTGGCTTTGGGTCACGGGATACAATGCTCCATCTTTCTACGAAATTAATCTAGGCAATGGTTGGCAGGACGTAACCTCACTGCCGTATCTTGTGGGCAATGTTTCACTTCCTGCAAACACGATTTCGGTTCGCGTTAAGTCAAATGCACTGGATGCTCGCCCCGCGGGAGTTCCGTTGGTTATCAGCTCTGCGTTCACACGCTCAGAAAATCAACCTGTCGCACCAACCTCACCGATTGTTGACGATGCAGAAAACACATTCGCATGGACGAACGTTGAAGGATTCACGGGGAGTAACTCCTACGAATACTCTCTCGATAGAGGCATTACTTTTACCTCTGTAACTAGCAACCCACAAACAGTCCCAGATGAGACGTTTTCTAAGGGGCAGGTCTGTGTGCGCGTAAAGGCAGAATCGGATCCTCTACATGATCCTAGCGAAGCGCTGTGTTCAGACAAGCTTTACTCAGTTACTCCTGATAAGCCTGCAGCACCTACATCACCAATATCTCACGATGGGTTAGACACATTTGATTGGTCATTCGTTACCGGGTTTTCAGAGGTAACAGATTACGAGATCAATGCACTTAGCACGGGTTGGACAGTGGTTGCTACAAAACCATATCAGCTAAATGACCAAGCTTACGCTATCGATTCAATCCAAGTACGCGTTAAACGAGATCCGATTACGGGTCGTCCTAGTGGTTCAGAGTTGACGAACAATGTGGCGTTTACTGTTCGTCCGTCAGCGCCAAGCGCCCCGACGGGTCTGATGGTTAACGACGCAGACAACACGCTCGATTGGACATACTTCGGTGAATTCACTCAGCCCGAGCACTTTGAAGTAACACTCGACTCCGGCTCAACTTGGACAAAAGTAACCGCTAAGCCTGTAGTCATTGGCAATGTAGACAAGAACATCGCTGAAGTGCAATTACGAGTAAGGCAGAACCCAACTAATGGTATGCCTCATGGCACATCAGCATTAACAACAGAAGCCTTTACCAAAGTGTTTGAAATCCCGGCGCCAACCTCGCCTGAAATTGTAAATACTTTCACAGGCAGTAATCCAGTCAACACAAATGGATTTCAATGGGCTTACCTAACCGCCAACGTTGATGGTCAATCTGTTCGCTTTGATGAAGCCGAATACTATGAGTTCACCAACGACAAAGGCCTGACCTGGCAACCTGTTGTTTCGATTCCTCAATTTATTGGCCCAGAAGCGTACGACAAAGCCAATGTCGGTGTTCGATTAAAAAGAAATGCGAAACAAGGTGTATCAAACTCAATCAGTGACACCCTTTGGGCTACAGCGGCGAGTAGTCGCTTCACGGCATTAAAATTCGTACCGATGAAAACCCGTTCGCAAGCCGCTAATTTTAGTTACAACGGAGCATGGAATACGTACTCGCTCAATTGTATTGCTGAATACGATGATAAAGGACAAGGGGAGCCGAGGTTTTGGACGAAGCGATTCTCTTCAGAAACCGATACCGTCTTCGATAAAGTCGCACAACTGGATGATTGTGATATCGCTGGTTGGACGCTTCCAGACACCAATGAAGTGATTACGCTATCGCAACGAGATCCTGCAACACTGCCATCAAATCTAAGAAGTGGTGGTTACTTGGTATCGAATCAGTCAATGAATATATTAGCGGATAAAAATGGCGTCGCTGTCACTATCAACAAAGGCCAGGAATCTGTTGAGCAATATTATTCAAAATACGCATACGCTAAATGGCAATTGCCATCGGGTGCAGAGTTACTTACTGGTGTAGACAGCGCGACGACTGAAATAACCGCATTTTTGAGTACACAAGATACAAAAATTAACGCTACGGAGCTTTATTTAGAAACCTGGCTAACCGCCAATCAATCTAAGAGCAAAGGTTACGCTGCATTAGAAGCGGAAGCTCAAGCTAAAGTAGTAGAACTGCAGGCTTTGACCCAACCATGGGCAGATGATCTTAAGAACACAAAGCTAAAGCTAAAAGCTCTTGAGTTTCAGGCCTCTGTTGCTCAAAGCCGAACTGATGCTGAGAGCCTTGAATTCATTAACAAGGTAAAAGCGTATAAGGAGCAAGTCGCTAAATTAGAGCAAAACACCGTTGTACTAAGCGCACTAGTCTCTGGTTCTGAGTTTGCTCAAAAATTAGCGTTCATGCAGCAAAAATCCGTAACTCTATCCAGCTCGACCAACGCACTAAGCTCAGCGTCACTGGCTAAGGATATTCACCAGGCAAGTTTAGAACTATACAAGGCTATCTCAGATCTAGAGCATCAATACGGCATGGTTAATTCGTTCGCAAGTGAGCTGAATACATCAACACAATCGCTGGGCTCGGAGTTTGCCACTCTAACTACACTGTTCCAGAAGTTTATCAGCGAGATGAACACGACGGCCAAAATCCACAACCTAGTACAATCAAAAGTGCTAGCAAAAGATGGACTGAAACTGGCGAAAGACAATGGCTTTAGCGTTTCTCAAGCTGACGCAATGGTAAGCAGCCGCTTTGCTAAATTGGACGAGTTAGGCAACTACCTACCAAAAAGCACCACCTACCAACAAGGCTGGCGTTGTGTTGAAGACACCCAAATAGCGGGCAAACGCCGCGTGTGGACACTGCTCAAAGACGGCCGACCAAATGGTGCTGACGATCTTGCTTATGACGCTTCGGCCTCTGGTGTAGCAAGTGTTTTAGGCAGTAACGGCCTGCTAGAGAGCACTAATAATGCGAACTTATGTGGCTTCAATGATTGGAAAGTACCGGCGCTGTCTCAGCTACTTTCACTACAAACTAAAGCAATCTCTAGCTCAAACTCGACCATCACAATCGATACAGATGCATTCCCTCATCACCGAGGGCTGGATCCGGAGTATGACAAATCTAGCTATTACGGTGGCGTGACTTTTTACTACTGGTCGAATCAAGCAAAGGACACCAAACAATACATCACAAACTACAGCTCTGAGCGCAGCTACCAAGATGTCCGCCGTTCGGCAGTCGGTGGTACTGAAGATGCCGTCATCTTAGGGCGTCTGGTTAGAGAAAAAGCGACCACATACCAATACCTAGATATGCAAGGGAACGTCGTAGCCGATCGCCAAAATGCCATTTGCGCACAAGACACTGACAGCACCCTCGTTTGGCAACTGTTTACCAACGGAGACACTAGCCGTTTCAAGAAATACGTAGATGTAACGCCGTTAATTTCAACACGAAATACACAAAAAGTATGTGGCAAGACGAACTGGCGCTACCCATCGAAAGCAGAGCTATACGGGTTACTACCTATCAATTCCGATGTCTTTAAATTTAATGACGTGACTGGTGGCGGTTATTCCAACCATAGCTCCTATATCACTAGCGATGCCGCTCCTTATGGTCGTGTCCTCGGGTTGAATATGACAACGATGGATGAAAGAGACGTGGGTACTCAAAGTTACGACGGCCGCTACCTATACCGACTCGTTGCCAAATAGGCAATCAAAACACCTTTATTAATGACTACAGCAGCCTCAGCTGAGGCTGCTTTCATCTAGGAAATAACAACATGTTTAATAAGAAAAAGCAGCGCGGCGCGGCCGCTATCGAATACGCAATCCTCGCAGCAGCAATGTCAGTGGTTTTACTCAGTTTTGTAGGTGGCGAGAATGGTGATCTAACCGAAGCCATTACTGACGCTTACGAAACTGTCGTCGTTCAGCTCAAAAACGCTCAAAAATCAGAATAAGCCCGTTTACCGTAAATTAAAGGAATAGTTATGACTGCCAAGCGACTCATGTTGCTGTCGTTATTTTGCTCGGTGCTCGGATTGTCCGTTTTACTGTTGAGCCAAACCAATAGCGAGTCTGCGACCACCTCTTCTAAACAAGCCGCTAAGCAAACGGTCAAAGTGCTGGTTCCAACTCGTACGATTGAGATAGGCCAAACCTACACGCCAAACTCGTTTCGATGGAAAGAAGTTCTACAGCAAGAGTTAGAGAACTACATCGACCATGTGACACCGGAAGATATTTCAGCCAACCACACGATGTCAGGGCTTGCACGCACCAAACTCGTCAAAGACTCAATATTGTCGAAAGCGGACATTTCCGAACCCGAAGGTGGCTACTCGCTCTCATTGAAGTTGCAACCAGGCTATCGCGCGATTTCAGTCCCTGTCGATCAAGTCACGTCTAATTCAGGCTTCATTGAGCCGGGCGACCGAGTGGATATTCTCCTACTCGGTTCACAAGATGGTGAGCTACTTCGTTATGGCAATTCATCTCAAGGACTGTACGTTACAACGATAGTTCATGATGCAAGAGTCTTGGCATTTAATAACAAGCAAACGGCAGAATCTTATCAAAAGGCTCGGGAATCGAATGGTTTCGAAGATGGTATCCCTGACGACAGCAGTGTCTCTTTAGAGGTAACTCCCGAACAAGCAAACCAAGTGGTACTTGCGAAACAATTAGGAAAGTTAACGCTTGTATTGCGTGGGCAAAACGAGGCTCAAGATCAACCTCAACACGCAAATGCAGTGACGCTGAAAGTCATTTCTCCAGACACAACTCAGGTATTACCTGACGTGGGATTGGTGGAATTTAGAGCCGACAATAAAACGGTTAAAACTAATACTGGAGCTGATAACAATGGCTAATATCTGTCGTTGGTGGGGTGTTCTCCTGCTCTCAAGCCTATGTGTCTCTTTTGCATCTGCAGCATCAACATTTGATGTGACGATCAATGAGGCAAGAATGATTCACTTACCAGAAAAAGCGAAATCCATTTTCATCTCGAGCACCCATATCGCTGATTACCAAACCTTGACCAATACCAAGGTGATGATATTCGGTAAGCGAGCGGGCAGCGCTACGATCACCGTTTTGAATGAACAAGAACGCGTGATTTATACCAATAAAATTCGCGTGACACACAACAGCCGCGAGTTCAATGAACTGGTTAAAAACAAGTTCCCAGAAGCGTCAGTCAACGCGGAATCTCTGGGCGGAAAACTCTGGCTTAAAGGTCGTGTTCCCTCTCCGATGATGGCACACAATATCGTGTCGCTCGCGAAAGGCTATTTATCCCCTATTGTCGGTTCTACCGAACAACAAGAGAGCTCGAATTCACAGGGAAACAGTAACAACAGCAGTAATTCAACCAATCAAAATCAACAGACTCAACCCAATGATGATGAGCTGATCAATCAATTGGTTGTCACCATGCCAAATCAGGTCAACATTCGTGTAAAAATCGCGGAAGTCTCAAGAAATGTATCCAACAAGTTGGGCATCAAATGGGGTTCAATCGCCGGTGGTGTGGGGCAATTTTCGTTTTCAAAGCTGCCTAATGTCAGTAGTTGGGGCAAGCCGAGCATTACTGCTCTGATTGATGCGCTAGCAACCAACGGCATGATGTCTGTGCTTGCTGAACCTAACTTGACCGCGATGTCAGGTGAAGATGCTGAGTTTTTGGTGGGTGGACAAGTTCCCTTACCACTGATCACGGCTGACACCACTCAAATCGAATACAAGGATTTCGGTGTGAAACTGAACTTCACCCCAACCGTGCTCAGCCAAAACCGTATCAGCTTAAAAGTGAATCCCGAGGTCAGTAACGTCTCAATCGAGAGCCAACAAGTGATACACGGAACTAACTTCCCTTCTTTTACCACTCGTAGCGCCTCCACCACCATTGAATTGGCGAGTGGGCAGAGCTTCGCTTTAGGCGGGTTGTTGAAATCAGAAGACATTGAGCAACTACAAAAAGTCCCACTTATCGGTGAGATACCAGTACTCGGTAGCCTGTTCCGCTCGACTGAATTCACTCGTAGAGAAACAGAGCTGATCATCATTGTAACGGCTTACCTAGTTCAGCCAACTCGTTCGGACTCAATGCCACTCCCAACCGATGGCTTAATCCCGTTGAGCGATGTTGAACGTTTACTGGCATGGCCAAGGATTCAACAAAAAACATCAAACAATAAAGCGACTTACACCGACAACCAGAAGCCTCGCTTACTGGGTGACAACGGGTTCTACTACTGAGGACATCATGAACAAATTATCCTTATTACTGCCCGCTCTCATTGCGCTTGCGGGTTGCGCGCCAACGCCTACAACCCAACAACCTTCTGTGGATGTGGTGTCCGTGACAAACAAACTGACTTTAACACTCTCGGGCAAAACGTTATCGGACCAAGAGAAAGATGACATCTCTGATTTTATTGCTCGTCGAGGCACGCTATCCAACTTAATGGTTAAGATTGAAAATACGACTCAGAAAGGAGCAAGCCAAAGCGAAAAAGTTAGGCTTCATCTGATCGAGTCAGGGCTCTACCCTTCTCAAATTTCAGTATCGAATCCATCAGCACAAGGTCAAGGTGATCTCACGATTTTTCTTGAATCTTATCGAGTGAAGTGGTCAAGTAAAA
>NZ_MCZK01000146.1 GCF_002875945.1 Vibrio lentus
TCTAAGCGGAGAAGAGCCATCAACGTATGGCGAATGTAAGCTCACTCAGCATTCAACGTGTTGATAATCTGTTAATTAAGAATCAGGTCATTGAATTACTTGGATGTGGAAACGGGTATCGAGAGAATAAGCTCGAGGTAGGTTCAAGCCAAAAAAACGGCCCTCATAAATGAGAGCCGTAGTACGAGATAAGGTTAACTTAACGCGCCATATTAGTTGGAGTTAGAAGGTTTGAACTGAGATTTACGCATACGGTTTAGTGCAGCCATTACATCTAATACTCTTGGCTTCGCCAAGTCACCGTAATTTGGCATGTTCACGTGCCACTCGTCGCTTAAGATAGCGCTAAACTCTTTAGCAGGGTTGTTTGACCAGCCTGGAGTTTGTGCAAACTGGAACCAAGCCCAACCAATCGCGTTCACTTCTGAAGTTGACTCTAACTGCTCTAATGCAGAAAGGTCCGCGAATTCCTTACCAAAACGCAGTGACTCTTTGCCTTTCGCGTTAACACGGAATTTGCCGTCAGTAAGAATGTTCATCAGTGCTGCCCGATTTAACGAGCGAGGAACAAACGTTTCTAATGCTGTCTCACATTCGTTAATTCGCTGAGTAGGGTGTTGAGCAATGACTTCTTGTGCTTTTTCGGTTACGTCTACCGCTTGGTAGTCGTGCATTTGAATCACAGTGTCAGCCACATCTAAGTAATCGCCAGAGCCACCCATTACCACGATAGTTGAGATGTCCATCTCTTCACGAAGTTGGCCAATACGGTCAACAAGTGGAGTGATAGGTTCAGCACCTTTTGATACTAGCGCTTGCATACGTTCGTCACGAATCATGAAGTTAGTCGCTGACGTATCCTCATCGATAAGGAGCGTTTGTACACCCGCTTCAATAGATTCTTGTAACCAAGCTGCTTGCGAAGTTGAACCAGACGCATCTTGTGTGCTGAAATCAGACGTATCTTTCTGCATTGGTAAATGGTTGATGTAGTTTGAAAGGTTCAAATTATGTACACATCGGCCATCTTCTGCACGGATCTTCATGGTATCAGTCGCCGTCACGATACCTTCACGACCATCACCTGGAATATGGTTGTAGATAGAACGTTCAACGGCGTTCAATAGTGTAGATTTACCATGGAAACCACCACCAACGATCAGTGTAATACCTTTAGGAATGCCTAAACCGGTTACATCACCTTGGTTTGGTGTGTTTAACGTAACACTCAAAGACTCTGGTGCTAGGAAAGGAACCGCGCCTTTCATTGGTAAATCACAATTACCTGCGATACGAGGTAATACGCTGCCATTTGCTACGAATGCCGCTAGGTTGTTTTCTTCCAATTGAGCGCGCAATGCGTCTTGGTCTTCAACGGCTTCACAATGCTTAATCATCGCTTCAATGTTGAGTTCGCGTTCAAGCGTTGCGCGACGAATAAACTTAGGCAAATAGAACGTAATGATGTTGATTGCTTTCTTTGCAAGAATACTACGACCATCAGCAGGTAGGTTGATACGAAAACGGATTTCGATACCGTGCTCGGTGAAAACCACAGCGGTGTTATCCAAAACAGTCTGGCCCGTTAGTGCGATAGACACGGTCGCTTCTTGCTTAGCAAATTCAGAGAAGCTACGTGCAATAAAATCACGAGCTGCTACTTGGTATTCGTAAGACTTTTCTTTCAGCCAACCTAACCCTGTTAACGACCAAGCGCGTGTTGCGCGAAAACGTGAAGAAGATGCGTACGGGTCACCTTGAACGTGGTCGATGTGTAATTCGAAATCAGCAAAGTCGTATTGACCTTTAATTTGTTGATATGCGCGGAAGTTTTGTTTTTCGAGCTTTTTAAGCTTTGCAGTCAACTGATCCATAACGAGGAATGCCTATATAAAGGGAAGATAAAAACAGAAAGGCGGCGATTATAAAAATCACCACCTTTAGAGTAAAGAGAAAGTAGGCCTAAATCCAAAACAAACTGCTCTTTTTCGCTTTAAGCGTAACGAGTTGACCCCAAATAGTTTTGATTGACTAAGCTGTGTTCGAATTCTTGCCCAGGCATCGGCTTACCGTAGAGGTAACCTTGACCAACATCGCAGCCTTCTTCAACGATGAACTGCTCCTGAACTTCTGATTCAATGCCTTCGATGGTGACTTTTAAGTCGAGCTTTTTAGCAATTTGAACAATCGAACGAACAATCTCTTTGTCTTCACTTGAGTTCAACATTTGGTCGACAAAGCTCTTATCGATTTTGATCGCGTCAAATGGGAATTTCTTAAGGTAACTGAATGAGGCATAGCCCGTACCGAAATCATCAAGTGACAATGTAACACCGATGTCATGCAGAGATTCCAAGGTGTTCTTAGCAACCACTTCATCAGCGATAAGGCCGCTTTCAGTGACTTCAAGTTCTAAAAAGTGCGGTTCAAGGTGATAAGTTTCTAGGAGGTGAATAACCTGCTCGGCAAAGTGCACGTTCTTAAGTTGAACGGCGGACACATTGACAGCCATTTTGAAATCATCGACGTATAGCGACCACTCTTTGGCTTTTTCAATCGCATTACGCAACACAAAGCTGCCAACCTCGAATATCAAACCATTCTGTTCAGCCATGTGAATCAAGGTTTCATTAGAGATATCACCAAGAACTGGGTGCCTCCAACGTAACAGTGCTTCTGCGCCAACCCATCGATGAGTGAGCGGGCAGACTTTCGGCTGGAAATAGAGCATCAAGTCGTCATTACGCACGGCGTGTAACAAATAACCTTCGATCTTGTTCAGGTGACTTTGCTCTTCGGTATGTGACTGAGAGTAATAAGCAAACTTTTGCCCCGAGTCTTTACAGGCAAGCATCGCTTCTGACGATTTTTGCAGCACACTTTCTGCATCATCTTCGTTGTCAGTTATCGCAATGCCGATAAAAGCATGCAAATGAACCTTGTCATTATCTATGGCGAACTCTGAATGGCCAACATTAACCAAGCTCTTGCACAGCTCCTCGAGTCGATGCTGTAAATCCTTAACGCTGAACGCTAATACGAGATCGACAGAAGTAGGGCGTGCCGTGAAAACTTCAACATCGGAGATGCTTTCGATTCGCTGACGGTATTCGACCAGCACTTGGTCTAATGCGTTATAACCGTAACGTGCTTGGATACGTCGACCATTGGTAAAGCCGATATGAATGACAGCGTATGAACAATCAGTCAGTCTATTCTGTGTAGACAACCTTTGGTTTAAGCGAGATTCAAATGCGTTGCGATTCAAAAAGCCGGTACCGAGATCGTGGTTTTTCTGAAAGTTTATTTTTTGTTCAGCCGCTTTGCGTTTATCAATCTCTTGGTTGAGTGAGTAGTTCAGGCTCGCAAGATCTTTCGTTCGAGTGTAAACGCGGTTTTTTAACTCTTCATTCATCTGAGTCAGTTTCGCGTGTTGAAACAAAGTCTTGAGCTGAGATTCGATTGAAGTACGAAAGCTTTCGAGTAACTTGATATAGGTTGGCGTGTAGTGGTTTTCTTTAGAGTCTAAGATGCAGATCGTACCGAACAACTCGCCATTTGGCCAAAGTAACGGAATACCACAATACGAGACTAAACCAAGTTTGATATCAGGGTTATCTTCCCACTCGGGATCAGCCAAGGCGTTAGGTACAACAAGATTTTGCTGCGATTCCATGACGCTTTCGCAGTACAACCCATTGCCTAATGTTTCTGAGTCGCCTTGGGCATAGGGGTTATTTTCGCTGCGGCTGGTTGAAAAAACTTCGATGGAGTTACTATGGACACGCATGATGAGAGCGGCTGGAACCTGAGTGATCTGAGCCAGCAAGTCGACAATATTTTGCCAACCGGATTTCATGTCGTCTGGGATGTCTAAATCTAGAGTTTTAATTTTCTTCATATGACTCCGAGTCAATTATGCTTAATGCATCAACACATCCTGTGTTAATTATGATGAAACCAAATAGCCTGTGAATATTACGTTAATTAAGTATAAGAAAAGTTGCAGAAAAAAACCTCTGCAATTTTGCAGAGGTTTTCAAATGTGAATCCGGGTCTCAGTAATGAGATAAGTTTCGATTAAGGCTTTAACTTTATAAAATCTTGAGTGTTAAGTTTCTGGTTATAGTCTACCGATGGTTGAGCGAACCCGTTCAACTGTAAAAACTCTTCTTTAAAACCTTGATAGTCGCCGATGGATTGGAAGTTGTTTTCGTCCATCGCTTCAAGCAACTCTGTCACGTGAGCTTGGGTTTCTGGTTCGAGTTCCCATTCATCCATTCGTACGAGTCGTTCACCATCAAGTGGCACTTTTTCCTGACCATACAGTTTGCTGTTAAACAAGCGTTGCATCTGTTCGATACAACCTTCGTGAGTTTCTTTCTCTTTCATCACTTTGTATAAAGCAAGCAAGTAGGGGCTTAAACCCGGAATGAATACACTCGCTTTCGTTACTAATGCCTTACACACAGTCGCGTAAGCATTACCGCCGAAGTTGGCTAGTTCGAGATTTAACGCATGGCTGGTTTGATGAAGGTCGATCTTGGCGCGCCCCAAAGTACCGTCTAAGTAGATAGGGTGCGTCACTTCTGGGCCAACATAAGAAAATGCGATGGTTTTACAGCCTGGAGCAATAGATTCAGCGTTGATCAGCTCATCTATCCAGTTTTCCCAGTCTTCGCCACCCATGACTTTAAGTGTGCTCTCGGCTTCTTCTTCGGTTGCTGCTTCCAGCGTGTTGGTTACCCAATGATCGTGCTCAAGAGATATAGTCGCGCCAGTGACGCTTTCACCGATTGGCTTTATCGCAGAGCGCCAGAATTCTTCAGAATCTGGTTTCGGTCTTACACCAGCAGCTAAGCTGTAGATAATCAGATCCACTTCACCTTCGAAGTAAGTTTCGATGGCTTCGACAACTTGTGAGCGTGTTTCTTGTGAAAAGGCATCGCCAACGATGTTGATCGCAGTACGCTGCTCTCGTTCGGCTTCTTTTCTGAAGTAGATGTTGTTGTACCAGCCAGCAGTGCCTAAGGATTTTTCACTAGGACCGCGCTCGAATGAGACGCCGATAGTGTCAGCTTTTGCACCGCCAAAGGTAAGGGCGATACGAGCGGCAAGGCCGAAGCCGGAGGATGCGCCGATGATCAGGACTCGTTTAGGGCCATCTTTGATTTGCGGCGCACTCTTAACAAATTTGATCTGTTGCTTTACGGCTTCTTGACAGCCAATAGGGTGAGCGCTTTTGGCTACCACACCCTTGATAATAGGTTCGATCAGCATAAATAACCTTACAGTTAACGGTGATATGCACTCAGGCTAACGTAAAGCTGTGTAAAATTTATTGAGCTAGACCATTAAAACCTAAAGATACTGATATAATTCTTCGGCGACGAATTCAGCGATCCAAGGTTGAGCTTCTGGTTTTGGATGCAGTCCATCGTTCATCATCCACTCAGGTTTGAGGATGATGTGCTCAAGGAAAAAGGGCAAAAGTGGCACGTCTTGTTGATCAGACAGCGATGTAAAAACGTACTCGAATTGTTCGTTGTAACGTTTGCCGTAGTTAGGTGGGATTTTAATCTGCATCATAATTGGTTTCGCGCCAGCAGCTTTTACTTGCTCGATGATCTGATCCAGATTCGCAGACATAAGCTTAGGTGGGAAGCCACGCAGTCCATCATTCGCGCCAAGTTCAATAAGAACGGTGTCTGGGGCGTGTTCTTCAAGCAGTTGCGGTAAACGCGCTAAGCCATTGCCCGTTGTGTCACCAGAAATACTCCCGTTGACCACGTTCACGGTTTTATCATGTTTTTCCAATGCGTCTGGCAACAAACTTGGCCAGCTTTGCTTGATATCCATGTTGTAACCCGCACTCAAGCTATCGCCAAGTACCAATAACTTGGAAACTTGAGCTGACGTAGAGCTTTGAGCTAACGAAGCGGTTGAAAATAAAATAAAAAATAAAAAGGAAATTAGTCGAGTCATGCATACATCCATCATAAAAGCAGAAGCTGTTTCCAAGACAGTGTCTACTAATCAAGAACATTTAACAATCTTAGAGCAAGTTGATATCGATATTCGTGAGGGTGAAACGGTTGCGATTGTCGGTACTTCAGGTGCGGGTAAATCCACGTTAATGACACTGCTTGCAGGGCTCGATGTGCCAACTTCTGGCGAAATCAGTTTGTTAGGTCAACCTCTATCACAGCTGGATGATGAAGCGAGAGCCAAAATCCGCAGTGAATCCGTTGGGTTTGTTTTCCAAAGCTTCTTATTGATTCCAAGCCTTTCTGCGCTGCAAAACGTCACACTACCTTGTCTGTTAAAAGGTGAAAACGAAGACATTGAACGCGCGACAGCTCTACTTGAGTCCGTGGGCTTGAAAGATAGGCTTGATCACTTGCCATCTCAACTGTCAGGGGGCGAACAACAAAGGGTCGCATTGGCTCGTGCGTTTATGATTAAGCCTAAAATTTTGTTTGCCGATGAACCAACGGGCAACCTAGACCAACAAACCGCAGCGAAAATAGTCGAGTTGTTGTTTGAACTCAATTCATCGCACGGCACCACACTTGTTCTCGTTACGCACGACCCTAAACTCGCACAGCGTTGCCAACGAACCTTGAAAATGCATGTCGGTCACATAGAGGAAGTGTAAATTGAATTCATCACACGGACTGAACAAACGACTGTTTTCATGGAGCATCGAAGAGATTCGACATGGTCAGCTATGGCCAGTATCCATCGCTTTAACGCTCATCATTGCTTGTGTGTTCGCGCTTTCAGCTTTGGCTGAGCGTATGGAACAAGTGATCGTAAAGCAGGGTAAAGATGCGTTAACCGCCGACAGTGTATTTGTCTCGGCAAACCCAATCCCTCAACCCTTGTTAGATCTGACTCAGGTTGAACAGTTAGAAAGCTCTCAGCTGACTCGTTTCTCCACCATGGCATTCAGTGATAACTCGATGCAGTTGGTTACCGTTAAAGCCGTAGAGAGCAATTACCCTTTACGCGGTGAAATGATACTGGAAGGCGCAGATAATGCGGCAAGCAATCATGTTGAACCGGGTGAATTGTGGCTTGATGAGCGCATATTTGCACAGCTAGAAGTTGAGATAGGTGACAATGTCACGATAGGCGATGCTGATTTAACAATCACAGGGCGTATCACGCAAGAACCGGGCTTGAGCTTTAACCCTTTCCAACAAATGCCTGCTGTTCTGATTCATAATAACGATGTTGAAGCGACAGGCGCAATCCAACCAGGCAGCCGCGTTAGCTTTAGACTGTTTTTAAATGGTGATGAATCGAAACTCAAAGCCGCACAAGACAGTATCGAACTGACACCAAGTGATCGCTGGCGTACACAAGACTCAGCCAGTCGTACCAACGACATGTTTGAAAGCACCACTCAATATTTATCACTAACGGTAGCTATCGTAGTGATCATGGCTGCGACTACTTTAGTGCTGACTTGCCAACACTATGTGGCGAGTCGTCGAAAAACCATCGCGATGCTTAAAAGCTTAGGTGCGAGTAAGCAGTGGATCATTAAATGGCTATCTGTACAGGTATCTCTGTTAGTCGTTATTGGCGCTGTACTCGGTATCGCTATTGGTATTGGTTTAGAGTTTTTATTGCGAATTCCACTTGGTGACTTACTGCCAACACCACTTCCTAGCTATGGTGCTGAACCTGCAATACTGGCTATCGTATCAAGCATCTTGATTGGTGTGCCTGCGTTAGGTATCCCACTAATAGGTTTGGTCAACACATCGGCCATTAGCGTTATTCAATTAAATCACCAGTTACGTGAAAGTTATAAAAAGTACCTGTTGTTGCTTGTGCCCATTATTCCAATGATGTTGATGTACGGCGATAACTTGTTGGTGTGGATTGTCTTAGCTGGGATCGCTTGTCTGTTCTTAGTATTAGCGGTCGTGAGTAATGTGGTATTGCGCTTGTTTGGCAAGTTACCGACATCAACCTCAATGCGTTTGGCGTTAAGTCGAATCAATCGCACACCTTTTGCTACTGGTATTCAGTTCGGGTCTTTAGCGTTGTCTTTGATGCTGCTATCGATTATCTGGCTAGTGAGAAGCGATTTGTTGTCGGATTGGCAACAAACCTTACCTGAAAACGCGCCCAATGCGTTTGCACTGAACATTGCGAGCTATGAGAAAGACGATTATCTCGCGACCATTGATGCCAACGATGTAGAGCGTACTCAGGCGTTCCCAATTATTCGTGGCCGCTTAACCACAATAAACGGAGTCGAAGCGAACGAGTACAGTGATACATCGGAAGGGACAGATGCACTAAGCCGAGAGATTAACTTTACGTGGGGAGATTCTCTCCCAGTCTATAACGAAGTGCTTGAAGGTACTTGGACTCAAGAGAAAGGTGTATCCGTTGAATCTGAAGTGGCTGAACAGCTAGGCTTGGAGATTGGTGATGAGCTAGCTTTCACGATAAACAGCCAAAGCGTTGTGGCTAACGTGAATAGCATCAGGAAGGTAGAGTGGCGTGAAATGAAGCCAAACTTCTACTTCATCTTTACACCGGATGTACTGAGTGCCATTCCTTCTACTTGGTTGGTGAGCTTCAGATTAGAAGAGCAGCACAATCAAATGCTCAACGATCTGTCACGTAATCACCCGACTGTAAGTTTGATGGACATTCGTAAGATGGGCAGCAAGATACAAGAGCTGCTTAAACAAATCGTCTGGTCAATAACCGTGCTCGCAGCACTTGGCGTGGTAGCGGGGCTGTTGTTAATTTTCACACTGCTAAGATTGAGCTTATCTCAGAGACAGCAAGAGATTCGTTTATATCGAACCTTAGGGGCGAGTAAGAAGCGCATTCTCAATACCATTTGGTGTGAATATGGATTGATGGCACTGGTGGCGGGCTCGATTGCAGCCTTAGGCTCTGAGCTCAGCGTCGCTGGCGTGATGAACTTTGGCTTCGAGTTAGAACCATCACTTCACCCAATGTTGTGGATTGTTTTGCCCGTGCTGACTTTCATGACCTTGGCAGCGGTGGTCAACAGTTTGATTAAACGTTTGTTGGCGCCAGTAAACAAAGATTTCGGATAAGCATTAAAAACGACATTGGTTAAGTAAAGGTGGGTGACTAACGTACGTCACCCACACTTTTTAAAGCGGTCTAGCAGCGAATACCTATTTACATCTTTTAGGTCCCTCGCGATAGGCCGCTTTTTATTTAACCAACTCGCATGACTAACAAGATATATCTCACCTTAAAATGGACATTTCTCAGCATTAATTAAAACTCATTGTTCAATATCGCCGATTTTATGAACATCGGTTAGTCCCTGTAAACAAAGGGTTTGCGCAACTTAGCAAGAACGTTATCAACAGTTATCCACAAAAACGGTGGATAACTTTAGGGATAAGTTAACGTCGGTGTTTTACGAGTATTGAGACAGCCTTTATGTGGCGTCACTTAGGACAAATCTGACTGTTAGAATAACCTTCAAACCTCAATCTAGAGTTATTAAGTCAAGAGATTATTTTTGTTTTTTACATTGATATTAATAAGCAGAATGCTAAGACCTTGATAAAAATGTGATTTAATTCATCGCCGAACAAAAGTAGAATGGGGGCAGTTAATCTAATTCTACAGAACACGATGAACCACAACAAAACGGATACAAATCAACCTTCTATTGCCATTGTTGGCGGCGGTATTGCCGGAACCACGAGCGCTATTCATTTTAGTGAGCTGGGTTTTAAGGTCATTATCATGGAAAAAGGGCCAAGTTTGGTTAATGGACCACCCATTTGCCACTTGCACGCTGGCGGCAATTTGTATCGAGATATTTCTGTAGAGCAGTGTCTTCAATTGCTCACGCAGTCGATTGATACTGTCCGATTATTCCCTCACACGATCAATATTCGACCGACAATCATCGCTGTGCCACATAGTGATGGTGGCGAACCGATGGATTTACTTCCTCGCCTTAAGCTCATTAAACAAGCGTATGCTGATCTTGTTAAACAAGATAAAAGCAATCAAGTGCTTGGCGATCCGGAAGAGTATTACAAGCTTTATAGCAAAGAGGATTTGTTAGCGCTTTCTACAAAGACGCAGCCTCTGAAACCTGCATCGCTCGATGAATGGTGTATTCCTTTTGCTAAACACACTGATTTAGACACGCTTAAGTACCCAGTTGCGATGGTTCAAGAGTATGGATGGAGTGTATTCCGACTGTCCGCGACAGCTCAGTTGTCCCTTGATAAACAATCGAATTGTACTGTGTTGACTAACAGCCGTTTACAATCTGTTGAATCGACGGGAGAAGGCTGGTCTTTAACTTACACAGATCGTGAAAATCAAAGCCGTAACCTGACGGCAGATTACTTGATTAATGCGAGTGGTTTCGAGACCGGCATCGTTGACGACTTTGTTGGATCTAAGCAACAAAGACTGGTTGAATTTAAAGCCGCGTACGTTACTGAGTGGCCATATTCACAAGAATGTAAGGAAGAGTGGCCAGAGGTTATCTTTCATGGTCCAAGAGGCACTCCACAAGGTATGGCGCAATTAACGCCGTATGCTGATGGTGTGTTCCAGCTTCATGGCATGACAGAGGGAATTACTCTGTTTGAGGGCGGATTGGTTTCATCTTCAACGGATTCATCACAGCCTCAGTTGCCTTCAAAGCTGCTTAAGAAAATCGTATCCGGTTGGAGTGAAGAGCAGCTTGAATTAAGAACGCGAGCGGCGATCACTCATATGTCTCAGTTCATTCCAAGCTTTGCTTCTGCTGAAGTTGGCGGCAAGCCGCTTTTCGGTGCGCAGCAAATTCCGGGGACGGACCCAAGCTTGAGAGCTTCAGACGTGTCTTTCTGCGGTGAGCGCTATGCTCGACTTGAAGTCGTAAAAGCGTCTTCCACGTTAGAAGCCGCGCAAAAGGTTGCTGAGCAATGGTTTGATATAGCTGAATCGGTATCGATTGAAGATACGCACTCAGTGACAATGTCACTTAACATGAATGATATTGAAAACAGAGCGATAGGATTAACCAAAGAGCGCGGTTACCCAGATGCGCTTGCGAAGGTATCAGGGCAAGATCACGGTTAAAAGCGGTGCAATTCTCCTAGAAGCTTATACCTTAACCTAGAACCACGATATCCAAATACAAAATCCAGCTTGCTGTAAACAGTAAGCTGGATTTTTCTATTTAGACGTCTAGTTTATCTACCTTAATCGAGTGTTATGTATCGAGAGCAAATACATCAATAACCGAAAAACTGTGCCCACTGGCACCACACATCTTGTAGCCCCAAGCGATCGCCTTTACTAAACGATATTTCATGCCCCGGTTTTGCTTGAGCTAACCTCGGTAAGTCAATTCGAGCGATACAACCAATCTTCGGATACCCACCAATGGTTTGTCGATCGTTCAATAACACGATAGGTTGTCCGTCTTGTGGGATTTGAATCGCCCCAAGTGCAATTCCCTCAGATAATAGAGAGATATCAGGAGAAGCGACCGACTCGCCACTGAGTCGATAGCCCATACGGTTCGAATTCTGGTCAACACGATAACTGGAGCTATAGAGCGTTTCCTTCGCAGATTCAGAAAACAGATTGCACTGATAGCCTTCAATAATGCGCAAATTCAAAGGTAGGTTATAGTTGGGCTTGTATCTGAACGTGACACTCAATGACTTGAAAGGTTGAGCGAGAGGATGCGTTGAGAAAGCTATCTTCTGACCTTGTTGGCAAGGTTCGCCATTTTGGGTAAGACCGCCAATCTTTTCTCTTGTGACCGTAGAACGACTATTCAAAGTCACAGGAACATCAAACCCTCCCTTAATCGCTAAATAGGCTCGAAGGCCATTCTTCGGCAATCCAAAAGATAAAATCTGCCCAGTTCGAGCTTGGAAAGTACTCCAGTTATCAAGCTTTTGACCATCCAAAGCCGCCTGTAAATCTCCGCCACATATCGACATTTCGCAATCGTGATCGATCTTGAAAGCACATTGTCCTAAAGTAATTTCTAACGCGGCTAAGTTTACTGGGTTTTGTAATAGGTGATTAGCCCAACTGTAAGAGTAATCATCCACTGGGCCACCTTGTGTTAAACCGAGGTGTGCGACACCAAACCGTCCGAAGTCTTGAATCAAACTCATTGGACCCGGCTTAAGTACTGTCAGTGTTGGCTTAACCATTAAGTACACCTCCTAGTTCAATGAATTCTTTCTTAGTGATGGCTTTAAACTGCACGCTATCGCCAACATTCAATAATGAGAGACTTTGTGAGGTTATGTCTGCGTTGGTTAATTGGTCATAGTCGAACAAAGATAAAGGGCAGTTACCTATAATATTCCATCCACCTGGTGCGTCAGATGGATAAACAGCCGTTTTTGAACCCGCAATAGCAATACTGCCTTTAGGCACACTTAAACGCGGAGTCGCATGGCGTGGCAACACCAGTTCATCAACCACATCAGACATGAAGGCAAAACCGGGAATAAAGCCAATTGCACTAACGTGATATGTCTGAGAGGTGTGATGAGTAATGACAGAATCTAACGATAACCCTTTGTCTTGGTATCGTTCTAAATCGAGTGCGGTTTCTTTAGAGTAATAGGCGGGCAACTCTACAACGTTTGATCGAGAATGGTTGCTCGCAAGTGTCGACAAGGATTGAGTGAGTACGGTGTTAAGTTGTTCGACCAATTGTTGTTCAGATATTCGGTAAGGAAGGTAATCCACCAATATTGTGTGATAAGCCGGTGTCACGTTCATTAATACTGACGCGAAATGTTGTCGAATGGCTTCAGAAAAGTGGGCCATGTATCGAGAATCATCTGCGCTTGAACTATCTGCACTTGAACTGCGCTCTACACTTTGCGTCACGTTTGAGGAGTAAGCCGACTTTAATGTAACTAGAACACTGCACTCTGCGACAGGGTCGATATTGAATTCAATCTTGTTCATCTTCATTTCGCTTCCATACTGATACGAAGAAATACGCTTTAAAGTACCATTCGTGCCAATCACAGCATAAGCAGTTTTGGTAATTGGCCATGGTTTCTTGTTTTGTGGTCTTATCTTATCGCTTTATTTTTAACTAACCGCTTTGACACTTACAGCTTTATAGCTTTATAGCTTTATAGCTTTCGCAGTATTAATTAAAAGCGTTGAGGTCTTGTCTGATTTTTTTAATCAATGCGATCGATTGTGGATTATCGCCATGGACACAAATCGTGTCGGCTTCAATAGGGAGTCGTTCACCTTCGAGCGTTGTGACTGATCCGTAATTGACGATCTGCATGACTTGGTTATAGATATCATCTTGATTGACATACACCGAACCTTTTAAAGTTCTCGGCGCTAACTGTCCACTGTTTAAATAAGCTCTGTCTGCGAACGCTTCAAAGAGTAGAGGTAAATCATGATCATCAGCGATGTCTAAATACTGTTGATTATCAGAAGAAGAGAGAATCATTAAAGGAATGTTGAACTCAGCAACCGCTTGAGCAACGGCGTTAAACACATCGGTGTGTGCCATCATATCGTTATAAAGGGCACCATGAGGCTTCACATACCCAACCGTTGTATGGTGATAACGACACAGGGCTTGCAGTGCGCCCACTTGATAGCAAACTAGTTCGCTGATCTCGTCCATAGTGTGAGGGATTGAGCGTCGCCCAAAGCCAACAAGATCTTGATAGCCGGGATGAGCACCTATCTGAGTATGGTAGTGTTCGGCAAGCTTAATAGTCTTAGACATCACGTGGGGATCGGACGCATGAAAACCACAGGCAATATTTGCCATGTCGACCCATTCCATGACCGATTCATCATCGCCCATCTTCCAATTGCCGAAACTTTCTCCCATGTCGCAATTAAGCAAAATCTTCATTGTCACTTGCTTTCAATCCTTTACGTTTAGGTTCTTACTGACGTTCGTATAAATGACGGAATTAAACAGTGACCTGTTTCAAAGTTTTGGTACCAGAAACTTATCAGTATTCCATTTCATATATAGTGAGCGAATAAACAAAAGATTCGACTCTGCCTATAAAGTAAGTGAACTCAGGGTATTTCCCGCGAACTCACTCAAATTTAGCATGAATGAAAGCAACGATTGTGTGCCGTCATTAAAAAGTCTTTACCCCAATCACATTTAACTACGAATAGATTTACGTAAGGGTATCTCATGAGTGTCAAAAGGCTCGAGCAACGTGCCGAATTCTGTCAATCATTTGCAATTGGTACACTTGCGTTGATTTTACTTCTTACTTCTTTTGCTTCGAACGCGACGAGTTTCAGCTCCAATGAAATGAAGGCCATGTATCTGTTAAGAATCGCTAATTTTATCCGCTGGGATAACGAGAGTCAGATGAATAGCGTCGATTTTTGTGTGATTGGGGATAAAGAAGTCAGTGATGTGCTTACCTCATTTACCAATGGCGAAACAATGCGCTTACTGCCTATTCATGTGCATCAAACTGTCACAACACAGTGCGATATCACTTACTTTACTGTTGCTGATGAAGGGTTTGATAACAGTCTATATTCGCCCAATATGATTACTGTCAGTCCGACTCCTAACTTTACTCGCATGGGAGGTGTCGTTGAGCTTGTTACTGTTGATAACAAAACTAAACCCAAGATCAATTTGGACAACGCCAAAAGAGGCAACTACATCATAGGCTCAAATTTGTTACGTATCGCTGTCGTGGAGGGTAATTAATGTTGTCTTTCATCAAGAAGTTATCCATCAAAAACAAGCTTATCCTGCCGATCATCTTGTTTGTGTCTGTTGCCTTTATCACAATTCAATCGATTAATTACACTGTCACTTTTGAGCGAGAGAAAGATAACCTGATACAACGAGTTAAAGTGTTGGCCCAAGGCGTGGCATACAATCTACAAGCCGCTATTTTGTTTGAAGACAAAACCTCCGCAAACGAAATTTTGTCTGCCTTTGCAGCCGATAAGGACATCGTGCGAGTAAAGTTATTTGATCACGACAACCAGTTATTTGCTAGCTATCAGGTCGATAATACCGTCATACCTAGGCCTAATGCCGATGAGATCAAAGATATCGCCGCTCAGCAGTTTGCGATCTCAGAAGACTACATTTATCTCTCGGTACCTATTTGGCTAGATGATGAAGTGATAGCAAAGCTACGCGTCACGATATCCAAACAGACGTTTGCTAAGATTCTGACCAACATTTTAAAAGTCGCGGTGATCTATTTATTGCTGCTCGTACTTCTCGGGATCGTGCTCGTAACCATGGTTCAACGTTTCATTATTCAACCCATGTTTGAGTTAAATGAAGCAATGCAGGCATTTGTCGAGCGTCGTTCAGAGCAACCCAAATTAACAGCCGTAAGTAACGATGAGATTGGCGACTTAGTTCGTGCATTCAATACCATGTTAGAAAGGCTGAAGCATCGTGACAGTCAAATCAATTTCACATTAGATAAACTGCAAGAAGAAAAGTCTTTTGCGAACGAAGTCATTGAAACGGTTCAGCATTCACTATTGGTTGTCGATCGAAAAGGGGCCATTGTTCACGCTAATGCTGCTACACGAGACATCTTTAAGTGTACCGAAGCTTTTCTTGAAAACATGTCGATTCAAGAGCTCATCGCGACCAAGCCACCAGGTTTTTTACAAGCCGCGTTAAGCTCTAATATCGAGCTTAACGACGAAATGATCGAAAGCATTGATCTGTTCCAATCTAAGCAATGGCTACAAATTAGTAGCCGATCGTTATCAAAGCATGGCCATACTCTGTTTGCGATACAAGACGTGACCGAGATCGAAACGGCAATGAGCCGTCAACGACTTGCGGCAGGCGTATTTGAGAATAGTAAAGATGGGCTAATCGTGCTCAATTCGTCGAATGTTATTACCATGGTTAACCCAGCGGTCACACAGTTACTTGGTTATCATGCTGACTTGCTGGTGGACAAAACGCCGTTTGAAGTCTTCTCTTGGCAGCAGTTTTCATCCTTAATGCCGACAATTCGCAGCTCTCTTGAAAACTATGGTCAATGGCAAGGAGAAGTGTGGGAGCAAAATGTTTCAGGCACTTTGGTTCCAATGTTCGTCAAAGTAAATCGAATAGTCTCGGATCGTAAAGAAGGCGATTTTGATATGGTATTAACTTTATCTGATCTCTCTAATGTTAAAGAGATGGAGCGATTGGAACACTTAGCGCATCACGATGCATTGACCGGTTTAGCTAATCGCGCGCAACTTTATAAGTTCTTAGATGGTGTCGTATCTGCGAGTCATTATTCAAATCAACAGTTTGCGGTACTTTACTTAGATCTTGATGGCTTTAAACGTATAAACGATACCTACGGACACGATGCTGGAGACGAAATACTTAAGACGGTTTCTGACCGCTTGCTTTCGCAAGTAAGAGCAGGGGATTTAGTCGCACGTTTGTCGGGTGATGAATTTGTACTTATTATTAAACAGACCGACAAAAACTTAATCGCCAGGTTAGCGGAGCGTTTGTTGGATCTTATCGAACAAGAAGTGAACTACAAACAACGAACACTGAAAGTCGGTGCAAGTATAGGAATCCATTTAGTCGACGGATCAGACAAAGATCTCGACACGATTCTAAAAATGGCTGATGAAGCGATGTACCAAGCGAAGCACAAAGGAAAAGGTCAATATACCTTCTCTGCAGACAATCAACAGTACTGATGTCTGTTAGCTCGAGTTAAGTTGTTGTATCATAAGCCATAGGTTGAGTATTTTTATAAAGGTTTTTACTAAGCATGAATGTTTTAGTTACAGGTGGCATGGGCTACATCGGCAGTCACACAAGTATCCAAATGATCAATGCAGGCATGACACCTGTTCTTTTTGATAACTTGTACAATAGCAAACCGAGCGTATTAGAACGTATCGAGAAAGTGTCTGGCGTTCGTCCTGATTTTATTGAAGGCGACATTCGCGATAAAGCACTGCTAATTGAAACTATGAAGCAACATAACATCGAAGCTGTTATCCACTTTGCTGGTTTGAAAGCGGTTGGTGAATCCGTTGCTAAGCCTCTTGAATACTACGACAACAATGTAAATGGTTCGCTAGTTCTTGTTGATGCAATGCGTGAAGCTGGTGTGAAAACACTGGTGTTTAGTTCATCAGCAACGGTATACGGCGATCCAGCAAGTGTTCCAATTACTGAAGATTTCCCAACAAGTGCAACCAACCCTTATGGCCGTAGTAAGCTAATGGTTGAAGAGTGCTTAACCGATTTCCAACAAGCAAATCCAGATTGGAGCATTACACTGCTGCGTTACTTTAACCCAGTCGGTTCTCATCCAAGTGGTGAGTTAGGTGAAGATCCGCAAGGTATCCCAAATAACCTAATGCCATTCGTATCTCAAGTGGCTGTAGGCCGTCGTGAATTCTTATCAGTATTCGGTAGCGATTACCCAACAAAAGACGGCACTGGCGTACGTGATTACATCCACGTCATGGATCTATCTGACGGTCATATTGCTGCACTTGAGAAAGTAGGGCGTAAAGATGGTCTTCATATCTACAACCTTGGTACAGGCAACGGTTCAAGTGTATTAGACATGGTTAAGGCGTTCGAGAAAGCGAGCGGTAAACAAGTCCCCTATCAATTGGTCGATCGTCGCCCAGGTGATATCGCAGAATGCTGGGCAGATCCGGCAAAAGCTCAGAAAGAATTGGGCTGGAATGCGACACGTACACTGACTGATATGACCGAAGATACGTGGCGCTGGCAGTCAACGAACCCTGATGGTTTCCCTAGTTGATCTAGTCGTTTCATGAATAGTTAACGTACAAAAAGATGCTCTAGGGCATCTTTTTTGATCTAAATCGAATAAAAAGTAATTTAGTGGTTAAAAAGTATCATTCTGTATTCGTTGTGTTACTATGCTCGCGAATTATATGTTTAATGTTAATTTTCTTTGGAGTTAATCATGGAACTAGGCCTAATCATCACTTTCATCATTGCTGCTGCAGTAATGGTTAAGAAAGAAATGGCAGAGAAGTAAGACGTAATTTCACTTATTCCTTTTTGATACAATTTTTAGTGAAATAGATAAAAGCCAGCATTAAGCTGGCTTTTTAGTTTCTGCTATATAAGCTTTTTTGTATCAGCTATTTAACGAATTAGAATTCGTATTTAGCTGAGATGCCGTAGTTTCTTTCCGCTTGAGAGTTTTCTTTGTAAAGCTCATCGTCGCCGCGAATGTCGTTCCAACGGTAGTACTCTTCATTCGTTAAGTTAAACACGCCACCACGAATAGTCAGATCTTTGATTGGTTTGTAGTAAGCCGTCAAGTCAACAACCGTAGCACTTGGAAGCTCAGCTTGACCAGCGTTGCCGCCACTTTCGTCATCGAAGTTGATGTCTGAACTAGACTTGTCAGCCGTGTAGTTTAACTTAAGGCTAGTACCCCAGTTTTGGTTTGGAGCATCGTAGTTAAGACCGAATACAGCATTCCAAGGGTTAACACTATTTAGTGCATTTCCGTTTCCGTCTTCACCTTCAGTGTATGACGCAACGAAGTGTGTCGAAATACCTTCAGGCGCGCCTACCAAAACATCCCAAAGTAACGTGTTCGAGAATTCAATCCCCTTAATCGTTGCCGAATCTAAGTTAACGTTAGAATAGTGCGTCATTCCGCCAACCTTTTTCGTAACCACTGTCTCGATGAAATCATCGTAGTCACTGTAGTAAGCCGCAATTTCAGATGATGAAGCTTGAGTATTGTGACGGTAGCCTAACTCGTAAGAGATACTGGTTTCTGACTTAAGATCTGGGTTTGGATCATTTACGTAGCCGTGTCCAGGGTTGTCATAGGTGTAATAAAGCTCATCAAAAGAAGGAGCTCTAAAGCCTTGGCTTATTTGGCCAAAAATAGTGCCTGTATCTGTCAGTTTGTAGGTTGAACCTAAACGACTTGTTACGGCAGAATCAGAGAAATCAGTCAACGATTCGGTAGTGCTGCTGCCTGGATCCGTTGAGAAGTAATCAAAACGAACACCTGGAGTCACAACCAGCTTGTCATTCATTAGGCTAATTTCATCTTGAACAAACAAGCCGAATTTTTGCTCTTTAGCATCAGGAGTGTATACATAAAGCTGATCATCAGTAGCTGGATCAGAGTTGTACTCCATGTTGGTGTTACTAATGTCACTATGTGTATAAGTCGCACCATACACTAGGTAATGGTTGTTAATTTCTTTATCTAACTGCGTCTCGATTTCAAGCTTATCTTCGGTGTACTCGTAGTCTTTAGTTTGTAAGTTGTCGTTGTTAGCTGGTACCCAAGGTGGCATACCTGGACCAGCAGGTTTAAAGCGCTTCGTTACACCATTTTCTTCTTTAGAAATGTACGATACTTTGCTCGTTACGGTATCGGCAATTGCGCCATCAGCAAACCAAATGTGCTTAATGGCGAATCGATTTTGCGTTGTGTCATCAGCACCAGTATAGCTATCGTAGCTTGAGTGGTAGATGTCAGAGTCTGAAGTATCTTTGATTAGCTCAGCTAAAAACTCAATACGATGACTTTCGTTTAACTGGTATTGCAACTTAACTAAAAGATTATCTGCTGAGGTATCTTGACCTTCTACAGCGTAGTTCTCTAAGTCGTTAGGGTTACGGAAGTTTTGCAACTCTTCACCATCTCGACGAGTGTAGGCTACCAATGTTTCTAGGTCGCCGAATCGATTCGCTAACGCAACATGTTCGCTAAAAGAATTGTCTTCTGAAGAGTAAGACAGTTTAGCTTGGCCACCAAAATCTTCGCCATCTTTTAAGAAATCAGAAGGGTCTTTAGTTTCGAAAGCAACGACGCCGCCAATAGCGTCACTTCCGTGTAAACTTGAAGCAGCGCCTTTGATGATTTCGACGCTTTTCAACATATCGGGGTCGATTGAAATACCGCTAGAGTTAATAAATGCATAAGGGCCACCATCAAATGAACCTGGTTGCGATGAACCATCAACCAAAATCTTAACGCGTTTGCCTTCCATTCCACGAATGTTGATAGTCTGTGCGCCTTGGCGAGAGCTCGAATTCATCGTCACACCCGGAGTGTATTCGAAGATTTCGTTAACATCTTTTGCCATGTTCTCTTCGATTTGCTCGTCAGAGATGACAGTCACAGAAGCCGCAGTATTGATAAGTGTTTGATTCGTACGAGTCGAAGATACAACAACCTCGTCAAATAGGGCATAATCTTCAGCAAAGGCTGAAGTTGATGAAAGCGCTAAAACGATTGAAGCAGAGAGTAGGGATTGCTTATACATCTGATAGTTACCTTAATTCCATAGTATTATCTTGATTTGCGAAGATAATATTGGATCTAAATGATAATTACTATTATTTGCATTTGAATTTATTTTCGGTTTCGTCAGTCTAAACCTGTTTTAACCGTATAACTCGTTGTATTTTAAAAGCTTTAAACGTTCCATTTAGCTGGTGAATACTTCAATTTTTGTGATTAACCTCTCATTTATAAAGTTGGATACTGATGCATAGCCCAATAACACTTGAAGCACTACATATACTGGATGCCATCGATCGTCGTGGGAGTTTTGCCGCTGCAGCGAATGAAATGGACCGAGCACCTTCTTCATTGAGTTATCAAATCCAGAAGTTAGAACAAGACTTGGATATCATGATTTTTGACCGCTCAGGCCACCGTGCAAATTTCACGGAAGCGGGGCAGTTAATATTAGAGCAAGGTAGGATTATTCTTGGCGCCACAGAACAACTCGTTAATGACGCGAGTATTCTTGCAAATGGCTGGGAGTTGGATTTAAC
The DNA here is from genome assembly GCF_002875945.1 of Vibrio lentus. Lineage (GTDB taxonomy): Bacteria > Pseudomonadota > Gammaproteobacteria > Enterobacterales > Vibrionaceae > Vibrio > Vibrio apostichopi. The sequence continues at coordinate 20,834 of NZ_MCZK01000146.1, forward strand.
CATTGCCTTTGATGGCATTATTCCGATCGCTAATTTTTTCTCGCTAGTCGATGAGCTAGGAAAAATCAGTAAGACACGTGTTCGTTTACAAGAAGAAATCTTAGCGGGTTGTTGGGAATCTCTAACAGATGGCCGTGCTGACTTATTGGTATGCCCTAAACTCGATACAATTCCAAACGACATGAAAAGTGACGTGATTGGTAAAATGGAAATGGTATGGGTTGCGGCATCAAACCACTACGTTCACAAACGTTCTGGCGAATTCGACCAAAAGGCGAGAGAAAGTTACAGGGTGATCGCAATTGCGGATACAGCTCGCGATCAACCGGCTTTAAGTCGTAATATTCTAGAGAAACAACCACGTTTAACGGTCACGAGCTTCCCTGCAAAAGTAGAAGCGTTAACAACGGGATTAGGGATTGGTACCTTACCGAGTGTCATAGCGAAACCACTGATCGAATCTGGCGTTCTACAGCAGATTTCGGGAACAGAACCGCAACCTATCGATATTGTGATGGCTTGGCGACGCAACAAAATGGGCGACGCCAAATCTTGGTGTATTCAACATCTTAAAAAGACATGGTCACTCAAATAGCGGCAGAACCATATCAGCAGTACCATCTTCAAAACTGATGTCTAGCTTAAAACCAAGCTTTTGAGCTAGAGTCAGCATCCCTCTATTTGTTGGCATCGTCATTCCTGACATCTGCTTGGTCTGCTTAGCGCGACAGTAATCGATAACCTTAGTCATCAGTATGCGACCTAAACCAACACCTTTCAGATCAGAGCGTATCAGTATCGCAAACTCTGCATCCGTGTTCTCAGGGTTAATCAGAGCTCTTGAAACACCGATGATCGCAGGCACACCTTGTTCCTTACGAACGACCACAAAAGCAATCTCTCTATCGAAATCAATCTGAGTAAAGTTCGCTAATGCCTCATGATTAAACTCGCCGACATCACTAAAGAAACGCTTATACAGATCCTCTTTAGAGACTCGGTTAATAAAGTCGGCGTGAAGCGGCTCATCTTCAGGAAGAATAGGGCGCAGCAGCACCTCAGTACCATCTTTTAACTGTATTGTTTCTTCCAGTTCGACTGGGTATGGGCGAATCGCGAGTCTTTCTTGCGGGTCTCCCTCATAAGCTTTCAAAATGATATCCGCGTCCAATATCGTGAATTTGTCACCATTGGCCAATACTGGATGGATATCCAAATCATGTATTTCAGGGCAATCGACCACCATTTGAGAGATACGAACCAGTAACTCAGAGAGCCCTTCAATGTCGATCGGGTTAGGTAATTTCTGCAGGCGAATCTTGCCGCTTTTTATCGCTCGAATAATCAAGTAACGAGCCAGTGTCATGTTCAGCGGTGGAAAGGCGGCTGCGGCATCAATCGATTCGTCCCACTCAGATCCCCCTTGACCAAGTAAAATGATAGGACCAAAGGTTTCATCGGTTGTTACTTTCACGCGTAACTCTTGCCCACCTGCAAGCTTAGCCATTCCTTGAATCAACAGCCCATGAATATGCGCGGTAGGGAACGACAGTTGAGACCGATCGAGAATCGCTTGAGCCGCATTCGCCACTTCACTACTGTTTCGTAGATTGAGCATTACACCTTGTACATCTGATTTATGCGCGATGTCTGGCGAACGGAGTTTTACCGCAACGGGATAACCAATCGTTTCAGCAATATGTACCGCTTCACTTGGGTCTGAAGCGATCCAAGTTGGCAGAACATCTAAGTTGAAGTGCTTGAAAAACTGACTGTTTTGATGGGTATCAAGGCTCACTGTATCTTTATCCAGTAGTTGGCGTTCTATCCAATTTTTCGCATCGGCCAAGTCTTCAATGTGAACTTTTTCAGCCGTCGTTGGCGTTTCCATTAGCTGACGTTGGTTACGTCTGTACTCGACTAAGTGCATGAAGGCGACCACAGAGCTTTCTGGCGTTCGATAGGTTGGAATACCCGCTTCTGTGAACAGTTTTCTTGCAGGCCTTGCTGTCAGTTCACCAGACCAATTGGTCAATATATTGAATCGCTTATGGCGAGGGTGCTTCTTAATCGCTTCAATAATTCGCTCTGCCGTTTGGGCTGAATGTGCGATAGCAGAAGGACTGTGCATGATAAGAATGGCATCGGCTTCATCTCCATCAAGCAGCGTGTTAATCGTATCTATATAACGCTGATCACCAGCATCACCGACAATGTCGATAGGATTGCTATGCGACCAACTTGAAGGTAATACATGACTCAACTTATCTAGAGTTTGCTCGGATAGTTCAGCAAGCTTGCCACCACGGTCAAACAGAGTATCCACGGCCATAATTGCAGGGCCACCGCCATTGGTAACGATAGCAAGACGTTCACCACGCAATGGAACCGAGTGAGTCAGCGTTTCTACCGCGGCAAACAGTTCATGCAAATTCTTAACACGGAGCATGCCACTACGTCGGATTGCTGAGTCATAAATGATATCTAACGTGTCGGCACCGCCAGTGTGTGCCATGGCTGCCGCTCTGCCTTTCGCCGTTCGACCGCCTTTCAACACCAAAATTCGCCTGTTACGCGAAGCCGCACGTGCCGCAGATATAAAGCGCCTTGCATCATTAATACTATCGACATAAAGCAAGATTGCTTCAGTGTGCGAATCGGTACTCAAGTAATCCAATAGCTCTGAAAACTCGATGTCACTGCCATTACCTATTGAGATAAATGCAGAGAAGCCAATTTCTTTGTCGTTAGCCCAATCAAGAATCGTGGTACAGACAGCCGCAGACTGAGAAACAAACGCGATTTTACCGGGTAGCGCCGTTACTGGAGAGAAAGAGGCGTTCAAATTCAGCCAAGGAACAATAATCCCCAAGCTATTTGGGCCAAGCACTCGGATGTTGTGTTTTTTGGCTATAGCTAGGCATCTTGAATCAAACGTTTCGCCGTTGTCGCTGTGCTGATGCATGTCGGAAGAGAGCACAATCACCGACGCAATCCCTTTCTCGGCCAACTCCTCAAAGATGCCGACATTGCGTGTCGCGTTGGTACACAAAATCGCGAGATCTGGAACGATAGGTAACGACAAAATGTTCTTATAAGAAAGTACACCGGCCACTGAATCGTATTTAGGCGTAACCGGCATCACCGCACCTTTAAAATCCCCATGCAACAAATTGTTCATAACGATATATCCCGCACGGGTTTCTCTTTGAGAAGCACCAACAACTGCGATTGAGCGGGGTTTAAGGAGGGGATCAAGATGATTCATAGACATATCCTAGCAATGCACGTAAGTTCATCGTAACTTACTTTTGATTCACAGGTTGATGGCAAATTCACCGAATTCAGATGAATAAGCAAACACTGCATAAAGTTTGTGAAATAGGTCACCCACTAATGGTGTATAATCTCAAAGTTAACTTGATTCTAAACCGACGTATCGGCATGATTTATAGTAATTATTATTAAGGATATAGAGCTTTCCATGAAAAAATTTGCAATTGCGACTTTGCCAATGCTCTTGGCTGCATGTGTATCTGACGACTACGTGACTAATGTAACTTCAGATAGCTATCAAGAAGAGTACAAAACTGCCAAAGTTGAAGCTCCAGTTGTATCTCAATCTGAGCAAACAGGCGTTGTTGAAGAGAATGTCGTCAACGTTATCAAGACCCAACCTGTTGAACAGAAAGTGACTCAAACGACTAGGGCTAAACCCGTTGCAGTAGTAACAGGCCCAACCAAGAAACAGCAAGACATGAACCAGCGTTTTGGTTACACAGTTCAAGTTGTTGCTGTTGGCAGCCAAACTAAAGTCGATTCTTTCGTGAAAATGCTACCAACGACTTCTCAACCAGTTTGGGAAAACTACAAAATGGTTAACGGCACTAAGTGGTTCACTGTCCTTTACGGTGATTACGCGACACGCTTAGAAGCTAAAAAGGCGATTTCAACTCTGCCGACCACTTTCCAAAACTTGAAGCCGTTCGTTAAGAGCATTGATGACATCAAAAACTCTGAATACCCAACGCTTAACAAGTTGAACTAAGTTTTAATTCATAAAGAGGGAGCAAATGCTCCTTCTTTTGTTTTAAGACGAACAGTTTTGTTTAATAGTTAATCGCTCGTTCTTTCAGACACAAATTTAACGTTCAAAACACTGTACCTATTTCGACTTTTGTTTATCATTGAAGTCAGTATTCCTAGTTTCAAGGACCGAATTTACCCATGAACACCACAAACATCCTTCTACTTTGCGGCGGTGGATCTTCAGAGCATGAAGTGTCTTTAGTTTCAGCCAATTACCTTTTTGAACAACTCAATAGCGTTGCAGATTTTAACGTTGTAAGAGTTGAGATTAAAAACGAAGGCTGGTGTCTTGATTCAGGTGAATTGGTTTATCTCGATATCAACAATCAAGCTTTACGTGGCGATGAACTCGATTCAAAAGTAGATTTCATTGTGCCTTGCATTCACGGCTTCCCAGGTGAAACGGGTGACATCCAGTCACTGTTTGAACTGGCGAAAATTCCGTATCTAGGTTGTGGTTCTGAAGCAAGTAACAACAGCTTCAACAAGATCACGTCGAAGCTTTGGTATGACGCACTGGGCATTCCAAACACACCATACCTGTTCCTATCAGACAACACAGATCAAGCTCACTCACAAGCAACCCAAGCCTTTGAAAATTGGGGTAAAGTATTTGTGAAAGCGGCTCGTCAAGGTTCTTCTGTTGGCTGTTATCAAGTAAACCAAGTCGAAGATCTAAGCGAAGCAATCAACAAAGCGTTTACCTTCTCAGATCAAGTACTTGTCGAGAAGTCGGTCGTTCCAAGAGAACTGGAAGTTGCTGCGTATGAACTTGACGGTAAGCTTTACATCAGCAAGCCGGGCGAGGTGATTGCACCGAATGGCGCATTCTATTCTTACGAAGAGAAATACAGTGCAGACAGCCACTCAATAACTGAAGTAGAAGCAAGTAACCTAACTGACGAACAACGTGAATTGATTGCAGACAGCGCTCGCAAAGTTTTCTCTCAAATGAAGCTTCGCCACTTATCACGTATCGACTTCTTCTTAACACAAGATAATGAGATCTACCTGAACGAAGTGAATACGTTCCCGGGTATGACGCCGATTTCGATGTTCCCTAAAATGGTCGAACATGATGGGCCTAAATTTAGTCAGTTCTTAGAGAACTGCGTTAGAACGAGCCTTGCTTAGTTCATCTAATCACTCGTTGTAAAGCTGCACCCAACAACGAGACGCTGACAAACTAATGCCTTGCGCTTTCTGCCAAGGCATTATTGTTTTTTACCTAGCTGTTTTTAAAGCCTATTTTCTAAAACAGGTATTTAAACAACTTGTAGTTACTGCCAGGGAAGAATCGCCTTAAACTTCATTTTTTCACGCTCTGCATTATCAACATTGCCTACGTATTGAGCTGGCATCGCCGGGCTGAGCCAACGACCAAAGTCCTGAATCTCTCTTACCTTAAGACCTTGTTTCGACAACTCTTGAGCAGCGCCAACACGAATGGAATTGCCGGAAAAGTGATGATTTTCTGCTAGCTGTAGTAAGTCACTCGCTCTGCGCAAGATTCGATAGATAGAAGAATCATCCAAAGTTTGAAGCCCGATGTTTTCATGCTTATCTATCGCGCGAAACACAGGTAAATCATCTTGTGTTCCAGTAAATGCAAGCCAACGCTCGAGTGCAACACTTGCGACTTGTGAAAGCTGATACACAGAATCTTTAATCGTTATCTGATAATCACTGTCGGTACTCTCTACATCACTGGTCGATAACGACTTAAGTTCTGAACGCTTTAAAGCACACTCGAACATCACATTATAAATAGCGATATCGCGAATCTCTCTTAAGTTAGCTTTGTCATGTGAAAGCAGCGTGTTCAATTCAGCGAGATGTGCCGAAGTCATGGCGTTGGTCTGTTTAGCGTCACCGGCCATTTGAGCTTGTAAGTGGAGTAGGGTAAAGCGAACTTGTCGATGCTTGATAGGGTTAGCGAAGCCGAGCACAGTGTGCAATAAACTAAGCGTTGCAGTGTAACGTTTTAACGATGCATATTTCCTGTCATTGGATTCAGTCTCTAAGAAACGACGAATTGCCGTTACAGAGGCAGGAAGAGTGTTAATGCGTTTTTTAGTACAGAACGCGTGGTAGCGATTCCAATCACTGTAAATTCCCAACAGTGAATTGCGAGAATATTGGTATCCTGTTAACTCATCTATAATTTCAATTGACGCATTGCTGTTCAATTTTTCGACAAATGAATTAATTATCACAGAGTCAGATAAAATAGGGACTTTTTTTCTCAAATTACCGTACCTTAACAGGTGTTTTTGCCATATTATGCTTGATATCATTAAAAGTATACTTATGATTAATGCAGTGAAAACAAAAAGATGATCAATAGATATGGCTAATTCAATTTATCGAAGCGTCCATCTGCAATCGACGGATGCAACTAACACGGTTTGGCGTGCGAAGTTAAAAAATAATGTTATTCAGGGCAATTTAGCTGCCGTTAAGAAGAGTATTGATTGGTGGATTGAAACCGCATCTATTATTGATCCAAAGGAATTCACTGCCTTAAATAAGTCGAGAGGAACTGGTGGCTCGACTGAAAACTTCAACGGCTACCAAATCAAGAATGACACCGGTGAGCCTAATGCGTGGTATTGCATGTTTAACGGTCGCTTAATTAAAGGCGGCAAGATTGCAATCCAGCGTCATATAGAAGCTTACTTACTCGCAAAACAAAAAGCAGAGCAACAAAAGAAGTAAATTATGAGCCTAGTATATTCAACAGAAACAGGTCGTATCACACCTGAAGAAGAGAAAGTCCAACGTCCTAAAGGCGATGGTATTGTTCGAATCCAAAAAGAAACCAAAGGCCGTAAAGGCAAAGGCGTTTCTGTCGTAACTGGCTTAGACCTAGATGACGCTCCATTAAAACTAATGGCGGCAGAACTTAAAAAAGTGTGCGGCTGTGGTGGCTCGGTTAAAGATGGCAACATCGAGATTCAGGGCGACGCGCGTGACAAGATCAAAGCGCACCTTGAAAAGAAAGGCTACAAAGTTAAATTCGCTGGCGGTTAATCTCTACCTAATACCAGGGTTAAAATCGAAGATTATTATCACTGGATATTAGGTATTTTATGGTAAATAGCCAGTATGGTTAAATACACAGTATAAATTAGAGAATATCGACACCGAATAAAGGCAGGGCATCACACAAAGATACCTGCCTTATAAATACCAAAATCAATTTAACATAACGTACATAATACGCACTTAAAGC